>JANBVI010000044.1 GCA_024239075.1 Fischerella sp. CENA71 | reverse complement strand
CATCAAGTTAAAATACGTGGTTTTCGGATTGAACTGGGGGAAATTGAAGCTGTTATCAGCCAATATTCTGGGGTGCGAGAAAATGTAGTTGTAGCTCGCAATGATTCCTCTGGAGAGCAACATTTGATTGCTTATCTTGTTGGTGAAATTGAACAAAGATTTATTCTTTCTCAACTGCGTAGCTTCCTAGAATCAAAGTTGCCAAGCTACATGATACCAACAAATTTTGTCACATTAGATTCACTTCCACTCACACCTAATCGCAAGGTTGACCGTAAGGCGCTACCAGCACCCGAATTAACACAAATCTCATCATCAAGTATTATCCCTCCTTCCACACCAATTGAGAATTTATTAGTAGGTATTTGGGCAGAAGTGCTTGGCATTGATAAAGTAGGTATTGATCATAATTTCTTTGAATTAGGTGGACATTCATTAATTGCAACTCGCGTCATTTCCCAAATTCGACAAGTTTTTCAAGTAGAACTTCCTTTACGTTATTTGTTTGAAAAACCAACAATAGCTGGATTAGCAAAAGAAATTGAAAAAGCGATTAAGGTAGACTCAGTAGTTGAAGCAACAAACATTGAGCGGATTGTGCGATCGCAACAATTACCATTATCATTTGCTCAACAACGGTTATGGTTCCTTGACCAATTAGAGCCAAATAGTTCTTTTTATAACATTGCTGGTGCTGTTCGCCTCAAGGGACAATTGAATGTAGCTGCACTACAACAAAGTTTTAACGCAATTATCAGCCGACATGAAGCTCTACGAACCAATTTCCAGACAATAGAAGGGCAACCAATAGCTGTTATCTCTGAAGCGACGCCTTTCACATTACCAATATTTGATATTAGTAACCTACCTGCAAATCAACAACAAACCGAAGTTAAACAACAAGCTTCACAAGAAGCACAAAAACCTTTTGACCTCAAAACCGACTTGTTACTGAGAGTAAAACTATTACGTCTTCACCAAGAAGAACAGATAATATTACTGACAATACATCACATCGTCTCTGACGGTTGGTCAATGGGTGTACTAGTGCAAGAGTTGGCAACACTTTACCAAGCTTTCTGTAATAAACAGCCCTCACCATTACCTGCACTACCAATACAGTATGTAGACTTCGCAGCTTGGCAACGACAATGGCTACAAGGAGAAGTACTAAAAACCCAAATATTTTACTGGCTTGAGCAGTTAAAGAACGCGCCAAAAGTATTAGAGTTACCTACTGACCATCCAAGACCAGCAATTCAGACTTTCCGAGGTGCAAACTGCTCTTTTGAGCTATCAGATAAGCTCTCTTTTGCCTTAAATAAATTTAGCCGTCAGCAGGGAACTACCTTATTTATGACCCTGTTGGCAGCTTTCCAAACTTTGCTATGGCGTTATACAGGTAGCGAAGATATTGTGGTCGGCTCGCCCATTGCTAACCGCAACCGAGCAGAGATAGAAGGATTAATTGGATTTTTTGTCAATACCTTGGTATTGAGAACTAATTTCGCAGGAAATCCTACTTTTTCTGAACTACTCAAACGGGTACGAGAAGTATCTTTAGGAGCATATGCACATCAGGATTTACCCTTTGAGTTGTTAGTTGAGGAACTGCAACCAGAGCGAGACTTGAGTCATACACCACTATTTCAAGTGATGTTTGTGCTTCAGAATGCACCAATGTCTGCGTTAGAATTACCTGGTTTAACTTTAAGCCTTCTGGAAGACACAAGGAATACTGCAAAGTTTGATTTAAGCCTATACATGATAGATACACAGGAGGGGCTAGTTGGTACTTTAGAATACAATACTGTTTTATTTGAGAAAAGTTCTATACAAAGGGTGGTCAAGCATTTGCAAACGTTGCTGGAAGGAATTGTTGCTAATCCACAGCAGCGTTTGTCAGAATTACCACTGTTGACAGAATCTGAGCAACGTCAGTTGCTTGTGGAGTGGAACCAGACTCAGGCTAAATATCCTCAACAGTGTATTCATGAGTTATTAGAAGCACAGGTAGAAAAAACACCAGATGCAATTGCAGTAGTATTTGAAGACCAACAATTAACATATTACCTTCATCAACAGCAGATTATCATATTTCTACTATTAGTGGGATAGATTCATGATTGCATTTATGCCCTCTAACCTAGTTTTACAAAGGGTTTGATTATTTTTGGAGATGTTTATTGGATGCTGGCGCAGATATTCATCAACATTTGAGGCTTTATTTTCTAATAGAAACTAAAATTTATAGCCAAAGCTGGAAACTAAAGCTCCGTAACCCTTTGGGCTATTGCATTCTCCCAAAGTGACCAAACAGGGTTAATACATCTGTAAAACCAAAAAGGTGAGATACTAAGGGAAAAATAATCTAATAAAGTAGATGCAAAATATGCAGCTTTTTGGTATGCCAGCAGAAAAGGGTAGATGGTTGCTTATTCCCCTTGGTGCAACCGTTTTACTTTGCCTGGGAACTGTCTATTCCTGGAGTATTTTCAGAAAACCTCTAGAAAAATTACTGAGCATTAATGCCACAGAAAGTTTATTGCCATTTACGGTTTTGCTAGTACTATTTGCGATATTGATGCCAATTACTGGTTTTTACATCAACCGCTTTGGTTCTCGTGTGGTGACAGCAGTTGGTGGTGTGATTGTGGGACTAGGTTATATCCTATCGAGTATCAATGGCAACTTACAATTGCTGACTTTTACCTACGGTGTAATTGCAGGTGTAGGTGTGGGTATAGCTTATGGAGTTCCTTTAGCGGTTGTTGCTAAATGGTTTCCTGATAAAAAAGGTGTTGCTGTCGGCTTAACTGTCATTGGTTTTGGTTTGTCGCCGTTAATTACTGCACCATTAGCCAAATCTCTGATTGATGGTTATGGAGTGCGGCAGACTTTTGTGATTTTAGGCGTAGCTTTTACAGCGATTATTTTAGCGATCGCCACTGTATTAAAGACACCGCCACAAGACTGGAAACCCGCAGGATGGAATCTAACTACCACTAACGTTGGCGATGTATCTAACCACAATCAAGGTGCAATGGTACAAAGTCAAGGATTTTACGGCTTGTGGCTATGCTACACCATCGGCACCTTCTCTGGACTAGCAGCAATTGGTATTTCCAGCCCATTAGCCCAAGAAATTATTAAACTAGATGCGGCAACAGCAGCTAGTACAGTCTCCTTATTTGCCGTATTTAATGCTTTGGGACGTTTGTTTTTTGGTTGGTTTACTGACCGCTTTAGTCCTAAGTTGGGGGCAATTGTGTCTTTTACATTGGTATTAATTGCTTCTTTAATGATGCTGAAAGCAGGTCAAGGTGCGGTAGCTAGCTATTTAGTTGCATTTTCCCTATTTTACTTTTCCTTTGGGGGATGGCTAGCGATCGCTCCTACCACTACCTTAATCCTATTTTCATCAGCAGACTACGCCAAAAACTATGGCATTGTCTTCACTGCTTATGGTGCTGGTGCTTTATGTGGAACTTTGCTGGCTGGAAGAGTTAGAGACATATTCGGTAGTTACACAGTCTTCTTCTATCCGACTACAGTATTGGCTATTTTGGGTATCGTCTTAGCTGTATTCCTACTCAAACGTAGCTTTTCTAGTTCTACTGTCGCCCAAGTTTAGAGAGCAGTAGCCAGGTGTCCGCCGAGATACGGATAAAGCAGGTTTTGCAAATCAGACTTCTGTGACATGAAGTTTCCTTTTTTTAGAATTTAATCTATATGTGGCAATCCGAATTGAAACGTGAGAAAATACACCCAAATTAGCTTTGATAGGGGCGCGGCAGTTGGCGCAGTTTATGAGCAGTATCCAATTCGCTATTGTTTTTTCTGCCATATCCCCAACCCAAGGTACGACGATATTCACCCATAATGCCACTGTCAATTAAATCATCCTCGTTGACTGCAACATTGGTATGAGATTGCGGCGCAACATAGAGCGCATCCGCTGGGCAGTATGCCTCACACATGAAACAAGTTTGACAGTCTTCCTTGCGGGCGATCGCAGGCGGCTGGTTGGGAACTGCATCAAAGACATTTGTAGGGCATACTTGGACGCAAACATTACAATTAATACAGAGTTTATGGCTGACAAGCTCGATCATGATACTGCTCCTGCTATAACTTTGATACCGAGGCTGTGGTTTGAGTGGTTAATACTGGTGGTGTAGCGCTTGCTTCCTTAATCCAATCTCGTCTCACCCAAAGTTTTTCTAAGCCGCCTGTAGCTTGGTAATAAAGCTGATTCGGATCGGTTTGGGGATAGTCCACACGAATATGTTCGCTGCGCGTTTCTGTACGATGTAAAGCGCTAAAATATCCCCATCGTGCTACAGCCGTCAGAGCCGCAGCTCGACGAGAAAATTCCACATCGCGCACTGTATCTTGTTTTGGGTTCATTTGTACTTGCTGCCACAGCGTTTCTAATTTGGCGAGGGAATCCAGAAGTCTCTGCTCACAGCGCAAGTAATTCTTCTCTAACGGAAACATCTCGGCTTGTACACCGCGCACAATTGCCTCGCTATCGAATGTTTCGCAAGCGGGAGACTGCGAACGCAATCCAGCTTGACCAGCAGGACGTGCAACCCGCTCATGGGCATGAGCGCCCAGACTCTTGGCAAAGGTGGCTGCACCAACTCCTGCCCATTGTCCTGTGGAGATTGCCCAGGCAGCATTAGGACCACCGCCCCCAGAAGCTAAACCGGCTAAAAACTCCCGCGATGCTGCATCACCGGCAGCGTAAAGTCCAGGAACCTTTGTACCGCAACTATCATTCACAATCCGAATTCCGCCTGTACCACGGACTGTACCTTCTAAAACCAGTGTTACAGGCACTCGTTCTGTATAAGGGTCAATGCCTGCTTTTTTATAAGGTAGAAAGGCGATGAAATGAGACTTTTCAATCACTGCTTTGACTTCAGGTGTGGCTCGATCCAAACGAGCATAAACGGGACCTTTCAGGAGGGCATTGGGAAGGAACGATGGGTCGCGACGACCATTGATATAGCCACCAAGATCATTACCTGCTTCATCGGTGTAACTAGCCCAGCCAAAGGGAACACCCCTTGTGACTGTGGCATTAAAAGCGGTCGAGATAGCATAGTGATTAGAAGCTTCCATACTAGAGAGTTCGCCGCCAGCTTCCACTGCCATCAACAGTCCATCACCTGTATTGGTATTGCAACCTAATGCTTTACTCAAGAAGGCACAACCGCCATTCGCCAGGACAACTGCACTAGCACGAACGATATAGGTGCGATGATTTTGCCGCTGCACACCTCTGGCTCCAGCTACTGAGCCGTCATCAGCCAGTAAAAGCTCTAGAGCAGGACTTTGGTCGAGAATTTGCACACCAACACGCAAGAGATTTTTGCGAAGTATCCGCATATATTCCGGACCATAATAACTCTGGCGCACAGATTCCCCATTTTCTTTGGGGAAACGATAGCCCCAATCTTCCACTAGGGGCAAACTGAGCCAAGTTTTTTCGATCATACGCTCGATCCAACGTAAGTTAGCGAGATTGTTTCCTAGGCGATAACGCTCCGATAAAACTTTGTCCCAATTCTCTGGAGAAGGTGCCATGATACCATTCCCACTGGCAGCAGCTGCACCGCTCGTACCCAGAAAACCTTTATCAACAATGATGACTTTGACACCTTGGGTTGCGGCTGCCCATGCTGCCCATGCGGCAGCAGGACCACCACCAATTACTAGCACGTCAGCAGTTAATTGTAGTTCAGTGTCGCAATAGGCTGTAAGCAATTCCTTTTCCTCCTTGTTGACAGTCAAGTTCAGACTTTGGTACTTTGAGCGGCTTCTTGTGGCAAAAATCCACCTGCCTGCATTTTCCATAACCTGTAGTAAGCACCACCCTTTGCCAAGAGTTTGGTGTGGGTACCATCTTCGACAATGCGACCTTGATCAAACACTAAAATGCGGTCTAGATGGGCGATAGTGGACAAGCGATGAGCTACTACAATCACCGTTTTGCTATGCATTACTGAATCTAGGGTATCTTGGATCACTTTTTCAGTGATGGAATCAAGGCTAGAGGTAGCTTCATCTAAGATTAGGATCGGTGCATCTTTGAGGATCACCCGCGCGATCGCAATGCGTTGTCTCTGTCCTCCGGAGAGTTTAACCCCACGTTCACCCACCAAAGAATGATAACCCTCCTTCATTTGCACGATAAAATCGTGAGCATAAGCCTTGCGTGCTGCTTCGATCACTTCCTCATCGGTTGCTTCCAATCGTCCGTAACGAATATTTTCCAGTAACGTGCGATGGAACAGAGATGGATCTTGGGGAATCAAGCTGATCTGCGCGTGGAGGGTATCTTGAGTCATATCTCGAATATCCACCCCATCAATAAGAATCTGTCCAGATTGGGGGTCAAACAGACGCAAAATCAAATTGACAAAAGTGGATTTTCCAGAGCCAGAGAAGCCCACCAGTCCGACACGCTGACCCGGTTGGATGGTGATAGAAAGGTTGTGGAATACTTTTTTCTCAGAAGAATAATTGAAATTTACTTGCCGAAACTCAATGCGACCCTTGGTGATTGGGTGAGCGATCGCTTGCTCCCGATCAATCAACTCGTGGGGTTGAACAATGGTGTAGACACCATTGGCGACATTGCCGATGTGTTCAAAGAATTCTAGAAAGCGTTTACTTAAATTGCGGGCTTCACTAATGATTAACAGCGATAAGCTAGTTGCTACCACAAAGTCAGCAGCAGCAATCTTTCCTTGACTCCAGAGGGAGAGCGAGTAATACAAGGTGCCAATTTTCAAAATCGCTGCTGAGATAAACTGAAACCAGCGGATTCGCTCCGAGTACCAGTTGGACTTTCTCACCTCTTTAAGTTCACGCCTCAATTGCTCATTCAAATAGCGTCGTTCAAAACCCAGACGAGCAAATAGTCGGCTACTGGTAAGATTTGTGACTGCGTCTACGATGATGCCAGTTGTCTCACTTCTTGCGGCTGCGGCTTTCCGGGAGTATATTCGGCAGCGAGTTGCCAGCCAGAACGAAATACTGACGAAGAGAACTGCCCACACCCCTACGAGTGCAGCAAGCGGAGGATAGGCGCGATACAGTAACATTGTAGCCACAGTATACACAATGATTACTGGCATAAATTCAGTAATCATCATTTGCATTGTTTGAGTGACACCCAGAGAGGTTTCGCTAATCCGGTGTGCCAAAGCCCCAGCAAAACTACTGCTTAGGTAGCGATGTGAATGGTGCTGCAAGTAGGCATATAGAGACCGAACGATGTGCTGTCGGTGGATCGGGTGGAGGATAGTTTGCAAAAGTCCAGCTGATCGCCCGAATACCACTTCACCTACACTCAAAGCGGTGAACAACATCACGGGTTGCCTCACGACATCAAAAATGTGCTTGCTGTCGCTTGTTGATCGCGTTACACTCCGAATGATCTCACCAATGGCATAAGGTAACATAATGCCACAAGTTGCGTGTACTACCTCCAGGATCACCATTGCCACATACCACCAACGGAACTGGTTAACGAAATAGCAAATGAACCTAAATGGAGTCGCTGGTAAGTCTGGCGCACTAGGAGCACGTTGGAACGGTTGAAATGAACGAGGACTTTTGATTAAAGAACAGCGATCGCGTCGTATCACTTCAGCTTCTCCCTAACATCATCACAATCTGCCAGTATTTCACTGATTTCAGTAAGTCTGCTAATGCGTTCTACTCTTGACTTGAAGAATAGAGGGAATCTCATTCAGTTCATTGATGACTGCATCTGCTTCTTTTGCCTCCATCCAGTGTGGACTCTGTTTCCAAATCGCCATCATCCCAGCATTTTTTGCCCCGATGATGTCCGCTTCAGGATGATCCCCAATAAAAATGCTGTCCTGGACTATTACGCCTAATCGGTTTGTGGCTCTCCAAAAAATTTCAGGTTGGGGTTTTCTGACTTGTTCGACTTCCGAAATCAAGATGACATCAAAGTAGTCTCGAATTCCCAATCCATCAATCGCACGAGCTTGAAAATGTCCTAATCCATTACTGATGATCCCCAACAAATAGCCTTGCTGTTTCAACCAGATCAGCGTCTCCTTAAGGAAATGAAATGGAACGCAATGAAACTGAAACTGGGTTTCGTAGTCGCCCGAACTATGGTGTCCAAGGCTTCTAAAGTCTCATCCAGAGGGGTTGAGGCATCATCAGAGTGCAATTGATACAAATCAACATAATCGGTTCCCAGCCGTCTCAGGGAAGCATCGATCGCATCTAAAAGATGTTTGCGTGAAGCACCTTGATCCCAAGGTGCAGGTCCAACCTTGCCTACAGCCTTGGTAGCCAGTATAAAATGTTCGCGTTTGCCTTTCAGCCAGCGTCCAATGATTTCTTCGGTGCGTCCAGCATTAGCAATTCCGCCGCCAAGGGGATAAACATCGGCTGTATCCAGAAAGTTAATTCCAGCATCGACGGCTGTGTCGAGGATGGCTCTAGAAGTTTCTTCGTCAGTTTGCAAGCCAAAGGTCATGGTGCCGAGAACAAGGCGCGAAACAGTCAATCCAGTTTTACCGAGATTCGTAGTTGGTAAAGTCATAGTGATGTTGTTGATTGAAAATAGTTGATTGAAAGTAGTTAATTGAGAAACAGTTGAAATTTCTAAATAGAATGCGAGAATGCGATCGCCCTTTGGGCGGCTCCTTCTGGGAGCATCGCCGTAAGTCCTGCGGATAGGCTCCGCGTTGGCGTAGCCTGCGCTTTGCGCTTACGCTCTTTGGGCGGGGCGTAGCCCATTGCAGAACTAAGTACAGGCATTGCATAAGTTCGTAACTTTTTTCAACGCAGAGGAACGCGCAAAGGCACGCAGAGTCTCGGCAAATTTAATCCGCGTTTGAGATACCGACTTGTCTCAGCCCGCACCCCCAAGTTGTAATGGGTGATTGCGTATCCTTTTGACTCAGCATGGCGGCACACTCTACCTGTCCAACCCAGAAACTCTGGATCGCCTGTGCCATTGACAAACGATTCACCAATAAAACAAATTCTGATTTCTTTGCGAGAGTCTGACATGAGTCAACTGAATTTTGGAGAAGAAGTTCGGTTTGAACTTGGAATTAACCATGATGTTCATAATTCTATTTGTCATCTCACGCAGATGTTAAGTTATTGCTATATTAGGCAAGCAAGATATCTACCTCAAGGAAGATTGCAAGTTAGTTTCTGGGTATTTCGCCTCAGACAGCTACAGAAGTTTTACCACGGGTCTGTGAAACCAGCCATTGTTGCAATTTCGGGTCGCTGTACACCTCATCGGCAATAAAATGATCGCCATCAGGCAATACAGTAAAATCTACTGTCCCTCCAACTCCGCGTAAGGTAGCGACAATCTGCTCTGTATCCTCAATCGGCAGTTTTTCGTCCTTTCCACCTTGGAATATCTGGATGGGAATTTCTTTGAGCGCAGCTAGTTGGGTTTCTTCTAATGTCTTGGGGACACGACCGGAAACTGCTACCAAACCAGCAAAGCGTCCAGGATGGGAAGCGGCGATATGCCAAGCCCCAGCCGTACCTAAGCTGAACCCAGACAAGATCACACGGGATGGATCGATGGGCTGGGAGGCGATCAATTCATCCAGCAAAGCAATCACATCTGATTCTCGCTCTACCCAAGTCTGTCCTTCAGGAAGTTGGGGGGCTGCAAAGACATAAGGTAACGAGCTTGACACATCCACGAAACGAGGTAAACCCCATTTGAGCAACACATTTAGATCATTGCCGCGATCGCGCGCTCCGTGCAAAAACAACACCAGAGGTGCAGGTTTGTTGGCAGTGTCAGCAACTGATGAGAAAAGATAAGGAAAAGAACCATTACTGATGTGTTCAACAGGCATAGTTGTAACTCCTAAATGATTTGGGTATGGGGCAAAGTATTCTTGTCATAAAATTTCGTAGTAAAAACTTTAGTGCTTAGATAATCAAGGACTAAAGTCCTTACTACGAGCATTTAGGTAACCCCTGCCTTAGCTGGCTGTTTCCACACTGCTGCGGCGTACAGTGAGTCTTCAAAGTCCGGTGCGATGTTGTCGCTGGTGATGCGTGCTTCGTGCTGCTCCCAGTTGGCGAAAAATAAGTCATGGCTGATGCGCGACACTATTGCAGGCACGTCGCGGCGAATGCTAGGTATGTCACCAATTGGCAGACCAAAGCTGAGAAAACCAGCTGGGTTAAATACGTGAATGTCTTTCAGGTAGGGCGCAGTGCCAGGTAGCTTCTCTAGGTATTCGTGGGCGCTACCGAGGTAGGGGTGCGTTCCCAAATCGTCGTCGTGTTGGTCTGCTGGTGGCTCGTAGCGATCGCGCCAGAGGGCAATGTGCTGGGCAAAGTCGGCTAGTTCGGGTCGCTTTGTTGGGTCGACAAAGTAGCCAGTACCAGCGATCGCAAAATCAAACTCGAAAATATCATCGTTCACCTGGGCAACGATACGCCCGCCTTTTTCCTGCGCCGATTTCCAAGGTGCAGACAGGTGCAAGTGGAAGTTAGAAAAGGCGATCGCTCGCTCAATTGCGTCAGGTGGTGGTGTGGAGCCTACTTGGCGAAAGCGCCAAGCCTGGAACCAGCGAGCGGCATCAGGCAGTTGTGGATAGTTGTAGTAAGCACCAGGATACCCCCGCACCCGAATCACTGGTAGAGATGCGATCGCTGATCGCCGTGCGAACAGGTGTACTGCCTTCGCTCCCGATTCCAGCGCTACCCCTGCTGCGTCGAAAGCTGAAGCCGCAGCACCCAGCACTGCCACAGTCTTACCGTGCAGTGCTTCAAAATCGATGGCATCGGCGGTATGTGCATACAGCGTGCGTGGTAAGTTAGCTAGTACTGGAGGTATGTATGGGCCACCAGTGCCAGCGACGCCGTTGGCAAAGATAATCTTGCGCGTGGTCTCCACTTGTGGGGCACCGTCCACTTCAAGGTGCAAGCGGAAGAATTCTTCAGCTGGCTCGATCCGCACCAACTTCGTCCGATACCGAACTGAGAGGCCGAGAAACTGCCGATACCAGCTGAGGTACTCAGCCCAGGTCACTCGTGGAATCCGGTCGATCGCCGCGTAGGCCTCAGCACCGTGCCGCGCTTCGTACCAGGCTTGAAAGGACAGTTCCGGGATGCCTAATTCAGGCCCGGGTAGGTTCTTCGGTGTGCGGAGCTTTTTCATTCGCGCTCGCGTCAGCCACACGCCAGCATGGACCTCGTCCTCAGCCGCATCGATCGCTGTCACGCGACCAATGCCTGCACGCCGTAGCGCAAATGCAAAGGTACTACCGCTGCCGCTACCACCTACTATCGTGACGTTGTGGTCGATGCCTGGGCGATCGCTCACCCAGTTTTCCGGATCGGGACCGATTAGGCGTAGTGCCTCGCGAGCGCCAAAATCGGGGTCAGTTGTTGTTGTCATGTGGATCTCCGTTAGAAGGTGAAGGTGGGACTTCACGAGTGGGAATAAGGGACAGGGGGAGAAGCAAGGGGAAGGGAAAAACCTTTAATTCCTTCCCCTTCACCTTTTACACTCCTACCAAGCTCTTATCCACTTGCGGGGATTCAATGTTACTTACCTTGGATTCAATAGCCGTACCCTTGAAGAAGTCGGGGTTGGCTTCGGTGTAAAACTTATAGGGATTAGTGAAGACATAGGCCTTGAAATCGGCTTCAGAAATCACGCCTTCTTTCACGAGATTCCAGCTTTCTGCTAGGGGAGCAGTGAGATCGGGTACATCCCAGTGACCAACATCTGAGGAATAGATGGCGTTGATCTTGACACCCAAGGGATTGGCTTTGTCGTTGAATGCTGCTGCGATAGTGCGGTCGTCGGACTCGGAACCAAAGAAGAAATTATTTACCCAGCGATCGCGGATATCTTCAATTTTTTCAATCCCTGCTGCGGCAAAATCTTCCAGTTCGCTACCAACTGGTTGACGGCTATGACGGCTGAAGGAAGAACCTAGTACGCTCTTAGTCAGTTCTTCTTTGCTGAGGGAATACCCTTGAGTAATTTCGCCACCGAAGCGTTCAAATAACTCAAATAGCTCCGAAGCATTGGTGAGATCTGGATTGTAGTTTTGCAGTGCTTTGATATTGCGCTTGGAGAAACGATCTACTAAATGAATATAGACATGAGCGCCCCAATCCGCACCACCTTCAAGCATAGCTACGCGCAACTGTGGAAAACGCTTGGTCACACCGCCAAAAAACAGCGCCTTGGCAAATGCTTGGGAACCATCGGCAAAGTGACCAATATGGTTGTTCATGTAGTTACTGATGGAGGAGCGCCCAGTCCAACCTTGACTGCCGTAATGGGTAGTAACGGGCACACCTAGTTCGACAACCTTCGCCCAGAAGGGATCGTAGTCGTATTCACTATCTAATCCGTAAAAGTCTATGTAAGAAGCATGCTTGGCAATTTCGGGAAATTTATCTGCTGGATACTTATCAGCGATCGCCTTAATTGGTCGCTTCACACCACCAGGAATATTAATCACCTTCAAGCCCAGCGTTTTGACGGCAAACTCTAACTCCTCAATCGCTTCTTGAGGGGTAGTCATGGGGATACCAGCTACTACTGTAAGGCGATCGCTATATTTGCGATAGATATCAGCATGATAGTGATTGACCGCCCGTTGCAGTGCTTGACGATTTTCTGGACTGGCCCCAGCTGGTGCTAAGACATTATTGGGAAAGAGCACCGAATAGTCTGATCCCTGCTCTGCCTGACGTTCATAGAGCAATGCAGGGAGGGTGTAAGTAGCGAGATCTAGAGTATTGCGGGTGACTCTCGCCCACCAAGGGGAGCGAATTGTGCGGTTATATTGACGTTCTTCAAGAGTTTGTTGATACCAGTCTTTACCGTTGCTCTTGGAGTTGAGACGAGAAGATTCTGCCTTGCGTAATTCGTCTACAAGTTTTGCACCACCGTAATTAGCGATGTAATCCTCAAGAACTGGGGTGAAATCATTGGTGTGAACATCGGTGTCAATTACTGGATAATCCAGAGTTGCTCTGATGGCGGCGGAGGGCGAAGTCTTCAATCGGCTATATTCAGTCATGTTTCTTTCCTTATTTTTGGCTAAGATTTTCAGGCTATGTAGAACATCAGGCACACTTTAAACCGGAGGGGATCTACAAAAAGCACGTTTCAAAAGGTATGGTTTAGCCATCGGTGAACAGTCCTAATTACCGAATGCTGAGTATTTAATGCTCTTTCTCTAAAAGCCGACTACACGTAAATGAGCTAATCACCCCAAATCGTAGGGTGTGTTATGTCGTAGGCTAACGCACCCTACCGAATAAAACTTGTTCCTTCTGCCATCTGCCTCGTGCCTTCTTCAATTAAGCCAACACCAATCTTTCATCCGCTTTTTTAGCAGCAAAACGATTGCCGGGACGACGCAGACCAAGGTTTTCACGCAAGGTACTGCCCTCGTATTCGGTACGGAACAGTCCGCGTTTCTGGAGAATGGGAATGACTAGGTTAACGAAGTCATCCAACCCTGTAGGTAGTATTGGCGGCATGATATTAAAGCCGTCTGCCGCACCGTTGTTAAACCATTCCTCTAATTGGTCGGCAATGCTTTCGGGAGTACCAAGTATGGTGCGATGACCTCTTGCTGTCGCAAGAGAGAGATACAACTGGCGCAGGGTTAAATTGCCACGAGTAGCTAGATCCTTGACTAGTTTGAGACGACTCTTGTTGTTGTTGGTGTCACTGGGCAATTCGGGAGCCAGATCATCTAGGGAATATTTTGATAGATCCACACCTTTGTAATAGTTTTTCAAAATACCCCAGGCGACATCAGGATGGATCAACGATTGCAGAAATTCGTATTTTTCCTGCGCTTCTGATTCGGTACGGCCAATAATTGGAAAAGCGCCAGGCATGATTTTTAGATCGTCTGGTGATCGCCCATATTGCGCCAGCCTACCTTTGACGTCAGCATAAAATTCCTGTGCATCAGCTAGGGTTTGATTGGCGGTGAATATCACCTCGGCAGTACGCGCTGCCAAGTCCCGTCCAACTTCGGAGGCTCCTGCCTGCACAATCACTGGGTAACCTTGGGGCGGACGACCGACGTTCAAAGGGCCTTTGACAGAAAAATGTTTGCCTTTGTGATTGAGTATATGTAGCTTGTCTGGATCGAAATAAATCCCAGATTCTCTGTCACGGATAAAGGCATCATCTTCCCAACTATCCCACAGTCCTTTCACGACTTCCACAAACTCTTCAGCGCGTTCATAACGCTGGCTATGTTCTGGGTGATGCTCAAGTCCAAAATTAGCTGCGGCATTATCATTGCCTGTGGTGACTACATTCCATCCGGCTCGTCCCTTACTCAAGTAGTCTAGAGAGGCAAACTTACGTGCAAGGGTGTAGGGTTCTTCGTATGTAGTCGAGGCGGTGGCTATGAAGCCGATGTTTTGAGTCACTGAAGACAAAGCAGAGAAGAGAGTAACCGGCTCAAAATGAACAATCTTACCATTGCGACTTTGAGTTTCGGGAGCGCCACCCCAAACTCCTGGGCTATCTGCTAGAAAAACTGCATCAAATAAGCCGCGTTCGGCTGTCTGGGTAATTTCTTTGTAATGCTCGAAATTCAACCCAGCATCTATTTGTGAATCAGGGTGTCGCCATCCAGACACATGATGTCCCGTGGCTTGAATAAATGCACCTAAACGAAACTTACGTGTTTTGCTCATATGCTTTTTTCTTGTCTATAGTGCGTTAGCCCAGCTACCGAAGGCATCGCTGATTTGCTTCTAGCTAATGCCTTTTCATGTAACTTCAGTTATTTGATCAAACGCTTGTGGCTTCGTAGCAAGTGAGTTATGAAAAGACGACAGTATTAGGCTTGCAACCGCTGACATCAGCCCAAAAAATATTCATATTCAGATACAGATTGATAAAATTCTTTCCCCATAGAGCTTCGAGGTACAGGTGTCAGCCTCTGGGGCATTCACCTTTTGCCAGACACTGATGTCATAATGGAATGCTCTCTCAGCACCCTACTTCCTTGCAGAAGCCCACTAATTGCTCTACAAGGAATGAAATAACCGAACTATAAGTAAGGTTAATAGCACAGCAGAACTGGGATGCTGCTGCTTGGCAATCGAATTACCACATTATGTAGCAATCTTACTCAGCAGATACAGCTTACACATCATAGATACAAAAAAGTATTTACTGTAAATCAGAATACCATGAAATACTAATTATTAGCTTATCTAACATTAAGTATTGTAAAATAAATAATTAAAAGAGGGCTTCAGTTGCCCAGGCCGTCTCCACTAGTTCCCAACCACAGCAGCATTTACGCTTCTGGGAGACAAGCTAGTAAATTTCCACAGCTGCGGGATTATGGATGAGATGGGCAGGTAATTTGTGATGAATTTTATATTTTTAACTTTTAATGCCCAATGCCGACTTACCTAAAGACGAACAAATCACATCATTTTGGGGTGTATGGATACGGCTACAAAGAACATCTCGATAATGTCTTTCAAGCGGATTTTTTTAGATAAACCTGGATTTCCAATCAGTTGCAGCCCAATTTCTACGGCTCGAATGGCATTACCTGTAGCTAAATATTTCACCGTTTGTGCTTGCAAATTGGGGTGAGATCAGCGAGCTTGACATTTGCCGCCACTTAACTCTCGAAAAGCTTGCCTGAGAAAGCTTCCAGTCAAAAATCTTACTTTTACCAAAATCCATTGGATTTGGTCGGCTTAGGCCAATCCTCGGGCGGAAAATGTCGGTGCCCTCGCGTTTTCGGGCGTGGGCGCAACGTCCACCAGTCCTTGTGTTGAGCCAAAATATATTTGATAGGGCAGCGACATTTTATTTTCACCGAGATCCCTAATTCTTACACAACAAGAAAATTACTTTGATTGTGGAGTTTTTTCAATTAGTTAAGCGATAGTTTGTGCCAAATAATCATTAATTAGAGCTATATACTGATGTCAGACATACTCAAAAATATACAAACTAAAAACCTAATTTCAATCGGTTTGCTAGTTTTTGTTCCGGTTGCCATCGCAGCAGAAAAGTTAGACTGGGATGCATTAATAGTTTTTGGACTAAATGAGGTTCCTGGATTATTTTTTCGGATATAAGTGTGTAATAACCTGATCAATTTTGTTTGCTCCCACTTTTTTGACGCTGGAAACGACTGCCATGTGTGGTACATATGGTATACGCTTGTATTGATAAATTTTGTGAAACCTTAAAAAATCAGACTGTATTAGTTATAGACAATTCTTCAATTCATACAAGTAATGCACTGCTCGATAAACAAGAAGAATGGAAAGACAAAGGGTTAACTCTTTTCTTCTTACCTACCTACTCTCCGGAGTTAAACATCATTGAGAGATTGTGGCGTTTTATTAAATATCAGTGGCTGCAAATAGATGCATACTCTAGTTGGGAGAGTTTAGTTGAAGCAGTGGAAAATATCTTTCGGAACTTTGGAGATAAATATATAATTAATTTTGCATAACTACTTAAAAATATTTTGGCGCCTTCCCACCTTCGAGCGCGCTTTCGCCTGAAGAGCGCGCCTCGACTTAAGGGAATTTTATTTTTTGGAGATCCCTTAGCGCGATCGCTGATCGCCATTGTTAGACGTAGAGCATATGTAATAAAAACCAGACAAAGCGCTTAGATTGCTTTTATTTTTGCTCTATAGACTAATTTACACAGGTTAACCCTTTGTTGCTTGTGGACAAATCTAGACTGCTTCCCTCCTGTGCGAGCAGGAGGTTTTGGTTGGCACGATCGCGTTTACGTTTTAAATTAACTTTTCGGGTTGGTATTCCCTATTTTGTTCCCAAAGGGGTTTACTACGTCTTTGCTGATATTTCCAAATTTGGCTAGAAAACTGATATTGAATTCACTAATTATTTAATTAAGGAAATTGGTGTTGCTGTAGTTCCCGGTTCCAGCTTTTTCAGCCAACCAGAGAAAGGGCATTCATTCATCCGCTTTTGCTTTAGCAAACAACCTGAAACACTACAAGCAGCAGGTGAGAGATTGGTAAAACTACAGCCAATCTTAAAACCCACACCATAACGCCAATTTCTATATCTTCTCTGTGTCTGCTGTAACATCTCTGAATTCATCATCATGAAAGATCAATAACACCACATTTTCATCACTGACGAGGAGTAAATATGGCTACTCACGAAAATATCTTGCAAGCAATTGGTAAAACTCCATTAGTCAGACTCAATAGAGTAACCGAAAATATTCAATCTACTATTTACGCCAAAGTAGAATATCTGAATCCTGGTGGAAGTACCAAAGATAGAATTGCTCTGGCAATGATAGAAGAAGCAGAAAAAACAGGTCAATTACAGCCGGGAGGAACTATTATTGAAGCTACCGCAGGTAATACTGGTGTAGGACTGGCACTAATTGCCGCAGTCAAAAAATATCGGTGTATTTTTGTCATGCCCGATAAGATGAGCCAGGATAAAATTAACCTGCTCAAAGCTTATGGTGCAGAAGTAGTAGTTACTCCCGCATCTGTAGCACCTGACTCACCAGAAAGTTATAACGGTGTAGCAGAAAGACTCGCTAAAGAAATCCCAGGAACCTACAGACCAAATCAATTTGAAAACTCGAATAATCCTTTAGCTCATTACTTAACTACTGGACCAGAAATTTGGTCAGATAGTCAAGGTAAAGTAGAAGTTTTTGTTGCAGGTATGGGGACAGGTGGGACAATTTCAGGAGTTGCTAAATATCTCAAAGAACAAAACCCAAATATTGTAATTATTGGTGCAGATCCAGAAGGTTCTATTCTGTCAGGAGATAGCCCTAAGTCTTATAAGGTTGAAGGCATAGGAGAAGACTTTATTCCTAAGACTTTTAATCGTCAATTAGTCGATGAAATGATTCGAGTCGGCGATAAAGAGTCTTTTAATATGGCACGTCGTCTGGCCAGGGAGGAAGGCTTATTGGTAGGAGGTTCTTGTGGTACAGTGGTAGCCGCCGCAATCAAGTATGCAGTTAGGTTATCACAGCCAAAGTATATCGTGGTGCTATTACCAGATACAGGCAGAAACTACATTAATAAAATCTACTCTGATGCCTGGATGCAGGAAAATGGTTTTTGGGAAGGAAAAACAGTAAAAACTATAAAAATTGGTGAAATTCTGCTGCAAAAAACTGATTTTCCCTCTTTGGTTGCTGTTAGTTCTAGCGATACTCTGAGCCAAGCTACAAGTCTGTTACAAAAGCTGAATATATCCCAGTTACCTGTAATTGATAATAATCATGTAGTTGGTAGTCTCAATGAAGCATCTTTGATGAAATTTCTCCATGATGGTATTAATTTTTCTAACCAGCAAGTTTTAGCAGTTATGGGTAAACCGCTACCAATTCTCGATGAAGAAGTAGATATTGCAGAAGCTTATCGAGTGCTATTATCGGGGACTACAGGAATTATTATTATGCGGCATGGTGTCCCCATTGGATTAATTACCAGAGCCGATTTAATTAGATATTGGATTAGTCAAAACCAAAATGAATTAAGGGAAAACAATGGAATTTGAAACCAAAGCAATTCATGAAGGTCAACAATCAGATCCACAAACTGGTGCTGTGATTGTTCCTATTTATTTGACTTCTACATACCAGCAAGAAGCAATAGGTCAGCACAAAGGATATGAATATTCTCGCACCGCAAATCCCACCCGTAATGCCTTAGAAGAAGCTTTAGCTGCTATTGAAAGTGCAACATTCGGTTTGGCGTTTGCCTCTGGATTAGCTGCCACTACTACCGTGTTAAGTCTGCTTAAAAGCGGCGACCATATTGTTGCTGGTGATGATTTATATGGTGGTACTTATCGTTTGTTAGAACGGGTGGTAAAAAATTGGAGCGTGACAACCACCTATGTAGATATTGATGATATTAATAACTTTGAAAATGCTATTCAATCCAATACCAAACTAATTTGGATCGAAACTCCCACCAATCCATTATTAAAAATCATTGATATTGCTGCACTAGCAAGTATTGCTCGTCAACGCAATATCATTCTAGTAGTTGATAACACCTTTGCTAGCCCTTATTTTCAAAGACCACTGGAATTAGGTGCTGATATTGTAGTTCACAGTACTACCAAATATCTAGGAGGACACAGCGATATTATTGGTGGTGCAGTTGTGACATCGAACGAGCAGCTATACACCGAACTGAAATTTTATCAAAATGCGATCGGGGCGGTTCCTAGTCCCTTTGATAGTTGGCTAGTACTGCGAGGAATTAAAACTCTGGCAGTGAGAATGCGAGAACATGAAAAAAATGCTTTGTTTTTAGCTCAATTTTTAGAACAGCATCCTCAAGTCCAGCGAATTTATTATCCAGGTTTACCAAGTCACCCACAACATCAACTGGCAAAAGCACAAATGTCAGGCTTTGGAGGAATGATTAGTTTGGAATTAAAAGGTGGTTTTGCAGAGGTTGAAAAATTTGCTTCGCGGCTCAAGCTGTTTTTACTAGCAGAAAGTTTAGGAGGTGTAGAGTCACTACTTTGTTATCCTGCAAAAATGACTCATGGTTCTTTACCAGACGCAGAACGATATAAGCGGGGAATTAATGATAATTTAATCCGCCTTTCTGTAGGAATTGAGAATGTATTAGACTTGCAAGCTGATTTGGAAAATGCTCTGTCTTGAGAATAGGGAACATGATGACGTGACTGCTGTTGTTAGCTGGTAATGCGATCGCCTAAATAAATATACATAATTCCTTTTCAAGGTTTAGCATTAAAAAAACCAAAGAAAATTACTGTCTAGTATTTATGCGGTAAGATGTTCAAACATGGGGTGCTAAACGAAGAATTATTTTGAGTGGTATCAAACTGCGAAGTCTGATGGGGTGAACGAAAAAAGTGTGGGGAAGAGAAAATAGTTAGCGGATGTCATCAGCTAACCAAGCTCTGACTAAGATAAATTTTAACTCTCATCAGATTTCTGATATCTTGTAGCTTCTTTAACTAGGTCATTTAGTCCTAGCTCTAGTAGTCAACCAAAATTATTTTGACAGGTTTATCTAGTGGTGAAATAATGGTATAAAAACTCATTTTCAAGTATGTCAGCTAAATATACTGTTAACTTAACCCAAGAAGAACAAGATAAGCTATTGGATTGAACCAAAAAAGGTAAAAATTCCGCTCGTATATTCAAAAGAGCGCAGATTTTACTTTTAGCAAATGAAGGTTATTGAGATGAAGCGATGGCAGACATGCTGATGGTAGGAGAATCAACAGTTCATCGTACACGCCAGAGATACTTAGAAGAAGGTGTAGAACTAGCATTAAATGAGCGTTCACGTAAGGGAAGAGATAAAAAACTGGCTCCAGAAACAGAAGCTTTCTTAATTGCAACTGCTTGTAGTACTCCACCGACTGGACGCGAAAGTTGGACAATGCAATTGTTGGCTGATAGATTAGTTAGCCTAGAATTAATAAAGCTAAAATTGATGGATTGGCGTTTTGCAGCTTCAGATGCCAGAGTCAAATTTCAACGATTCTATCCTGATTTACACCTGTCATAATTTTCTTGGCTGACTAGTAGCTACATATTCTCTTTGCCGGATCACACCTCTTTTTTTACCAACTTTTTGATGGTCTTTATTCCAAAAAATTACACCAACTTTTGCTTCTTTATATCCTTGTTTTTGATTCAAGGGAGTCATGACTCCATAAACTCCCACATATAATAAATCTGCTTGCTCTGACTCTAAATTATCTACTGACAACTGTGATCACATTCAACTTTAAATTCTTGGCTTTGTAGTTGATTTCCTACCTTTTCTACTTGATTAGCTAAGGTTTTTTGTGTCAAATTTAGCGTTGTCCATTTTTGAAACAAAGAGTGAAAAGAGCGGAAATTCACTACTGACTCCCAAGGCACAGGCTAATTCTAATACCATTGGTAGCCATTTTCTCGTTTAGTTCTCGGATGTGAGTATTCGGCTTCCTTCTCTTCAATTAAGCCTTGTAACAAGCTTTGTTGCACAAAATTACCTAATGTTAGCCAAATACTGTAGAATTCGCTTACAAATTCTTCTAAGTGGTGACACTCCGGTAAGTATTTGAGTGTGTCATTGATGTGAGACAGAATTGATTGGAGGTTGTTCATGGCTAGTTTGGTTGCATGGCATTTTAGCTATGTTAGTGTAAGACGCCCGCTAACTACTCTCCCACACCTTTTTTCGTTCACCCGGAAAAATTCACCTGATGACCCTACATTGCAAAAATATTGGGCAGATAGAGCCACCAAATTCGGTAAAACCCGATTGCCAAGGGTAGTTTCTATCTCAAAGTGGCAGAAAAACAAGGGCACTCTTGTCCAGTAAGTATGTGGCGAGTCTATCTACAATGGTGAACCACTGCATCTACATCATAAAACTCTGGTGCATAAGGGCGGCGATGACTCGCGCTCACAACTTAGTGTGGTTACATCAAGCCTGTACAGCAACAAGTCTAAAAAGGTAAAAGCCTCTTCTATAGCACACGACTGGGAAGTTACTGAGACTTGAGCGGAATGATTGGTAACAGTCACGTTCCGTTCTTAGGGGACTACAGGGTGGTGACACCCCAATGTTACCCGACCTTTTTAGAATTCTCTAGAATACTTTACGTTCTTCTAGATGGGCAATAATATCTGAGCGCGATCGCCACACAGGACGCAACTTTTTGTTGGCGAACATCTGTAACTGATCACCTATGTGGGGTGATCCGGGTTGAGTTGCATTACCATAGCTAGTTAATGCCATCGCTCGTACTGGGTTAGAAAATTCAATTGCAGCAACATAGGAATCTCCTGCAACTGCTTGAAACTGACCCTTTTGACTAGGGGCAAAATCGACTGTACGAAAAATTCCTAAGTTACCATCCCCACCATTACCAGGCAAATCCATATCACCCAACCGTAGTCGGAAAACATCCCCCCAAGCTACATCCATCTTTCCATAGGTCTTTTCTAGCTGTGCTGCTACCGCTTGGAGTGTTGCAACTGCGCTTTGAGGATTAGCTAAACCATCGGGTGTGGTACGGGGAGATTTTTCACTCCAAGGTTTACTAAAAGTTTTATCTAAGTCCATCTGTTGCACCCAAGAAGCAAACAGTACTCCTCCCCGACTCTCTGCATTGGCTTGGCGATCCCAGGCTTCTAAGACACTAGCTGCTCGCTGTCCTAAATCATTACCATACTTGCGTGCAGCTGGGATTAAATCATCCAAAATCCGATCAGCCAATTCCATCCGGGTAGAGTGCTTGTATGCAACCATTTCATCAAAAGATATTTTTTTATCCTCAGCCAACATTCTTACAGAACTTTGTGAGCGGAAATCCATAAAACGAGGAGCCATGTAAGGCGGGTAATTCTCTGGATTAATCGCGACTGGAAATGTAGTTGTCCAAGGTGGATCGTTTGTATTTTGCAACCAGCCACTTTTAGGATCAACTATACGTGGTAAATCTTGGTAAGGATGAATTTTTGTCCATAAGGTTTTGGATGTATCACCAGGGATCACACCTTGCCAATATGCAAAATCACCTTGAGAACGTACCGGAACTTGACCGTTGAATAGGTGCATGATATGCCCTTCTCTATCCGCGTACATTACCGTAAACATCGATAGTTGTAGGCGCTTGAGTGCGGTTTCAAATTGCTTGAGGTTTTGGGAACGTGCCATATCCCACCACTGCTGGAGTACACCTGGTCGGTCAAGACCTGCTACTCTCAGTACCAAGGCTTTACCATTTTTCTCGGTGACTACAGGTCCATGAACAGAACTTTTCACTACTAATGGTTGTTCTTGCAAGGAGCCATCTTTCTGCTTTACTTTTAGCGAGAGGGTTTTTGTCTGGAAGTTACGAACTTTGTGATCAAAGCGATAACCTCTACCTACCAATGTCAGTTCATAAACATCCCAGCCATCGTAGGTGTTAACAGTGTGAGTCCAGCCTAAGTTGTTGTTAAATGCGATCGCCAATACAGGAATACCCACGAGTGTTGCTCCGTAAGCATCAATTCCTGGTGCGGTGATCTGGGCTTCATACCACAAAAATAAATCTGACCAAGGTAGGTGCGGGTTTGCCAAGAGCATTGCCTTGCCACTGGTAGAATGACTTGGTGCGATCGCCCAACCATTCGATCCTGCTTGCAATTTTTCTTTGCTTAAGCCTAATACTTGCTCTGGATTGACCACAAAGGTGAAATTGAGTACCCGATGTAGGTGAGCCATGACATCTTCCGGCTTGACTGGTAGCACCACCTCTACTTCATCATCAATCAACTTCGGATTTTGGGAAGCATAAGCATTGATCCCAGCCGCAAAAGCATCAAGATAACTGCGAAAAGTAGGATTCTGTGCCTTATACCAAGTACGAGCGCGTTCTGGTATTCCCGTCGTCAGTACCCATTGGTCTGACTGTGTGTATTCCTCTCCCCAGTACTCAGCTGCCCGTCCTCGTGCTTGACCATAGAGACGTAAAAGCAAATTTCCATGACTTTGCATTTGCGACCAACCGAAGGCATAAAATGCGCTCTGGTTATCTTTCCCGTATATATGCGGTACGCCAAAAGTATCCCATAATATCTCTGTGGATTTTGTTGGTACGGCTATAGTCTGGCTGCTTACAAACAAAACCATTATTAAACTGAGTATTAAGGGTAAAACACGTCTAGATTTGCTTTTGTAAACCCTGAGTAAAATATTAATTCTCATTCACACCACCATGTGCAGATGTGACGCCTAATGACTGAAACTGCATAATCATCATTTGTCCTTTGTAATTTGTTATTTTTATTTACGTAATAAATCTGTAAGCTGGTGATTTAGATTAAACAGAATAAGAAAAGCCAAGATGACAACACCCATTGTGGCGATTGCCACTCCTGCTGCCTGTGCAAAAATAATTACAATTTGGTAGCGGATGGCATCACTAGGATTTGCCCCAGCGAGAATTTGACCAGTCATCATTCCTGGTAGGCTAACTAATCCCATCACCATCATTGAATTAATAGTAGGAATCATTCCTGTTCTGAGAGCTTCTCTAATAGTTTGATGTGCAGCTTCCCAACGAGTCGCGCCAAGAGCCAGTAACGCTTCTATTTCAAAGCGCCGACTGGTTAAATCTTCCATAAACCGATCTAAACTCAAAGATGTACCAGTCAGGGCATTACCTAAGACCATACCTAAAAGTGGAATCAGATACTGAGGCTCGTACCAAGGCTGTACACGCAGAATACCACTAACTATTATCCCAGTCACTAAAAATGAACCGCTCAAAAGCGAAACAAAATTGTTCAAATAAATACCATCAAATCGCCTACGCGTACGGTTGACACTAGACACACCAGCAATAATTGTCATGCCCAAAGCCAAAAGTATGATCAATATAGGATTGCTCAGAGTAAACACCCACTGCAATATGTACCCCACTAGCAACAACTGTACTACCATCCGTAGTGAGGCTATCCCCAGAGTCTGTTCCAGTCCCAACCGCAGACTAAAAGAAAGACC
The DNA here is from genome assembly GCA_024239075.1 of Fischerella sp. CENA71. Taxonomy (GTDB): domain Bacteria; phylum Cyanobacteriota; class Cyanobacteriia; order Cyanobacteriales; family Nostocaceae; genus Pelatocladus. Next base: position 160,666 of record JANBVI010000044.1, on the reverse strand, counting down.
TATATTGACGACAATAAACAAAGTCGCCAAAGCCAATTGTCCATAACTAATCTGGATATAATTGGTTTCCATTAGTCTTTTTCCTTTAGGGTAATTTGGCGGTTGGTAACACGTTCCAACTGCGTAGGATCATGACTTGTCCAAAAATATGCCCTGTAAGGTTGTTCATTTTGCCAAACTGTAACTAAAGCCTCTAAACTTTGAGCAGTGATCGCATCCAGTGAGGCAGTCGGTTCGTCTAATAGCAGTACAGAAGGTGAAAGTTGCAAAGCTCGCAAAAAAGCGACTATCTGCGCTTCACCACCAGAAAGAGCACTCACCGGACGCTGCAAAAATTCAGGCGTTTTCTGTAAAAGATGCAGATAATTTAGAATCAACTCGCGGTTGTAAACTTGATGGCGGTGAACTGCTAATCGGTAAACTTGCTGGAGATTTTCCTCTACGGTTCCTTCCCAAAGGGCTGGTCGCTGATGCAAGTAGATGATTTGGGAACGATAGGTAGGCATAAAGTAGGAGTTAATAGGCTGTCCCTGAAAAATAATTTGCCCTGCCTGTACTGGATCGAGACCAGCTAATGCTCGTAGGAGCAAGCTTTTACCAGATCCAGAAGCACCTACCACTGCTACTTGTTCCCCAGCAAATAACTGAAAACTTAAATTGCTCCACATCCAGCTTTTCTCAATGATTCGACCCAAGTTTTGTACACAGAGAATAGGTTTGTTGGGAGACGGTTCTAGCTCAGTAGTCTGGTTTTTGGTAAGTCGCTCTTTCATCGCTGTCTCCCCAGAATTCCGTGGGTTTCCTTTTTAAGAGTTCCTCGTTTCCTTTGAATACTATTGACAAATTACAAGGCAGATTCAGGTTGATCTAACAATACCACTTTATTGAGAAATAATATCAAAGCTTGAACGGTATGTTTGATTCCTATATAAATATAAAAATCAGGAATTAGCTACATGTTCTCCAAAATAATGTAATGTATATATAAATTTATCAAGAAATATTATCAATTTACTGATTAAAAAGCAGTTAAATATTGAGAGTGGCGACTAAAAAAACAAATAACCAGCACCAGCATGACAAAAACAACTACAGCATTACCTAGAGGCTGGAAAACACCCCCAATAACATCCTTAGTAGGTTTAGTTCTGGGACTAATACTCCTACTCATCTGTTTGGTGTATAGCGTCACACTAGGTGCAGCAGAAATACCTCTGGATAAGATTTTGGCATCCTTTGTCAGCTTTGATGGTTCCTATGAACATCTAGTAATCCAGAGTGTCAGATTACCGCGATCGCTGATTGCGATGCTTGTGGGATCAGCCCTTGCAGTATCCGGAGCGTTAATGCAAGGTTTGACACGCAACCCCCTAGCAGATCCAGGAATTTTGGGAATTGAATCAGGAGCCGCACTGGCTGTAGTTGTAACAGTTTTCGTTTTGGGTAGTTCGTCCTTGAGTGTCCTAACCATTGTGGCTTTTTTGGGGGCAGGAGTCACAGCAATGTTAGTTTACTTTCTTGGTTCTTTAGGACGAGGAGGAGCTACCCCACTAAATCTAACAGTAGCAGGCGCAGCACTGACGGCTCTGATTTATTCCCTAACTACTGCTATTCTCATCGTCAGTCAACGCACTTTAGAAGAAATTAGATTTTGGTTAGCTGGTTCATTAGCAGGTCGAGATACTAACATCCTCTTACAAGCATTGCCTTTCGTCACGATTGGACTAATAGTTGCCTTTACCCTTGGTAGACAGATTACTACCATGAGTCTGGGTGAAGATGTTGCCAAAGGCTTAGGTCAACAGACAGCTTTGATCAAAATAATTACCGCAATCAGTGTTGTTTTACTAGCAGGAAGTTCAGTATCGCTTGCAGGGCCAATAGGTTTTATTGGCTTAGTCGTTCCTCACATTGTCAGATTTTTCATTAAAGCCGATTATCGTTGGATTTTGCCTTATTCGGCAATTGTGGGAGCAATTTTAGTTCTCGTTGCAGATATTGGCGCTCGTGTGTTGTTCAAACCGCAGGAATTACCTGTAGGTGTAATGACAGCACTGGTTGGCGCTCCCTTTTTCGTATACTTGGCTAAGTCAAAGGTGAAAAAATGAGTTTTGATTGGCTAGTCATCCGTTCTCAGGCGATATCTTTCCGTATCGACCGACGTGTACCACTAATACTGCTATGTTTGGTAGTAGCGATCGCATTAGCGATGGTGATGAATTTAGGGCGGGGTGAATATCCTATTTCACCTTTGGATATTGTCAAAACTGTATTCGGCATAGATACAGGAAACCCAGATTATGCTTTTGTGATTCATAACCTACGTCTACCCCGTACCCTTATCGCTTTTATGGTAGGAGTGGGGCTGGCAATTTCTGGGACTATATTTCAAGGGCTGACACGCAATCCATTGGCTGATCCTAGTATTATTGGTATCAATGCTGGGGCAAATTTGGCAGCAGTGGCAGTGATTATTTTATTTCCATCAGTACCCTTTTACACTTTGCCCTTGTCAGCCTTTGCTGGTGCTTTGTTGATGGCTGTTTTAATTTACTTGCTGGCTTGGAATAAAGGTAGTTCGCCGATTTTGTTAATTTTGATGGGTATTGGTTTATCTGCGATCGCCACTGCTTTCACCAGCTTGATGATTACCTTTGGGAATATTTATGACGTTAGTGCTGCTTTGGTTTGGTTGGCTGGAAGTGTTTATGGACGCACAAGTGAACAAGTATTTTCTTTATTACCCTGGTTAGTTATTTTCGTACCATTGGCTTTGACATTAGCAAGGCATTTAAACGCTTTAAATTTAGGAGATGATGTCGCCAAAGGTCTAGGTAGTCAGGTAGAGTGGCAACGTGGTTTATTAGTCCTAGTAGGTGTAGCCTTAGCAGGTGCATCAGTCGCCACCGCTGGAAATATTAGTTTTATTGGTTTAATTGCACCCCATATAGGAAGACAATTAGTAGGCCCAAACCATGAAGGGTTAATTCCTACCGCAGCACTTTTGGGAGGAATGATTGTTGTGATGGCAGATTTTTTTGGACGAACATTGTTTGCACCTATTGAACTTCCTTGTGGGGTGGTAACTGCTGCTGTTGGCGCTCCTTATTTTCTGTATTTATTAATTCGTAATCGTAAAAAGTAACTTATGAAAGGACTGTCAACCAAAAGTCTATCTTTAGCTTACGATGGTGCGACGATTATTCGTGACCTGAATTTGGCAATTCCCGCCGGACAAATTAGTGCTTTAGTTGGTGCTAATGGTTGTGGTAAATCAACTTTACTCCGGGGTTTAGCAAGATTGCTTAAACCCTGTAGCGGTACTGTATATCTTGACGGAACATCTATTTTTAATCTTTCCACCAAAGAAGTAGCGCAGCAGTTGGGTATTTTGCCACAAAGCCCAATAGCACCGGAAGGTTTAACAGTGCGAGATTTGGTAGCACAAGGACGTTACCCTTATCAAAATTGGTTACAGCAATGGTCAGTCAAAGATGAAAAAATTGTACAGCAGGCGCTAGAAATTACAAATTTATTGAAGTTGGCAGATCGAGCATTAGATACTTTATCTGGTGGACAACGACAGCGAGCTTGGATTGCAATGGCGCTGGCGCAGGATACAGATATTTTACTTTTGGATGAGCCGACTACTTTTTTGGATTTGGCGCACCAGATAGAAATTTTAGATTTGTTGTATGAATTAAACCAAACTCAAGGACGAACAATTGTGATGGTGTTGCATGATTTAAATCAGGCGTGTCGTTATGCTGATTACTTAATTGCTGTCAAAGATGGTCGCATTTTTGCTGCTGGGGAACCAACCCAAGTCATGACTCAAGAAATGGTTCAAGAGGTTTTTGGTTTGCAGTGTCGTATTGTCAGCGATCCTGTTGTAGAAACGCCCATGTGTGTACCAATAGGACGCAAGGGAAAAGGAAATTTGTGTTAATTAACTAACATCAATAGATATGATACTTCTACTCAAAATGGAGCGTAAGGATAGGTACATTATTAACAGCAAAGGAGCGACTAAAAACGCCATAGCATACCAAGGGATGCCAAAATAGAGCATCATATTAGCCCAAACATATACAGTACTACTACAATAGCTATTGATTGCAGGAGTTCCTGCTATTTCTAACGGTGGTGATTGAGTAAAAATCCGATATATATTTCCTATGGCAGCTTTTAGCATATCTATTGCTTGACTATTCCAAAAACTCCAAATGAAGAAATCATCGCTAGCCATTCCATTTTTTTCTGCTAATTTTAATCTAAAATACCAATTTGAGATAATCGAAGACAACGAAATAATAAAGCCAAATCCAGCCAGAAAAATACTATATATTTTTAATTTTGCATTTTTCCAAACATATTCTATATTGACAGCAAAGGGAATAAACATAATAGGTAAAATGGTAATTAAGTGACGAGGTCCCCATCCCCAAGCGCCATACCAATTCCTTAACCTTGCATGTAGCAAAAACCAGAGTACAGTAAGCACTAAAACATACATAGCCTCTTTCTTTTGTTCCCTATAAAATTTATAAAATAGAAATACTGATAAAATCAGTAGTGGTGCATAAATAAAAATACTTTTGCCAGGACTCAACAAAAGTCCAGCTAAACCTATAATGAGATTGCCATCTAAAGAGTTGGTACTTATGTATTTTTCTGTTTGAACAGGAGAAACATAAAAAATGCCTGTTCTTAAATTGTTATACCAAAACTGCCACAAAACAAAAGGTAAGAGTGTAAATAATCCAATAGATATTCTTCTTGTTAACTTTGTGACTGATTTAGTGATAAGAATCAGGTAAAAGAAAGAAGTCACTATTGCTAAAATCATAGAAATTCTGGTAATAAAGCCCAGTCCTAAGAAAATAAAACTGGTTACTAAATGCCACCACTTATTACTCTGTTTATAGTTTAATAAAAATAAGAAAGATAGAGTTAAGAATGTTGTAGATAATACAGTATCGTATAATTCTCTAGAGTAAGTCCAGAAATAGGTAGTTAAAGCTAAACATAGAGTTGCTAGAAAACTTGTAATAACTTGTAGAGAAAATCCAACACGTAAAATTCCAAAGAAAGTAGTTGCAGTTAGTGCAGAATAGACTCCACCTTGGAAGGAAACTATGAACTGTTGAATTATAGTTATAAATTTTTTGTCACTGATAAAATTTGACAAAATATTTTCTATTACAAGGTTAAAAAATGCGGTAGGTATTAAGAACAGTGCATTTCCAATCTCGTGTGCAGCATATATTCTTCCATTTGGTGCTTCTACAAAAACTCCGGGTATAGGCTGTACATCAAATCCTAAGTGTCCATGTTTAACAATTTGTTCTGCAACTAAATAAGCATACCTACCTTCTGAAGAATCCCATCCATTGTTAGTTAGAGCAAATAAGGCCCAAAAAAATAGGAAGACGCTGAAATATTTCTTATGATTAGGCTCTATTGAATGCCAAAATTTGATTATATTTTTCATTTAAACGCTCCTTGTTCCATTTTCTTAAATAAATCTTTCAAACTATTGGTAGGGATTTTCTTCAAAATCATCTTTGAAAAAATCAAAATTTGCATCTTATTTTAGGGAATCCTGGCAAAAGCGATCGCACAAATGCCAATCATACCTTAAGGAACTAATGCCACAACCTGAAAATGTGGATACCAAAGAGTCCAACACAGAATCGGTTGGCTAACAATTGCTGCTGTTGATTGTAAAACCTGAACAATATCTTTAGAGCTATGTTGGTGAACCCATTCCCTAGCTAGTAACAAGTCATGAAGCTGATTCATACAAGAACCGAAAATTTTCGATGCTTCTATGTCTTTAATAATTAACTTCGCTCCTGAATCCATAGTGGCGATAGTTTTTCGTATAAAATCATTTTGCCGTTTCAAAGGAATGTGATGGAGAACATCAATCATAGTTACGGTGTCATATCCAGACAGATTCGGAGGAGTTTCCTCTGGGTGCAAGAGTTCTACTTGAAATCTCTGAGGTTCGATTTCAAAAGCTTTAGAAGCTTTCACTGCTTGACGCGAAATATCATAACCATGAGCAACTGTAACGAACCGGAATTTTAACGCAAGATAGAGTAATGCTCCAGTTCCACAGCCAATATCATAAAGACTTGCACCTTCAGGAATCTCTGAAAGAACCAAATCAAGGGGACAAATAAATGGGCGATAGCCTGTCTTGAGTGCAGCAAGACCAGACATTTTTTGACACGGTAATTTAAGTGCGCGGAAGAGACTCAAAGAATTCATACAAAAAAAATCTTTAGATTGAAAGTTGTAAATCCTCAACAGACACCTTAATTGCTGATTTCTTCAGGCGTAAGATTTACTCGATCCAGCCTCGATGTTTCAACCAAAGAATAACAAGACAGGTAAAAACCCAACCACCGACAGTTACCAGAATTGACAAGTCCTTCAAGAGAATTTCTTCTGGTCGTTCGCTGCATCCACCTTGTTCAACACCGATGTCAGTACGACGGGCAATTTCCTCTGGATCACTGAGGAGCTGGTAGCGAAAAATCCCATATAACACAAAGGGCAAAGTCAGTAACATCCAGGAGGTGGAAGCACCACGCATGTGAGGGCCTGAACTCCAAAGAGCATAGCTGACAACTGTGCCTGTAGTGACTATATTCTCCATGCGGGTAAGTAATGGTAAAGAGTAGCGTTTGAGGACAGCACGGGGCTTAACACCTTGGACGTTTGTTAAACGTAATTCGGCTTTGCGTTTTTCAATCGCCAAAAACAGCGCCAGCATCGCTGTACACATCAAAAACCAAGGCGATAAAACAATGTTGGTGGCAGCCGCACCTGCATAAGCTCGCAGCACAAACCCAGTCGCAATCACCCCAATATCCAAAATCACCATGCGTTTGAGTCGCAAATTATAGGTTATTTGTAAGATGGAATAAGCAGTAATGGTTGCACCTAGCGCAGGTGAACGCAGCCAGCTAATAGTTAGAGCGCTTGTTATAAGAATCAATGCCATCCCACATGCAATTGGGATACTCACTAATCCGGCAGCGATGGGACGTTGACACTTCACAGGATGCTGACGGTCAGATTTTACATCCGCAATGTCATTCAACAGGTAGAAACTACTAGATGTACAACAAAAAACTAAAAATGCCAGCAGGCTACCCAAGAGAGATGAAAGGTTGATGCTAAATGCAAACAAGGGTGCTGCGAATACTACTAGGTTTTTTGTCCACTGCCTGGGGCGTAGAGTAGCTAAATACGGGAGCTTGATGGTACGGGCTGGTGTAGGCGACAAAGATTGAGCGACAAGCGAATTCCGTCGAAAATCCATGAGATTTCGGTCTCTTTATCTAGAGGAACATTACGGTAAACGCACTCCATCCTGTATCCACTTTCTATCAAAACGTTTAGTAATTGTTGTCTAAAATTTTACTTTTAGTGATACTAGTAGCTTAGTGGATAAAGCCAAATTTCTATACATTTTAACCCAAGTTGCGACTTATTAATTTTTAGTCGAGTACCGTGTAACTGAAAATCTCAGGTTGAACAGGAATCAAATCTGGCGTTGCTGAATAAGGGGATGATTTAGGCTGACACGGAGACGGGGAGATGCGATGACACGGTGATTATTTTTTATGCAAATTCCAAAATCATCCCGCAATTATGCAACGCCTCAAATATATACAATTTATTTGAGCAATCGCAAGAAATAGGGGCAAAATAGAATCAATCATCTTAGTGCTAATATCTGTCAACAGGCTAACCAAGCCCAAAATCCAGACATTGCGTGTAATATGGTGAAAATTTTGATGTTTCACTAATTTCATGATGGAATATTTATATAGTGAGAAATTTGCGCACAGGTCAAGGGAAAATTTAGACACAAAGGTTAGAGATAAGAGTTTCCGAGAATTTTTGCGTAAGCCTTTATTTATTATCGTTTCTTTTCTGATTTTTGAGAATTACTATCATTTGTTAGCATAAGCTGCTACTCTAGAAAGGAGTAATTTATGAATTCAGCATTAAGGTGTTCGTTGTAAGTATCGTATCAATCACGTAACTACAAACAATAAACAGTCGTGGCAATAACATCAAAGAAATCTTTTAGAGTATCTAATAAGCGTAAGAATTCAGCCTATCCTTTACAACGCTTGCTAAACTATGGAAGTCAATATCGCCAACAAATTTGGCAAGCAACATTATTTTCTATCATTAATACGATTTTAGATTTAGCACCACCTTGGTTAATTGGTGTGGCGGTGGATATTTTAGTCAAGCAGCAAGATTCTGTAATTGCTAAGTTGGGTATAAAAGATATATTTTGGCAATTTTTACTGCTTTCAGTTGTCACTATCATTATTTGGATACTAGAATCTGCTTCTGAGTATGCATATAGTACTCTTTGGCGTAATTTAGCTCAAAATATCCAACATAATTTACGCTTAAATACGTACAATCATGTACAAGAATTAGATTCAGCTTACTTTGAAGAAAGTAGTACTGGCAGTTTGATGTCGATTTTGAATGATGATATCAACCGATTGGAAGATTTCTTAAATTTTGTTGCTAATGAAATTATCCAAATTACCACCTCAGTGATTATTTTAACTTGTGGCGCTTTTTGGATTTTACCTCCTGCGATTACATTAGCGACATTATTACCAATGCCGTTGATTCTTTGGGGTTCTTTTACTTATCAAAAGCTGCTGGAAGATCGTTATGCAGAAGTGCGAGAAAGGGTAGGTTTTCTCAATTCAAGATTGGCTAATAACCTCAGTGGTATTAATACAATTAAAAGTTTTACTGCTGAAGCTTATGAAAGCGCTAGATTTGCTGGAGAAAGCGAAGCATATAGAAAAAGTAACACTAAAGCAATTAAACTTTCTGCTGCATTTAATCCTTTGATTAGAATGTTAATTTTAGTAGGCTTTACAGCTTTACTATTTTGGGGAGGTATGGCGACCTATGCTGGTAAGTTATCTATTGGTAGTTTCAGTGTTCTACTCGTTTTAATACAGAGATTATTGTGGCCATTAGTAGAATTAGGAGAAATATTTGATAAATATCAAAGATCAATGGCTTCTACCAATCGCATCATGGATTTATTAGATGCTCCCAGTAATATTACTTCAGGAAATAAATATTTACCTGTTGAACAAGTACGTGGAGAAATTGATTTCCAACAAGTCACTTTTGCTTATCATGATAGAGAGCCAGTAATTAAAAATTTATCCTTACATATCCCGGCAGGTAAAACTACAGCAATTGTTGGTTCTACAGGTTCCGGTAAAAGTACTTTAGTGAAATTATTATTGCGATTTTATGATATCTCTTCAGGAAGAATTACTATTGATGGTATTGATATCCAGGAATTAAATTTAGGTGATTTGCGTCGCAGTATCGGCTTAGTCAGTCAGGATGTATTCTTATTTCATGGTACTGTTGCTGAAAATATTGCCTATGGAACTTTTGATGCTACGGATGAACGAATAATTGCAGCTGCGAAAATTGCGGAAGCCCATGATTTTATTATGCAGCTACCCCAAGGTTATGAGACTATAGTTGGCGAGCGCGGACAAAAATTATCTGGTGGACAACGCCAAAGAATTGCGATCGCCAGAGCTGTGTTAAAAAATCCGCCGATATTAGTTTTAGATGAAGCCACATCAGCAGTTGATAATGAAACGGAAGCCGCTATTCAACGTTCTCTAGAAAGAATAACAGTTAATCGAACAACGATCGCGATCGCTCATCGTCTTTCCACCATCCGCAATGCTAATTGTATTTATGTGATGGAATATGGGAAATTGGTTGAATCGGGAACCCATAATGAATTGCTGGAGAAGAATGGAATTTATACTAATTTATGGCGGGTACAGTCAGGCATAAAATAGAAAGCTCTGCTGAATTTAGGTAAATCAAAAAGAAGCGATCGCTCAAGAATATATTTCGGAAACGAAATCAGTGCGATCGCTAATTACCTAATTATTTCAAATTATGATTTTATCGGTGGAATTTGGGTAAAAATCGCAGACTTTAAAAGTTTAGGAAGCTGTTCCCAAGCGAAAGCTCCTTTACAGCTTTTGATATACATTTGTATAAATTCCATTAATGCTGATGCACTTTTTTCTGGAGAAAGATTGATAAATAGATAGGTGGGTTTCTCATGACTTGATACAGCCACAACACAGCCTTGTTTGCAAGCCCATAAACATTCAACAGCCTGAATTTCAATTTCTTCAGAAGAAAATTTTTCAGCACATAAATTATTTAGTTGGTCAATTAAAATATCGCCATCGAAAGGTGGATTTTTGGGTCGTCTTTTAAATGAACGGTGACAAGATTTGCAGACAAATAGCGTATGTTTTGACATAAAATTAAGGAGTATTGACGAGGTATTTGAATAAATCATCAATTACTGCATCAGCTGCAATTAAGTTTGATTCTCTCCAAGTTGATTTGTTGACAATGTATACATGATTTTCTTGAACAGCTTTAAGTGTCTTCCATAGTGGCTTTTGTTTGATTTTGTTAAATGATTTCTGATCACTGTCCTCATCAATTCCTATAAATATAACGTCACCATCTATCTTCGATAGTTCTTCTTCAGGAATAAAAATGTATCCATTTGAACTCATAACATTTTGTAGTTCTGTACGTTGCAAACCAGCATCATTTAGTATTGAGCCAGCAAACACATTTTTTAGTTCGCTAATAAATATAGGGTTACTACTATCTTCAATATAGACATAAGAAAATTTTTGATTTTGATAGCGATCGCCCAAAGCTGCTTTAAATTCTTTAATTCGCTGATAATAATGATCCCATGCTTGTTGATAAGTATCTTCTCTTCCTAAGACTTTAGCAACAAAACTAAAATGTTCTTTCCATTCATTGGGACCTTCCCAACCAGTTTGTACAGTTGGAGCAATTTTTGAAAGTAGAGGATAAATACTTTGATCATCACTCAAATTGATAATTAAATCCGGTTTAAGTTTTAATATTTTTTCTAGATTAGGTTGAGTGGTTCCTCCCACCCATTCAATTCCATTTATCTTATTTTCAAGATATTTAGGAAAATCAGTTTTTTGAAATCCAGTTACACTTGCTATTGGTTTAATCCCAAGACTAAGTAAATTTCCCAAGGTAGCTACATGCAAGGAAATAATACGTTGAGGATTTTGAGGAACACAAGTTTTTTCTACTAAATGCTCAATTATTCGACAGTCAGTTTGATGAGATAAGTCACCTAAATTACTTTGATATTCTGCTAACTTTTGACTACAAGCAGAAAACAGAAAAGTTGTTAGACTAGCAAGAATAAATATGATTATTATACAACTTACTTTTTTCATCAGAGAAATTGGATGTGTTTAGTCATGAGTTAGGGTTTGTTGACGAGGTATTTAAAAAAGTCATCAAGTATTCTGTTTGCTCCCAAAGGACCAAAAGTTGCCCATACATCTGGTTTTACCTCATATACTCGTTTATTTTTGACAGCTTTTAGTAAAGCCCAAAGAGGATGTTGCAAATAATGTGACGGAGGCGTTTTTGCATAGTTTATAACAAATATAATATCAGCATCATATTTATATAATGCTTCAATACTCAATGTTAGGCTGTAATCTTTTTGATTCTTGATGATAGGCAAGTGATGAATACCAAATATAAATAATTTGATATATTTGTTCTTTATAAAAATATTTTATTCTCCTTTTAGCAATTATTTAAGCAGTAAATCATAAAGGGCAAAATTTGAATAATTTGCCCCATTGAAATTATTTCAATCGATCTTTAAAACTGCCAAGAAACAGTTCCTTGCACTGTGAATGGCTGTCCGTAGTAAACACGGTTAGAATTAATTGCACTTTCAAAATAATCTACATCAAATAGATTTTTGAAGTTGAGTGCAACTCTAAATCTATCTCTGTTATAGAAAATACTTGCATCAGTCCGAACATAACTAGGTACATCGTAACTATTATCCAAATCTCCAGCACGATCGCCTACAAAAAACAAACCTAAACCAAACCCTAAACCTTGTAAATTCCCTGCTTGAATTTGATAGGTTGTCCATAAATTGGCAGAATGCTCCGCGGTATTTGGTAATCGGTTGCCAACTTCATAGGTATTATCTTCAGTGATCCGTGCATCGGTATAAGCATAGCCTGCAAAAATATTCCATCCCGGCAAAATTTCGCCTGCAAGATTCAGTTCAATACCTCGGCTATTCTGCTCACCTACTTGGATGGAAAAGCCTGGATTCTTGGGGTCTTCTGTTGAAACATTAGTACGGGTCAAATCAAAGAATGCTAGTGTTGCTGAAAGGCGATCATTCAAATCAGCCTTTACTCCAACTTCGTACTGAGTACCTTCTTCTGGCTCGAAGGAAGAGTCAACGCCAAAAAAGAATGTACCGCTTGGTGGAGTAAACGAACGCGTATAACTAGCATATAGTGAGACCGCAGGGATGGGTTGATAGACAATCCCAAACCGGGGGCTGAATGCACTATCTGATCCACTACTTTCTGTGTCATTGGTGAAATCTTCATATTTTCGGTCAAAAGTATCAAACCGTCCACCTAACAACAACTTCAAGCCATCAGTCAGTGCAATTTGGTCTTGCAAATAAATTCCTAAAGAGTTTGTGCGGGAGCGATCGCTAAACTCATCGAAAGTAATCTCACCTGGTGGTTGACCATATGTAGGATTAAAGATATCAATTGCTGCTGCTTGGCGTTCGAGATATTTTGGTGAGAAGTTTTCAAAACGATTCAAATCAACTCCAAATAGGAGCTGATGCTGAATTGAACCCGTGGAGAATTTACCAATCAGATTTGTTGTCAGAGCATAATTTTTATTTTCCAGTTCGTATTCTCGATAAGTACGATTAAAAGTTCGATTATCTGCATCCAAGGTTGAAGGAATCGTCAGTTTATCGCTGTAATCACGATAGCTGAACCGAAAAGCATTGTTTAATGACCAGTTATCGCTAAATTTGTGTTCTAGTTTGTATCCAACTCTTGTAATTATTTGTTCAAATTCATCAGAAGGTTCACCAAAGTTGCGATGACGGGATACTTCACCATTGGGATTGGATAATACACTCCCCACAACAGGTACACCAGATGCGTAAGAATCTCTTGTACTGATGTATTCTCCCTCTAAAGTTAGGTTAGTTTTATCACCAATAGCTACACTGACTACAGGCGATATATTAAAGTTTTCACCATTATAGAAATCGATAAAACTACCTGAATTTCTGTAGGCTGTATTGAAACGATACAAGACTGTCTTCGAGTCATTTAACGGTCCCGATAAATCAATTGCACCTCGATAGTAACTATAACTGCCAACGGTTGCATCGATGGATTCAAAGCGATCGCTTAATGGACGTTTAGATACTATATTGATGACTCCTCCAGGATTACCCAAACCAAATAACACTGATGCAGGTCCTTTGAGAACTTCAACTTGTTCAACACTGGAAAGTTCAGTCACTTCTCCAGCCAAAGGATCAATTAGCCCATCCCTAAGAAAATTAGTCGCTGTCGCATCAAATCCGCGAATTGTAAAAAAGTTAAGTGGACCAAAATTAAAAGATTGATTGACGCCAGTAACATTTCTCAGCGCATCTTCTAGGCGGGTAACTTGCTGGTCACGTAACACTTGTTGTGGTACCACCTGAATTGATTGAGGAATGTCACGCAAAGGTGTATCGGTTCTTGTTCCGGTGGTAGTATCTGTGACGCTATACCCATCTTGCTCTCCCGTCACTACTAATTCAATCGGCTCATCCTGATCTTGTTGTGCTGTTGGTTCTTCTTCTGGTGTCTGATTTTGTGGTTCTTGAGCTTGTGGTGTTTCAGGCTGCTGTGGTGGCTGCGTTGCTGTTGTAGCGGAATTTACACCAAAAACCAACCCTACACTATCATCAAATAACTCAACGGCTGGCAAAGCCTTTTCACCTACCACTGTCACTCGTACAGTATTAGCATTAATATTTGTAACTATTATTTCAGTAATACCCGCCAGTGGTTTTTCTGAACGAAATACAAATGACTCACCCGAAGGTAAGCGCAATTGCCCACCAGACACATCTGCAATAAAATTATTACCTGTACTGCGATTTGTAACTTGCAATTGTTCTCCAACAGGTGTTTCTAAAATTACCTCAATACCTGTCTGTGTAGGATTTGCTTTTACTCCCGTAATTGGTATGACTTGCCCCCCACTTCTTTGTTCTGTGTTAGGAAGGTTAGTTGGTGTTGGTGACTGTACTAACCTTTGAGCATTAGTAGCGGGAAGTTGGATTTCGCGGAGATGAGGAATATTTTTAGTTTTTTTATCCGACTTTGCTCTTTGCTGTGAACTTGCAATCTGAGACTTTTGGAGTCTAGTTTTTCCACTATTTGAGGCTAATCTCGGAGATTTTCCTGTAGATGTAATCTTTTTATCTAATGTAGATTTCCCTGACGTTTGGATAGAAGATCGGCCTTGAATATCCTCTCTTGCATCCTGAGCTTTAACAGGAGTGCTTACAAAAATAACAACCACACCTGTCAGCAGCAGGCTTTGAAAAAATCTATCTAACTTCATTTATCCGCTTTCACTCAATCACACTACTGGCCTGTACTTGAAGACATAATGACGAATTTTGCAAATTATTGTCATTTAGTTTAGGTTAATTGAATCATATTATGGAGTGACACAACACACAAGACAATTAATAATCTTTTTTATTTAGGTATGGATACCAAATAGTAATTACTCTTAATCCAGATAGTTGCTTGACAAATAAAGAGCAGGGATTGAAACGGTGACATGGAAAAAGATTAAAAGGTATGAAGATTCTCAAAGATACATCTGGCAAATCAGGGATATCACCCTGAAGATTTTTCGTTATCCCAACGGATGCGCGTAACTTGCTTGGCGCAGGCTAATTTCGCGTCTCTATAAATGAAAAAAAGATTAATCATTTTAATAAATAAAACTAATGGTAAAAAAATAATTAATAATTAATATCTATAAAAACTCTCTTGCTAAAGCTACTTATTCTCGTTAGTGTAATCAAAGATAAATAAAAATTACTTGCATTAACTCAGATTTTCTCCAAAGAAATCACTGTATATCAGCGTTTGCACAATCTAAGTGGTTGGCTGAACTAATTACGATGGATTGCAAGTTAGTGAGGTTCAGTATTTTGGTCTACAACCTAGATAATAAGCCTTGCTTACTCCTGACTCCTGAATTCCGCTCAAGAATTAGATAGGCATCGCGTTGAATAGCTGCTCAATTACAAAGATTTAATTTGACTAAGAATAACACCTTATTATTTAGACACGTCCGGAATATTTACTCTCAGCCAAAAGCAGGACGTACAGTTAATAAATTACTTATAAAAGAATGAATAGCAGTGGCTAGAAAATAGCATAGAACTTCCAGGAAAAGCAAGTGAGAATGTTGGAGTTTTTATGACAGTCGAACTTCAAATGAGTGCATCGATTTTAAGAATTAAAAATCCTAGCACAAATCAATTTTTAGATTTTTCAGGCAAAAAAATATGTTATCAGTTTTTTTTAACATCGTGCCTCATTATATCTCTTATGCAATTTTTTATGGAAAAATCAAGGAATTTATAGGATTTTTGAAGACAATATTTGATTGATCATCGGATGAGAAAATAATTTGTATATGGTGTTGAGTTGAAATAAAAATGAGTAAATTTTCTCATAGCTTCTGTGATCATTGGGGTGATTTTTCTACAGTCGTCGAATTACTGCGCCTCAGAAGCTCTACGCAGCCAGATAGAAATGCTTTTACCTTTTTATTAGATGGGGAAACAGAAAAAGCAACATTAACCTATCAAGAACTAGATAGGCGATCGCGTCGAGTAGCTGCTCAGTTACAAGCATTGGGTTTGGCTGGAGAACGGGCTTTACTACTCTATCCCCCAGGGCTAGATTTTTTAGTCGCTTTTTTTGGTTGCTTATACGCGGGAGTCGTGGCGGTAACTGCATATCCGCCTCGAAATGAGCGCAATACACCAAGAATCAAAGCAATCTCCACAGATGCACAAGCAGCGATCGCTCTGACGACAACAGAAATTGTATCTACAGTGCGGTCTTTAATGACACAAAAAACTGATGTAGAATCTTTGCAATGGTTAACCACTGATAATCTTGCTCTGGGAATAGAAGACACTTGGCAAGCACCCTCTATTGCTCAAGATACCCAAGCTTTTCTGCAATATACCTCTGGTTCTACAGGCACACCCAAGGGTGTCATGATTAGTCATGGAAATTTAATACATAATGCTGCCACGACTTACCAATTCATGGAGCATTCAGCCGAAAGTAAGTTTATCTCATGGTTGCCGACTTACCATGATATGGGTCTGATTGGCGGAATATTGCAACCTTTGTATGGAGGTTTCCCCTGCATCTTAATGCCTCCAGCTTCTTTTCTGCAACGTCCTTATCGTTGGTTGCAAGCTATTTCTCGCTATCAAGGTACAACAAGTGGCGCTCCCAACTTTGCCTATGAATTATGTACTCAAAAAATTACACCTGAACAAAAACAAACTCTTGATTTGAGTAGTTGGAGTGTAGCATTTAACGGTGCTGAACCGATTCGGTATGATACTTTAGAAAGGTTTGCAGAAGCTTTTGCTGAGTGTGGTTTTCGGAAACAAGCCTTCTATCCTTGTTATGGAATGGCGGAAACAACTCTGATGATTTCTGGTGTAGAGAAGCTAACAGTACCAACTATCAAAACAGTCGCAAAATCTGCATTAGAATTCCATCGCGTAGTAGAATCATCTGCTCAAGATGAAGATGCTTATCATTTTGTCAGTTGTGGTCGAGTTATACCAGAACAAGAGGTAGTCATTGCCAATTCAGAAACACTCAGTAGTTGTAAACTGAATGAAATCGGAGAAATCTGGGTATCTGGGCCGAGTGTTGGTCAAGGTTATTGGAATCGTCCCCAACAGACAAAAGAAACCTTCCACGCTTATTTATCAGACACAGGTAAAGGGCCATTCTTGCGGACAGGAGATTTAGGGTTTTTACAGAATGGCGAGCTTTTCATTACAGGAAGAGCCAAAGACTTAATTATTATTCGTGGTCGAAATCTTTATCCGCAAGATATAGAATCAACCGCAGAACGCAGTCATCCATCATTACGTTCTGGTGCTGGTGCAGCATTTACAGTCGAAGTTAATCATGAAGAACGGCTGGTAATTGTACAAGAATTGGAGTTTCGCGCCAAGCCAAATTTAGAAGAAGTAATTTCTGCAATTCGTCAGGCGGTTACTGAAGAACATGAGGTACAAGTTTATGGTGTAGTCTTGATTAAACCAGGTAGCATTCCTAAAACTTCTAGTGGTAAGATTCAAAGACGTGCTACTCGTGCTCGGTTTGAGCAGGGTGAACTCAATGTAGTTGCAAGCAATATTCTCAAAAATAGTAATATTGCAATAAAAGAAACTCAATTACAGCGTTCTGAACTTTTGGCGCTTTCTCCACG
The DNA here is from genome assembly GCA_024239075.1 of Fischerella sp. CENA71. Taxonomy (GTDB): domain Bacteria; phylum Cyanobacteriota; class Cyanobacteriia; order Cyanobacteriales; family Nostocaceae; genus Pelatocladus. The sequence continues at coordinate 143,128 of JANBVI010000044.1, read as the reverse complement.
GGAATGTCAACCACTTTTAGAATCATATCTAATTGAACTGTTGGCAGGAGTACTGGTAATTACAGCAGATAAGATTAATCCTCAAGAACCATTAGGTACTCTCGGACTTGATTCTTTAAAAGTATTTGAGTTGAAAAACCAGATTGAAGTTGACTTGGAAATAGAAGTATCGGTAGCAGACTTCTTTGCAGGGATGAATGTGCGATCGCTCGTCACTAAAATCCTTGCTCAAATGACGACAGATGGACTACCCTCACTATCTCTGACTCAACATACTCAACAACAAAATACATATACATCTATTTATCCTCTATCTTTTGATCAGCAAGGATTATGGTTTATCAACCAGTTAAATCCCGATGCTCCTACATACAATATTCCTATAGTTATTCAGTTCACAGGCTGTGTTAACCTAGCTGTCTTAGAAGATAGTCTGAACGAAATTATTAGACGACACGAAGTATTACGCACAAGCTTTACAGTGGTAGATGGACAATCTGTGCAAGTCATCAATCAAGCTGTACCTTTAACTTTGGCAGTTGAAGACTTACGCTCACTACCAGAAAATGAACGCAATAGCACAGCACAACATTTGGCTAGGGAATTAGCACAGCAACCCTTTGATTTATCTGCTGAATCGCTTATACGTACTAAAATTTTACAATTAAATGATAAAAATTATCATTTAATTGTGAGTTTTCATCATATAATTGCAGATGGTTGGTCTATCGGTGTTTTCATCAAAGAACTAACTGCGCTTTATAAAGCATTTGCTAGTGGCGAACTTTCACCACTTGCGGAATTACCTATTCAGTATAGAGATTTTGTCAATTGGCAACAACAATGGCTGAATGGCGAGAGCGATCGCATTCAACCATTATTGACCTATTGGAAACAAAAGTTGAGCGGTGAACTTCCTGTACTAAATTTACCAACTGACCGTCCGCGATCGTCAGTTCAAACCTTCAAAGGCGCTCAAGCGAAATCAGTTCTTTCCCCAACCCTGACTAAAAAACTCAAGAAATTGAGCCGTCAGCAGGGAGTAACTCTATTTATGACCTTGCTTACAGCCTTCAAAATCTTGCTGTATCGCTACACAGGTCAAACTGATATTTTAGTTGGTTCACCAATTGCCAATCGTAACAGAGCAGAAATCGAATCATTAATAGGATTTTTTATCAATGTTTTAGTGTTGCGTACAAATCTTTCTGACGATCTGAGTTTTCAGGAGTTGTTAGCGCAGGTGAAGTCAACTGCTTTAGAAGCTTATGTTCATCAAGACTTACCTTTTGAAAAATTAGTAGAAGAACTACAACCAAGCAGAGACTTGAGCTACAACCCACTCTTTCAGGTGATGTTCGTTCTGCAAAATGTGCCAAAACCCAATCTCAATCTAGCAGATATATCGGTTAGTTATGAGGAAGTGTACAACAGCACATCTAAGTTTGATTTGACCTTGTTTATGGAGGACTCCCAGCAAGGGTTAATTGCTACTTGCGAGTACAACACGGATTTATTTAATGCAGATACCATTACTCGGATGCTGGGACATTTCCAAACTTTACTGGAAGGTATAGTTAGGAATTCAAAGCAACGCATCTCAGATTTGCAATTACTAACGCCACCTGAACTACGACAGTTATTAATTGAGTGGAATGATACCAAAACAGACTATCCTCAAGATAACTCCATTCATCAACTGTTTGAAGCACAAGTAGAAAAAACACCAAATGCAGTTGCAGTGGTATTTGCAAATCAGCAATTAACCTATCGCGAACTCAACGCTAGAGCAAATCAACTAGCGCATTATTTGGAAGAATTAGGAGTCAAACCAGAAGTATTGGTAGGGATTTGTCTAGAGCGTAAGCTCGATATGGTCATTGGACTATTAGCCATTCTCAAAGCAGGTGGCGCATATATTCCACTAGATCCTAACTATCCAAAAGAACGGTTGGAATTTATATTAGAAGACGCCCAAGCATCAGTGTTGCTCACTCAAGCGTCGCTTCTAGAACAAATTCCTCAACACAAAGCTCAGGTTGTTTGTTTAGATACTGATTACCACCTGGTAGCTCAACAAAACCAGGAAAATATATTCTCTGAAGTAACTACTGACAACCTAGCTTATGTCATCTACACCTCTGGTTCCACAGGCAAACCCAAAGGTGTGATGATTAAACACAGTAGCACAGTTGCAATGTTGGATTGGGCAAACAAAACTTTTGGAGTTGAAGCCAAACAAAGAATTTTAGCTTCAACTTCAATTTGCTTTGACCTTTCTGTATTTGAGATGTTTGTTCCTCTGTGTTGCGGTGGTCAGGTCATCTTTATCGAGAATGCACTACATTTATCAACTTTGGCAAAAGCCGGTAATATAACCTTAATTAATACTGTCCCAAGTGTAATTTCACAGTTACTAAGAACTGATAGCATTCCAACTTCTGTACATACTGTAAATATCGCAGGCGAACCACTTCAGAATCAACTTGTACAACAACTTTATCAGCAAAATAATATACAACGAGTCTTTAACTTATATGGTCCTTCTGAAGATACAACCTATTCAACTTTTGCTTGGATACAGAAAGGTGCTACCACCACTCCACCTATTGGTTGTCCGATTCACAACACCCAGACCTATTTGTTGGATAAAAATTTACAACCTGTTCCTGTAGGTGTACCTGGTATGTTGTATATCGGCGGTGCAGGTTTAGCTCGTGGATATCTCAACAAAGCAGAACTGACCGCAGATAAATTTATTCCCAATCCCTACACAAATCAGACAGGAGAACGGTTGTACAAAACAGGAGATTTAGCCCGCTATCTACCAAATGGAGAGATAGAATACATTGGTCGTATTGATAACCAAATTAAGCTACGGGGTTTCCGTATTGAACTCGGAGAAATTGAAGCAGTTATCAATCAACATCTCGCAGTCCGAGAAGCTGTGGTTGTAGTACGTGAAGATTCAGCAGATTCTAAACGTTTAGTCGCCTATATAGTTCCCCAAAAAGCACAAACACTGATAATTCCTGAACTACGTGACTTTCTAGAATCAAAGTTACCAAGCTACATGATTCCAGTAGCTTTTGTAATATTAGATTCATTACCACTCACACCAAATGGTAAGGTTGATCGCAAAGCATTAAAAGCACCTGATACATTACATTTAGAACTCAAAGAAACCTTTGTTGAACCAAGAACAAGTGTTGAAAAACAGTTAGCTGCTATCTGGACAGAGGTATTAGGTTTAGAAAAAATAGGTATAAATGATAACTTTTTTACATTAGGTGGAGATTCTATCCTGAGCTTGCAAGTAATATTTAAAGCTAACCAACTTGGGTTAAATCTGACTACTAAACAATTGTTTCAATATCAAACAATTGCTCAACTAGCGGTTGTAGCTGGAACAACCAAAAAAATCTCAGCCGAGCAGATGTTAGTAACTGGTTTGTTGGAACTAACCCCTATTCAGCAGTGGTTTTTACAACAAAATCAACCAGAACCACACCACTGGAATCAGTCAGTGTTGTTAGAAAGCAAGCAGAACCTTAACCCAGTACTCTTAGAGAAAATCCTAGAGTCTCTACAAAAACATCATGATGTTCTGCGTTTACGAATTATCCAGGAGGAATCTAGTACTCAAGCACTAATCGCTAGTCCTGATGATCTCATACCATTAACATGCTTCGATTTTTCAGCATTACCAAAAGATAAACAAGCACAAGCAATAGAAGCAGTGACTAATAAACTGCAAGCTAGCTTAAATCTCTCACAAGGGCCGTTATTTTGGGTTGCGCTGTTCAATTTGGGTGAAAATCAACCTAACCGCTTGCTTTGGATTATTCACCATTTAGTTGTTGATGGTGTTTCTTGGCGAATTTTAATTGAAGATTTTCAAACAGCTTATCAGCAAATTAGTCAAGGTAAAGCAATAAATTTGCCGCCCAAAACAACTTCTTACAAACAATGGTCTGACTGTCTACAGAAATATGCACAATCTTCAACACTACTTTCAGAGCTAGACTTTTGGCTGACAACACAACATCAATTGGTTTCGCCTATACCAAGAGATTTTCCTGGTGAACATAATCTAGAAAAAACTAGTTCTGTTGTATCGGTATCGCTGTCTGTCGAAGAAACTCAAACTTTACTACAACAAGTATCAGCAGCTTACCGAACACAAATTAATGATGTATTATTAACAGCACTTATACAAACATTTAACGAATGGACAGGAGAAAGTTCTTTTCTCATTGATTTAGAAGGACATGGACGAGAAGAGATTTTTGAGGATGTGGATTTATCAAGGACTGTAGGTTGGTTCACAACTATATTTCCTGTACATCTAAATCTTGAAAATACCAGAGATCAAGGAACAGCTCTAAAGTCGATTAAAGAGCAGCTACGAGCAATTCCAAATCGAGGTATAGGCTATGGATTACTGCGCTATCTAAATCGGGCTCAAGGAGTAAACGAGCAATTTTCTTTGTCAAAGGCTGAAGTAATTTTTAACTATTTAGGACAATTCGATCAACTTTTACCAGAATCATCTTTGTTTAACTTAGTGCAGGGAACCACTGGTTCCACTCGCAGTTTAAGAAGTAAAAGAACTCACTTACTGGAAATTAATAGTGGTATTTATCAGGGAAATCTGGAAGTGAACTGGTCTTACAGCAACAAAGTGCATCTCCAAACCACGATTGAAGTACTTGCTCAAAACTTTATTAAAGCATTGCGATCGCTCATTGCTCATTGTCAGTCTCAGGATGCAGGTAGTTTTACTCCTTCCGATTTCGCAGAGTTTAAGCAAAGCCAATGGGATCAAACCGATCTCGATGCTATTACAGCAGCTATGAGAGATATGTAACATGGGTGTGAAAAACAAAAACATTGAAGAGTTTTATCCCCTCTCGCCTATGCAGCAGGGTATTCTCTTCCATAGTCTTGCAGACTCAAAATCTAGCGTCTATTTTGAACAATTAAGCTGGACTCTCGAAGGAAAACTCAACATTACAGCATTCCGTCGCGCATGGCAATATGTTGTAGAACGACATGCAATTCTACGAACCTGCTTTATTTGGGAAGGCTTAAAAGAACCAGTACAAATTGTTCATCGACAGGTATCTCTACCGTGGGAGGAGTATAACTGGCAACATTTATCTTTAGAAGAACAACAACAAAAATTACAGCTTTTTTGGCAGAGCGATCGCTCTAGTGGCTTTAAATTGACCCACCCACCATTGATGCGTCTAACACTGGTTCAACTTTCGGAGAACTCTTATAACTTTACCTGGAGTAATCATCATCTGTTGTTAGATGGCTGGTCTACTGCCTTAGTTTTTAAGGAAGTAATTAATTATTACAAAGCTTTTACCAAGAATCAGGATATATGCTTAGAACCTATTCGCCCATATCGAGATTATATTGTCTGGCTACAGCAACAAAGTCTATCTGAAGCTGAGGCTTTCTGGCAACAGACGCTTAGAGGCTTTACTACTCCAACACAGATATCAGTAAATAAACTAACTAAAAAACTACTGACTCAAACCGATAGCTATCATGAGCAACAAGTAAAGCTTTCTGTAGTCACAACAGCAGCACTGCGACAGTTCGCAATGCAACACCAATTAACACTCAATACTCTAGTACAGGGTGCTTGGGCTTTGCTATTGAGCCGCTACAGTGGTCAGGAGGACGTAGTTTTTGGAGCTGTAACTTCTGGTCGTTCTGCGACTTTAGCTAAAATCGAGTCGATGGTAGGGCTGTTAATTAATACATTGCCGATTAGAGTAAAAGTACCACCTGAAGAATTTATTTTGCCTTGGCTAGAAAAAATTAAAGATCAACTAGTAGAGGTACGCCAATACGAGTATTGTCCATTAGTAAAAATCCAAGGATGGAGCGAAGTTCCCAAAAGTTTATCTTTGTTTGAAAGTATTATAGTTTTTGAGAACTATCCTATAGATGCTTCCTTACAGCAGAGCGATATAGATTTGCAGATCAAGGATTTTCATGGGTTTGAAAAGACTAACTATCCGATTACCCTGACTGTGATTCCTGGTGAAGAATTGTTGCTCAAGATTACTTCCGATGATGGCGATCGCTTTAACATTGATACTCTCACTCGGATGCTGGGACATTTGCAGACTTTACTAGAGGGTATGGTAACTAATCCACAGCAGCGTTTGTCAGAATTACCACTGTTGACAGAATCTGAGCAACGTCAGTTGCTCGTGGAGTGGAACCAGACTCAGGCTAAATATCCTCAACAGTGTATTCATGAGTTATTAGAAGCACAGGTAGAAAAAACACCAGATGCAATTGCAGTAGTATTTGAAGACCAACAATTAACATACAGGAAACTCAACGCCAGAGCAAATCAACTAGGACATTATTTACGCTCACTGGGAGTAAAACCAGAAGTATTGGTGGGGATTTGTGTAGAGCGCTCGCTCGATATGGTCATCGGACTTTTGGGTATTCTCAAAGCAGGTGGTGCATACATACCATTAGATCCAAGCTATCCGAAAGAGCGATTAGAATTTATTTTAGAAGACGCCAAAGCCTCAGTATTACTAACTCAAACATCTCTGTTAAAAGCAATACCGCAACACAAAGCTCAAGTTGTTTGTTTAGATACAGATGACCAATTGATAGGCGAACAAAGCCAAGAAAACTTATTGTGTGAACTGACAACAGACAACCTAGCATATATTATCTATACCTCTGGTTCCACAGGTAAACCCAAAGGTGTACAAATACCCCATCGAGCCTTGAGTAACTTTTTATCCTCGATGAAACAAACGCCAGGGTTCAGCCAAAATGATACCTTACTAGCAGTCACAACATATTCGTTTGATATTGCAGCTTTAGAACTTTTTCTACCAATCGTAGTCGGTGGTCGCTTGGTCATTGCAAGCCGAGAAGTAGCTTCAGACCCAATACAATTGTCAGCAAAAATGACAGACTCAAAAGCAACAGTTGTACAAGCGACACCAGCGACTTGGCAATTACTTGTAACAGCAAATTGGAGTGGTAATCAGCAATTAAAGATTCTTTGTGGTGGCGAAGCTCTACCTAGACACTTAGCCAATCAATTATTAGAGCGGTGTGGTAGTTTGTGGAATATGTATGGTCCGACCGAAACCACTATTTGGTCAGCAGCATCTGCGGTGAAAGCTCAGGGTCAGCTCATACCAATTAGTCATGCGATCGCTAACACCGAGCTTTACATCTTAGACCAATACAATCAATTAGTACCTGTAGGTGTAGTCGGACAATTGCATATCGGTGGAGAAGGATTGGCTCGTGGTTATTTCAATCGTCCTGAGTTGACAGCAGAGAAATTTATACCTCACCCGTTTAGTAAACAACCAGGGAAAAGTTTATATCAAACTGGAGATTTAGGGCGCTATTTACCGAATGGAGAAATTGAGTATATAGGTCGGATTGACCATCAAGTTAAAATACGTGGTTTTCGGATTGAACTGGGGGAAATTGAAGCTGTTATCAGCCAATATTCTGGGGTGCGAGAAAATGTAGTTGTAGCTCGCAATGATTCCTCTGGAGAGCAACGTTTGATTGCTTATCTTGTTGGTGAAATTGAACAAAGATTTATTCTTTCTCAACTGCGTAGCTTCCTAGAATCAAAGTTACCAAGCTACATGATACCAACAAATTTTGTCACATTAGATTCACTTCCACTCACACCTAATCGCAAGGTTGACCGTAAGGCGCTACCAGCACTTGATACAATACGTTCAGAAGTTGAAGAAACCTATGTTGCACCTCAGACGACTGTTGAAAAACAGTTGACAACTATCTGGATGCAAGTACTTGGTTTCAAAAATATAGGAATCAACGACAACTTTTTTGAATTGGGTGGACACTCACTCTTAGCAACCCAAGTTATATCCCGCATTCAGAAAATATTTAATATTGAGTTACCACTACGCCAAGTTTTTGAATTACCGACAATAGCAAAATTAGCCAAAAGTATTAGTGATAAAAATGAAGCTGCTAAATTCATTCCACCAATTGAACGAGTTTCACGAGAGATAGCACTACCTCTATCTTTTGCACAACAAAGATTATGGTTTCTGCACCAATTAAACCGAAAATCATATACTTACAATGGTTCTAGTGCAGTATTATTAAAAGGTTCGCTCAATGTCAAAGCTTTAGAGCAAAGCATTAATGAGATAGCACGAAGACACGAAATTTTACGAACATGTTTCCAAAATGTAAATGGACAACCTGTTCAAATCATCGCTTCTGCTTTAGAGATACCTTTATCAATAGTAGATTTACAACATTTACCTGATACTGAACGTGAAGCTGAGATACAAAGATTAAGACTAGCAAATTACCAACAACCATTTGATTTAACACAAGTTCCCTTGTTACGATTAACTCTTTTACGATTAAAAAATAGGGAATACATTTTGTTGATAACGATGCATCATATTATCTTTGATGCTTGGTCAGAAGGAGTGTTTATCCAAGAATTATCACTACTTTACAAAGCTTTTTCTAGTGGTAATTATTCACCACTTCCAGAGGTAAATATTCAGTATGTAGACTTTGCTAATTGGCAACGAAATTGGTTAGAGAATGAGGTACTCGATACTTTACTTAAATATTGGAAAAAACAGTTAGGAGATAATTTACCAGTTTTACGACTACCTAAAATTCATCAATCTTCAAAAGTGAAAATTTCTGAAGAAGAAAGGCAAATTCTGAGACTTTCTCAGACACTGTCTCAGGGAATTAAAAAGCTAGGTGATAGCCTGGGAACCACATTATTTATGACGCTACTCGCAGCGTTTAAGGTTTTGCTATATTGGTATACAGGTGATAAAGATATTGTTGTTGGTACTGATATTGCTAACCGTAATAAAATTGAAATAGAGAATTTAATTGGATTTTTTGTTAATCAATTGGTATTGCGTAGCAATTTATTCGATAATCCTACTTTTAGTGAATTTTTGCAACAAGTACGTCAAGTTTGTTTAGAAGCCTATGCTCACCAAGATTTACCATTCGAGAAACTAGTTAGCACTCTGAATCCTAAAAGAGATTTAAACCAAACTCCTCTATTTCAAGTCAAATTTATTCTACAAAATGCTCCAACACATGATTTAGCAATTTCAGATTTAAATTTGACTCGTTTAAATGATTTAGAACATACAGTAGCAAGATTTGATCTCCTTCTAGAACTAACAGATACTGAGCAAGGAATAGTTGGGCTATTAAAATATAACAAAGACTTATTTGATGCTAACAGCATAGCGCGGTTATCAAATAACTTTGAAACTATTTTATCTCAAGTTGTGGTGAATCCTGCTATTAGATTAAATGAACTAGAAGAAATTCTTATAAAATCAGATAAAGAATATCAATTAAAGCAAAAAGAAAATCGCAAAGAGAAATATCAGCAAAAATTAAATCTGATTAAGCGAAGAGCAATTCAAATTATCAGCGAAGTTGAAGATAAACATGAAACAGGTAAAAATAATCCCTAAAATTGCTAGAAAATCTATCAATTTACAAACTGAAGTAATCAAAATAGATAACTTTGGAGATGAGCAAACTCTACCATTAGTTATCAAACCATCTATATTAGATGTTGATATAGTAGATTGGGCGGAGGCAAACCGAGAATTTATAGATACAAATTTAATCAAACATGGTGCTATCCTTTTTAAAGGATTTAATATTAGTACAGCAGCCGTATTTGAAAGATTTTGTCTAGCAGTTTGCTCAGAGCTATTTAATGAAAATGGTGAACACCCCCGTGAAACGGTAAGTGGTAAGGTTTATACTCCAGTTTTTTACCCTGCTGATAGTAAGTTGTTATGGCATAACGAGAATTCTTTTAATCATCAATGGCCTAGAAAAATTTTGTTCGGCTGTCGTCAACCTGCACAGCAAGGAGGAGAAACTCCAATAGTTGATAGTCGTAAGGTATTTCAACTCCTAAAACCCAAAATTAGAGAAGAATTTATTGAAAAGCAAGTTATGTATGTTCGTAATTATGGAAATGGTTTAGGGCTTGATTGGCAAACAGTTTTTCAAACTCAAAATAGATCAGATGTAGAAAATATTTGTCAAAGAAATTTAATTGATTTTGAATGGAAAAAAGATGGTGGCTTGAGAACTATTTCTATTCGCCCAGCTGTAGTTAAACATCCTCAAATAGGTGAAAATTCCTGGTTTAATCAAGCACAACATTGGCATTTAGCTTGTTTAAACAAACAAACTCGTGAATCACTATTATCAACTTTTAAAATAGAAAATTTACCGCGAAATTGCTATTACGGAGATGGTACTCCCATTGAAGACTCTACAATGTTAGAAATATGTGAATTATATCAGAGATTAGAAGTTTCTTTCCCTTGGGAACGAGGAGACATATTATTGCTAGATAATGTCTTGACTGCTCATGGACGCAATCCCTATGTGGGAGAACGTAAGCTTTTTGTGGCGATGGGCGAATTAATCAGTTTTAGTTAAGTCGCCACAGATAACGCTAACTAGTGTTTGATAATTGGTTATTAGTCATCTGTAATCTTTGTTGATGTAAGTTTACGTTAATAATTTTTCTTTTAGTAACAACAATGCAAGAAAAAATTCAGGGTTTTCCATTATCTCCTCAACAAAAACATCTTTGGTTAGTACAGCAAGGTGGTAATTTTTATCGGACTCAATGTGCGATTCTGATTGAAGGAGATGTCAAATTAGAGATATTACAAAAAGCATTATCCCAAGTTATTGCTAGAAATGAAATTCTTCGCACAACTTTTTATCGCCCACCTGGTTTTAAGATACCTATACAAGTGATAAATACTAAGAGAGATATATATTTAAATGAAGATATTTTAGGAAATAAATATTCTCAAGAGGAAGAGGTAAAAGTTTTATTTAACAAATTTAAGCAACAGTCTATCGGTCAAGAATTAAAATTTGAATTGATAAATATTTTTTCAAAAAAATACATTTTATTTGTAAATCTACCATCACTTTGTGCTGATTTTAAAACCTTAAATAATCTTATTTATGAAATTAGTCAGTATTATAGTGCATGTTTGCAAAATATAGAACTAGATGAAGAACCACTACAATATGCTGATGTTGCTACGTGGCAAAATGAATTACTTGAGACAGAAGAGACTACAATAAGAACAAGTTACTGGCAACAAATAGATTTTTCGGTACTGGACAAATTAAAGCTTCCTTTTGAGGATTCTTTCTTTCAGAAATCAGAATTTGAACCTGAAGTTATTAAATTAGTAATTTCCAGAGATTTACTGACTAAGATTGAAGAAATTGTCCAACAATATCAAATTTCGATAGATAGATTTTTTCTTACTTGCTGGCAAATCTTATTTTGGCGTCTGACTGGACAATCAAATTTAATTTTCGGTGTAGGCTGTGATGGTCGCAACTATGAAGAATTAAAAACAGCACTAGGTTTATTTGCTAAATATTTACCGTTTGTTTATGAAATGCAGGCAAATCATACATTCACTGAAACTTTAGTGCAGGTTAATAAGTTAACAGATGAGATGCTGGAATGGCAAGACAGTTTTAATTGGAATTTATTAAAAAAAACAAATGCAAGTGACGAAGAAGAACTATTTTTACCATTCTGTTTTGATTTTGAAAAACTAGTTAATAATTATGATGACAATGAAGTAGTATTTAACATTTATCAACATTATGTCTGCTTTGATAGATTTAAAATTAAACTTTCTTGTATCCATACACAAAATGATCTAATTAAAGTAGGATTTCACTATGATGCTAAACTTTTCTGTAAAGAAGATATTCAACGTTTGGCAAGTCAATGGAAAAGTTTGTTAAATAGCGTTATTAATAACCCTTCTTTAGCGATCGCACGGTTGGATATCTTCAGTGAAGAAGAGCGAGAAAAATTATTAATTGCATCCAATAATACTAAAACAGAAGAGCTACAGCACAAATGCATCCATCATTGGTTTGAAGAACAGTGCGATCGCACTCCAGATAACATTGCTGTGATTTATCAAAATCAGCAACTAACCTACCAAGAATTAAATACTCGTGCAAACCACCTAGCTCACTACCTACAAAAATTAGGTGTCAAACCAGAAGTATTGGTAGGAATTTGTGTTGAACGTACACCTTTAATGTTAATTGCACTTTTAGGTATCTTAAAAGCAGGTGGTGCTTATGTACCGATTGAGCCTAACTACCCCTTAGCAAGAAAAAGCTTTATACTAAATGACTCTCAAATGTCTGTGCTGGTGACGCAACAGCATTTAATGACGGATTTTTCTACAAATCAAATTCAAGTTATTTGTATAGATAGTGATTGGGAAATTATCAATCAACAAAAAAATGAGAATTTAATTACTACGACAACCACCTTAAATTTAGCCTACGTTATTTACACCTCTGGTTCCACTGGTCAACCCAAAGGAACGTTAATTCCCCATCAAGGATTAGTTAACTACCTAAATTGGTGTACCCAAAGATATGCAGTAGAACAAGGAGTTGGAACTTTAGTTCACTCTCCTTTGGGTTTTGATTTAACAATCACTAGTCTTTTTTCACCTTTATTAGTTGGTCGCACAGTAGAATTACTATCAGAAGAACAAGGTATTGAAACCCTTTCTCAAGCTTTAAAGAAAAGCTCTAATTTAAGTTTAGTGAAAATTACCCCCGCTCACTTAGATTTGTTGAAGCAACAGTTATCCAAAGAAGAGATCGCTAATAAAACTAGAGAGTTTATTATTGGTGGCGAAAATTTATTAGCTGAAAGTATCATCTTCTGGCAAGATGTAGCTCCAGATACGATATTAGTCAACGAATACGGTCCAACAGAAACAGTAGTAGGCTGTTGTGTTTATCAAGTACCAATTGGGAAGCATGATTCAGGTTCTATACCTATTGGTAGACCAATTGCTAATACTCAGTCATACATTCTAGACCAATATTTACAACCAGTACCAACAGGTGTAGTGGGTGAATTGCACATCGGTGGGATTGGATTAGCTAGAGGTTATTTAAACAAAGCAGAATTAACAGCCGTTAAATTTATTCCCAATCCCTTTAGTAAACAAGAAGGCGATCGCCTTTACAAAACAGGTGATTTAGCTCGCTTTCTACCAAGTGGAGATATTGAGTATATCGGTAGAATTGATAATCAAATCAAAATCCGAGGTTTCCGTGTTGAATTAGGAGAAATTGAAGCAGTTATCAATCAACATCCATCAGTATCTGCAAGTGTAGTTATTGTTCGGGAAGATCAACCTGGAAATCAAAATTTAATAGCTTACATAACTCTCTATCCAAACAAAACATTAACAATTCCTGAACTACGACGCTTCTTGCAAAATAAATTGCTTGACTATATACTACCAACAGCATTTATGATATTAGAAGCGTTACCTTTAACATCTAATGGCAAGGTAGATCGTCGAGCATTGCCGAAACCAGATGCTCTGCGTCCAGATTTAGAAGTTGCTTATCTAGTACCACAAACTGAGTTAGAAAAAACAATAGCTTCAGTTTGGCAAAAAGCTTTGAATCTAGAAAAGATAGGTATTCATGATAATTTCTTTGAAATTGGCGGTCATTCATTACTTTTAGTTACAGTTCACAGCCAATTGCAGAAAATATTAAAAGTGGAATTATCGACTCTTGATTTATTTAGATATCCTACGATTTATGATTTGGCAGAGTATTTAAGTCAATATCAAAATCAAACAGCTTCTTTACAGGAAAACGATATTCCAACAGAGAAAATTTCAGCTGGTAAAGTGCAACAGAAAAAACGTCTCCAAAAAATGAAATCAGTTGAAAATAATTAAGGATTAATAAATAATGAATATTCCAAAAAAACCATATTTAACCAACGGCTCAGAAATAGCAATTATTGGGTTAGCAGGAAGATTTCCAGGAGCTAAAAATATTGATGAGTTTTGGCATAATCTACAAAATAGTATAGAATCAATATCTTTTTTTAGTGATGAAGAATTATTAGCATCAGGAATAGATGCAAAACTTATCAGTCAACCCAATTATGTTAAAGCTAATGCTGTTATAGAAGATGCAGAATTGTTTGATGCTGCTTTTTTTGGTTTTAATCCTAGAGATGCAGAAATGACTGATCCCCAACACCGAATTTTTTTAGAATGTGCTTGGGAAGCTTTAGAAAACGCAGGGTATAACTCTGAAACATACAATGGTTCTATAGGTGTTTTTGCTGGTTCTAGCTTAAGCGGTTATTTACTAAACATTTATTTAAATCAAAATATTAGAAACTCTACAGACGAACGTCAAATAACAATTGCTGGGGATAAAGATTACCTAGCTACACGTACTTCTTACAAACTTAATTTAACAGGCCCTAGCTATACAGTTCAAACAGCTTGCTCAACCTCATTAGTAGCCGTACATTTAGCTTGCCAAAGTTTGCTAAACGGTGAATGTGATATGGCTTTAGTTGGCGGTGTTTCTATTAGCGCCTTCAGAAAATCTGGCTATATTTATAACGAAGGAGGTATTAATTCTCCTGATGGACATTGTCGTGCCTTTGATGCTAAAGCACAGGGGACTGTGACTGGAGAAGGTGTCGGAATTGTTGTTTTGAAAAGATTAGAAGATACCTTAAATGATAGAGATGTTATCCATGCTGTGATTAAAGGTTCTGCTATTAATAATGACGGATCAAACAAAGTTAGCTACACAGCTCCCCGCATCGAAAGTCAAGCAAAAGTTATTAAAACTGCTCAAGTTGTTGCAGAGGTAGACGCAGAAACAATAACTTATATTGAAGCTCATGGAACCGGAACTTGTTTAGGAGATCCGATTGAAATTGCTGCGTTGATACAGGCATTTCAAAGAAGTACAAAAAAGAAAAACTTCTGTGCAATTGGTTCTCTAAAAACAAATATTGGGCATTTAGATGCAGCTGCTGGTGTTGCAGGTTTAATTAAAACAGTCTTAGCTCTAAAATATAAACAAATTCCTCCCAGTCTGCATTTTGAGCAGCCAAATCCTCAGATTGATTTTGCCAACAGCCCATTTTATGTTAATAATAAACTTTCTGAATGGAAAACAGACAAACATCCTAGACGTGCAGGAGTTAGTTCTTTTGGTATTGGCGGTACTAATGCCCATGTAATTTTAGAAGAAGCGACCGTTCTAGAGACGTGTCATGGCGCGTCTCTACAATCGCGCCCTTGGCAGTTATTATTTATTTCTGCAAAAACTCCAACGGCTTTGGAATCTGCTACAAATAATCTTGCGAATTATTTAGTACAGCATTCTGATATTAACCTGGCTGATGTTGCTTATACTTTGCAAGTTGGTCGGCGAAATTTTAACTATCGTCGAGTGTTGCTATGTCGAAATACTGAAGACGCTATAACAACACTCACAGATCCAGATAAACAAGGAGTTTGGAGTAATTTTTCCGAAACTCGTAACCATCCCTTCATATTTATGTTTCCCGGACAGGGAGCGCAGTATGTAAACATGGGGCGGGAATTATATGAAACAGAACTGATTTTTCGGCAACAAATTGATGATTGCTGTAAATTACTAAAACCACATTTAAACTTAGACCTCAAACAGATACTTTATCCCTCAAATTTAAAAACTACACAAACAGAACTTCAACAAACTTTCTTAACGCAACCTGCATTATTTGTGATTGAATATGCTCTGGCTAAACTTTGGATGGCATGGGGTGTGCATCCACAAGCAATGATTGGTCACAGCATTGGCGAGTATGTAGCTGCTTGTATTTCGGGTGTTTTTTCTTTAGAAGAAGCGTTGAATTTAGTCGTAATTCGTGGACGACTAATGCAACAAACTGAATCTGGATCGATGCTTTCTGTTTCTATTTCTGCTCAAGAAATACAACCAATGTTGGGTTCAGAACTTTCTTTAGCAGCAAGCAATGCTCCGTCGCTTTGTGTGGTTTCTGGTGCTACGAATGCGATAGAAGCATTACAAAATCGTTTAATTGAGCAAGGTGTGGATTGTCGGCGACTGCATACATCTCATGCTTTTCATTCCCAGATGATGGAGTCGATTTTAGAGCCATTTGTACGGCATGTTAGAGAAATTAACCTAAAACCACCTCAAATACCTTTTATATCTAACCTCACTGGAACTTGGATGACAGCAGAGCAGGCGACTGACGCTGATTACTGGGCTAGACATCTACGCCAACCTGTATTGTTTAACGAGGGAATCGCCGAACTGTTACAACAGCCGGAGCGAATATTTTTGGAAGTTGGCCCGGGACGAACATTAACTACCCTAGTAAAACGGCAGTTGCTTTCACAGATTCTGGCGCTGACTTCGCTGCGACATCCCCAGGAACAAGTTTCTGATGTGGCATTTTTGCTCAATACTCTTTCTCGGCTTTGGCTCACAGGATTGCAAATTAACTGGACAGGCTTTTATGCTCATGAGCAACGCAGACATGTGAGTTTACCAACCTATCCTTTTGAGCGTCAGCGTTATTGGATTGAGGCTAACTCTGAAACTTCATTATCAACGATATCCCAAGAATCATTAGGGAAAAAACCAAATATTGCTGATTGGTTTTATATCCCAATCTGGAAACAATCTACACCTCTTGAGTTCTTCCAACAAAAAGAATTTGTAACTGAGAAAAACAGCCGTTGGTTAGTTTTTGTAGATGATTATGGTGTGGGAGATGCAGTTGCAAAACGACTAGCACAGCAGAGTCAATATATTATTACAGTTAGAGTTGCAGAGAAATTTACTCAACTGCACAAATATACATATACTATTAACCCTCAGCAAAAAAATGACTATGATACTTTGCTGCAAGAACTCCACAAACAGAGTTTAATTCCAAATGCTATTGCTCATTTTTGGAGCATTACACCAAATGATACTTTAACTTGTGATGGATTAGCACAAAGTTTTGAAAAGTGCCAAAATCTCGGTTTTTGGAGTTTACTTTATTGTATCCAGGCTTTTGGAAAACGAAATATCAGCGATTTTCTGAAACTGAGAGTTGTCACTAATAATGTGCATAATGTTATCGGTGATGAAAAGTTATGTCCAGAGAAAGCAACGATATTGGGACCTTGTAAAATAATTCCCAAAGAATATCCAAATGTTAATTCCTGTCTGATTGATGTAGTCATCCCTAGTACAAATATTCCATCAACAGAGAAATTGATAGATTATCTGATTACGGAACTGAAAACACAGCAAACTGAAAATATACTTGCTTATCGTGGACATCATCGCTGGGTTCAAAGCTTTGAACCTATCCGTTTAGATAAAGATATTTTAGGTAAAACTAAGTTAAAAAAAGGAGGAGTTTACTTAATTACTGGTGGACTTGGTGGTATAGGTTTGGTCCTAGCAGAACATTTAGTAAAGACAGTACAAGCTAAGTTAATTTTAATTGGTAGAAAGGGATTACCTGAGCGATCGCACTGGAAACAATGGTTAGAAGCACATGATAGTAAAGATTCGGTTAGTCGCAAAATCAACAAAATACTTGAATTTACAGAGTTAGGATCAGAAGTTGAGGTTAAAAGTGCCGATGTTGCCAGCTACGAAGAAATGCAGATAGTTGTTACTGAAGCTTTAGAAAAATTTGGT
The DNA here is from genome assembly GCA_024239075.1 of Fischerella sp. CENA71. Lineage (GTDB taxonomy): Bacteria > Cyanobacteriota > Cyanobacteriia > Cyanobacteriales > Nostocaceae > Pelatocladus. Next base: position 125,479 of record JANBVI010000044.1, on the reverse strand, counting down.
CAAATCAATGGTGTTATCCATGCAGCAGGGATTGCTGGCGGTGGTATAATTCAACTAAAAACAGAGGATATAGCAAATAGTGTATTTGCACCAAAAATCCAAGGAACATTAGTATTAAAAGAAATTTTAAAATCAAAAAATATTAATTTAGATTTCTTAGTACTTTGTTCATCTCAAAGTTCTATTTTGAGTGAATTTGGACAGGTAGATTATTGTGCCGCTAATGCATTTTTGGATGTTTATGCAGATTATTGTACTTCTAAATCTGACCAATATACAGTGGCAATAAATTGGGGTTCTTGGCAAGATGTAGGAATGGCAGTAGAGACAGAGCTACCTGAACAATTAAAGCTCCAACGTGAACAGGAACTCAAAAAAGGAATATTATCTCAAGAAGGTGCCGAAGCTTTTAATCGCATTTTGTTCAGTAGCTTACCTCATGTTATTGTGTCAACGCAAGACTTTCAAACAGTAATTGAGCATAATAATTCTTTCAATTATCTCGAAAAAGAATTAGCATTAATATCACAGACATCAAAAACAAATATTTCAAAATCCAGCCATCCACGTCCAAACTTAGCAAATGCTTATGTTGCGCCTCGTAACAAATTTGAACAGACTCTAGCTGACATTTGGCAACAATTTCTAGGTATTGAAAAAATTGGTATTCATGACAATTTTTTTGAATTGGCAGGAGATTCAATTCTTGCAATTCAAATTGTTGCCAAGGCTAACACATTAGGCATGAAATTAACTTCTCAGCAAATGTTTATGCACCCAAATATTGCTGAATTAGTGACAGCCATAGGTGTAATTGAAACAAATAAAAATAGTTTGAAACTTGGAGAAGTTTACCTCACACCTGTTCAGCATCGATTATTAACTCAAAATCAGTCAAACATAGATTCATTTAACCAATCTTTACTACTGGAAATACAACAAACCTGCAATCCCAAAATCTTACAAGAAGCTGTCAGATATGTAATTGAACATCATGATGTTTTTCGTTTGCGTTTTCTTCAAAAAGAATCTAAATGGCAGCAAATAGAAGTTCATACTAATGATATAATGGTATATGAGCATGTGAATTTGTCTGCACTTTCAGAAAATGAACAACAACATGCTTTTGAATCTACAGTTGTAGGAATACAAAGCAAGTCTAACCTCAGTGAAGGTTTACTGGTAAATGTTGCTTTTATTGAATTGCGATCGCAGCAAAACAACTACCTACTAATTACCATTCACCATCTTTTAGTAGATGCTGTTTCCTGGCAGATTTTGTTAGAAGATTTGCAAACAGTCTACCAACAACTCAGTCAATCTGAAGCAATACAATTATCTGATCAAACCGCTTCTTTCCAGCAGTGGACACAGTCTATTCAAGAGTATGCTCAAACTTCCGAAATGGTGCATGAGCAGGACTACTGGTTAGCAAAATCCCAAATACCTTTCCATAGTCTACCTGTTGACTATTCTGCAAATGAAAATATAGTAGCGAATAGTGACATAGTATCAGTCTCTCTAGATAAAACAGCAACTCAAGCCTTAATAAAAAATGTTAACAAAGCTTATAATACCGAAATAATCTATATTCTACTAACAGCTTTAATCCAAACTTTTGCAAAGTGGACGGGAGAGCAGCAACTATGGGTAGATGTTGAAGATAATGGTCGAGATATAGTTTTCAAAAATTCCAAAGACATATCTTTCTCTCGTACAGTTGGTTTATTTACAACTTGCTTTCCAGTAATTTTAGATATCACAGAAGCTTGTGATCTAGGAAATGCATTAATCGCAGTCAAAGAGTATTTACGTAAAATTCCAAATAAAGGTATTGGATACGATATACTGCGCTATATCAGCAATAATCCAGAAATAAATTCAAAGTTAAAATCTTGCCCTCAACCTCAAGTCAATTTTAACTATTTAGGTAATTTTGACCCTGTAATATCACAGTCATCTTTATTTAATTACACTGATCAGTCTATAAAACTCAGTCAAAGTACAAATAAAAATCGATTTTACTTACTGGAAATAAACGGAATTATTGTTCAAAAACAACTGCAACTTAATTGGATTTACAATACAGCAGTTCATCGGCGAGAAACAATTGAAACTTTAGCAGCAAGTTATATTGAAGTTATACGAAGCATAATTGCTCATTGTCAGTCTTTGTCAGCAGAAAAATATACACCTTCCGACTTTCCTAGAGCTAACTTGAACCAACAAGACTTAGATAAATTTCTGGCAAAAATTAACCAACTAGGTGGTAAACAAGCACAATGAAAACAGAAAATGTCGAAGATATATATGAACTTACACCAGTCCAAAAGGGTATGCTATTTCACTGTTTGTATGCGAGTGAATCAGCATTATACTTCTTTCACCACACCTTAACTTTACATGGTCATCCAAATATAGAGGCTTTTGAACAAGCATGGCAACAAGTAGTAGATAGACATACAATATTACGTACAGGATTTTATTGGGAAGACATTGATAACCCGTTACAAGTTGTCTATAAAAAAGTAAAAATTAGCTTGAATCAATATGATTGGCGTGATATCGAACCAGCAAAACAACAAGAGCAATTAAAATCATTTCTCGAGAGCGATCGCCAATTATGTTTTGATTTTTCGCAACCATGTTTAATGCGTTTAACTTTGATTCGTCTTGCTGGCGATCGCTATGAATTTATTTGGAGTAATCACCATATCATCATCGATGGATGGTCTGGCCCAATAATATTAGAGGAATGTTTAAAAATTTACACTACACTTTGTGAATCCAAAGAAATAAAATTACTGCCAGCCCGTCCTTTTAGAAATTATATCGACTGGTTACAGCAACAAAATATAGCTAAGACTGAAAGCTTTTGGCGACAAGAGCTACAAGGAATAAAAGCATCAACTCCTCTAACTTACCTAGAAAATAACCAATCACATAAGCAGAAAGAAAGGTATGATGAAGAGAGAATTAAACTCTCAAAAGAAATTACAAAATCACTACTATCTTTTGCTACGCAAAATCATTTTACTCTTGCCACATTAGTTAATGGAATTTGGTCTATTCTCCTGAGTCGATATACTTGTCGCCATAATATAATCTATGGATGTACTGTAACGGGAAGACCAGTAGATTTAGCAGAAGTAGAATCAATGGTTGGTGTATTTATAAATACTTTACCAATCAACGTCAAAATAAATCCAGAGCAATATTTGTTGTCATGGTTACAAGATTTTCAGATTCAATTAGTAGAAACGCGTCAGCATGAATACACTCCACTGACACAAATTCAAGGTTGGAGTGAAATACCACGAAATTTACCATTGTTTGAAACTATTGTTGTAGTTGAAAACTTTCCAGTTAGTGAATTTGCAGAAAATTGGACAGGTAATATAGCATTTGAAGCAACTGGAATTTATTACAGAAATAACTACCCTTTAAATTTAGTTATTTATCCAGAATCAGAAATTATAGTAGCAATTTCCTATGACAATTATAGATTTGATATTACTACAATTACCGGAATCCTAACTGATTTTGAAATCTTGCTACAGGCAATAATAACTAATCATAATCTTCAAATCAAAGACTTATCATTCTCAACACCACACCAACAGCAAATATCAACAACTTTAGAAAAAGAAGCATCATTTAACTGGCAACTCGCTTCAATATTTTAAGGAAATAAAGTATGATCATTTCATCAGAAATAGACAGAAGATATAAACTATCAAGTGATGAATTTCATAAAAATTATGTTGAATTAGCTAAACCAGTCATAATCTCTGGATTAATTTCTAATTGGCGTGGCTTTGATAAATGGTCATTAAATTCTTTCAAAAATTTATCCCCCGCACTAAATATTTACGCCAAGAAATTTAGTAATAAGAAAATTGATATATGTCGTTTGACAATGACAAGTTATATAGAACTAATAGAAACTTATCAAACAGACCCTCAAAATAATCCTCTACCGCCATATTGTCATGACTTACCTTTATTTAGCTTAATACCTTCTTTAATAGAAGATGTTCAACCATTTCCGTTTGATTATTTACCAAAATGGTACTGGTACAAGTGGTGGCGTTATTGTCAGTTTTTCTTAGGTTCATCTAATAGTATTACACCATTACATTTTGATTGTCTATTGACTAACAATATTTTTTTTCAAATTATCGGACGCAAACAATTTACGATATTACTACCAGAAGATGCCAAATATTGTTATCGTCAAGGCTGGCGATGGTTTTTAGTGAATCCAGAAAATCCAGATTTTAATAAATATCCTAATTATAAAAATGCTAGACCGATTAAGTTTATTGTTAATCCTGGTGATATTCTATATATGCCTCCTGGAACATTACATCATGTTAGAAGTTTAGATACTTCTATATCTTTTAATATTGATTGGCATACTCAAAAAAGTTCACTGACGGCTTTAGGCGCAATAACCAAAGGTATGCCAGTTCAAAATTTATACTATAACTTACTATTGACAATGGGTTTAGTATTTAAAGTTCCCCCTCAAATTATTTTTGAATTATATAAATCTTATCTAAATTATGTTTCTTAAGAATATTAAAAAAATACGCAGTATAGATAATCAGTTTGTCATTGCCACACAAGAATATTATGAATATATTTGAAAAGCGCGAATCCAATGTTAGAAGCTATTGCCGTAGTTTTCCAGATATATTTCATAGAGCAAAAGGCTCGATGATTTATTCTGACTCAGGTAAAGAATACATTGATTTCTTTGCAGGAGCAGGGGCTTTAAATTATGGACATAATCATGATTATATAAAACAAAAGGTTATATCATATTTAGATGCCGATGGAATTGCACATGCTTTGGATATGTATACTTCGGCTAAAGAAAAGTTTCTAGCTAAGTTTGATGAGGTAGTACTCAGTTCCAAAAAGCTAGATTATCGCATTCAATTTTGCGGTTCTACAGGAACAAATGCTGTGGAAGCAGCTTTAAAATTAGCTAGAAAAGTCAAACAAAGATCAGGTATATTCTCTTTTATGGGAGCATATCACGGAATGACTTTGGGCAGCCTATCAATAAGTGGTAATACTGGAATTCGAGCAGGCGCAATTGGGACATCAAGTAATGTAACATTCATGCCTTATCCTTATGGATTTATGGAAAGTTTTGACACAATAGAATATATAGAATCAGTTTTAAGCGATGTTAATTCTGGAGTTGAAAAGCCAGCTGCAATTATATTTGAAACTGTCCAAGCAGAAGGTGGAGTAATTGTAGCTCCGATTGAGTGGATGCAAAAATTAAGAAATTTATGTGATAAACATGATATTTTATTAATATGCGATGATATTCAAGTTGGCTGTGGTCGAACAGGCTCTTTCTTTTCTTTTGAAAGAGCAAATATTGTTCCTGATATTGTAGTTCTCTCTAAATCAATTAGTGGCTATGGCTTCCCCATGTCGCTATTATTAATCAAACCAGATTTAGATATATGGGAACCGGGCGAACATAATGGTACTTTTAGAGGTAATCAAATAGCATTTGTAGGAGCTACAGCTGCTCTAGAGTACAGAGAAAGTTGTGATTTTGAACAGGATGTTAAAGCTAAAGAGCTTTTTTTGAAAAATTTTCTAACTCAAGAAATAGCATCAATTAGTGAAAATATAGCAATCCGTGGAATTGGAATGATTTGGGGAATTGATGTGAAAACTTTTGGTGGTAGCAGTTTCGCTAAAACTATCACATCACGTTGTTTTGAACTAGGATTAATTGTTGAACTAGCAGGTAGAAATGATACCGTTATTAAACTTTTACCACCTTTAATCATTGATATACCTACCTTACAAAAAGGTTGTTTAATCATCAAACAAGCTTTTGATGATTCCATGTCAAACTAACTTGACATACTAATTAATTTACAAAGCAATCGATTACAAAGTAAAAATATGGCTGTGCATATACACTCCAAAAACTTATTCTCTCAAAAAATTTACTGGCTCAATAAACTATCGGGAGAGTTACCAAAAACAAATTTGATACTGGATTATATAAGACCTTTATTCTCCAGTCATCAAAACAAATCCTTTCGCTTTAATTTATCAAATGATTTATCTCAACAGATTATCAATCTAGCTAATGGTTCTTACTTTTCTATCTATTTGATAGTTGTATCTGCATTAAATATATTGTTGCAAAAATATACTAGAAATAATGATATTATTGTCGGAATACCAGTATATAATAAAATTGAGATTGATAGCATAAATAGCAAGGTGATCCCTTTGCGTAATCAGGTAACACCTCAGCTTTCTTTAAAAGATTTTCTGTTACAAGTTAAAGATGCAACTATCGCTGCTTACACTCATCAAAATTATAATTTTGATGAATTAATTAAATTATTAGAGATACCAACATTTCCTAATCGTTGTCCCATTTTTGATATAGTCATTTTACTAGAAAATATTCATTGTAAAAATAATTTAGAACACTTAAAAAATGATATTACAATTTCTTTTTCCGTTAATGATGAAAGTATTAGCGCTAATATAGAATATAAGGAGGATTTATTTCACTATGACAATATAAAATTAATGAGTAGATGTTATATAAATATTATTGAGAATATTATTAATAATTCTAATATTAAAATATCAGATATTATGTTTTTGAAAGACCTGGAACAAAATAAATTATTAAAAGATTTTAATAATAATATTCAAGAATATCCAGTTAATCAGACAATAAATCAATTATTTGAAAAGCAAGTATCTCAAACTCCACATAATATAAGTGTTATTCATAAAAAAAGTAAGTTAACCTATCGAGAACTAAATCAAAAAGCTAATCAAATAGCTAGATTGTTGCGTAAATTAGGAGTTGGAAAAGGGGAATTTATTGGTATTTTCAAAGACCGCGATATTAATTTCCTGATTGCGATTATTGCTATATACAAAGCAGGTGGAGCCTATGTACCTATTGATAGTACTTACCCACCAAGCAGAATTAAATATATGCTATCTAATAGCGAAGTAAGATTTTTGCTCACAGATTACCCGCTCTTAGATAATTTATCAGGCTTAGTAGGAAATTGTTCGCAACTATCATCTATTATTTGTTTAGATAATGTAACTACTGAAAATATACTGCTTGCTAGTCAAGAAACTTTAAAGATATATAATAAATTGGATTTTGAACAATTATCTGATGATAATTTAGAATCTATTAATAATGCTGTAGATCCAGCTTACATGCTCTATACTTCTGGTTCCACAGGATTACCCAAGGGAGCAATAGTTAGGCATGATGGTGCAATTAATCATATCTATGCCCAATTTGATGAATTAAAATTAACTGAGGAATTTTGTTTTCTACAAAGCGCTCCTTCCTCAACAGATATTTCTGTATGGCAATTTTTAGCACCACTTTTAATAGGTGGTAAAACAGTCATAGTAGATATTGAAACTGTTGCGATCGCTAATAAATTATTTAAAGCACTTAAATCAGAAAAAATTACAGTTGTTGAATTAGTACCAGCATTATTTGGGGGCTTACTTGAATATACTTCAGGGCTAGAAACTCAGGACAGAGAATTACCTGATTTGAAATGGATGATGGTTGTGGGGGAACCAGTATCTGTAAGTTGGGTAAATAAGTGGCTCCAAATATATCCTGAAATCAAAATAGTTAACGCCTATGGTCCCACCGAAGCAGCGGATGATATTACTCAGTTTATTGTTAATAAGCCTTTTGACGAAAATCAGCGAACAGTACCAATTGGCAAACCATTAGCAAATTTAAATCTCTACATTCTTGATGAGCAAATGCAGCTATTACCCATCGGCGTTCCTGGAGAAATCTGTGTATCGGGAATTGGTGTCGGTGAAGGGTATTGGAAAAATGAAGAAAAAACTAATTTAAGTTTTGTTCCTAATCCGTTTGCAGATGCTAGGAAGAAGCTACCAGAAAATCGTAGAGATTTAATCTATAAAACAGGAGATTTAGGAAGGTGGCTTCCTGATGGCAATATAGAATTCCTGGGACGTATTGATCATCAAGTAAAAATTCGGGGCTTCCGAGTTGAACTTGGGGAAGTTGAAACATTCTTAAGTCAACACCCAAATGTGCGTGAAAATATAGTCATAGTTCATCAAGAAGAACCAGGTAACTTGCAATTAGTTGCTTATGTGGTTGCAAAAACAGAACCAGTTCCTAGTATTAGTGAATTGCGTAATTTTTTAAAAGAAAAATTACCTGACCATATGTTACCTTCTACTTTTGTGATGCTAGAAAGTCTACCCATAGCACCAAGCGGTAAGGTAGATCGTAAAGCTTTACCTAAGCCAGATAATCTCCGCCCAATACTAGAAACAGCTTACGTGTTACCGCGAAATGAAATGGAACATACAATAGCTGATATTTGGCAAAAAATACTTAAGGTGGAAAAAGTTGGTATCCAAGATAATTTTTTTGATCTTGGTGGTCATTCACTTAATGTGCTTCAGGTTTATAGCAAACTGCGGGAACTGTTTAAACCTGATTTAGCAATAACTGACTTATTTAAATATCCAACGATTAGTTCTATAGCCCGATTTTTAAACCAAGAAGAAGACGATAGTTTTGAGAATCAGAGCAATGAATTAAATGAAAAGTTAGAGACTGGAAAAGCAAGATTAAAACAACGCTTTTTACAAAAGAGACAACAGAATGTTTAATAGCAACCAGTAAAATTAATTATGGAAGATGCAGAATATTTCAATCATAAAACTGGTCTGGAAATAGCTATCATTGGTATGAGCGGCTGTTTTCCAGAAGCTCCAAATATTGAGCAATTTTGGCAAAATCTCCGAGATGGAGTAGAGTCAATACATAGATTTAGTGATCAAGAATTAAAAAATTTAGGTATCGATGCGGCTTTACTAAACGATCCAAATTATGTGAAAGCGGAAGGTCTAGTCGAAGATATAGACTTGTTTGATGCTTCTTTTTTCGACATCAGCCCAAGAGAAGCTGAAATTATGGACCCTTCACTCCGTTTTTTCTTGGAACATTCATGGAAAGCGCTTGAGGATGCTGGTTATAGTTCTGAAGTCTATAAAAAACCTATTGGAGTCTACGCTGGTACAAGTTTTGGCAGTTATCTACTTAATATTTATTCTAATTACGAACTGATAGCTTCTGTAGGTGATAAGCAGATCGAGAAAGCAACTTCTCCAGATTATGTTACTACACTTGTTTCTTATAAATTAAATTTGCAAGGGCCAAGTTATGCGGTTCAAACTACCTGTTCCAGTTCATTGGTCGCTGTACATTTAGCCTGTCAAAGTTTGCTCAGTGGTGAATGTGATATTGCTTTAGCAGGAGGAGTTTCAATCTCCACAGCAGTTGGATATTTATACAAAGAGGGAGGAATTGAATCTCCTGATGGACATTGTCGTGCTTTTGATGCAAAAGCGTCTGGAACTGTAAAAGGAAGAGGTTTGGGTCTTATAGTTTTAAAACGCTTAGAAGAAGCGATCGCAGATGGAGATTGCATCCATGCAGTGATCAAAGGTTCTGCGATTAATAATGACGGTTCAGATAAAGTTAGCTACACTGCACCCAGCGTCAATGGTCAAGCAAAAGTAATTAGAGCCGCTCAGGTGATGGCTGAGGTCGAACCTGATACAATTAGCTACATTGAAGCGCATGGAACCGGAACTTCCTTAGGTGATCCTGTTGAAATCGCTGCTTTAACACAAGCTTTTCGGACTAAAACTCAACAAAAGAAATTTTGTCGGATAGGTTCTGTCAAAACTAACATTGGCCATTTAGATTCAACTGCTGGTGTCGCGGGTTTGATTAAAACAGTATTAGCCCTAAAATATAAACAAATTCCTCCCAGTTTGAACTTTGAAGAAGCATCACCCCAAATTGATTTTGCTAATAGTCCCTTTTATGTCAACAATCAATTAACTGAGTGGAAAACCAACGGTACTCCTCGCCGTGCAGGTGTTAGTTCCTTTGGTTTCGGTGGTACAAATGCCCATGTAATTTTAGAAGAAGCTCCGAGAATTCAATCCTCTAGTCCTTCTCGAAATTACCAATTATTATTACTTTCAGCTAAGACAAATACAGCGTTAGAAACTGCTACAGAAAATCTTATTAATTCTATCCAAAAGCATTCAAATTTAAATCTTGCTGATGTAGCTCATACGTTGCAAGTTGGTCGCTGGACTTTCAACCATCGGCGAATGGTAGTTTGTCAAAACCCAGAAGATGCAATTAATGCATTGCAAGATCCTCAAAGAGTTTTTACTTATTATCAAGAACCTTGTTATCGTTCAGTTGTATTTATGTTTTCTGGACAAGGTTCGCAATATGTAAATATGGGTCGAGAATTATATGAAAATGAAAGGGTCTTTAAAGAGCAAGTTGATTATTGCTGCGAACTGCTAAAACCCCACTTGCAAATAGACTTGCGTACAGTTCTTTATCCCAGTGAAGAAAAAGTTTTAGAAGCAACACAAAAATTACAGCAAACAGCAATTACTCAACCAGCGCTGTTTGTGATTGAATATGCTTTAGCTAAGTTATGGATGGCGTGGGGTGTGCTACCTGAAGTAATGATTGGTCACAGTATCGGGGAATATGTAGCTGCAACTATAGCAGGAGTTTTCAGTTTAGAAGACGCTCTAGCGATAGTTGCAACACGAGGAAAACTTATGCAGGAGTTACCTAGTGGTGCCATGCTCTCCATTCAGCTTCCAGAACAAAAAATTCAACAATTTTTAGAAAAAGAAATCTCTTTAGCTGCGATTAATTCCCCTTCTTCCTGTGTAGTATCAGGTTCAGAAAAAGCCATAGATAAATTGCAACAAAAGCTACAACAAATCGGTGTCAAATGTAGACGTTTGCATACATCTCATGCCTTTCATTCTCACATGATGTCACCCATAATTGAGAGTTTTACTCAGTTATTAGAAAAAGTAAAACTCAATCCCCCAAACATTCCGTTTATCTCTAATGTGAGTGGAACTTGGATTACTGCAAATGAATCAAAAAACCCTAAATATTGGGCAAGACACTTAAGGGAAACAGTACAATTTAGTTTAGGAATTGCTGAATTACTCAAACAACCAGATCAAATATTTTTGGAAGTTGGACCAGGACGGACTCTCAATAGTTTGGCTAAACAACATCAAACAGATATCATAGCATTAACCTCAATACGACATTCGCAAGAACAACAATCAGATGTAGGATTTATACTTAATACCTTGGGTAGACTTTGGCTAGTAGGAATTCAAATCGATTGGTCGGGTTTTTATCTAAATGAAAAGCGTCATCGTGTACCCTTACCTACTTATCCTTTTGAACACCAACGTTACTGGCTTGAGATAAATCGAAATGCGACTTTAGCAATGATGTCGCCAAAAACTTCAGATAAGAAACCAGATATTGCTGATTGGTTCTATGTTCCTCGTTGGAAAGAATCAACACCACTTGAGCTTTTTCAACAGGGGAAACTGCTAGAACAAAAGTATTGTTGGTTAATTTTTGTTGATAACTATGGAGTGGGAGCAGAAATTGCTGAACGACTAAAACAACAAAATCAAGATGTGATTTTTGTCAGAGTTGGAGATAAATTTAGCAAACTTGATGAGTGTACGTATACCATAAATCCTGAACAAAGAGATGACTATGATACTTTATTACAAGCACTACAAGAACAGAATTGGATTAGTCAAGCAAAGCAAATCGTACATTTTTGGAGCGTTACTCCTAACGATACCTTACCCAACCAAGAGCTAGACACACGGACACAATATCAATTTTTTGAGGATTGTCAAAATCTCGGTTTTTACAGTCTGCTGTTTTTGGCACAAGCCTTAGCAAAACAGAATATTATTGATCCAATTAATTTGATAGTTGTCACCAGTAATATAAGTGATGTTACTGGTAGCGAGAATTTATACCCTGACAAAGTAACTATATTAGGACCATGCAATGTTATTCCACAAGAGTATCTCAATATAAATTGCCGTTGTTTTGATATTATACTTCCAGACTCTAAAATCAAACTATCGCCAACAATTATAGACTCACTACTAACAGAGTTTACAACACCAATAACTGATAACTTAATTGCTTATCGTGGTAATCATCGTTGGATAAAAATATACGAAGCTGTACAATTAGATGAGAGTATCATCAGCAAAACCAAACTGAGGAAACAAGGTGTTTACCTCATCACTGGTGGGCTTGGTCGTCTTGGTTTAGCAATGTCAGAATACTTAGCAAAAACAGTGCAAGCTAAGTTAATTTTAATCGGCAGAAAAGCCATCCCTCAAAAACATCAATGGTCGGAATGGCTTAGTAACTATGATGAATCCAATGAAATCAGCCAGAAACTTAAAAAACTGATTCAGATTGAAGAATTAGGTGCAGAAGTTCTAACAATTAGCGCTGATGTAGTTAATGAAGAACAAATGCAAAAAGCTATAGAAATAGCTAAAGAACGCTTTGGTGAAATTCATGGGGTAATTCACGCAGCGGGAATTAACGACGATGCATATTACACTATCGAAGAAAGTTCTAAAATTCAAAGTCAGTCACAATTTCATCCTAAAGTATATGGACTAATTATTTTAGAAAAAATTTTGCGATATCAAAAATTAGATTTTTGTTTATTCACATCATCATCATCATCTGTTTTAGGTGGTTTAGGGTTAACTTCCTATTCTGCTGCTAATATTTTTATGGATGCCTATGCTCACAAACAAAATCAGATAAATGCGTTTCCTTGTATAAGTGTGAATTGGGATACTTGGCAATCTCAAGAAGACGACATACAGGATCTAACTGTGGGAGTAGCCTTAGAAAAATTACGCATGACATGGAAGGAAGGTATAGATGTTTTTAGGCGTATCTTATCTCTAAATAAAATTCCTCAAATTGTTGTTTCTGCGGGAGAATTACAACCCAGAATTGACCAATGGATTAAACGAGAATTTTTACAAAAAAACAGAGATATTTTATCACTTCATTCCAGAGCAAATTTACAAATTGAGTATGTTCCAGTTCGCAACAATGTAGAACAAATAGTTGCGACAACGTGGCAAAAAGTATTAGGAATTGAAAATATTGGTATTTATGACAACTTTTTTGATTTAGGAGGTAGTTCTCTCATTGGTGTTGAGGTAATCTCTCAATTACAAAAAGAATTAAATGTCCATATTCCGATCATCAGCATTTATGAAAGACCAACTATCAGTTCGCTTGCTGAATTTTTAAGTAGCGAGGAACAAGCTACTTTACAAAAAGACTCTTACCGAACTCCAGCGAGGTCTGCTTCCATAAAGCGTCGCAAAGAAACTAGACAAAATTATAGAAGAGAAAGTAGAAAGTAGAAAATAAAAAAATAAATATTTTGTGGAGTAGAAAATGGCATTGAGTCAGCAAAGACAAGAAAAAAATCAGCAGAATTTATTTTTTGAGAATGAGCTAACACCACGGTATGCAGTTGCCAATCAAGTGATGAAATTATTTGCACCATCTAACAGTTTAGTGCCTATAGAATATAATATGGCTATTAAAACTGATAATTTAATTGATGATTTTGTAAACGCCATTTACACTAATTCTGATATTGATTTTAATACATTAGTAGAAACATTTACTGATAGTCAATTTCCTATTAATCCTGCTAACTTTGATAACTATCTTGAATATTTAGCAAATAATGTTATTAATCATTCGATACATACATCTTCACCACGATTCATTGGTCATATGACCTCGGCACTGCCCTGTTTTGTGCGACCTCTTGCAAAACTGATGACAGCAATGAATCAAAATGTCGTCAAAATAGAAACAGCTAAAGCTTTTAGTCCATACGAACGTCAGGCTTTGGCAATGATGCATAGGTTAATTTATAATTTTTCTGATGAATTTTATCGCGATCATGTCCAAAATAGCCAAAGTACTCTAGGGATACTAGTTTCTGGAGGAACCGCAGCAAACATCATTGCGTTATGGTGCGCTCGAAACAAATCTTTGGGTGCAAAAAATAATTTTCCAGGTGTAGAAAAAGCAGGTTTAGCAGCAGCTTTAGATTACTATGGTTATCAAGGAGCGGTAGTAATTGGCTCTGAACTGATGCATTATTCTTTTGAAAAAGCAGCAGATTTATTAGGCATAGGTACGCATGGTTTAATCAAAATTCCTACTAATATTAATAATCAAGTAGACTTATCGGCGTTACGTCAAGCTGTTGCAGATTGTCAGGCGCAAAAGTTACATATTATTGCGATCGCAGGGATTGCTGGGACTACAGATTCTGGTAACATAGATTCACTGTCAGATATAGCAGATATTGCTCAAGCAGCAAATGTGCATTTTCATGTAGATGCTGCTTGGGGTGGACCACTCATATTTTCTGAACAACATCGACAAAAGCTTGTTGGTATTGAACGCGCTGATTCAGTCACAATTGATGGACATAAACAACTGTATTTACCTATGGGTCTTGGTATGGTATTTATGCGTGAGCCAAAGCTAGCTTCATCGATTGAAAAAAATGCTAGTTACACCATGCGTAAAGGTTCATTCGATTTAGGGAAACGGGCTTTAGAAGGTTCTCGTCCAGGAATGGCATTATTTTTACATGCTGGTCTACATTTAATTGGATTGAAAGGTTATGAATTTTTGATTGATGCAGGGATTGAGAAAACACAATATATGGCTGTTCAGATTGCTAATATGTCCGAATTTGAGTTATTATCTCAACCAGATATAAATTTGCTTCTTTATCGCTACATTCCGGAGTCTTTAAGAGAAGTTGCAGATAAAAATGAATTATCAGAAAGTGATAATCAACAAATTAATATATTTAATGAACGTCTGCAAAAAGCTCAACGTCAAGCTGGTCGTACTTTTATTTCACGAACAACAAAAACAATTGCTTGTTTAGAAAAAGAAATTTCAGTTACTGCGCTACGTGCTGTTATTGCTAATCCACTTACTACTCAAGATGATATTGATGCAGTTTTAAATGACCAAATTCAGATTGCTTTAGATTTATCAAATCAGATTTATTAGAAGCAACTCAGAGCCTAACAAAAAATGGCAAATTGTATGTAGGTACTTATTATGAATGATACCGATCAGGAATTTAATAAGTTTGATGATAACGATGAGATTGCCATTATTAGCATAAATGGACGCTTCCCAGGTGCAAAAAATGTTGAACAATTTTGGGAAAATTTACGAGATGGAGTAGAATCAATTTCTCATTTTACAGATGAGGAATTGCTAGCTACAGGTATAGATCCAGATTTGCTCAACAACCCAAATTATGTAAAAGCAGCAAGTATAATAGAAGATATTGAGCTATTTGATGCTGCATTTTTTGGATTTACTCCTAGAGAGGCTGAAATTACAGACCCACAGCATCGTTTGTTTTTAGAATCTGCCTGGGAAGCTTTAGAATCTGCGGGTTATAATTCTGAATTCTACGATGGTAAAATAGGTGTTTTTGCGGGTGTAACTAATAGTAATTATTTATTTACAAATTTAATTTCAAATGAAAATTTAATACAATCTGTAGATGCTTTCAATATTTTCATTGGTAATGAAAAAGATAATTTAAGTACACAAATTTCTTATAAATTAAATCTTACTGGTCCAAGTATAAATGTTCAGAATAATTGTTCTACATCATTAATAGCTGTACACTTAGCTTGTCAAAGTTTGCTCAATGGAGAAAGTGATCTTGCTTTAGCTGGTGGTGTTTCTATAGCCAAGCTACCCCAGAAATCTGGTTATCACTATCAAGAAGGGGTTCTGCATTCTCCTGACGGACATTGTCGTACTTTTGATGCTCAAGCTCAAGGAACAGTGTTTGGGGATGGTTTAGGAATTGTTGTGTTAAAAAGATTGGATGATGCTGTTAATGATGGGGACTTTATTCATGCTGTAATTAAAGGTTCTGCTATTAATAATGACGGCTCTTTAAAAGTAGGATATACAGCACCTAGTGTTAATGGTCAAAGAGAAGTAATTTTAGAAGCACTTGCTTTGAGTGGTGTTGAACCGGATACAATTTCTTATATTGAAGCTCATGGAACTGCAACTCCTTTGGGAGATCCAATTGAAATCAAAGCTCTTACACAAGCTTTTCGTGCTAGTACAAATAAAAAAGGTTTTTGTGCTATTGGCTCAGTAAAAACTAATATTGGGCATTTGGATACAGCAGCAGGTGTAACAGGTTTAATTAAAACAGTTCTTGCATTAAAACATAAACAAATACCCCCTAGTTTGCATTTTGAAAAACCTAATCCAGAGATAGATTTTGCTAACAGTCCTTTCTACGTCAACACTAAATTATCAGAGTGGAAAACTAACGGTTTACCTCGCAGAGCAGGTGTAAGTTCTTTTGGTGTTGGCGGGACTAACGCCCATATAATTCTGGAAGAAACTCCAGTTATAGAGACGTGCCATGGCGCGTCTCTACAATCGCGCCCTTGGCAATTGATATTATTATCAGCCAAAACTAGCACAGCCTTAGAAACTGCTACAGCAAATTTAGCTACTTATCTTCAACAATATCCTAATATCAACTTGCCTGATGTAGCTTATACCCTACAAGTAGGTCGTCGAGCTTTTGACCATCGGCGCATTGTTGTTTGTAAAGACCTGAAAGATGCTGTTAAATTACTGAAAAATCAAGACTCAAAACGTGTTTTTAGTTACCATTGGCAGCCAAATCGTTGCCCAGTTATTTTCATGTTTCCTGGACAAGGGTCAGAATATGCAAACATGGGTCGGGAATTATACGAAATCGAAGCGACATATCGCAGACATATAGATAGTTGCACGGAAATTTTGCAACCTCACCTCGGTCTTGATATCCGTGAACTACTGTTTCCACAAGCAGAAGCAATGGAAACAGCTAGCCAAAAACTAAAGCAACCAAACATCGCCCAAAGCGTATTATTTGCAGTTGAGTACGCCTTAGCTGAGTTATTGATGTCATGGGGAGTAAGCCCAGAAGCGATGATTGGTGACGGTATTGGGGAATATGTTGCAGCTGCGATCGCAGGTGTATTTTCTCTTGGAGATGGGTTAGCAATGGTAGCAAACCAAGGACAACTACAGCTGCTTAAAAAAGTTCAACTCCATCCACCACGTATTCGCTTTATTTCTCATGTAACTGGTAGTTGGATTACAGATGCACAAGCTATAAATCCCAACTATTGGAGCCAGACTTTACAACAAACTGGAAATTTTTCCGAGAGTATTTCTCAAATATTAGACCAGTTTGAAGGTGTTTTTTTAGAGGTGGGACCAGGACAAACTTTAAGTACAATCACCAAGCAAAATTTAGATATTAATGCTAAACAACATGTACTAACTTGCTTATCTCAAGAACAACCATCAGATGTAAGCTTGTTATTAGAAATCTTGGGTAAATTATGGCTTTTTGGTGTTGAGATAGATTGGTTAGAATTTTATACTGAAGAACAGCGTCACCGTCTACCTTTACCTACCTATCCTTTTGAACGACAAAGATACTGGATTGAAGCTAAAAAGCCAGGTAAAAATAATAATCAGACTTCATATTCACTAATCAAGAGACCTGATATAGCTGACTGGTTTTACATTCCTTTTTGGAAGCCTTCCTTACCTTCAGTACAACTTGATAACAAAGAATTATTACCTGAGCAATCTTGCATTTTAGTATTTACCAATGAGTGTGACTTGGGTATCAAGTTGGTTAACCAACTAGAAAAACAAAATCGAGATGTCATTACTGTAAAAATTGGTGATGAATTTAAGCAGATAGGCGAGTCTGAATATACTATCAATCCGGGCAACCATCAGGATTACGATATTTTATTTCAAGAGTTATTTAGAAACAATCAATTACCAAAAAATATAATTCATTTATGGAATATTACACCTATCATTGAACAGAAATTAGAACAAATTCAAAATCTAGGATTTTATAGTTTATTATTTATTGTTCAAGCTTTGGGTAGACAAGAAACTACGAATAATTTTCAAATCATAGTTATTTCTAACAACCTACAACCAGTTACTGGAACTGAATTGCTTTGTCCAGAGAAAGCTACTTTACTCGGTCCAGTTAAAGTTATTTCTCAAGAATATATAAATATCAATTGTTGTAGTATTGATGTGATTCTTCCTCCTAATGGAAGTTGGCAAGAAGAACAACTCATAGAAAAATTATTGACAGAATTGACGGTTGATAATTCCGAAAGATTAATTGCATATCGGGGTTTAAATCGTTGGGTGCAGAGTTTTGAACCAGTGCGTTTTAATCAAGCTAAAGTTGAAAAGTCTGGACTACGAGAAAGAGGAGTGTATTTAATTACAGGTGGACTCGGAGGTATCGGACTTGTTTTAGCAGAATACTTAGCTCGAACTGTACAAGCAAAACTATTACTGGTAGGACGTTCTGCTTTACCCAAAAAAGATGAATGGTTTGAGTGGTTGTCTAGTCATGATCAAACTGATAGTACTAGCTGTAAGATTCGCAAAATTCAAGAACTTGAAGACTTGGGTGCAGAAGTTTTAGCGATCGCTGCTGATGTCAGCAATATAGAACAAATGCAAAGTGCGATCGCTCAAGCTCAACAACAATTTGGTCAACTAAATGGTGTTATTCACGCTGCTGGAGTTCCTGGAGGAGGCGCAATTCAACGAAAAACTCCAGCAGAAGCAGAAAGTATTCTTGCTCCAAAGGTAAAAGGAACAATAGTTCTTGATACAATACTCAAAAATATTGAATTAGATTTCTTGATTTTAATCTCATCAAATAGCTCAATTGTCGGGGAATTTGGACAGGTAGATTATTGTGCAGCAAATGCTTTCCTTGATGCTTTTGCTCACTATAATACTTCACGAAATGGTAGGTTTACTACTAGCATTAACTGGGATACTTGGCAAGAAGTGGGGATGGCTGTGAATACAGAATTACCCCAAAGACTGCAACAACTGCGATTAGAAAACCTTCAACAAGGTATATTACCTGATGAAGGTGTAGATGTATTTCGGAGAGTTCTGGCAAATACAATACCTCAAGTTGTCATATCTACTTATGACTTATTAGACGTACTTAAACACTACAATTCTGATAAGCAAAAATTAGCTCTAGATTTTTTAGAAACTGTCAATTCATCCAAATTCAAATATCCTAGACCCGAACTAAGTAACGATTATGTTGCTCCGCGCAATGAAATTGAGCAAAAGCTAGTTAATATTTGGCAAGAAGTAATAGGAATTGAACGCATAGGAATTTACGATAATTTCTTTGAACTTGGTGGTGATTCTCTCATAGGTATTCAACTTATTACTATTCTAAATAAGAAATTTGATTCAAATCTTTCTGTAGCCAAGCTGTATGAATGTCCAAATGTAGGCTCAATGACGAAGATTTTTCATCCTGAAGAATCTCAGAAAAATACTTTTGAACAACGCCTCAATCGAGGACAAAGAAGAAGACAGATAAAAATGCAATCTAACTAAAGCACAAACTGAGTTTACTCTAGTGAAGAAAGTCATGATTAATGAAATAACACAAGAATCAACAGCAAATCTAGATATAGCAATAGTGGGGATGACTGGTCGTTTCCCTGGTGCAAATAATGTTGATGAATTTTGGCAGAATATCCAAAAGAAGGTTGAGTCTATTTCATTTTTCTCCAATCATGACTTAGCAGATTTAAATCTTGGAGAGGACGTTTTAAATGATCCTAATTATGTGAAAGCAGCGCCTATATTACCAGATATTGAACATTTTGATGCTAGATTCTTTGGTTACACTCCAAAAGAAGCCGAACTAATTGATCCCCAACATCGCCTCTTTATAGAATGTGCCTGGGAAGCTCTTGAAAACGCTGGATATGACCCAGAAACCTATGAAGGTTTAATAGGGGTTTATGCTGGTGTTAGTACAAATACTTACTTTTTTAACAATATATATAATAACGTTAATTCTAGAGATATTTCTAATAACTATACTTTTAACAAAGATTTTTTGACAACTAATGTTTCATATAAATTAAATTTAAAAGGGCCAAGTATAGGAATTCAAACTTACTGCTCTACTTCATTAGTTGCTTTACATTTAGCCTGCAAAAGTTTACTGGATGAAGAGTGTGATATTGCTTTAGCTGGCGGAGTGACAATTATAGTTCCACAAAAGTCAGGTTATTACTATGAACAGGATGGAATTTTATCTCCTGACGGTCATTGTCGAGCCTTTGACGCTAAAGCCCAAGGTACCATTTTCGGTAGTGGACTTGGCATAGTTGTTTTAAAAAGATTAAAAGATGCAATAGCAGATCGAGATTATATTCATGCAGTTATTAAAGGTTCAGCAATCAATAATGATGGCTCTTTAAAAGTTAGCTATACCGCACCTAGTGTCAATGGTCAGGCTGAAGTTATTGTAGAAGCTTTGGCAAATGCAGGAATCGATGCTGATGATATTTCTTATATCGAAACTCATGGAACTGGAACTGCTGCTGGAGATCCAGTAGAAATTGCAGCGTTGACTAAAGCTTTTCGTGCTTTTACACAAAGAAATGGTTTCTGTGCGATCGGTTCAGTCAAATCAAATATTGGTCATTTAGATATAGCGGCTGGTATAGCAAGTCTGATCAAAACTGTACAAGCCTTAAAATATAAAAAAATACCTCCTAGCATCAATTTTGAAGTTCCCAATCCTGAGATTGATTTTGTAAATAGTCCGTTCTATGTTAATACTGAACTGAGCGATTGGAAAACTAACAAGACTCCTCGGAGAGCAGGAATTAGTTCTTTAGGTTTTGGTGGAACTAATGCTCATGTAATTTTGGAAGAAGCACCTGAATTTACATATTTTGATGACTCTAGACCTTGGCAATTAATATTATTATCAGCCAAAACTAGCACAGCTTTAGAAGCTGCTACCACAAATTTATTGGTGCATTTTAAACAAAATCCAGATATAAATTTAGCTAATGTCGCTCATACTTTACAAGTGGGTCGTAGAGCCTTTAACTATCGCCGGATGTTGGTATGTCAGAGTGTTAAAGATGTTATAAATGTTTTAGAGATACAAAATCAAGAACGGATTTTTAATCTATATCAGGAACATAGAGAACAGCCTGTCATTTTCATGTTTTCTGGACAAGGATCACAATATGCAAACATGGGTCGAGAACTATACGAAGTTGAACCGACATTTCGCCAACATGTAGATACTTGTGCCGAAATTTTGCAACCTCACCTTGGTTTTGATATTCGTGATTTACTGTTTCCAAAGTCAGAAAAAATGGAAACAGCTAACCAAAAACTACAACAAACAGCTTTTACTCAAAGCGCATTATTTGTAATTGAGTACGCACTCGCTAAGTTATTGATGTCATGGGGTGTGCTACCTGCGGCGATGATTGGTCACAGTATTGGAGAATATGTCGCTGCAACTATTGCAGGTGTATTTTCTCTTGAAGATGTGCTATTCATTGTGGCAAAAAGGGGACAACTGATGCAACAGTTACCGGTAGGGAGTATGCTAGCAATTCCGCTTCCAGAAAAAGAAGTGCGATCGCTGATTTCAAACTCTGTAGAAATCGCAGCGATTAACAACCGGAATTCATGTGTGATTTCTGGAACAAAGGAGGCGATCGCTACACTAAAAAATCAATTATCCTCTCAAGGTGTGGAATGTCGCCTGTTGCATACATCTCATGCATTTCATTCGCAAATGATGTCGCCAATCTTAGAAGAATTTGTGCAATGTTTCAAAAAAATCAAACTGAATCCACCACGCATACCCTTCATTTCTAATGTAACTGGTAGTTGGATTACAGATGCACAAGCTACAATTCCCAATTATTGGAGTCAACATTTACGACAAACTGTGAAATTTTCTGATGGGATATCGCAACTTTTAAAGCAGTTTACAGGTGTTTTTCTAGAGGTAGGCCCAGGACGAACTTTAAGCACATTAACTAAACAGCATTTAGAAATTAATGCTAAACAACATATATTAACTTCCTTACGTCATATACAAGAGCAACAATCAGATGTAAACTTTTTATTAAAAACATTGGGTCAGTTATGGCTCTCTGGTGTAGATATAGATTGGTCAGGATTTTATACCCATGAGCAGCGTCATCGTTTACCTTTACCGACTTATCCCTTTGAACGACAAAGGTATTGGATTGATGCCCAATCTCCATCGACTTCTTTAAATAGTAAATTAGGAAGATTAGATCATAAACAAGAGATTAGCAACTGGTTTTATGTTCCTTCCTGGAAACGTTCTTTACTTACTAACTCATTCTCTGAGCAAGTAGAATATAATAAAACACAATGGTTATTTTTTGTAGATGATTTGGGCGTAAGTGAGAAATTAATTAAAGCATTAGAAAATCAAGATAATAATATAATTATAGTTAAGCCTGGAGAAAAATTCGATCAAAAAAATAAATGGAGTTATACAATTAATTCATACATAGGTCAAGACTATGATATTCTCTTCAAAGAATTACTTGCTTTAGATAAATTTCCCCCAAATATAGCTTACTTTTGGAATCTGAATAATTATAATAATTACCAATCAGAGAATTATTTAGAATTCCAAAGTTTCTTATTTATATCACAAAGCCTGAGTAAACTCAAAATAGATCAAAGTTTACAACTCTGGGTTGTCTCTAATCATATTCAAGAAGTCGATGGTAATGAAATTATAGACCCAGAAAAGGCAACAGTATTAGGTTTATGTCAGGTAATTTCTCAAGAGTATCCTCAAATAACCTGTCGAAATATTGATATTGCGTTAAGTAACTACTTGAATGTAGAAGATAAAAAACAACAAGGTTATGAAAGTAGAATTATTGATCAACTTTTAAATGAATTCATGGCTGTATCCTCAGACTTAGTTGTTGCTTATCGTGGTTCTCACCGTTGGGTAAAAACATTTGAGCCAGTTCAATTAACGTCAGTAGTTGAAGAAAAACTACCATTGAAAAAGCACGGTATTTATCTGTTTTTTGGCGGCTTAGATAATATTGAAGTTGTGCTTGCAGAATACTTAATCAAAAATTTTCAAGCAAGACTTATATTTATCGAGGATTTAGCTTTTCCAAAAAAGGATGATTTTTCGCAATGGTTGCAAACTCACGATCAAGAAGATGAAGTGAGTTGCAAAATTCAACAATTGCAAGCATTAGAAAACTTAGGTGCAGATATTTTGGTAATTCGTACAGATAAAACTGATAAGCAACAAATTCATCAAATATTTTTATCTGATAACATTGAAAAAATTAACGGAGTTATCTACTCAACAGGAATCAAACGTGAAAAAATATTTGGTTCGATTCCAGAAATTGACAATATAGAATTGAGAAAAATATTTAATTATCAACGCCACCAGATTACTGTATTAGAACAAATATTACAAAATATTAATTTAGATTTTTGTATCGTTTTTTCTTCGTTATCTTCTATTTTAGGAGGATTTGGGTTAGGCTTATATTCAGCAGCTAATCATTTAATAGATACATTGATTACCTTACACAATCAAAATAATTCTTTCCCATGGTACAGTATAAATTGGGATAAAACACAATTAAACCTTACTCCAAAATTAAAAACCATTGAGCAGGTATCTGGAGAAAAATTAGCTATTACTCCAACAGAAATTATAGAAGTATTTAAAAGAATACTCTCTTTAGATCAAGGGACTCAAATTGTTGTTTCTACACTAAATATCAAGGCTAGGCATAATCATGTATTTAACCTTGATTATGCAGCAAATTCAAAATCTTCCAATCAATTATATTCATCTCCGCGCTATTCCAGACCTCAACTGACTAATTCCTATGTTGCTCCGATAAGTGAGTTGGGAAAACAAATTACGCAAATATGGCAAGAGGTACTTGGAATTGCAGAGGTTGGTATTTATGACAACTTTTATGAGTTAGGAGGAGACTCTCTCATCGCAACTCAATTGGTTTCTCGATTGCGAGCTAAATTTCCCATAGATTTACCATTGCGTGATCTTTTATTAAAAGCCATGATACCAGCCAAACAGGCAGAAATGATTGAGCAACTTTTGTTGGAAAAAATCGAACAATTATCCGAAGAAGAAGTAGAAGCTCTTTTAGCGAATAACTAATATCTGGATTATTTGATTGTAAACATTTATTTGATACCAGGAAAAGTAGTCTATGTCTCTGTTAACAAATATTCCCGACTATGAATCTATTGCTCGTTTACAGAACGAATTAAAGAATACACCAGAAGATTTGGTAAAAGGTATAATACCTGCTTTAGAGCAAATATTATTATCTCAACTTCCTGCGGGAGCGTATATTCTTGAACTTGGTTGTGGTTGCGGACATTTAGCGCAACAACTTAACCTTAGAGGATATAAAGTTACTGGAATCGATGCTTCTAAAGGACTGCTAAAGTACGCTAGAAAAAACGCGCCTGAAAGCGAATTTATTCTTAGTGATATACGTCAGTTTGATTTACCAGCGATCTTTGATGCGGTTTTGGCAAATGATGTTTTTCATTTTATCCAAAACAATGAAGATTTAACAATGGCATTCCAAAATGTATATGCTGCACTTCGAGATAATGGCGTATTTGTGTTTAATATACCTATAACAGATTGGTTACATGAAAATGCCCAGAAAAACAATTTTAATATTGTCAGTATTAATGATGAATGTTCCTTAATAGAATTATTTTACTACAAACCAGAAGAGAGGATATGGGAGATCAAAGTTACAGGATTTGAATTTTTTGAAAAAAGTTGGCAGCGTTCAGATACAGTTTGGTTAAGAAAAGATCACTTTTTAGAACAAGTTCAGTCCGCTTTGAAAAATGTCGGCTTTACAAATTTTAATTACTATAATACTAGAGAATTTGGAGAAACCGAAGATATAGCTTGCTTCGTTTGTCAAAAAACCTCTCTTAAGTAATACATAAGTCAGTATAAGTTCAATGTTTGTAGTAAGCGCTTCAGCGCTGCTTCTCGCAGATTAGTGCTTATTACAAGCTAATTTTCGAATTTTAATTTGATTTACATATAAATTAAATACGACTACGATCGCCACAAAAAACTTTCATCATATATTAACAATGCATAAACATCACTCTAATTTATCACCTGCAAAAAAAGCCCTTTTAGAAAAGTGGAAAGGAGGAAAATTTCAGGCTGATACTATTCCCAAACGTCAAATATCTCAGAGTATCCCCTTATCTTTCTCCCAACAAAGACTATGGTTTATTGACCAACTTTATCATGGGAGTTCTTTCTATAATATTCCCATCGCTTTTCACATTAAAGGACAGCTAAATATTACCGTGCTTCAGCAGAGTCTGAATGAAATACTCAAACGTCACGAAATTTGGCGGACAAATTTTAGACTCGTAAATGGAGAGCCAATACAGGAGATTATACCGGATTTAACTTGGGAGCTACCTATCATTAATCTTGAGCATTTATTTGGTAAAGATTGGGAAGCAGAAGTTAAACAACTTGCAGCCCAGGAAGCAACAAAACCGTTTAATTTAGCTAAAGGACTTTTAGTTAGGGCAACTTTACTAAAATTAAATGAACAAGAACATGTTTTGCTTGTAACCATGCATCACATTATCACCGATGGATGGTCTTGTGGTGTGTTTTTGCGAGAGTTGTCCACGCTGTATGCGGCTTTTTCTAAAAATCAGCCTTCTCCCTTACCTCCAGTTCCAATTCAATATGCAGATTTTACCATTTGGCAACGCGATCGCATCCAAGGTAAATTCCTCGCAACCCAATTGAATTATTGGAAGCAACAACTAAGCATTGAACTTCCTGTACTACAATTACCCACAGACCGTCCACGACCAAGCGTTATATCTTTTAATGGTGCCAAGCAATATTTTACATTATCAACAACTTTAACTGATGCACTTAGGCAATTAAGCCAGCAAGAAGATGCTACTTTATTTATGACTTTGCTGGCAGCATTCAATATTTTATTATATCACTATACAGACCAAGAAGATATTTTAATTGGTTCTCCAATTGCCAATCGCAACCGAGCCGAATTAGAAGGAATGCTAGGTTTATTTGTTAATACTTTGGTATTACGCAATAACCTTAGTGGTAATCCGAGTTTTCGCGAATTTCTACATCGAGTTCGCGAGGTAACTCTCAATGCTTATGCACATCAAGATTTACCTTTTGAGATGCTTGTAGAAGAGTTGCAACCCGAACGAGATTTGAGTAGAAATCCTCTTTATGAAGTCATGTTTGTCTTGCAAAATACTCCTACATCGGTGCAAGAAGTATCTGGATTAACCTTGCGTACTTTAGAGTTTGATAGCGGAACAGCTCAACTTGATATTTTTCTGTCGATGTTTGAATCTCAAGAAGGTTTAACAGGGTGTTTGGAGTACAATACAGATATTTTTGATGTTACAACTATTAGCCAATTTCTCAATCACTTTCAGACTTTGCTAGCAAATATTATTGCTAATCCAGAGCAGCGTATCTGTAATTTATCTCTACTAAATTACTCTGAAAAAGAGCAATTATTATTTAAGCTTAATCAAACTAGTGCAGACTATCAAAATGTAACTTTAAATCAATTATTTGAACAACAAGTTAAACGAACACCTGACTCTCTAGCATTAATTAGCCAGTTAGAACAACTAACATATCGTCAACTCAATCATAAAGTTAATCAGCTAGCACACTTTTTACAAAAACAAGGCGTAACTCAAGAAACCCTGGTTGCTATCTGTCTAGAACGTGACCTAAATATGGTAGTGGGAATTTTAGCCATCCTTAAAGCTGGCGGTGCATATATTCCTCTCGATCCAAGTTATCCAGTTGAGCGTTTAAAATTTATGCTCTCGGATTCTCAAGTGTCATTGGTCATTAGTAATTCGTCATTTGTTAATAAATTTGGATACATGACAAATAAAATAGACGCGCAAGCGGCTACCTTTGGAAGCCACTCCGTCTCTACCCGCAGAGTAGGACAAATGACGCTCATTTTGCTAGACAATGACTGGAAAATTATCAAGCAAGAAAGTTCAGAAAACCCCATCAACATTTCAAAACCTGATCATCTCGCCTATATTATTTATACCTCTGGCTCAACTGGAACTCCTAAAGGTGTTCTTGGTACTCATCGCGGTACAGTAAATGGCTTGCACTGGCTATGGAAAACTTATCCTTTTAGTCCAAAAGAAGTTTGTTGTCAGAAAACAGCTATTAGTTTTGTAGATTCGGTATGGGAAATTTTTGCTCCTTTACTCAAAGGATTTCCTACAGTAATCATCAACAATGAAACTTTATTAGACCCAAAATTATTTATAGAAACTTTATTTCAGCACAAAGTTACTCGTATTATACTTGTACCTTTACTTCTGCGTTTGCTTTTAGATAATTATAGTCATCTAACTAAGAAATTATTACAACTAAAACTTTGGATAACTAGCGGTGAAGCACTATCTCTTAAATTAGTTGAAACTTTCCGAGAATTAATGCCATTTGCAAAATTAATTAACCTGTATGGTTCATCGGAAGTTTCCGCTAACGCTACTCACTACGACACTAGTTTATTACCAGACCAAGCAAACAGTGTCCCCATCGGTCGTCCGATTGATAATACTCAAATCTATGTGTTAAATCGCAATTTACAACCAACACCTGTAGGAGTTATCGGCGAACTTTATATTGGTGGTGACGGATTGGCGAAGGGATATTTATATCGTCCCGAATTAACTCAAGAAAGATTTATCGATAATCCCTTTATTCCTGAAACCAAGCTTTATAAAACAGGCGATTTAGTCCGTTATCTCAAAGATGGGAATCTTGAGTATTTGGGTCGTTGTGATGAGCAAGTAAAAATCAGAGGCTTTCGAGTAGAGTTAGCTGAGATTGCAACTATCATTACGCAACATCCAGATGTACAAGAATCAGTTGTAATTAACGAAAAAGATGAACAAGAAAATCAGCTTTTAATAGCTTATATCGTTACAGAAAAACAAAACATCGCTGCACAACTGTTGCCATATTTGCAACAGAAGTTACCTAATTATATGCTTCCATCTGCCTTTGTGGTATTAAATGCACTCCCACTAACACCCAATGGTAAAATAGATAAGCGTGCCCTTCCAACAGATAAACTTATTCGAGCAAATACTACTGAAAACCTAATTGCTCCTCGTAATTTTACAGAATTATCATTAGTAAAACTTTGGGAAAACCTTCTGAATACTAGTCCAATAGGGGTAAGAGATAACTTCTTTAATTTGGGTGGTCACTCATTTTTAGCTGTACGCTTAATGGCTCAAATTCAGGATAGATTTGGGCATAATCTCACTTTATCCACTCTTTTTGAAAATCCCACAATTGAGAAATTAGCTGCAATTGTCAGTCAGCCATTTCGTGAGAGTTCTAATTCTCCTTTGGTAGCAATTAATTCTTGTGGTTCTAAAATACCTTTCTTTTGTATGCATGGTGCTGGTGGAGGTATTAATCATTATATTAATTTATCCAGAAGACTTGGTGAAGATTATCCATTTTATGCCTTAGAACATAACCCTAACCAAGAAGAACCGGAAATTCTAACAGTAGAAGAAACAGCAAATTATTACTTACAAGAAATTCGGAAAGTACAGCCAAAAGGACCTTATCTTTTAGGTGGTCATTGTTACGGCGGTGTACTTGCTTTTGAAATGGCGCAGCAATTACAAAGAGAAGGGGAAACAGTAAATTTATTAGTTATAATCGATGCCATACTTTCAGAAACATGCATTGAATCAACAAAAGATGACGATGCAAAATTTTTACTTCGCATGGCTGAATCGATAAAAACAGATAGTAATATAGATTTTTCACTTTCTTTTGAGGAACTTCGAAATTTATCATTGAATGAGCAACTTGATTTGATTAATAAAAAAATGAATTGGATTTTTAGTAATACGGAAATTAAAGATTTTATCCGTTATTACAAATTGTTCAAAGCTCATGTTCAAGCTATGCGAAATTATACACCACTTATTTATGAGCAGTCTATAACTCTATTTCGAGCGAAAGAAGAGATTATTCATGATTTTGAAAGCCCAGAATTTCATAGTGATGATCCCTTACTAGGTTGGGGTAAATGTTCTAGCCAACCTATTCAAGTTATAGAAATTTCTGGCGATCATTTCTCAATTTTTATTGAGTCTCATATTCAGGAATTAGCTAGAAATTTAAGAGTTTGTATCGATAATGCTGTGTGCAATCTGAATAATGGGAATCAAAGAAACTAATGAAACTACCTCCTGGACCGAAAATACCACTTTGGTTACTAAGTTTGCAATTCGAGACTAATCCCTTTAGTTATTTGGATGGTATTTCCCAACGTTATGGTGATATTGTTACCATAATACCTGCTTCTACACCAATTGTTTACATTAGTAATCCTTCGGGTATCAAAGAAATTTTTACAAATACCAAAGAAATTTTAGCTAGAGGTGAATTGAACCAAGATTTCGCTTTTATAACAGGAAATCAAGGAGTCCTGCAACTTGATGGTTTAATTCACAGAAATCGGCGTAAACTCTTAATGCAAGCTTTTCATGGAGGGCGGATGCAAGCCTGTGGGCGAAGTATTTGCGAACTCACAGAAAAGATAATGAATGAACAAGTTATTGGAAAACCTTTTGTAGCATATTCGGTCATTGAAGATATTACTTTTAAAGTGGGAATAGAACGAGTAATTGGTTTACAAGAAGGAGAACGCTATAACAAAATCAAACATTTATTTGCATCTTTGCTGAAACTCGATAGACAATCTTTGATAGTTAAAATTATTAATAAAATTTTTGGAGAAAAAGATTTAGGCCGATGGAGTCCACAAGGATACCTCCTTCACCTACGACAAGAACTGTTTCAATTGCTATCTACTGAAATTGAAGAACGTCGTCAGCAAGCAGATTTTTCACGCACTGATATACTTGGGGATTTAATTCTTGCTTGTGATGAAATAGGTGAAAAATTAAGCAATGAAGAGGTACGTGATCTTTTACTATCACCGATATTTGCAGCTGTTGACGCTTCTGGAACTGCTATTAGTTGGTCTTTGTACTGGATTCATCGCTTAAGAGATGTGAGAGAAAAACTACTCAAAGAACTTGATAGTCTTGGTGAAAACCCTGACCCCATGAGTATTGTTACATTACCCTATTTGAGTGCTGTATGTAATGAAGTTCTGCGAATTTATCCAACTCAATTGTTTACATTTCCTAGATTGGTAGAATCGACCGTTCAGATCATGGGGTATGAACTGCATCCCGGTACGATAGTTATTGGTAATATTTATGCAACCCATCAGCGTGAAGATTTATATCCTAATCCCAAAGAATTTCAACCAGAACGCTTTTTAGAAAAACAATTTTCTCCTTACGAATTTCTGCCATTCGGTGGCGGTTCTCGTGTATGTATTGGTGCGAATTTTGCCTTATTTGAAATGAAACTTATATTAGCAACTATTCTTTCACGCTATCAATTAGAGTTAGTCATTAAGCGCCCAGAACGTCCTAAATTTGCAGGTTTAATTTGTTCTCCTGCTAGTGGTGTGAAAATGGTTATGTGTAGTCACCGTCAGGATCAATGACAATCGCAGTCATTAGTTTCTGGCTTGGTTTAGTTTTGAGATTTAGTTGATAGAAATTGTATTTCTAAATTTAGCTTTCGGATATAAAAATACATTTAATTTTGGAGGAAATCAGTATGAATCCAAATCATAAAGGTGCAGTTGTCATTACAGGAACATCCACAGGTTTAGGTCGAGTAACGGCGCTTTCACTCGCCAAGCAAGGATATCGCGTTTTCGCTGGAGTCCGCACACAAAAAGATGCACAGTCACTAAAGCAGGTTGCATCTGGTGATTTAACACCCATAATTATGGACATAACAAAAGCCGAAGAAATTAAATCTGCATTGGAATTTGTCTCGCTAGCGGTTGGTGAAGAAGGATTATCCGCATTAATTAATAACGCAGTTGTAGCAATAGATGGACCATTAGAATGTATTCCTATAGATGACATTAGATTTAATTTTGAAGTCAATGTTATTGGACAAATTGCAGTCACACAAGCATTTTTACCATTAATACGAAAAGCCAAGGGTCGTATTGTTAATATTAGTGCAATTTGCGGTAGATTAGCTTTACCTTATAGAAGTCTTTTATCTGCTTCAAAATTTGCGATTGAAGCAATTACAGATTCTCTACGAATGGAATTATATTCTAGTGGAATTGAGGTTATTTCTATTTTACCAGGGGGAATAATAACCCCAGAACAGGCTAATAAAGTAGAAGCTAGTTATCAGCAGACATTAGCGAATATGTCACCAGAAATTAAAGCGATATATGGCAAGAATTACAAAATATATATGCAAGGTTCGGTAGAAGATAATCGTAGCGCAGGTTTACCAGCTGAAAAAGTAGCAAATACCATTTTGCAGGCTTTGTCAGATCGCAAACCTAGAAGACAATATTTTGTCGTGCAATCATCGTGGCGACTTAATCTGTATGCTTTGTATAAAAGATTAGTACCACATCAATATTTTTATGAAAATTATTATCAAAATATGCGGAAAGGAATGGGATTTGATTAAATATAGGTAATTTTTAATTTATTGGAAAAGACAATAGAATCAATAATAAATATGATTTCTAAAAAATGAATACTGAAAAACAATATCAAATCACAAATGAAATCCTTGATGGTAATCTTATCAAGTTGATGTTTAAGTTATCAATTCCTAGCACTCTGGGGATATTGATGCTGAGTTTAAATACTTTTATTGATGCTTTATTTGCAGGACGATTTATTAGTGAAAATGCTTTAGCTGGTATTTCAATCGCACTGCCACTGACAGGTATAGTAAATGGATTTGCTCTATTTATTGGAGTAGGTTCTGCTTCTGTTCTAAGTCGATCTATTGGTTCTAGAGATGTTGAAACTCAGTCTAAAATATTTAGTAATTTAATAGTGATGAGTGTTGCGATCGCATTGTTGATCACAATTATTGGTTACACCTTTAGTCAAGAATTAATTCTACTTATGGGAAGTAGTAGTGAAGTTGCTTTAGAGGGTACAAAATACTTTAAAATTTATATACTAGGGTCAGTATTCTTGATACTAGCAGAAGCTTGTGGTCGGCTCATTAAATCAGAAGGCAAAATTAAGCTAACTGCAATATTTGATTGGTTATTTGTTAGTATTAATATTTTTTTAAATTATATATTTACTACTATATTTAATTTACAAATCCAAGGAATTGCTCTTGCTACAGTTATAGCAATGTTCGTTTATAGTATTGTTAATTTAGCTTATTTTATCTTTGGCAAAAGTTCGATTTATGTTAATTTCAAAAAAATAGCGATCGCCATAGATATAATGCATGCAATTTTATCAGTAGGAATATCTGAACTCTTTTATCCATTTACAATATTGCTTCAAGATTTCGTAATTTTTAATTTAATTTCTGACTATGGAACAAATACTGATATTGCTTTTTTTGGAGCAACGGGAAAAATAATTTCAATTGTATTTATTCCTATTATTGGGTTTGCCCAAGCATTACAACCTATAATTGGAATGAATTATGGTGCACAAAATTATGTAAGAATAAAAAAATCCTATTTAACTTTTGCAATCATTGGAACTATTTTATTAATATTCATTTGGTTGCCTTTACAATTATCACCAAACACATTTTTAGGAATACTTCTACCAAATATTCAATTTGTGCAGGATGATATGATAAATTTTAAAATTCTTAGTATATTGATGCCCATATGGCCTTTAGCATTCTTTAGCAATACTCTTTTTCTCTCTATAGGTAAAGGTAAAACTGTGTTATTAGTAATTTTGTTAAGAAGCATAATTTTAACTATGCCAATGGTATTTTTGTTTTCAAAAATTTCAGGTGTCAGAGGTATATATTATGGAATGCTTTTTGCAGACATTTTATTTATGTTAATTGTATTTGTATTAACAGCTTTGGAATTTCAATATTTAAGTTCGCTCAAAGTAAAAGCCAGCAAATAAAGATAAAAGTTTAATTAATTAAAACCAACAGGTCAATTATGTATCAAGACGACAAAGAAGACACAACAATTTACAAAGTTGTAGTGAATCATGAAGAACAATATTCTATTTGGCCATCTGACCGCCAAAACCCTCTTGGTTGGAAGGATGTGGGAAAAAATGGTTTGAAGCAAGAATGTTTGAATTACATCAAAGAAGTATGGACTGACATGAGACCGCTTAGTCTCCGCAAAAAGATGCAGGAGATAACTGACAACCACCAATAAGTAAACGAAGAATTTTTATGGTAACATCCTCAATTTCTCAAAAACGGGTATGGTTTATTACTGGTAGCTCGAAGGGATTAGGTCGAGCATTAGCAGAAACAGTACTTGAGCGAGGCGAAACTGTGGTGCTAACCGCAAGGAATCCAGAGCAGATCAAAGATTTAGCTGCAAGCTTTCCAGATCACACATTAGCGGTGCAACTTGATGTCACTAAACCTGAAGAGGTACGGGAAGCAGTAAAACAAGCGATTACCAATTTTGGACGCATTGATGTACTTGTTAATAATGCTGGATATGGAGTTTTAGGAGCAATAGAAGAAATCAGAAATGAAGAAGTTCGTCGTCAGTTTGAAACCAACTTTTTCGCTGTCTTAGAAGTACTACGAACAGTACTACCTCATATGCGACAACAACGCAGTGGACACATTCTTAATATTTCATCAGTGGGTGGCTTTGTGTCGTATGCCGGCACAGGAATCTATAATGGTACCAAATTTGCAATAGAAGGCATTTCCGAAGCATTAGCTCAGGAAGTTACACCCTTGGGTATCAAAATCACAATAGTTGAACCTGGCGCATTTCGTACAGACTTTGTCACACGTTCTCTGACCATAAGTGATATCCAAATTGATGACTATGAAACAGTGATTGGTGCAATGCGTAAAGATGCGCGGGATATACTAGATACGAAATTAGAATTTAACGAACCAGGTGATCCAAAAAAAGCCGCTCTGGCAATGATTAAAGCAGTTAATAGTGATAATCCACCGCTGAGATTAGTGCTAGGAGAAGATGCAATTTCTGCTATTAGTGCCAAGCTAGATTCAGTCAAAGCAGAACTCGATACCTGGAAAGAAGTGTCTGTAAATACTATCTTTGATGAGGTTGTAGTAGCTAAATAGCCATCTATATTTTTTTGAAGACATGATATAATTTACAAATGCAAAATCCGATACTGCACCCCTGTATCAAAAATTCTAATACCTCCCCCCTCAGCTATTGTCTGGCGTAATGCCTCTGGATCGGTGACAGCAACGCCTGCTAAATAATCGATTCCCATATCTGCTAAATCCGCCAACCAGGGTAAAGTAGGACCCATCAACACTAATTTTGCATTTTGCGACAATTCTACCAAACGCGGAAATGTCTTATTTACTATAGAAGTAGCTGTCAGAAATACCCAATCTGCTTCGGGTAGAAGATACTCGCAAGCTGTATCGGGTAAATCTTGGGGACTCGGCTGACGTTCGAGAATAGTTAGGTCTATTTCTTTTTCATATTCAAAGAGTCCCGGATAGCGCCCAACTACAACTACTCGCTTACCTCGAATTAACGGTAAAAAATGCTCAAAAACAGCCAAATTGGCGGAACCTTTTGCTGAAAGCGGCTTTGCTTCCGAAACTAGTGGTGAAGATGGGTTAATTATAGCATTAATTGCTGCCATACCAACGGTTGCTTGGTAGCTATCCCACAATTGTAACCAAGGTGCTAAATCTGCTAAAGTTCTATTCGCCAAGGTTCCTGACCAAGGTAAAGTGCGGGTTGGCTGACCAGGACTCATACACAATCCAATTCCATCCACTTCGCATAATGTCCAGGTTAGCCCGATGATAATCTCTCGTACTAATTTATTTGTCTGACTTGATTTTTGCAGCAGATTATAGATTTTCCGTGGGTGTACTCTCATAATTTAGGTTAGATGACTATGGTTACAATATCAGAATTACCATTAAGCCCTTGTAACCAAAGATAAAATACAATATTCCTCAGATAAAAATCGATTAATATTTAAACCCTGTAGAGACGTTATACTGCCATATCTCTACATTTCTAATAGTGATAAAGCTAGAATAAAATGGACAATTTAGTTCTGCTTAATCCTTGAGCGCGTATAATATCATAATGAAGCGATGATGACAATATCGTTACAATATCTTTTTCAAATAATTGCTAAAGCTAAAGATGAACAGGAGTTAAAATCGCAAGTTTCTGCGGAGGTGGGTAAGTATTTTACTGCTAAAAGGTGGAGATTGCTTTTTTTTAGTCAGCTCCCATCTGTTTATGCCAGTTTTCAAAAAAGCAATTTTCAGAAAGCGCTGCAATTAGGATTATCTACCAAGCACAATCCAGTATTATGCTACTTAGTGGAACGTCATGCCCCTGTTCACGAAGGATTAGTTGTATCGCCTAAAACATGGAGGCTGATTTGTCCTCGTACTGACCACTGGCACGTTATGGCAGGACCAATTGTAAGTAATGGACAATTAGTGGGTATGGTAGCCTTAACCCGTGAACAAGGAATGCCTGCTTTTAATACACAAGAACTAGCAGATTTAAGTGCGCTTTGTCTACATCTATCCACTTGGGTTACAACAATACGCTCACAAACTACTTCCATTTCCATAAAGCCATCTGAACAAAGGAGACTGAATTTTTTTGAAATTAAACCTTTAACTCCACGTGAAGTAGAAATTTCTGAACTTGTAGCACGAGGATTTACAAATGCTGAAATTGGTGCAGCCCTTGGAATTCAGGAAAACTCTGTCAAACAAGCTTTAAAACGTATGTTCCGTAAACTCGAAGTTTCATCTCGTGCTGAGATGGTTGCAAAGCTTTCTTCCTTCCAATTTAGCAACGTCAATTAAATTTGCCATGATCTGATAGGAAACAAGATTTGTTGTCCAGACATCTTAGATTTTACTTACTTGCTAATTTATGACAACCACGTGAGTTAAATTGCATTCTGACTAACATATCATGGTTATGTTGTAAAACCTCATTTTTGATTGCCCATAGAACTGCTTCAGTTCGTGAACTCAGCCCTAATTTGGCATAAATTTGGCTAATATAATTGCGTACTGTTTGATGACCTAAACTTAGTTCATTAGCAATACAAGCATTATCCAAACCTCGTGCCATCATTCTAAGAATTTGTTGCTCTCGCTGTGTCAGATTAGCTTTTTCAGCTTGATCCCATTCATCTTTATTGCATTCAACATAATCTTCTACAAAAGTTTTACTAAACCATGTTTTCCCTTGTGCTACTGTAAGACTAGCATTCACTAATGTTTGTGGTTCTTCAGATTTCAGTACACAGCCTGCTATCCCATTTCTTTTTAATGTAGAGAGATTTACTTTGTTATGGCTCATAAGCCCTAATATTTTTAAATTAGAGCAATTCTGATGTAAAAAAGCTATTGATTCAGGAAATTTGAATTGAGGTAAATCTAAATCCATAATTATTAAATCAGGTTGAAACTTTTGATACAATTTTCTAATTTTATGATCATTGTTTGCTTCACCTACTATGATTATTTTCTTTTCGATACGTAGAATAGTACGAATACCTACTCCTATTAATGAAGGTTCGTCAGCAAGTAATACTCGAATATTATTGTACATCTGTATATCCTTTCTTGATATTTTGCTTTCAGAAAATAATTTGAGCGAGTAAGATTTACATGCTTTATCATCCCTCACAAATAATTTTGGACTCCTATAGTATTCTGAAATAAACTTATTGGATGATATTGCAAAAAATATTAGAGAGTCTGGTATCAAATTTGAGCAATTTATCACCTTTATAGCAAGTAGAACTGACTTATACTTGCCTGGTATAAAAAACATTACTGAATTTGGTAGGCTACCAATAAATAATTGATGGACAAAGCCACTTGAATTGCTATCGTGGATTTGTTGCTGTAAATTACGACTTAGTCATACGTCCGGTTGATTTATTGCGTTTAGACTAAATGGCAAAAATTTTTCCTCAAAGTCACTTTGTTCAAAATTCTTTTTGCTCAAACACTTATAGGTTAAAGCTATCGGTAACAGGTTGAGATAATCAATATTTTGTCAATTAACTGACTCTTAATCAAAACTTAGTCAAAATTGTTGTAGGAAACACTATTTTGGGGAACTGTTGCGTAACATTTAAACGCTTCATTCATTTTTTGTCCTCAAAATCATAGTACAAATGCAATTCCCACATTTTCAGCATGATATTAATTGACAAAATCAAACTTATTTTAACCTGTGACGAATATCCAGCATTATAACCCCGCTTTTAACAGCGCACATGTAACAAGATAAATTTTTCAATATTTCTGTGACAAGCAGAACCGTAATGATACTAAAGTGTGTATTATTATTGACAACAAAATATACAAGTTATTTTTTATACTTCTAATTAAAAATTCTTTTTGTTAATTCCTCCCAGTAGACTGAGAAATTTTTCTACTAATTTTATTAAAAATTAGCTTGTAATTACCATATATTGAATATATAGATATAAACTCTAATCTAATTAATTATAAAAAATAAAACATATATATTCAATAGTACTAAGTGATTTTTAAACATATTTATTCAGTAAGTTTCTAGTTATGTCAAATTTTAATGACAATTTAATGATGAAATCTTTATATATTGGAGAAAGCAAACTTCGCAAATAGAAGCATCTGGCTCAGGTAATAAATATGTTCAGCAGCAAATATCAAGCAAAAAACATTTTATTAGTTGCCTAAAATCTAGCTTAGGTATGATGTTATTATTCTGGTGATAACATATGCCTGTGTTTTTAAAGAGCAAAATAAGGTTGTGAAGAGACAGTAGGACAATTCCCAGTTATTCATGAGTATTATTTTGATTGTGTTCCAATTATCATCAAAGGGGTCTCAATAATAAATTCATCTTATAGATACCTCTCCCTCATCCATTTCTTAACTTGCACATTTCAGAACCGTTATACAGCAAGGGTTTTAGAATTCTCAAAAAAATGTGCTTCTTGAATTTGTTGCGAGGGAGGTTTCATACTTTTGTAGACGTGGAGCGGCAGCCGTGCAGATATGTGTGACTTTTGACTTCCCTATGTGGGGCGCTCACTAAAAAAAATTCTCTTGTATAGCAAAAATATTTTTAATAGGTTGAGATAACAATTGACAAAAAAGTACACATGTAACTATACAGATTTATTTGCAAAAAGCTAACTTTGTACATGATGTA
Source organism: Fischerella sp. CENA71 (assembly GCA_024239075.1). Classification (GTDB taxonomy): domain Bacteria; phylum Cyanobacteriota; class Cyanobacteriia; order Cyanobacteriales; family Nostocaceae; genus Pelatocladus. The sequence continues at coordinate 87,103 of JANBVI010000044.1, read as the reverse complement.
ATGTATTTCTAATCAAAAGACTTTGAGCTACGTTCTTTTGTATGTAATTAGCTTGTGTAAAATGAGTAAGTTTAATGGTGAAGAATTAAGTAATAAATTAAATTTTTAAAAATTTGGTTTTGCCAGACAAGAATTATTTTTTATGATCACAATTTTTAATTATTCCGAAAACAATGATTTATTATTGAATCGAAGTTAAAAAATTAAAATTCATACTTTTCATGAGGAAGGAAGCAAAATGAATATTAAAATTTCTGAAAAAACAATCCTAAATTCTGAACAATATCGAAGTCAAGAAATTAGTTATGAAACCAGAATTGTAGATACTTCTTTGCACTCATCAACTTTGAAAGACACAAACACCTATTTTACAGAAGCTGCTTTTAATTTGTCAGACTATCTTGCACAACGTCGAGAGCAAGTTGAAGCAGCACTCGAAAGCTCAATCACTTCAGGTTATCCAGAAAAGCTATACGAGTCTATGCGGTATTCCTTAATGGCAGGGGGAAAACGTCTCCGCCCAATTTTATGTCTTGCCAGCTGTGAATTATCTGGGGGCGTATTAGAAATGGCTATGCCCACTGCTTGTGCACTGGAAATGCTTCACACAATGTCTTTAATGCATGACGACTTACCTGCTTTAGATAATGACGACTATCGTCGGGGTAAGCTAACAAATCATAAAGTATATGGCGAAAATATTGCCATACTGGCTGGTGATGCACTTTTGCCCTATGCCTTTGAATATATGGTGGTTCAAACAAAAGGAGTTCCAGCCGATCGCTTGTTAAAAGTCATTGCTAAGTTAAGCCATGCGGTTGGAGCAAGGGGTTTAGCGGGTGGTCAAGTTGCTGATCTTGAATCAGAGAAATTGCAAAATCTTGATCTAGCAACTCTCAACTTTATTCACTCTCACAAAACAGGTGCGTTATTAGAAGCTTGTGTTGTTTCAGGAGCATTGTTAGTAGGAGCAAATGATGAGATTTTACGAAGGCTTTCTCATTATGCTCGCAATATTGGTCTTGCCTTTCAGATTATTGATGATGTACTAGATGTTACTGCAACCAAAGAAGAACTAGGTAAAACACCAGGCAAAGACGAAAAAGCACAGAAAGCAACTTATCCTAGTTTGTTAGGAATTAATGAATCTAGATACCAGGCAGAAAAATTAATTGAGGAAGCCAAGAAAGAACTCGCTCCGTTTGAAGAGAGGGCTATTCCTCTAATAAGTCTTGCAGACTACATCATCACTAGAAGTTACTAGATATGAAAATCTAATTTTTTCCTACAGCCTATACCCTTACACCCTAATACTCACTTTCTAGACAGATGGATACAAAAGCTTTAAAGCGATCGCTTCATAATTCCAATCGCTATTACCGTAATGGGTTTGGACACAAAGTAGAAGCAACTGAAAGATTACATTTAGAGTATCAAAGTGATTTAATTCAGCAGATCCGAGAGAATGGCTATAAATTACAACGAGGTGATGTCACTATTCGACTAGCAGAAGCATTTGGATTTTGCTGGGGAGTCGAGCGGGTGATTGCCTTAACTTATGAAACACGCAAGCAATTTCCTACTGAGCGAATTTGGATTACCAACGAGATTATTCACAACCCTACAGTGAATCAAAATCTCAAAGAAATGCAAATTGAATTTATTCCAATTGATGAGCAGGGACAGAAGGATTTTGCAGTTGTTACTGAGGACGATGTAGTAATTTTACCTGCTTTTGGAGCTACAATTCAGGAAATTCAACTATTAAATACAACAGATTGTACAATCGTAGATACGACTTGTCCTTGGGTATCTAAAGTTTGGAATAGTGTCGAAAAACACAAAAAACAAAGTTACACTTCAATTATCCATGGTAAATACAAGCACGAAGAAACAATTGCAACTAGTTCTTATGCAGACAAATATTTAGTTATCCTCAATTTACAACAGGCAGATTATGTCTGCGATTATATTCTCAATGGTGGAGACCGTGAAGAATTCTTGAGTAAATTTGCTGGCAGCTATTCTTTTGGATTTGACCCAGACACAGATTTAGAACGCATAGGTATTGCTAATCAAACAACAATGCTCAAAAGGGAAACTGAGCAAATTGGGAAGCTATTTGAGCGTACTCTCATGCGTAAGTATGGCCCAAGCCAAATCAATAATCATTTCTTGAGCTTTAACACTATCTGTGATGCAACCCAAGAACGTCAGGATGCAATGTTCAAACTTGTACAAGAAAAGATAGACGTGATGATCGTGGTAGGTGGGTTTAATTCTTCTAATACAACTCACTTGCAGGAAATCGCCTTGGAGCGTGGTATTCCCTCGTATCACATCGACAGTGTAGAGCGTTTGGGGCCAGGTAATCGAATTCAGCATAAAAAATTGCATTCTAGCTTAGAAGTAGTTGAAGATTGGCTACCACCTGGTCAAATTGTGGTAGGAATTACCTCTGGAGCTTCAACCCCAGATAATATCGTTTCCAATGTTATTGAAAAGATTTTTGAAATTAAAGCGGTTATGTAGCAACAATATTGTTTTGTAAAGACTGCTAATGATTCATGACTAATGATAAGAAACTAATGATCAGAAGTGAAAACACAATTAATACAAATTTTCAAAAATTGTAGTGATTTTTTAAACAACACTCTGTAGTATTCTACGCTTTAATTAGCAATCTTTGTTTATAAAAACTAAAGATTGCCAAACGAAATAATATTAGCCTGACACAGTCTCTCTCAAGGTTTTTAAAAACTTATGAAGCGAAATTTTATTTTTGCTATTTGTATTTTATTAGTATATACTTGCCTTGGAGTGAGTAATCCTGCCAATGCTGCAACAAGCGTTTCTATTCCTATCAAAAATTTAGGATTTGAAGATCCTTTTTTGGAGGTGAAAGATTACTATACTGTTAATACGCCTCCTGGTTGGAAAACATATGATCCAAATAGTTTAATACCTGAACAAGCAACAGCACAGACTTCATATGTAGGCGTGACAAATGCAACCCCAAGTTCAGCTTTTTATGACCAAAAGGTTCCAGAAGGTCGGAATATGGGGTCTGTTTATTTGACTCAAGAGCCTGGAAGCGGTATTGCTGGTTTAGAACAGATACTTGATACTGTATTAGAACCGAACAAAAATTATACGTTGATGGTTGATATTGGCAATTCAGCAGATGGCTACAAAGATATTTCTTTTGCTGATTTCCCTGGCTATCGCGTGGAATTGCTAGCAGGCGACAAAGTTATAGCTGTTGACCATAATAGTGTCTATATTAAAGAAGGAGAATTCAAAACCTCAACGATAACATTTACTGCTAAACCTGACAACCCATATTTGGGGAAGAAGATAGGAATTCGACTCATTAATCTGTTACAAAGTTTGTCTAGGAATATTGATTTTGATAATGTTCGCTTAACTGTGGAACCAGCATTACTTTAAACTTATGTGTAGTAAAAATTGATTTTTTATGATAATCGTAACTATGTTTTTGCCAAAATTAGCCTATTGTTATAACAAATTTATGGCTCAAGTTTTTTGTATTTTCTCAAAAAGAAGATAATTAATAGCATAGCTACTGATTTATGAATCAGAAGTTCGTATGCTACCAAAATGTAATCAATTATCTAAACTGATGGGAAAAATTCATGAAGCTAAACTTGATTGTTACTGCTATTATTTTGCTATTATACATCTGTTCTGGAATTAACACACCTGCTAATGCCACAAATGCTACTTCCATTCCTATCAAAAATCCAGGATTTGAAGAGCCTGTCTTGAAAGTAGAAGGTGATTATACAATTGACACTCCTTCTGGTTGGACAACATATAATCCAGATGGTCTGATACCTGAAAAACGAACAAAATGGACTTCAAATAATGGCGTAGGTCATGTAGGTCCGAACTATGGGCAATTGTTCTATAATCAACAGCTTCCAGAAGGAAAAAATATAGGGTTTGTTTATCTGGCTCAAAAGCCTGGAAGTGGTATCGCTGGTTTTGAACAAACACTAGATGCTGTATTAGAACCTAATACTAGTTACAAATTGATAGTTGATATTGGCAATTTCGGAGGTATGTTCAAAGGTGTTTCCTTTGCTGGTTTTCCTGGCTATCGTGTGGAATTACTAGCAGGCGATACTGTTTTAGCTGCTGATCACAATAATCTCTACATCAAAGATGGAGAATTCAAAACATCAACGGTGACATTCACTTCCACGGCTAACAACCCCTATCTAGGTCAAAAGCTGGGAATCCGACTTATCAACCTTTTACAAGGTACATTTTCAGGTCTTGATTTTGATAATGTTCGCTTAATTGCAGAAACAGTTGATACCTAAACTTCTTCACAGTAGTAGCTGTGTCCATTTGACCACCAGCATATCGTCGTAGTGCATGGGATTGTGGTACATGACCAAATTAGGCTAACCTTACTCGATAAGAGGGATGTAGATCCTGACAAACTACCGATTGCAAAAGAAGCCTGGTTTGGATGCAAATTGGAAGCCAAACTTAAAAGTTACATGAGTACAGGCCTAATCATCAAAGCTTTAGGTAGGGTTGAATCTCGAAACTATATTGACCTATTCAGATTGTTGGCCAACTGGCTCTTTAAGCAGATTTATATTCAATGGACAGCCGAAATTTGACCTACTCATTAGTTTTGCTCCAATTTCTGAAAACCAAACAAAATGGCATATTTTGTTCATGATCAAAAAAACTGGTAATTTGTGGCTGGATCTGCTTTATTACATCGTTTTTGGCGTGCAAAACATAGCTAGTGGATTGCACGATAAAATAATTTTTGATACTTTGAACGACAATTTAGGCAAAGCATTTATTAAGGCCGACCAGCCAGTACTGAAGTTTAGACAGTTTTATCAAAGTTGGGTTGCTAAGGTGCAGTCAAACTAATTTGGATTTTGAGCTTATTTCAAAATCCTCAGCAAACACGATTAATTGAAAGAGTTATCTAAATTGGTGTAGGAGCAAAAACTTATGAAACGAAAAGTGATTGTTGCTGTTGTCTTCTTGATATACATTTGCTTTGGAATTAATACCCCTGCCAATGCTACAAGTGCTATTTCTATTCCTATCAAAAATGCGGGATTTGAGGAGCCTTTCATAGAGATAGTAGACGATTATACAATAGTTACTCCTCCTGGTTGGACGACATACAATCCAGATGGACTAGTACCTGAAAAACGAACAAAATTGACTTCAAATAACGGCGTGGGACATGTTGGTTTAGGTACACAGTTTTATGATCAGCAAAAAGCTCCAGAAGGTCGCAATATAGGCTTTGTCTACCTAGCTCAAAAACCTGGAAGCGGCATTGCTGGTTTTGAACAAATACTTGATGCAACCTTAGCAACAAACACAAAGTACACACTGACAGTTGATGTTGGCAATTTTGGGGGTGGATTCCAAAAAATTTCCTTTGCTGGTTTCCCTGGCTATCGTGTGGAATTACTAGCAGGAGATACAGTTCTTGCGGCCGACCATAATAACCTTTACATTAAAGATGGAGAATTTAAGACCTCAACAGTCACATTCACTGCTACGCCTGACAATCCCTATTTAGATCAAAAGCTAGGAATCCGACTTATCAACCTCTTACAAGGTACATTTTCGGGTCTTGATTTTGATAATGTTCGCTTAACTGCAGAAGCAGCTGACATCTAAACTTTTTTACGGTATTAGCAGTGTATTATCTATTTGAATTCTTGAATTTAAGGATATCTTATCTTTGTTAACTAATACCATTTTGAATTGAGAAAGTAAAAGCTAGGTATAGATTTTCTAAATCTATGTATGACAATAGTTTCTTACAAATTGGTATTACTGATAGCTAAGTAGATATCCTGATCATCTAAAATTTGGGATGGCAGTTCTACCCATCCCATGGTTTATTATAGTTGATACTAATTTATGTAAAATTGATATGCTTGGTTTGAATGTTATTATGTGGAGAGATTTAATCAGGAAACAAATAAATGGTTGTCATCTTGAAAGAGCATTTAGCCAAGATTAACAAAATTATAAACTCAAGATGAATCTAGCAGCCAGTTGGTACATCGCCATGCAATCCAAGGAACTGAGCAATAAATCACAAGAAATTCAGTTATTTGGTCGCTCTTTAGTGGCATGGCGAGACAAAGTTGGTCAACCAGTAATCATGGAGGATTCTTTAACCTATGTTACTAGGGAAGACTATGGTTACATCTGGGTGTGGTATGGTCCTATAAATCCTTTATTTGACTTACCTCAATTTGATATTATAAAAAGTAAGAAATATAACTATATACATAATTATTTCTCCTTTACAGCGAAAACTAGTGTACAAACAATAATTGAAATTGTACTTAACCATCATCACATAATAAGATTACATAATTCTTCAATTATTGGTCAAATTGAACATACTTGCCTTAATGAAAAGGATGTAGAACTTAGCAAGTTACCGATTCCCAAAGAAGCCTGGTTTGGAACTATTACCGAAACGCGAATGAAAAGTTATTTTGGCATCAGTGAAATTACTAACTTCTTAGGCTTAAAAATTATAAATATAACCAACCGAATAGATGCTTGGCCAAGTGGATTTTTAAGCAGAATTAAAATTAATGGACAACAGGAAATTAACCTATTCTCTGGCGTTACTCCAATTTCTGAAAATGAGATAAAATGGCATGTATTGATATTCATGAAAAAAACTAATAATTTGTTACTAGATCCACTTTATTACTTAATTTTTTTCTGGCAAACTAAAGCTTCTCAATTGGTAGATAAATCAATTAGTAATTTAATAAGTAAATACCTAAATCAATCATTTATTGATACTGACCAAACAGTTTTGAAATTTAGACAGTTTTATGAAAATTGGGTTGCTAAGGTAAATGAAACTAGATAAACACTGTTTTTTAAAAATAAAGTACTTGTGTAACTAAACAAAATTTAGAGTAGTAGCTTATTTTTAATATATGAGTAATACCATTTCACGTTAATCGCGATACACATAAATAATGTAGAGACGTGCCATGGCACGTCTCTACAAAAAAATATGTTTCACTTTTAAAGGAAATTGGTATAACACAAGGATTATTAAATTAACCAAATATTAAAATAATTTGTATTAATTAAATTTAAATATTAATTAGTACAAAATATTTTAATATTGGCAACCTAATTTACGGTAACCAACTGAATAATAATAGAGGAAAAGCTAATGTCCAATAATGCCGTTTCTACAAAACCTGCTTTAAATTTTTTAGACATCAATGTAACAGAAGTAAATAACTATCCTACTGCTATTCAAGACATAATTATCAACCGTAGCTTTGACGGGATGATCATCCGTGGAGTCTTACCCTTAGATAGTATTGAGCGAGTTATTCGTCGCCTAGAAGATGAGGATGAGGGTGGCATGAAATCAATTCTTAATAAGAATGAAGAGTTTGGCACCAAAGTAGCCCAGATATACGGTCATGCTATTGTGGGTCAATCGGATGACCTGAAAAACTACTTTGCTTCTGCAGCAATCTTCCGGCAGGCTTGTCGCACTATGTTCCAAGGAAATCCCGATTTTGAGGAACGAGTAGAGTCAATATTTCACTCTCTTTCTGGATTGCCTGTGGAAATTCCTACAGGGCCAGAAGGAGAAAGTTACACTCCAGCTACTCTCCGATTGTTGACTGAAGGTCGCGAAATAGCAGTCCATGTTGGCAATGACTTTCTGCTAATGCCAGCAGCTAACCATTTGAAAACTTTGCTTGATTTATCTGATCAGCTTAGTTACTTTATCCCCCTCAGTGTCCCTGAAGCTGGCGGTGAGCTAGTAGTTTACAATTTGGAATGGAACCCTCAAGAAGTAGACAAATCAGCTGATCTACACAAATATATAGATGAGGTCGAGTCCAAGTTCAAGTCTAACCAGTCTCAGAGCGTGGCTTATGCACCTGGTCCTGGAGACATGCTACTGTTTAATGGTGGTCGATACTACCACCGGGTTAGTGAAGTAATCGGTAATTCTCCACGGCGAACCATCGGTGGATTTTTAGCCTTCTCTAAAGAGCGTAATAAGATTTATTACTGGAGTTAAACTTGATTAGATTTGTCTAAAATCAAACATCTTTTGAAATCGCACCCACTATCTTACGAATACTATCCTCCGTCAGCCGATCGTGAAGTTGCAACAAAGTAAACAGCTGTTTCTTGATATTGAGTCAAGACTTACGCAAACAATAGCCTAAATTCTGATTTTCAAGTAGAGACAATTCATGAATTGCCCCTACAAGGTATAGTTTTGTGTAAGTCCTATGAGTTTCTCAACAACAAAAACCCGTCCCTTTGATTAAAGCCTGCTTGCTATTTGAACAAGCAGGTAATTTTTATAGATATTTTGTTCTACTTTAGTTGTTTGTAAGCATCTAAAATAATTTCTTCTGTTTCATTCCAACCAATACACCCATCTGTCACAGAAACACCATATTTTAATTGCTGTTCTTTACTAGGAATAACTTGATTACCTTCATATAAATTAGATTCCAGCATCATACCAACTATTGATGTATTGCCATCAACTATTTGTTGAATAACATTTTCAAAAACAAAACCTTGTAATTTATAATCTTTATTTGAATTGCCGTGGCTACAATCAATAACAATTCTTGGTGATAAATTTGCTCCTTTTAATTTTTCTTCTACTTGTTTGACACTGGCTACATCATAATTTGGTTTACCATTACCGCCTCGCAAAATAACGTGACCGTAGGCATTTCCTCTAGTTTTGAAGATGCTCACCTGTCCCATTTGATTAATTCCTAAAAAATGGTGAGGTTTTTTAGCCGATTGGAGAGCATTCAAAGCCACATTAATGTTACCATCAACACCGTTTTTGAAGCCTACAGGCATTGAAAGCCCACTCGCCATTTCACGATGAGTTTGCGATTCGGTTGTGCGTGCTCCAATTGCAGACCATGTAATCAGTTCGCTAATATATTGAGGTACTATGGGATCGAGCGCTTCTGTACCGACGGGTAATCCCACTTCAGCAATTTTTAGTAATAAGCTGCGTGCCATTAATAACCCTTTTTCTATATGGAAAGAATCATCCATATCAGGATCGTTAATTAATCCTTTCCATCCTACTGTTGTTCTTGGTTTTTCAAAATATACTCTCATCACAAGCAAGAGTTTATCTTGCACTTTTTCAGCTAAATTTTTGAGTTTATGGGAATATTCAATTGCTACTTTTGTGTCATGGATAGAACATGGACCAACTACTATGAATTTTCTCCTATCTTTAAAATCTAAAATGTTTTCTATTTCCTGCCTATATTTGAGAATTTTTTGTTGAACTAAGTTTGTTAAAGGTAATCTTGATTTTAACTCGGCTGGAGTTAATAAAGGGTGATAGCTTTCAATGTGAGTATTAAATAATTTGTCTTGCATAGTAAATAGCACACTGTTATTGTGTAGAACTTAAAATATTATACGTCAAAATTAGTAGGTTCTTGCTTTTTTGGAATTTTATAATTTTTATATTTATAGATTTAGAGTTTTAAAAATATGCTTAATATATAGTTATTATTCAATATTATAGAGTAAAAATTTAAGTGAAATTTTTTATATGGAATTCTTAAAATACACCTATATTTTACAATTTTATATTAAACGAAGTAGCTTTAAATTCCACAAAAATTAACTTTAATGTATGAGAATTAGAACAAAAACTTAGTCATCCTCAAGTTATCCTAAAATTAGTATTATCTAGTCAAACTATCGGCCTTTTTTGATTCTAAAAGTTTGTAATCTCTCTCTGATTCTTGATCTGTAATTCCTGTAAACTCTGGAATAGATTAGATTAGCAATAAAATTTGATGCGATCGCACATTGATAAACTTTACTAACTTTTGTAAATATTTGGATAAACCAGATCATTTGTGAGCCACTTGCGATCGCATCCTCAAAAGTACTTAGCATTTTCTTAAACTACTAAATCTCCATTTTCAAATTTTACATCAAGGTTGAGATAACAATACAGTTCAATGAAGGGGAAAAGAGTAAAGGTGTTTCCCTATCCCTGTAACTCTTAACCTTTAGCCTGTCTCTGTAATTTCTTTGAGCAATTTTTGGTATATAAAATAGATTTTACCAATCTCATACAATGGAAAATACTGATGCATTTTGAAAAGTGCGTAAGTAAAAATAGCATTTATTAACCTATATTTTAATTGATTTTGTAACCAAGCTTTTACACACAATGAACATTAACTATTTTGGCTCTCAAAACTTGAAATTGAGTAGTATTTTACACTCTAAAGAGTTGCTCAAAATCAGGCGAGTGCGCGAGGTTATGAATACTCAAGTAGTCCATGCTACTCCAGATACTTCAGTTATGGATGTAGCTTGTTTAATGTCGGAACATCAAGCCAGTTGTGTGGTGATCGCAAAGCAATCACAAGACGAGCAAATTATTCCTCTTGGTATTATTACTGAGTATGATCTTGTCCAATTTCAAGCATTAAAGTTAGATTTTACACAAACTCAAGTACGGTCTATTATGAGTAGTCCGTTATTTTCTCTACATCCTGAAGATTCGCTATCGTCAGCTAATGAGCGAATGCAAAGTTTGCGAGTGCGCCAATTAGTTGTAGTTGGTAATCAGGGAGAATTGTTAGGGATCTTAAGCCAAAGCAACATACTGCAAGTATTAGATCCTATGGATTTGTATGATCTGGTGGAGTTATTACAACACCGACTTTCTCAACAACAAACAGAAATGGTTGAGGTGTTAGCAGATCGCAAACAATTAGAAGAACAACTACAACAGGGGATCATAGAACTCAAAGCGCGAGCAAAACGAGAACAATTAATCACATCTATTGCTCTACGTATTCGTGAATCTCTGGATCTTGATACTGCACTGATAACAGTGGCTGAAGATGTGCGGTATGTGTTAAAAGCTGACCGAGCGCTAGTATATCAATTTACACCAGATATGAACGGCAAGATTCTGGCAGAATCTGTCAGTAATGGTTGGACTACTGCTTTGGGTAGTGAAATCAAAAATATCTCATGGAGTGGTGTAGAAGACATATTTATTTATGGTAATAAACAGGCGATCGCCAATATTTATGAGCTACAGTTGACAGATAGTCAGTTGCAAATCCTAGAGCAATTGCAAGTTAAAGCTTATCTCATTGTTCCCATTGTTATTTCTAACCAATTATGGGGATTATTAATTACTCATCAATGCTCAAATTTTCGCCAATGGAAAGAAGATGAGGTCAATCTGCTGGAAAAAATTGCCATTCAGCTAGCAGTTGCGATTAAACAAGTAGAACTCTACAATCAAGCAAGAATTCAACTAGCAGAACGCCATAAAATCGAAGCTCAATTACGATTGGAACGTAACTTTATTTCTACTGTTTTAAATGTCGCAGACGCTTTAATTTTAGTATTAGACTACCAAGGTAGAATTGTTAAATTTAACCATGCTTGTGAACAAACAACAGGTTACACTTATGATTTTGTACAAGGTAAATTTCTCTGGGATTTTCTGCTAATCTCTGAAGAAATAGAAACAGTAAAAGCAGCTTTTAAAAATCTTAAGCAAAGAGGAATTCGTAATCATCAGGAAAATTATTGGCTGACTAAAGATGGTGAGGTTCGGTTAATTTCTTGGTCAAACAATGTCCTGCTGAATCGTGATGAGCAAGTTGAATATATAGTTTGTACAGGTATTGATATTACTGAAAGTCGGAAAGCAGAAGAAGAACTTCGCCACACTCGGAATTTTCTGCAATCTATGATTGATAATTTGCCAGTAGCTGTATTTGTCAAAGATGCTAGACCAGAAAACTTTGGAAAATTTCAACTATTAAATAAAGCTTGTGAGCATATTTTGGGTTTAAAGGGAGAACATGCAATTGGTAAAACAGATTATGAATTTTTCCCGAAAGAACAAGCAGAGTTTTTCTTAAAAAAAGATGTCGAAACTATTTTTCATGGTCTACCTCAAGATATTCCAGAAGAATCAATAGATAGCTATAAATTGGGGAGAAGAATTTTGCATACAACAAAAGTTCCTCTGTATGATAAGTATGGTCAACCTGAACATCTGTTGTGTATTTCTGAAGATATTACAGAACGCAAACAAGCAGAGGAAAAGTTACGACAAGCAAAAGAGCAATTACAAACTGTTTTGGATGCAGTACCTGGTTTTGTTTCTTGGGTAAGTAGCGATGGGCGCTATTTAGGAGTTAACAAACGTCTCGCTCAAAGTTTTAATTTGAGTCCTGATGCTTTTATTGGTCAAGAATTAGGCTTTATGCAAAAAAGTCAGCATTTTACACAATTTATGCGCGACTTTTTAGCTAATCAAGATGTAGCCGCATCTAGCGTGATTAATTCCCAAATTGGTGATACAACACGCAGTTATTTACTTGTTGCTCAAAAATACCAAAAAAACACTGCTGCTGTAACTATAGGAATTGATATTACAGAACATAAGCAAACAGAAATAGCCTTGGCTGAGTCTGAAGCTATGCTTCGCTCCGTCTTGGATAGTACCCCTAGTTTTGTATCGATGGTGAATCGTGAGAGGAAAATTTTGTTTGTCAATCAAACAATACCTGATCTATCGATTGAGGAAGTGATTGGGACTAATATTGATTATTATGTGTTTTCAGAAGACTGTCACATTCAACATTCTGCTTTAGAACGTGTCTTTGAGTGTGGAGAAGTTGTCAGTTATGAAACCCGTGGTGTCAATACAGATGGGAGTTTTACATATAATTATTCTCAAGCAGGCCCGATTTGGCGTGATGGACAAGTAACAGCAGCTGTGATTGTTACTGATGATATTAGCGATCGCAAACAAGCTGAAGCCGCACTCAGAGAAAGCGAACAGAAATTCCGCCTATTTACAGAAAATATTAGGAGTACATTTTGGATTGCTGATCTTAGAGGAGATTCTAGCCAAATTGTCTATGTCAGTCCTGCTTTTGAAGAAATTTGGGGGCGTTCGACTGAAGAAGCTTATGCTTCATCTGATATCTTCTTACAAGCAGTTTATCCTGCTGATCGCCAGCGCTTCATTGCAGATAGACCTAAAAGAATGCAGAGTGAATATAGTGAAGAATACCGAATTATCAGACCAGATGGAGCAATACGCTGGATTCATAGTCGCGCCTTTCCCGTCAAAAATCAGAACTTAGAGGTATACAGAGTTACTGGAATTGCTGAGGATATTACTGAGCGTAAACAAGCTGAAATCGCTTTGCAAAACTTGATAGAAAGCACAGTTTCCACTACTGGACAAGACTTTTTTCCAGCTTTGGTACAGTATATATCCTCTGCTTTGGATATCCGCCATGCTTGTGTCAGTGAGCTAATTAATGAGCAACTCCACACTCTAGGATTTTGGTCTGATGGACAGTTAAAACCCAATGTTTTTTATAACCCAAAATCTAAACCTTGGAATATTTTGCTACAGCAAAGAGTTTACCACTGTTGTTGCAGAGTTGAGCAACTCTTCCCTGATATTGAAGCATTAGCTGTGATGCAAGCCAGTAGCTTTATGGGAGTGACTTTAAGCAATAATCTTGGTGAACCGATTGGTACACTCTGGATTGTAGATGAAAAACCCATAACTGACCCCGATAAATTTGAGGGAATTTTGAAAGTATTTGCAGCGAGAGCAGCAGCTGAACTGCAACGACAACGAGCGCAAGAAGCTTTGCAAAAACTTAATCGGGAGTTAGAAAGCAGAGTTGAACAACGTACTCTAGAACTACAAAAAAGTGAAGCAGAACTTAAACGTCAATTTGCAGCAGTAGAAGCAGTTAACTTTATTACTCAACGTATCCGAGAATCTCTTGATCTACAAGCAATCCTCAATGTTGCAGTCGCTGAAATCTACAAATTACTCAAAGTTGACCGGGTACTAATTTATCATATCCTCGCAGATGGAACGGGAAAGGTAGTTGCTGAAGCTTTGACACCAGGATACAAAAGCATACTTGAACAATCTTTTCCCATTGAATATTTTCCGACTACAAGTTGTCTGCGTTATGCACAAGGTGAGATTTATGCTCTTGGCGATCGCCAAGAGTGTCAGCACTCAAGCTGTCTGACACAGTTTATGGAAGATATGCAGATTCAAGCCAAGCTAGTTATTCCTATTGTTCAACAGGGTGTATTGTGGGGTTTATTGATTGCTCACCAATGTTCACATCTCAGAGAGTGGAAAACAGGAGAAATTGAACTTTTGCAACAACTGGCAAATCAGCTAGCGATCGCCACAAAACAATCAGGACTTTACGCACAGTTGCAAGTAGAACTAAGCGATCGCAAACAAGCGGAAACAGAATTACGTCAGGTCAAAGAAAGGTTAGAATTTTTGATTTCTTCGAGTCCAGCGGTAATTTTCACCGCTAAACCATTAACAAGAAATTACTATCCCACCTATATTAGTGAAAACGTAATCAATTTGGTTGGTTATTCCGCAGAAGAATTTTTATCTGACCCTGATTTTTGGCTAAATCGTATTCATCCTGAAGATGCTCCGCAAATTGTGGAGAATTTACCTCAACTTATAGAAACGGGACATCATACTCAAGAATACCGTTGGCTGCATTGCGATGGAGAATATCGCTGGATGTTTGATGAGTTAAAGCTTGTACGAGATCAGCATGGTAATCCTTTAGAGATCATTGGTTTATGGATGGAAATTAGCGATCGCAAAAAAGCAGAGGAAGACATTCGTAAAGCTCTAGAAAAAGAAAAAGAACTTAGTGACTTGAAATCTCGCTTTGTTGCTATGACATCCCACGAGTTCCGAACTCCTCTGGCTGTGATCGCTTCCTCTGCGGGAATTCTTAAGAGTTTTAGCCATAAGTTAGATAACGAGCAACAGCACAGACACCTGCAATGCATTCAAACCTATGTGCAACATACCACCCGACTTTTAGATGACATTCTGCTAATTAATAAGGCTGAGGCTGGAAAATTAGCATTTGAGCCAACTGATATTGATCTCAATGATTTTTGTGGCTCTTTAGTAGAGGAACTACAGCTGAGTTCTCCCAATCATACCCTAATCTTCTCTGCTCAATACTTGGGTAGTTCAGCAGCAGGTAATAATTTCACGGCTCATCTAGATAAGAAACTTTTGCGACAAATGCTGAGTAATTTGCTTTCTAACGCCGTCAAATACTCACCAGATGGAAGTAATGTTCAAATTGATTTATTGATTCAAGACAAAAGTGCAGTTTTTCTGATTACAGATGAAGGTATTGGTATTTCAAAACAAGAGCAGCAGAATTTATTTGAATCATTCTACCGAGCTAGCAACGTTAGTAATATACCAGGTACAGGACTAGGATTGACAATCGTCAAAAAATGTGTGGAGCTTCAAGGAGGACAAATTAGCGTCATTAGTGATATTGGAGCAGGCACAACATTCCGGGTAGAACTTCCACTATTTACTGCCTGAGGATCAGGCCACAGCACAGGTCGGATGATTATAATTAGATATATAAGCATTTCTGATAACTAAGCCTCAAGATTCAAACAAAATATTAATTAAACGCACTGTGAGGGTTGGAAAATGACACACATCGAAGGCACTTTTACAGGTGCAGGAGGTCTACATCTTTATTATCAAAGCTGGCAGCCAGAGGGAGAAGTACGGGCAATCATTGCGATCGTACATGGACTAGGAGCGCATAGCGGATTATTTGAGAATGCTGTACAACAATTGCTTCCTTCTGGTTATGCCATTTACGCTTTTGATCTGCGGGGACACGGGCGCTCGCCTGGACAACGGGGACACATCAATTCTTGGGCTGAATTTCGAGAAGACTTGCATACGTTTTTAACACGCATTCAGGAACGAGGACCAGGATGTGCCTGTTTCTTATGGGGCCATAGTTTGGGAGCGGTGATTGCTTTGGACTATGCTTTACGCTTTCCCGAAAGTTTACAAGGAATAATTTTGAGCGCACCAGCTTTAGGAAAAGTGAAAGTTCCTGCCCATAAAATTGCTATTGGACGAATGCTTTCACCAGTGTGGCCAAATTTTAGTCTCAAAGTTGGTGTTAAACAACCAACCAAGTCCTTGCACTCTAAAGTTATTGTTAAAAATAATCAAGATCCTTTGCGGCATTATTATGGTAGCGCCCGACTTGCCACAGAGTTTTTTAACACCGAGAGGTGGGTAGAAACTCATGCTGCGAATTTACAAGTTCCTTTGCTAATTCTACATGGTAGTAGTGACACAGTAATACCCCCAGAGGGCAGTTTGGCATTTTTTCAACGGGTGACTTTCCCCGATAAAGAACGCTATGAATATTCAGGAGACTATCATGATCTCCAACTAGATGTTAACTATCAAAATGTACTTGCAGATTTAGAGAAATGGTTGAAAAAACACTTAGATGGAGAAGTCATTAGTCATCAAACATCACAGTGTCAGATCAAAATACCTTCTTTGCAATCAGAAACTCTGCTTCCATAGCTGTGATGTTTGCGAAAAATATACAAACGTAGACTTTGATCCCTGCTATGTTCTATATTGTTAGTATCTACTTTGTAGATAGTTTAAAAACATTTAAGCCTAGCAAAGCCAAAGTCTTAAAAAAATAATTCTGTTAATGAAGAAATTGTTAATTTCAAGGAGATATTTGATAGCCATTGGGAGTTTATTGTCAGGGATTGGCATTAAACTAAGACTGAGTCTCATAGTGAGATAATTCCAATTGCTCAGAAAGCTAAGTAGAACGATTTGAAAAAAACAAACTATGTGAAGTAATGTAAAATCATTTGAATCTAGTTCGTAGTAAGGACTAAAGTCCTTATTTGAGGACTTTAGTCCTTACTACAAACCTTTAATTATTTACGCTGTTCTACTTATTTTTCCCCTTAAAGAGAGAGGTTAGAACTGGAATTCATGAGGCAAAATAATTAATACCTAATTTGGAGTCTGCAATAAATAAATTTTGGGCTAACGGTTAAAGTAAACTTTAGCTTCAGTTTTATGAATATGTATTTCCGTTCATTTTAACGGATACACATCCTGAGCTTTGTAGACACCAGTATTTTGTTGATTTACAGCAAAAACTATTAGTAAGGGGAAGAGCTTCAAGCTCTTTTTTAAAAAATGTTACTATCTCATAAGACATATAGAGCGCCTCCTAACTCTGGCAAAGTAATTTTAGGGCAGAGTATACCTTCACTGTTAGATGAAGCATGTCTTCGTTACCCTAACTCTCATGCTTTGAATCAGTGGATAGAGGGAGATTGGCAAAGTTTATCCAATCAGGAATTCCACACTGCTACCCAAGAAGTAGCACTTGGTTTGTTGAGCTTGCAGCTAAATAAAGGTGAACAAGTTGCCTTACTAATGCACAGTGATATAAATTTCTGTATCGCTGACATGGGTAGTTTGCTAGCAGGTTTGGTGAATGTGCCGATAGATTTAACCCAGACAATCGAACACATTCTTTTCATTTTGCGACATGCAGAAGTAAAGGCACTATTTATTGCCAATCTCGAATTACTCTACCAGGTTGTTCCTTATCTACATAAAGCACCGGACTTAAAAATGGTGATAGTCGCTGATGTACCTAGTGATTGGTGCGTCAAGCGACAACAATTAACCTGTCAACAAAGTAGTAATGAACAGATAAATACACTCAAAAATGAGATAGAAGAAATCCCTAGTAATCTCTGTTTGTTTATTCCCGAATTTCACTCTCAAGAACTATTAGATAATTTATTTTCAGAACTTCCGCAATGTATCAAATTGTTTTCTTTAGAAGAAATTCGTCGGATTGGACAAACTTTAAATTCTGAAAATAATCAACAACTGTGTTCTTTATTAGGAGCGAATGATTTAGCAACTCTTATCTATATTCCTGGAATTACTGGTGAACCTCAAGGTGTCATGCTCACTCATGAAAATCTTTCTGCTAACGCCTTGGCAATGTTCACTGGTATTCCCAATTTAAAAGTTGGAGCGCAGGAGATAGTTCTTTCATTTCTACCACTGACACATGTTTTTGCTCGTGTCTTACTATATGGTCATATTAACTATGGGCATAGCGTTTACTTCAGCAATCCCAACCAAGTAACAAAGCATCTTAGAGAAATACGACCGACAATATTTGCTACTGTTCCTTTATTTTTGGAAAAGATTTATAGCAAAATTTTGGAGCAAGGGAGTAAGACAACTCAAAAATTAAAACTTAATTGGCATAGTTTCCATGAGCAGCGATTAGCAAACTCTGAAGGAGTTAAGACTAAAAAGTTAAAATTACTTTCTCCTCTCTCCTACTCTATCCTCAATTGGGCTTTCAACTTTGCTCAAAAGTATGAATTGGGACAAAAACAACAACTTAGACATACATTAATGCTGCAACTGGCTAATAGGTTGGTATTTTCCCAATGGCGAGCTGTATTTGGTGGACGTTTGAGATATTTAATTTGTGGGGGTGCAGCTTTAAAAGCAGAGATAGCAAATCTATTCGCCGCAGGTGGAATGAGAATTTTGCAAGGCTACGGTTTAACTGAAACCAGTTCAGCACTTGCGTGCAATCGGGGAAAATTCAACCGTGCGGGAACAGTGGGAGTTGCGATCGCTGGAGTGGAAATTGCGATCGCACAGGATAGAGAAATTCTCACCAGAAGTCCTTACATCACCCAAGGTTACTACAAAAACCCTGATGCTACCCAACAACTGATTGATAGTGATGGGTGGTTACATACAGGCGACTTAGGAGAGTTTACATCAGAAGGTTTTCTCAAGATTACTGGTTTGAAGAAAAGCCGTTTTAAACTCTCGACAGGTAAGTATGTCACACCACTACCAATAGAAAGTAAGCTGAAAGCATCTTCTTTGGTAGCAAACGCTGTAGCTGTGGGTTCAGAAAGGAAATTCTGCGCCATGCTGATCTTCCCCAATTTAGATGCTCTGCAAAGTTATGCTCTATCTATTGGAATTTCTCAAGAAGACACGGTGACGCGGAGAAGGGGAGACGCGGTGACGGGAAATTTCCTTGTGTCCTCTTCGCCCCTAATCCCCAAAGGGGACTCCGAGTTCCCCCTGTCCCCGCGTCCGAATGTCCCCGCTTCTCTTCCTCAATGGTCGCCAGAAGTATTACTCAAACATCCTTGCATTATTGCTTTGTATCAAGCATTGGTGGATGAAGCTAATTGTCATTTACCTTACTGGTCAACTGTAAAACGATTTCAGCTAATTAATGCCAGCCTCACAGTTGAGAATGGAATGCTGACACCAAATCAACAGGTAAATCGTACTAAGGTGGCGCAGGTGTTTGCTCAAGAAATTGAGGCCATATATAAAGACAAGGAAAGGAGGGGGAGGCACGGGGATGGGGAGACGCAGGGACGTGGAGATAGAGAGATAGATATTTTTTCATGTCCTGTAATTCCTACAGTTTCCTGTCCTGCATTTGCTAAATCTTTAAATTCCTAAATTCAAAATCCAAAATCCAAAATCCAAAATCTAAAATCTAAAAGGAAGGGTGAAATATGTTTAAACCGTTCCGCAAAGTCGCAGTTCTCGGTGCAGGGGTAATGGGAAGTCAAATTGCTGCACACCTTGCCAACGCAGGTTTAATCGTGCATTTGCTTGATCTTCCCGCCAATGGTAGCCACAAAAACGAACTGGTCGAAACGTTATTTAAGAAAGCCTCAAAATTATCTCCACCAATTTTCTTTACAGAAAAAACCTCTCGCCGCATAATTCTGGGTAATTTTGACGAACATTTCCACCATCTTGCCGATGTTGATTGGGTAATTGAAGCTGTCGTAGAAAATTTGGCAGTCAAACAAGAATTGATGGCAAGGGTAGAAGATGTAATTCGCGAGGATACTGTAGTATCTACTAACACTAGTGGCTTAACCATCGGTGAGATTGCCAAAGGACGTTCTGAGTCTTTTCGTAAGCGTTTTTTAGGCACTCACTTTTTTAACCCACCGCGCTATCTGAAGTTATTGGAATTAATTCCTACCACAGACACTGATCCCCAAATATTGCAGAGAATGATGTGGTTTGCAAGCTTACACTTGGGTAAAGGTGTTGTTGTCGCCAAAGATACACCTAACTTTATTGCTAATCGCATAGGTGTCTATGCAACCATGCTGGCTATACGTGCTTTTACTGAGCAAGGATATAGTATAGAAGAAATAGATACTTTGACTGGTACAATAGTCGGCAGACCAAAATCAGCAACATTTCGCACAGCTGATTTAGTGGGGTTGGATACCTTGATGTATGTCGCACAAAACCTGTATCCAGCGATTCCCGACGATGAAAGCCGCGAAGTTTT
Organism: Fischerella sp. CENA71; assembly: GCA_024239075.1. Lineage (GTDB taxonomy): Bacteria > Cyanobacteriota > Cyanobacteriia > Cyanobacteriales > Nostocaceae > Pelatocladus. The sequence goes on along the minus strand of JANBVI010000044.1, from coordinate 66,737 downwards.
CCGAGTACCTCCACTGTTGCGGAAATTAGTGGAAACTGGGACATTAGGTGCAAAAACTGGTCAAGGATTTTACAAGAAGCAAGGTAAAGAAATTCTTTCAATTAATCCAGTCACCTTTAATTATGAGCCAGCCAAGCCTTTGAATCTAGGGAATATTGAAGCGATCGCCAAGATTCCCGACTTAAAAGAACGTCTACGTGCTTTGTATCAAGATTCCGGCCGCGCGGGTGCTTTCTTCCGTGAACACATTTTGCAAATTTTGGCATACAGCGCCCATCGGATTCCCGAAATCGCAGACAATCCAGCCGAGATTGACAAAGCTATGCGTTGGGGATTTGGCTGGGAATTAGGGCCGTTTGAAATTTGGGATGCTTTGAAGCTAGAAGAAGACGCGGAGAATGTGAGACGCGGTGACGCAAAGACGGGAGAAGATGCGGTGAGGGAAAATTCCCCTGTGTCGTCTTTTCCCGCGTCCCCGGTGTCGTCTTTTCCCGTGTCCTCTTTCCCCAAACCTACCTTGTGGGAAAACTCTGAAGCTGCTTTGTTGGATTTGGGGGATAAAGTTGGTTTATACGAGTTTCGCTCGAAAGGTAATACCCTGAGTTTGAAGGTAGTTGAGGGTTTAGCAAAAGCGCTGGATATTATCGAAAACAGCGATTATCGAGGATTGGTAATTGGTAATGACAGTGCGAATTTTTCTGGCGGCGCAAATCTCGCAGAAATGGCGATGCTGGCGCAGTCTGGTAATTTCCAAGCGATCGCTAATTTAATAGTTCAGTTTCAATCCCTACTACAACGCATTCACTATTTCCCAAAACCAATTGTAACCGCCATTACTGGACGTGTACTCGGAGGTGGTTGTGAGTTGGTTTTAGCTTCTCCCCACGTTGTAGCGGCTGCGGAAACCTACATCGGACTCGTGGAACTGAGTGTAGGTTTGATTCCTGGAGCTGGTGGTATCATGCGGATGGTAACATGGGCTGCTGATAAAGCAGCAACAGAATCACCCCAACATATCCAGCCTTTCCTACGTCAGATTTTTGAAACTATTGGAATGGCGAAGGTTGCTAATAGCGCTTACGAAGCCCAAGAATTAGGTTTCCTTTCACCAACAACCACAATCGTCATGGACGCAGATAGTCGGTTAGATGTAGCCAAACAAGAAATACTATGTCTAGAACACAAAGGTTATATCCCACCTCCAGAACGCAACGCCATTATGGTTTTGGGTCTTCCAGCGCGAGCAATGCTAGAACATGCAGCTTATACAATGCTCCAGGGAGGTTTTATCTCAGAATACGATCACTACCTAGCTCAACGTTTGGCTTATGTCATGACTGGTGGTGAACTGACAGTACCAGCTTTAGTGGATGAAAACTACCTGTTGCAACTTGAGCGGGAAACATTTATACCTCTGTTGCAGCAACCAAAAACCCACGAACGCATTGCACACATATTGAAGACCAAAAAGCCTTTGCGGAATTAGCCTTTGTGTCTTGGTGTTTCAAAAATTATCTTTTTCACCACCAAGACACTAAGTACAGCTTTGCGTAAAATCGTGGCGAATTGAGGATTGAGATTTAAACGCATTAGGCGTTTTGCCTTCCCGTAGGGTAGGGACGCGGAGGTAAACGCAAAGGAACGCGGAGAATTCGCTACGAATTAATGAAATGTTGTACTAAGACACCAAGAAAAATTCAATTTGGTAAAAAACTATGAAAGAAGTTTATATTGTCAGCAGTGTCAGAACTGCTGTGGGAAAAGCTCCTCGCGGTACTCTACGTAATATGCGCCCAGATGATATGGGAGCAGTTGCAGTCAAAGGAGCGATCGCCAAAGTCAAGAATTTGGAGCCAGGATTTATTGATGATGTAATCTTTGGTTGTGCATTTCCGGAAGCAGAACAGGGGTTTAATTTGGGACGGGTAATTGCTCAACGGGCGGGATTACCTGATTTGGTTGCAGGTGTGACTGTTAACCGCTTCTGTGCTTCCAGTCTGCAAAGCATCGCTATGGGACATCAAGCGATCGCCACTGGAACTGCTGAAATCATCATTGCTGGTGGAGCTGAGTCCATGAGTTTGATACCGATGGGAGGACATTATTTGGCTCCTAACCCAGAGATGATGACAGAAATGCCCAAGTATTACTCGACGATGGGAATTACGGCAGAAAATTTAGCACAGCAGTTCTACATTAGCCGACACGAACAGGATGCTTTTGCTTTGCGATCGCACCAAAAAGCCCTAGTCGCAATTCGTCAAGGTCGTTTTACTGAGGAAATTGTTCCGATTACCCTACGGGAAACATTATATATAGATGGCAAACCGGAAACTGTAGAGACAATCTTCCAAGTGGATGAAGGGCCTCGTCCTGACACCAGTATGGAAGCTCTAGCTAAATTGCAACCTGTATTTTGTGTTGGTGGTTCGGTGACGGCGGGTAACTCATCACAAATGTCCGATGGTGCAGCGGCGACAATACTCATGAGCGGACAGATGATGCGCGAACTCAATGTCAAACCTTTGGGAAAAATGTTAGGGTTTGCGGTAGCAGGTGTTCCAGCAGAAATTATGGGTATTGGGCCTGTGGAAGCTGTACCCAAAGTTTTAAAACAGGTGGGTTTAAATTTAGAAGATATTGGTTTAATTGAACTCAATGAAGCTTTTGCTGCTCAAAGCCTAGCTGTAATTCACAAACTCGGCTTGAATGAGGAAATTGTAAATGTCAACGGAGGTGCGATCGCACTCGGTCATCCTTTGGGTTGTACAGGTGCGAAGCTGACAGCAACTATTTTACACGAAATGAAACGACGTGACGTTCGCTACGGTTTAGTAACAATGTGCGTTGGCGGTGGAATGGGTGCTGCGGCGGTGTTTGAGAATTTAATGGTTTAGCCCATATCCGAAGAGGGGGAGAGGAGGAGACGCAAAGAAGGGGAGACACGGAGAGTATGAAACGCGGGGACGTAGTGACACGATGACGTGGTGACCGGGGGACGCGGGGACGCAAAGACGTGGTGACGCGGAGAATTTATCAAATACATTCTCCTTGTTCCCCTTCTCCCTCTTGTTCTCCTTCTCCCCTGTGTCCTACCATCTCCGCGTCCCCGTGTCTTCTCTAATCCTCACGTCCTCTTCAATCCCCGCTTCAGTTCTAAAAAAAGTTGAGATAAAACTATGATTAGTCCGTTCTCCTTCCAAGATTTACAAATCTTCCCCGCGTCTCTATATCTGCGCGTCACTGCGTCTCTTCTACTCTTGTTACTAGGTTACATCGGTGTGCCGTTGTGGGTATGGTCAGTTTATTTCGCGGGATTATTGGTATTTTTTCATGCACCAATCTGGATAGGGGTAATTTTTGGCGCGATCGCTGTGGTATTAAATATCCCCATGTTGCGACGTAACATCGTCACAGCTTCGCTAATGCAAGGTATAAAAAAGCTTAAGCTTTTACCAAAAATTTCTGACACAGAACGCGCTGCTATTGAAGCGGGAACAGTTTGGGTAGACGGTGAATTCTTCTCTGGTAAACCTGATTTTCAAAGAACTAACAGTGAACCTTATCCACAAGTAAGCAGCGAACTGCAAAAGTTTCTAGATGAACAAGTTGAACAGGTTTGTCAGATGGTGAGTGATTGGGAAATTTACCGTCGTAAGGATTTACCTCTCGAAGCTTGGGAATATCTCAAAAAAGAACGCTTCTTTGGGATGATGATTCCCCAAGAATACGGCGGTTTGGGCTTTTCTAACTTTGACTACAGTACAGTGATGACAAAGTTAGCATCTCGTTCTTTTACCCATGTTGCTACTGTTGGGGTGACTAATTCTCTTGGCCCTGCCAAGCTTTTGCTACGTTATGGGACACCAGAACAGAAAAATTATTATTTACCACGCCTAGCAAAAGGAGAGGAAATTCCTTGTTTTGCACTCACTGAACCAACTGCTGGTTCTGATGCAGCCAGTATTAAGTCGGAAGGAGTAGTATTTAAGGGCGAAAATGGAAAACTATATCTGCGCTTGAATTGGCAGAAACGTTATATTACATTAGCAGCGATCGCTACTTTACTCGGACTAGCTTTTAGACTACGCGACCCAAATAATTACTTAGGTAAAGGCGATGATGTTGGTATAACTTGCGCTCTCATTCCAACTAACATTCCTGGTGTGATTATGGGGAGACGACATGATCCGATGGGTGTTCCTTTCTACAATTCACCTACGGAAGGGCATGATGTGATTATCTCTGTTGACCAGATTATTGGTGGTGTGGAACAGGCGGGTCAAGGTTGGAAAATGCTGATGCAGTGCCTAGCAGCAGGTCGGGGTATCAGCTTCCCGGCTACCTGTACCGGAGTCGCTAAACTGGTAGCAAGAGTTACAGGCGCTCATAGTATTGTCCGGCAGCAGTTTGGTTTATCTATCGGTCGTTTTGAAGGTATTGAAGAACCTCTAGCCCGGATTGGCGGTTTTACTTATTTAATGGAAGCTGCTCGCGTTTATACCTGTGGTGCGGTGGATAAAGGTGAACAACCAGCAGTTATTTCGGCGATCGCCAAATACAACCTCACAGAACTCTCAAGAAAAATTATCAATGATGGCATGGACATCATGGGTGGTGCAGGAATTTGTCGTGGTCCAAGAAATTTATTGGCAAATATTTATACAGCTACGCCAATTTCGATTACCGTTGAAGGAGCAAATATTCTCACCCGAACAATGATGATTTTCGGTCAAGGAGTTATTCGCTGTCATCCTTACGTATATTCAGAAATTATCGCCCTGAGTGAGATGGACGCGGGGATGCGGGAACGCGGGGATGCGGGGAATGAGAATACGGAGAAATTAGGACACGGGGACGCAGAGAATATAAATGAAACACTCACCACGTCTCCCCCTCACCGCGTCTCCCCCTCACCGCGTCTCCCCCTCACCGCGTCTTCCTCAACCGCTTCTGCAATAGCTAATTTCGATCAAGCTTTTTGGAATCATATTGGGTTGATGGTACGTAATGGTTTCCGGGCTGCAATCTTAAGTATTTCTCGTGGTTATTTAGCGCATTCACCAGTAAAAGGCGCAACAGCTAGATATTACCGTAAACTAGAATGGGCATCAGCGACTTTCGCTTTTCTGAGTGATGTTGCTTTATTTAGCTTTGGTGGTTCACTCAAACGCAGGGAAAAACTGACAGGACGGTTTGCTGATATTCTCTCTTGGATGTATCTAGCTACTGCTACTCTGCGACGGTTTGAGGCAGAAGGGCAGAAAGCTGAAGACTTACCTTTTGTTGATTGGGCAATGCAATATGCCTTTGCTCAAATTCAACAAGGAATTGAAGGTATTCTTAGTAACTTATCTGCAAATTCTTCCTTCACTGCGTCTTTGCGCCCCCGCGTCTTCTCTTCTCCGCGTCTTCTCCTCTCCGCTTTAATTGGTAGCTTTGGTCACATTCTCAGTTGGTGGTGGCGAATAATTCCGATTGGTGTTTTACCTAGTGATCAACTTGGTAGCGAAATTGCCCACAAACTGCAAAAGCCAGGACAACAAAGAGATAGACTGACCGCAGGTATTTATATTCCAACTACAACTGATGAAGCCTTGGGACGTTTGGAACATGCTTTTATTTTGTCATCTCAAGTGGAACCAATTCTTCAAAATATTAAAAATGCAAGTCGTGATGGTAAACTTTCACAGCAAAAACCCGAACAGTTAATTTCCGTAGCTTTGGAAACTGGTGTGATTAACCAGAAGGAGTTTGATTTAATTCGTGAGACAGGTTTTGCCCGTAATGATGCAATTCAGGTAGATTCTTTTACCTTGGACGAATATTCACAGGACTTACGTATTCACAAAGTAAATAAAAAAGGGTAAAAGAAAAATCAAAAAACTTGAGCGACAAAGCTTGCTACTTTCCCTTTTAGCGCTTCTATGAATTAGCCCTACAACTCAAGCCCAGTTACAACGACTGGGTTTTTGAGTTTAAGTATTTATTCACCACAAAGACAATTGCCCTCGCGAAACGTTAGACTTACCACCTTGATGGTAAAGAAGGTGACACGCACTGCAAAGCGCAATCAGGTTTTCCGCAGAATTATTAGATGGATTTCTGTCCCAATGATGGGTTTGTAGTGTGCGTTTCATCCTTTCGGAGCGGGTCAGTTTAGAAGTATCTTCACCTGGAACAATGCACTTTAACCCGCATTTTTGACAGCACCACTTAGCCTCTTTTTTAACTGCTAGAGCAAGGTCTGACCAATTTTCAGGATAAAGCCGCGAAATGAATCCCATTGAATTAGAGTGGCATGAGCGTTTACGGGATAAAAGCTTGTCATGGAGAAGCATGAGCTTGTTTTTCATGTTGCGCCGGGTTTAGCAAAAAATTGAATTCCGAAGTCTTGCAAAAGCTGAGAAGCAAGTTTTTCAGAAACTCAGCAACTTGGATTGCTTGTGGTGCTCCTTGAGTCATAGCATTCTTGTATGCCTTGGAGCGATCGCGTGACAGTACTTGAATACCTGGATAGTTCTCCAACCACTTGGCTAAAGTTCCAACTTCACGATCCTTCAGTAGAGCAATGGAACTCTGCTGCCTATGACTATTATTTCTATCTGCCATAAGAGTAAAAGCTTGCTAATTCTTCTAGTGTTAAAACAATGTACGCTCTAGCAATAGCAAATTGAGAAACAAGCTAGCTGTAAGTAATTGAGCGGCAAGCGAAATCGACTTATTAGCAATAAATTGTTATGTCTTCATTACACTCATCAGTCAGATATACAAGGCACTTAAAGCGAAGGCTAACTATTTGCTCGTAGAAAGGATTGAGCTTGCACATCGGTGGAATGAGAAGGATAGTGCGATTGAAAAATTTGATTTTACGCTCAAAAGGACAATTAGCGGGAATGATTTTGCACAGAAAATGCGCCAGCTTAGGATTATTAATTTGTATAGCTTCAAGCCATTGACGTACTGGGTGCAGTAAATCAAATTGATGATGGGAAAAGATTAAGTTTTTCACTTATCAAACATCCTTAATTTTCGATTTGAGGGGTAGTTAAAGTTAAGTTTTGCTTTTGTTTAAAAAAAGTTGATTCAACAACTTGGGAAATTTCTTCAAGTAAAAGAGAGTCTGCTGTTGAAGTACCTGCCATCAAGGCATCCATAGCATTTCTATTGAGGATGATTCTGCTATTGGAAGTCATGCTAAAATCTCGACCAAACATCAAACCTCGAGCAATTAATTTTTTGACTGCAAAATTGGTGAGTTTTTCTATGACATCTAAATGTTGTATGTCGTGAAGATTGCGTAAAGTCCAACGACAAGTATCGGCATCGGTTTCGGATAATTGGAATACTGCTGCCATCAAGATATCGCTGGTATATTGAAAACCAATCAGATCAGCAAGTAATTGCTCTACAGATTTCAGGATTGCTTTGTTCTGGAGCTTTAGGATGTGAACCATTAGCTCAAGAAGGAGATTGAAGAATTTTACATCATTAATATTTTGCACAATTTTGCATTCCTTTAGCTATGAAAAATTTTCTCTTAAGCTTTGTCTTAATACTTGCTCCAGGCAGAAATAATCACAATGATTGCTATGAAATCGGTAAACTTTATTCTGGAGAAAATTCTCTAATTTTTGCTGGGTTCAAAAACTACTACTGAGCTAATCAACTCCAGTTCAAGTCATCTCTCAATAGGCTCTATATTTAAGTTAAAACTTAAAAATGGAGAAATTGTGAAGAATGAGGGGACTTTCTCAAAAAATGCATATGGCAGAGATCGCAAACTTTGTTTCAGGAGTTAGAGCGGGAGTTGCGGGCAATCTTGGTTTAGCTCCACCCCAGAGCTGTTGCTATCTGATGAGCCAGGCTCATTGGATTGAAAGGTTTGGCGATCATTGCTGCTACACCTATTTGGGCGAATTGATCCAGGTTAGTAGGCTTTGCTGTTAGCAAAATCACTGGAATATGCCAGGTGGCAGGATTAGCCCGCAATTGCCGAAAAGTAGCGAGTCCGTCCATATTGGGCATCATGATATCTAGGAGAATCGCCTCTGGCTGTTCAATTTCAGCCTTAGCTAACCCCTCACTTGCCGAGGCAGCAGTTGATACCTGCCATCCACCTACGGCTTCGAGAGTGAGTTGGGCGACTTCCCGGATGTCATCTTCATCTTCGATGATCAGAATGCGTCTGGGTAACACAGTTACTGTATCCTGCTACACTGGGGAAAACTGTTGTAAGAGTTCTCCAATTCCTTGGTGAGCTAGCTTAGTTTTAAGATTAAAGCTAAAAAATGAAGAAATTGTGGAGAGCGAAGTTTAGTCGCTCCAGCCCAAGGCATCTGCTACCAGGTCAGGTAAAATCATTGGATCGAAGGGTTTGACAATCATTGATGTTAAACCTAATTCAGCAAATCGGTGCCGATCGGCAGCCTGCACTTTTGCTGTTAGCAAAATCACTGGAATATGCTGGGTGACGGGATTAGCCTGTAGCTGTTGAAAAGTAGCGATCCCGTCTAGATCGGGCATCATAATGTCTAGGAGAATGGCATCTAGCTGTTGGGATACAGCTTTCGCTAACGCCTCATTTCCTGAGGCAGCAGTTAATACTTCCCAACCACCTACGGCTTCGAGAGTGAGTTGGGCAACTTCCCTGATATCTTCTTCATCATCAACGATTAAAATCCGTCTGGCTGTCATGGTTAGTGTCTTCCTTGCTGCCGCAAATAATCCGGTTGAGCAATTTAATCACTCGGCGTTCAAATTCCTCCGTTGTGACTCGACTTTTAGTCAGAAACAAGGTCTGTCCTAGCTTCAAACGTTCTCGGTCGGAGTCGTCTAGGTCTTTGGCAGTGTACACAACCAATGCCACTTGACACAGACGATTGTGTTGTCGCAGCCAGTCCACTACAGTAAAACCATTACATTCTGGCAGTACTAGGTCAAGCACCAGCAGATCGGGAATAACACGCTGGCTTATCTGGATAGCTTCCCGTCCTGTCTGAGCGTAATAGGTTTCGATGCCATAACGCTCAAACATGGCGATCAGTACTTGTGCTAAATCCAGATCGTCCTCTACAACTAAAACTCTAATATGTCGATCCGAGCCACTTAAAGCCCGCTTTAGAGCTTGAAATAGTTGCTGCTGCTCTGGAGGCTTAACAAGCCAATCACTTATTCCTGGATGCGGCACTTCTGTTGCATCCGGCAATAAACCGCTCAAGATAATTATCGGAATTTTTTGAGTGCTCGGCTGCTGTTTGAGAATTGCTAAAGTTTCCCAGCCATGCATACCAGGCATCATCAGGTTCAGGAGAATTGCATCAGGCGGCTGCGCCACTGCCTGTTCTATCGCTGCCTGACCCGAAGCCACTGTTAATGCTCGGTAGCCCTGCTTTTCTAGCATAGCTTGCATCACATCTCGAATTGAGGGATCGTCATCGCACACCAGCACTAAAGGATTGCTAGGATCGGCGATCGCCACTGCTGATTCTGATCGCAGTACTGGCAGCGTAAAGTAGAAAGTACTACCCTCCCCAAGCGTGCTTTCAGCCCAAATTCGCCCCCCGTGATGCTGTATGATGCTGCGGCAAATAGCTAATCCTAACCCAGTTCCACCTTTGTTACGCGAATCAGAAGCATCGACCTGCTGGAAGCGTCCAAAAATTGTTTCCAGTTTATCAGCTGGGATACCCCTACCCGAATCTTTTACCTGGAACAAGAGCTCAACTGAAGAGTTTTGCTCCACTTGCTTGCTCCTGACAAGTTCAGCAGTCAGCCAAACTGTAGAACCTTCAGGGGAGAATTTAATTGCATTACTGAGCAAATTCGTTAAAACCTGAATTATCCGGTCTGGATCAGCCCATAATCGCGTTGTTACGGGAGAAACTGATAAAGTAACTCCTGCCTTTTCAGCCATATCCCGCATGGTGTCTGCTGAGTTGATCATCAAGTTGGCTGCATCGCAGGCAAGCCTTGTCATAGTCACTTTGCCTGACTCAATGCGTTCGATATCAAGAATGTCGTTGATCAGGCGCACCAATCGGTCTGTATTATTCAGTGCAATGTCCAACATCCGTTGACCCTTTGCAGGCTGGGTGCTGAGTACGCCATTGGCTAGTAGACCTAAAGCACCGCGAATCGAAGTTAGGGGCGTGCGTAATTCGTGGCTAACTACGGAGACGAATTCATCCTTCAACCGTTCGATTTCTCGGCGCTCGGTGATGTCACGAGCAATACCGCGATAACCTTGAAAAACACCTTGGCAATCGAATATAGGAGAGCCACTGGTTTCCAGCACAACTAAATGACCATCTTTGTGCGTCAGCGTTTTTTCCAGGCGGGTGAAAGGCTGCTGTGTAGAGATAAAGTAACTTACCACTTGGGTAAATCGTTGGACTTCATTCACAGACATCAAGTCAAAAGTACTCTTACCGAGAATCTCTGCGATTTCATAGCCGATAATTTCTGACGCTTTTGGGCTGACGTAGGTGAAGATACCGTTGGTATCGATTTCCCACACCCAATCGCTGGTTTGTTCGACGAGATTACGGAACTTCTCCTCGCTCTGTCGTAGGGCTTCCTCCACCCGTTTGCGTTCATTAATGTCTTGGAAAAAAACCGATAGCCCCTTTTGATTAGGATAAGCATGTACTGCAAACCAGGTGTTAAGTGGTTGATAAAATTCTTCAAATTCGACACTAATGTGCTGCGATACCGCTTTGTGATATTCCTCGTAAAATTTAGAACCTACTGCTTCTGGCAACTCATCCCACAAATTTTTACCTAGTAATTCAGCACGCGATCGCTGTAGGTGTTGTTCTGCTTGCTGATTCAGGTAGGTAAAACACCACTGGCTATCAACAGCAAAAAAGGCATCTGTGATACTTTCCAGAATATTGGCGACTTGGTTGCGAGCTGCCTCTGCTTCGGCACGTAATGCCTGTTCGTGAGCAAACAGTTGCTTGCGCTCGGTAATATCCATCGTTACCCCAGTCATCCGCACCGCTTTGCCAGTTTTGTCGTAATAGACTTGGCCCTTGCTCGCCACCCAGTGAATAGAGTTGTCGGGCCAGATAACGCGGAATTCAATTTCGTAGTCCGCTCCTGCTTGCACAGCTTGCATTACTGCTTGATGAAGGCATTGGCGATCATCGGGATGAACGCTGGCGAGGAAGCTTTCATAGCTGCCGCCAAAAGAGCCTGGGGTAAGACCAAAGTGTGCTTCCGTGGCGACAGAGTGAAACACTTTGTTGGTGAGAATATCCCAGTCCCATCTACCCATGTGAGCAGCTTCCAAGGCTAAACTTAGGCGCTCCTCGCTTTGGCGCAGCGCTGCCTCATGTTGTTGGCGCTCGGCGATCGCTGCTCGCTGTTCTGCCCAACTCTGGCGTTCGCGCTTGAGTCTCTCCCAGTAATGGTGAAAAAAGTCAGCCAATTCTGGCTCGTCCCCAAGCAAAAAACTAAAATGCTCAATAGCTCGCTTGTCTGCTGTATACGCCACTTCGGGGTGAGCTTCCATCCAAACATGACATGTCTTCACGTAAGCAATGAAGGATACTAAGTGCTGGTAATTGACTGTACCCAGCAAGTGGCGTAACTGGCTGCGATAGTAATCAGCTGTCTCTCCTTCCAAGGAGATAAAAACTGCACAGATGAGCAAACTTTCTTCAATAGTTGAATTCCAATTTGATAAAACTGCCAACTGCTCAGAATGGGCAGCGAGTACCTGCAAATGAGCATTCATATCCGTTGGTCCTGGGGGAGGTGCTTCCAGCATCTGCAACACTTCCCTTGCCCTCATCCCCAAAGGACGTAGGGAACAGCTATGACAAATCATGCAGTAGGGAATGGCACAGTAGCGCGAGAGGTATGCAGCTAGCTTTTCCTTAAATAGCGGCGACAGCGGATTGTTGACATAGGCACTAAGTGTCTGTTGCCAGAGATTTTCCAATACCTGTGGGTTCTGTTCTGCTGGGCTAAAGAAGGGTGGAAAAAAACCGAATTTCTCCTCGATTTCTGCCTTAATTTGTTCGCTACTTCGCATAAATTTATACCTCCCTTCCTTCAGCCTGGCGATTCGTCCCATCAGCACTTTTGCTACTATTCAGTCAAGAGTTGAGGCATTTGCCCGATCGCCTCCCACTGCTTGAGCCTGACGTAACGCTGCCGCCGCAGCTTTGTAGAGTGCTGGCAGGTTAGTACCGTCTTGGGGATATTGGATCGCACTAACACTCAAGGTTACTTGAAACTCAGTGCCGTCAAAAGCTGTAAACTTCTGCTGGTGTAGAGCCTCTAGAACTTCAGCTAGCCGCTTGATTCCTTGAGAGCGAGTCATGCCATACATCCCCACAATAAACTCTGCTCCTCCCCAGCGACCTACAACGTCATCACTTTGAAAGTGTCGTCGCAGCAGTTCTCCCAGTCGGGACAGCACTACATCGCCACTGGTATGACTGTAGCACTCGTTGATCTGTTTGAAGCGATCTAAGTTTAAGACAGCAAAGCAAAGTGGCTGCTGGTGGCGATCGCATAGCTCAAGAAACTGAGTCAGTTGTTGGGTTGACTTGCGGTAATTGGCAACTCCAGTTAAGGCATCAGTTTCCACCAAATTTCGCAGCAAGCGCGATCGCTCTAAGCGATTGAGAATGCGGGTGACCAGTTCCGGTCCCACAATCGGCTTACTTACGTAATCATCACCACCTGCGGCAAACACCTGCTGCATTGTATCTGCATCTGTATGGGCGCTAAGAAACAGGATTGGCAAACCACTCCAACGCATGTCAGCACGGACGGACTGGCACAAGTCGATGCCACTGATCTGGGGCATTTCTACATCCAAAATCAACAAATCTGGTGCTACAACTTCCAGGTTGTCCCAAAACTGCAAAGGGCAATCGAGAGTAGAGAGCTTGAACCCCCAAGGTTCTAGTAAGCTGTGGAGTGCCGTCAGCACTTGGGAATCATCGTCCACCACCATGATAGTTGCACTAGTGCGATCGCGCTGCAACAAAGCCGTAACTGCTTCTAGCACCTGAGTTGGAGTCACGGGCTTAGGTAAAAATCCGCGTCCGCCTAAACGCGCTACTTTGACTCGGTCGATTGCACGCTCGCGATCTGCAAGCACTAGCACTGGGACTGGAGGTGTGCAGGCATTCAATTGCGAGAGCAGCGTTAGATTGTCCTGTGGGGTATTACCAGAAAGATCCAGCAGTACTATATCGGGGCGATCTCTAGATATTCGCTCTCTGGCTAGAGTCGGAGTTGTAGCTATTTTTGCCCGCATTCCCCAACTAGCAGCCTCGACAATCAACGCCTTAGCCAAGGACTTATCGTGTTCGACAATCAATAGCCAAGGTCGTTTGTCTAGTGACGACACTTCAGGTGTCTTTGCTGCGGTTGTTTGTTGCAACTCCTGACGTAATGCCACAATTAATTCAGATAAATGCAGCGTTTGGTTTCGATCTATCAGCTCTTTTGATTGAAAAAATTGTTCTATTTCTTGAGCTAGCCGTGAACCTTGGACAAAGCCATACATCCCTAGCGAACCTGCTAGCTTATGAGCTTCCCGTTCTGCTGCAAATTGCAATTCATCACTGAGCTGATTTTGTCGTAGCGCCATCGTTGCTTGTTCGATTGTGGCTATGCGATGACTCAACTTTTCTTTGGTTCGCTCCCAGACTCTAGAAATCTCTAGCAAAGTTTGCTGCTTTTGAGCAGGCGAGAGGCGATTGGGCACTACTTGCCCCTTGCGTGCCTTTTGTTGTTCTAATGGTTTGAGGCGATAACCAATGCCATATATTGTCTCGATTGGATCTTCGGGGACTCCTGCTGCCTTTAGTTTTTGCCGCAACCCCTTCATATGGGATCTAACTGTGTCCTCTCCTGGCAGTTCTTCAAACGACCAAATGCTATCTAATATTGCACTACGGCTAAATATGCGTTGGCGATTGCGGAGGAAAAGTTCTAGTAGACTATACTCTTTTGGTGTCAAATGTAACAGTTGCTCGTCATATGTAACTTCAAAATTACTGGGGTCAAGACGCAGCTTTCCCCACTCCAGTAAGGGAGAAGAAGTCAAATTTCCCCGTCGCAGTAAAGCCCGGATTCGCGCTAACAGCTCTTGCATCTCGAACGGCTTGACCACATAGTCATCCGCTCCAGCATCCAACCCCATGACTTTTTTGGTACTGCTGTCTTGGGAAGTCAACAGAATAATTGGTGATCGCACCCCAAGTGATCGCCACCGCCGACAAAGGCTAATACCGTCTAGCTTAGGAAGCATCACGTCCAGGAGAATTAAGTCGTAAGCAAATACCTCTGCTAGCTCCCAACCTGCTTGACCATCCGTAGCAACATCTATAGCATAGTGCTGGTCAGTGAGAGCTTTTACCAAAGCTTCAGCAATTAGCTCGTCATCCTCAACCAGTAAGATCCGCATAGTAAATTATTACCGCCGATTACCGAGAATTAGAAAATTAACTTAACAGGCACTGTTAGGATAATCTCCTTCGCCAATCCTATCCTTGCTCAAGCAATAATTTGGCGTTGATTTGCAAATATAAACACTTAAGCAGTAAACCAACAAGTTTTTCCTTCTGAGCGATCGCCACTCACACTTGCGTAAGTTAATGTACTATACCGATTTTCACTGCTGAGGTCAGAAAATACTCGCTTGAATTTATGCCAGTTTAAATATTGAGTGTGCTGTCTTGGAACTAAGTCTAGAGAATGATTTGAGCGAATCGCAACTAGATAATTTCAATCAAAGAAAGAGTTGAACTGCTAGCAAAGAAGCGCGGCAAAACATTCGATGAGTTATGGATGGAAATTATAGACGGCGAAGCAAACAAGCCGACGAATGACGACTAACTGGGGTAGTTGCCGCAAAATCATGGCTGGAATGCTGATTCCTACGTTGAAAAGTTACCCAAGAGGACAAAATCTGCCTTTGGGACGACCAACCCCTATGGTTGAATAGAACTCTTGCATAAATATTTTGTGGTATAATTATAATCCAAAAAAGAAAATGAGAGCGCCGACATTTTCCGCCCGAAGATTGGCCTATTGCTGAGTAGTACAGCTTTCATCAAGCAAATACTCAGCATGACCATTGTTCTTTGATGTATGACCATCACTATTGAGGATGTAAAATTCTTTCTGATTTCTTCTTACTAAAGCAATACTTTGTTCATCTATCGAGTATTTAGAACCTATGTAGTCCTTTACAAGTCTGAAAGGATTAACTTGCGGTCCAAAAGCACTCAGTATTTTGACACGATATTTATCATTTGTATGGTTCGGGTTTTCAAAGTTAGGCTTTTCTAGGTCAGGCCACTGCGTAGTAATTTTCTGAGCTTTAGCTAGTTGTTCTAGCTGAAGACTCACTTTTTTATCAATACAAGACATATGAAGATGTAATTGATCCTGACCACGGCTATATTTAGAATTAACAGCTAATCCTAATTTTTCTTCGCTTTTACCTATGTAATTTGGGGTATTACTCCATGCAAAATACCAAAAAGATGGGTAATAAGGCTTATTTGCGGCATTCCATATTTGCGAGTCTTCAATTCCTGTAACTTTAACAGTTGGAATTAATAAATATTCAACTGAGTGATCATAAGCTATGGCAAAATTGTTTGTCAAATCGACATAGTTACATGGAGATGGATCTGTTTTTTGTTTCTGATTAATAGTACATTGTTGAACCTTTTGCCAGAGGTAATCTCTATCTTGAGCTAAGAGGGTGTTTGAAAAGTTTTGATGGGTCAAAATTTATGCTAATCGCCTCAGCATGATGCGAATCATGGCAAGGTAGATAAACGTCTCTGATGTTTCGGGTAATAACTCATAGTCTCTATTCAGGCAATATTGTCATTAGATAGGTCTTATTGACACTCATGAGACCTATCTTTTCTTACCATAAATTGCTACATACTTTATCTCATGAGCTTTTCAGGCTATTTTGTCGCCCCGTCAGCTTCAATCCCATGATCATTGTAGTCAAAGGATTACGAATTTCATGCACAATGATCGCAGCAAATTCACCAATAGCTGCTAGCCTTTCCTGTTCTACAAGCTGGGCTTGTGCTGCTCGTAATTCTGCTGTGCGTTTTTCTACCTCAGCCTCTAAAAAATGATTGAATTGGCACTGCTGCTCGTACAAATGATAGTTATCAATTGCTGTAGCCGCGCGTTCAGCAAATAATTCTCCCAGTTGAATTTCTTCTTGGCTAAACTCCCGTGGCTGCTGATGAAAAGAGCAGATAGTACCAATCACTTCGCCTGTAGCAATCCGCAACGGTATTCCTAAATAAGCACAATAACCTTCTGGAGCTTCGCCATATTCTGGGTGTTGGTTCGCATCTTCCACTGCTAAGGAGTGACCAGTTTCTATGACAGTACCAGTTAATGATCCATGCAGTGAATAAACATGTTCGCCCTCGCCCATGTCAACACTACTAGCAAGTACCCTTTCAAATCCTTGCTGACACAAGGTGAGTACTGACCAATCTACCTCTAGCAACTCACTGACTCCACAGGCAATATCATGTAGATAGCTAGATAGTTCCCCAGTACGGTAGTTTAAAGAGGATAAAAGAGCGATCGCTCGTCGCTCACGTTGCCACATTTGGTTTTGTAAGGTTTTATTATCAATGGCTTTGATCATAATATAGCTAGTGGTATCAAGAAAACTCTTTTGGAAAATGAAATAGTTATTATTAAATTTTGCTGAAAAATCCCTAATTAATTTCTAAATAGAATATCAGCTTTATAGATGTAATTACTTATATTTTCATAATTATTTAACTCATTATTCCAGTCATAATTACAGGGTAAGCTCAAGTTAAGACTCAGGTTACTCATTGTTGCATTTGAAAATTTTCATTCATGTAATTGTAACGTTGCTACTTTTGGTATTGCCCATTTGAACACTAGAAAATTAACCATAAACTACTAGGAGAAAATTTATGAACTTAGAAGGTAAAGTTGCTCTAGTTACAGGTAGTAGTCAAGGAATTGGGCAAGGAATTGTCTTGCGTCTGGCTCAAGCAGGAGCAAATGTTGTGATTAACTATCGCTCTCACCCAGAAGGAGCAGAGGAAACCTTAGCAAAGGTAGAGGCGATTGGTGGTAGCTGCCACATGGCTTATTGTCCTAAATCAGGAGGTTACACCCTTAAAGCAGATTTGGGTAGCGTTGAGGAAGTGCGTCAACTAATTGCCCAAAGTATTAATCATTTTGGCAAGTTAGATATTTTGGTAAATAACGCTGGCATTGAAAAACATAAACCTTTTTGGAAAGTTACAGAAGCAGATTATGATGCTGTAATGAATGTCAATTTAAAAGGTGTTTTCTTTGCTACTCAAGCTTTTGTTCAACATTTAATCGAAACTAAGCGCCCTGGAAAAATTATTAATATTAGT
The DNA here is from genome assembly GCA_024239075.1 of Fischerella sp. CENA71. Classification (GTDB taxonomy): domain Bacteria; phylum Cyanobacteriota; class Cyanobacteriia; order Cyanobacteriales; family Nostocaceae; genus Pelatocladus. The sequence goes on along the minus strand of JANBVI010000044.1, from coordinate 49,311 downwards.
TCAGTACATGAGGAACTACCATTTCCTAATTTCACCGCTTACTGTGCTAGTAAAGGTGGAATGAAAATGCTCACCCGTAACTTGGCAGTTGAGTTAGGAGCGTTAGGAATTACTATTAATAATGTCGCCCCAGGAGCAATAGAAACTCCTATTAATACCAAGCTGTTAAACGATCCACAAAAGCTGGGGGCGCTATTACAAAATATTCCCCTTGGTCGCTTGGGTCAACCGCAAGATGTTGCTTCCTTAGTAGCGTTTTTAGCTTCTTCTGATGCTGACTACATCACAGGTAGTACCTTTTTCGTAGATGGTGGGCTACTTTGGAACTATCAAGAACAATAGGGGAAAAAAGTGTCATATTCATCCTTATTTATTCCAGTTATTCTCGGCACTCCCCGTCAAGGACGGCAAAGTGAATATGTTGCTAAATTTATTTTTGAGCAAGTTGCCGTACGCGATCGCCTAGAAACTGAATTCATTGATATTAGAAAGATGGCGATCGCCACAGATGATGCAGGCGAAGCACTCAAAAATCCTGAGTTTTCTGCAACAATTGAGCGAGCAGATGGATTAATTATTGTTGTACCAGAGTATAACCACGGTTATCCAGGTTTGCTCAAACACGTACTTGATACTTGCCTAAAAGAGTACATTCATAAAGCCGTTGGGCTGTGTGGTGTTTCAGCAGGGCCTTTTGGCGGTACAAGGGTAATTCAAAATCTATTACCTGTTATGCGCGAGTTGGGTTTAGTAACTATTTTTTATGACCTCAACTTTAGCAATGTTCAAACATTATTTGATGAGTCGGGAAATTTAATTGACAAACCAACCTACATTCGCCGCATGGAAAGGTTTATGAACGAGTTAGTTTGGATGTCAACTGTTCTTAAATATGGGCGGCAAGAAATCAGCTTAGAGAAGAAAAATAATAACTAAGTCACTAATGTGATTGAACCATCGCACTACTACCCCGCTTGATCAAAAAAGGTGAAAAAACCCGGTTTTCTATCGTTTTTTCATCTAATAAATCGAGTAACATTTGCATGGCATAGCGGCCGATTTCCAACATTGGTTGACAGACTGTTGTCAGTGACGGTGTCACATAACGAGAAAGAGCAATACCGTCAAATCCAACCAGACTTAAATCTTGGGGAATTGAAATACCTAGTCCCTGACAAGCCAAAAGAGCGCCAATTGCTACCATATCGTTATAACAAAAGATGCCAGTTACCCCAGCATTTAATAGTTGAGGTAACATCTTTTTTCCGGTATCAATATCGTTAATTCTTGTATCATCTTCATTATTAATTGCTACCCAGTCAGGAATTTGTGGTAAGCCAGACTCACTTAAAGTGTTCTGATATCCTTCTAGGCGCAGCTGATTGGAACTGCTGCGATCGCCTACACCAAGATAACCAATACAAGTGTGTCCAAGACTAATCAGATGTTCTACAGCCAATCTCGCACCTAAATAGTCGTCTATTGATAGTGAGTGCAATGTTTCAGGTTGATCTTTTGTTTGACTATTTATCAGAACTGTTGGCACAGTAATTTGTGCTACTTGCTTAATGTTGTGTTTACTAATTCGTGAATCGGTTAATAAGATACCGTCTACTCTGCGGCGATGGAAATTATCAATAGCTGTTATTTCCTGATCAAAATCTCGGTGTGCAGCACTTAACAAAACACTCAAACTAGCCGATCTCGCTATCTGTTCGATTCCCTCCACTACCTCAGCGTAAAAAGGATCTGCGATTGAAGTTACTACTACTCCAATGGTATTGGTGCGTGAAGAAAGTAAACTTTGAGCGATCGCATTAGGTACATAATTCATCTCTCGCGCTATTTTCTTAATTTCCTCTCGCACTTTAAAGCTAATTAGCGGGCTATCTCGTAAAGCGCGTGAAACTGTGGAATGAGAAACGCCTGCTTTTCGAGCAATATCTTCTATTGAGATTTTCCGTTTACTCATTTTAAGCACTTCTTTATGTAATGCAAATAAAATTAACATCTATATTATGCACATCTGTGCAAAAATAAAATCAATATTTATGCACACGTGTGCATAAATATTAAATGACTATTTCACAAATCAACATGGAAGAGTAAAAAAGCTTATAAAAAAATTGATCAACAAACACAAAAAATCAATCTTCTAATAGGTAGAATTTTCAAACTTTACATTCTAATTTTTATTCACAAAAGTCTAGTCATCCTGATGGGCAAAAACTTAATCTCTACTATCAAGATAGACTGACTAAATGTTTACCTAAAATATTGCAATTTCAAACTCTATAAAATAACAAATACAAAGATTAAGTCAGACTCCTAGAACTGGCAACTTTGACCAAATTTACTACTAAAATGTAGAGACACAGAGACGCTATGTTCCTCACTTCTGTACTGAAGGTTTAAGGCTTGTTTACTTTTCATAACATGGTTAGGTTTATTTCCACTGCCTTATTGATATTTTGGTTTAGTGCTTGGATTAATAATAAAAAAATACAACAACCCACCTATTAACATCATAAACCCAAAAGAACAAATATTGTTCTAGTATGCCGTTAAAATTTGTGAACGTAGTTTAATTTTGAACTGTTGAATTTGTAAAATTTAGATCCAAGCTCAAAGTTACTTGTGGTCTAATTATTTTTAAAATCAAGACTTTGACTTTATTAAAATGCAACAGTCTTGTTTGTTTGATTTAAGTCTTTTGACTCAAGATATTCTTATTGAGGAGGTGCAAGATAAAATATTAATAAAATAATCAAATAAAATTTTTAATAAAAATGCACTGAGAAATCGAGCTTAATAAAAAAACAATGTGATGCATGGATGTAGTGCATTACTCACCCTTTAAATTTCAAGCATAAAAATTGAATATCAAATTTAAATCTAAATCCCGATAATAATTTGACGGTACAAGCTCTCATATTTCATAAGTGTAACCAATCCAAATTCCATAGACGCCCTACCCTAACGGGAAGCCGCAAGGCGTCTATGGGCGGCTTCAAGGAAGAGTAATCTAAAATCAGATGATTTTTCTCAAATTTAAACGCATTATTTGGATATAGGTGAATGTGAAAAAAATTGCGATCGCAGCTGGCATATTAAGTATTATCAGTGGTGCCTTTGTCAGCTGCACAAATACTTCTCCCAATAGCAACACTGCTACTAACACTGAAACCAACACCGCCACCTACACAAGTACACAAAGCAAAGATGGCAATGTGAAATTACAATCAGTTGGTGTCACCGTTGGCGATCTAAGTAATCCTTTCTTCGTCGTCATGGCGCAGGGAGCCGAGAAAGAAGCGAAGAAAATCGGTGGTAATGATGTCAGAGTAACTGTAGTTTCTAGTGGCTATGACCTCAACCAGCAATTTAATCAAATTGAAAATTTCGTTGCTGCTAATACTGATGTCATTATCCTGAATGCTGCTGACAGTAAAGGAATTAGACCAGCTGTAGACAAAGCAAGGCAAGCAGGTAAAGTCGTGATTGCAGTAGACACAGCTGTAGAGGCAGACGTAGATGCTACCGTCACCACCAATAATTTACAAGCCGGAGAAGTTAGTTGTCAATATATTGCCGATCGCCTCAAAGGCAAAGGCAGTATGGTAATTGTTAACGGGCCTCCAGTAACTTCAGTCATTCAGCGAGTGGATGGCTGCTTGAAAGTGTTATCTAAATATCCTGATATCAAAATCCTCTCTAAAGATCAGAACGCAGAAGGAAGTCGGGATGGAGGACTCAGAGTCATGAGTGATCTACTGACGACTTTTCCCAAAATAGATGCTGTGTTTGCGATCAACGATCCGAGTGGTGTAGGAGTAGACCTCGCCGCCAGCCAAGCAAAACGCAAAGACTTTTTCATAGTTGGAGTTGACGGCGCACCAGAAGCAATCGAAGCGATCGCTTCCAAAGATAGTTTATACGCTGCGACAGCTACTCAAAACCCCAGAGGTATGACTCAAAAAGCAGTTCAGGTTGGCAATGATATTTTACATGGCAAAAAACCTGAGTCAGCTAACATTTTGATTCCCGTGAAGCTGATTACAAAAAACAACGTAAGCACATACACAGGTTGGTAAGGGATCGGGGATCAGGGATCAGGGATCGAGGACACGGAGGATATGGGGGACATGGAGGACACGGAAGAATTTTCTCTCCTATCTCCTTTGTCTCCCTTCTCTCCCTTGTCTCCCCTCTCTCCCTTCCCGATCCTCAATCCCCGATCCCCGATTCCCGATTCTTTAACAGGATTCGCCTAATGACCACAAATACTGAAACAGATTTTGCTCATGCATCAACTGTCATCCCTGTATTAGAAATGCGAGGGATTACAAAACGATTTCATGGCGTTCCAGCTCTACAAAATGTCAATCTCACAATTTACCCCGGAGAAGTTCACGCCCTCATGGGTGAGAATGGGGCAGGTAAAAGCACATTAATGAAGATTCTCGCTGGGGCTTACATTGCGGATGAAGGCGAGATTCGCATCAATGGTCAGCCTGTAAAAATTACCGATCCGGGTACAGCACGTCAGGCGGGTATTAATCTCATCTATCAAGAACTGAATGTCGCACCCAACTTAACCGTAACCGAAAATATGTTTATGGGTAGCGAGTTGCAGCGAGGTCAGTTTTTAGACCGCAAAGCTATGGAACTCGAAGCCAAGCAAGTGCTAGAAAGCTTGGGGGCTAGTTTTGCACCAAATGATATCGTTGGCACTTTAGCGATCGCTGAACAGCAACAAGTAGAAATTGCGCGGGCGCTGAAGGACAAAAGCCGGATTTTAGTCATGGATGAGCCAACAGCAGCACTGTCTGACCGCGAGACTGAGCGTTTGTTTGAGGTAATTCGTAAACTCCGCAATGATGGCATTGCTATTATTTACATCAGCCATCGCATGGAAGAAATATACGCCCTGGCTGACCGAATTAGCGTGCTGCGCGATGGTCAATATATCGGTAGTCTCACTCGTGATGAAATTTCTCCGCACCGATTAGTACAGATGATGGTCGGTCGCTCAATGCAAGACTTTTACGAACATCAACGACAAACAAATCCTGGCCCAGTGGTGCTAGAAGTCAGAAATATGAGTGACGGACGCAAGGTTCAACCAGCTAGTTTTCAACTTCATGCAGGAGAAATTCTTGGACTAGCGGGGCTGGTTGGTGCAGGACGCACAGAGGTATCCCGACTGATTTTTGGTGCTGATCGCAAGGTCAGTGGTGAAGTCTTTCTGAATGGTCAAAAACTAGAGATTAATTCGCCCAGTGATGCGATCGCTGCTGGGATTGGTTACGTCCCAGAAGACCGCAAAGACCAGGGTTTATTTCTGGAAATGAGTTCTCGTAAGAATATTGGTCTTAATAGACTCAAGCAAGATGCCAAAGCTGGGATCGTTAACTGGGGTGCAGTTAATCAGTTAGCAATGGAAGCAGTGACAAACTTTAATATCCGACTGGCCAATTTGGAAATTAGAGCAGTGGATCTTTCCGGTGGTAATCAGCAAAAACTGCTGCTAGCACGTTGGCTAGCCATTAAACCCAGAGTATTAATGCTCGATGAGCCAACACGCGGCGTAGATATCGGTGCCAAAAGTGAAATTTACCGAATTATTAGCGAATTAGCAGCCCAAGGAGTGGCAATTCTCATGGTTTCCAGTGAATTACCAGAAGTTGTCGGCATGAGCGATCGCGTCTTAGTCATGCGAGAAGGACAACTGGTGGGTGAACTGGACGACAGCCCTGGTAAAGAGATTACCCAAGAAAACATTATGCACTATGCAACTGGAGCCGTGGAGGTACTAGCATCATGAGTCAAACCTTAAGACCTGTCAACAATCGACCAGGTGATCATCCCAAGTCACGCCAGCGTCAATCAATCAACAATCTCTTGCAAGTTGCAGGTATTTTGCCAATTCTGGTACTAATCTGCATCTTATTTGCCTTTTTAAGTCCGAACTTTCTCACATTAGGTAACGCCGTCAATATATTACGTCAGGCATCAATCAATATTGTGCTAGCAACCGGGATGACCTTTGTAATTCTCACCGGCGGTATTGACCTTTCAGTTGGATCAATCTTGGCTGTTTCGGCTGTAGTTGCGGTCTTAGTATCCCTACTTCCAGCTTTAGGTTGGTTTGCAGTACCAGCTGGTTTGTTGACAGGATTACTTTTGGGTTTAGTCAACGGCGCTTTGATCACCTTTTTAGATGTGCCACCTTTTATTGTCACCTTGGGTTCACTAACCGCCTTGCGGGGTGTGGCGTTTTTAGTTGCCAATGGCACAACAGTTATTAACCGTAACATTAATTATGCTTGGATCGGTAATAACTATGTGGGTCCCCTTCCTTGGTTAGTAATCATTGCCTTATTGACTGTAGCAGTGAGTTGGTTTGTCCTGCGCCAAACTGTTTTGGGTGTACAAATATACGCTGTCGGTGGTAACGAACGAGCAGCACGATTAACTGGTATCAAAGTCGATCGCGTCTTGCTATTTGTCTATGGCGTGAGTGGATTACTAGCAGGTTTGGCAGGAGTAATGAGTTCCAGTCGTCTTTATAGTGCTACTGGGATGTTAGGTCAAGGCTACGAATTAGATGCGATCGCCGCTGTCATTCTTGGTGGAACCAGCTTTACAGGCGGTATTGGTACTATTGGCGGCACACTTCTCGGTGCATTAATCATTGCTGTTCTCAACAATGGTTTGACCCTGTTGAACATGTCTTACTTTTGGCAACTAGTCGTCAAGGGTCTGGTAATTATTGTGGCAGTAATGATTGATCGCCTCCGCAGACGTTCTAGACGCTAAAAAATTCTCCCTTGTCCTCTGTGTCCCCGTGTCCCCCGTATCCCCCATGTCTACTACTCGTCGTAAAGCCAATACATATTATGTCATCTTGATTGCTGGTGCTGCTGCCCTCGGTGGTTTTTTGTTCGGTTTTGACACAGCAGTCATCAACGGTGCGGTTGTAGCTCTCTCCAAAGCTTTTAACGCCAGTAGCTGGTTAACTGGTTTTGCAGTGTCTCTAGCGTTACTGGGATCTGCTGTCGGAGCCTTCTTTGCTGGACAGATTGCAGATCGTTATGGTCGAGTCAAGGCAATGATAGTTGCTTCCGGGTTGTTTACTCTCAGTGCCATCGGTTCTGGGATAGCTTTCACCATTTGGGATTTTATCTTTTGGCGATTATTGGGTGGAATTGCAGTTGGCACTGCTAGTGTAATTGCACCCGCTTATATTGCAGAATGTTCACCCTCTCAATTGCGCGGAAGATTAGGATCTCTGCAACAACTAGCAATTGTAGTAGGAATTTTCATTGCCCTGCTCTCCGACTACTTTATCGCTGTATCAGCAGGTTCAGCAGAATCACCATTTTTATTTGGCATAGCCGCTTGGCGCTGGATGTTTTGGACAGCCGCTCCTCCAGCCATATTCTACGGAATGGCAGCTTTAACAATTCCCGAATCTCCCCGTTACTTAGTTGCCAAAGGACGGGAACCAGAAGCCGTTAACGTTTTGAACAAGATTTTGGGCGGTAATGTGCTGGCAAAAATTGAAGAAATTCGGCAAACAGTGCTTACAGAGCGCCAGCCTCAATTTTCTGATCTGCTGGGCAGAAATGGCGGATTGCTCCCTATTGTTTGGATCGGAATCGGCTTATCTGTTTTACAGCAATTTGTTGGTATTAATGTTATCTTCTACTACAGCAGCGTTTTGTGGCGAGCAGTCGGTTTTTCAGAAAAAAATTCTCTAACTATCACAGTGATCACAGGAGCTGTAAATATTATTACTACGCTGATTGCGATCGCCTTTGTCGATAAATTTGGTCGCAAGCCTCTGCTGATTCTAGGATCAATCGGCATGACTCTGACATTAGGGACAATGGCTTTTATTTTTGGACATGCTCAACTTGATGCTGCTGGCAATCCTACTCTCAGTGGCAATGCAGGTATTATTGCTCTGATTGCAGCCAACCTCTATGTATTTTGCTTTGGATTCTCTTGGGGACCAGTAGTCTGGGTACTGTTAGGAGAAATGTTTAATAACAGAATTCGTGCTGCTGCACTTTCCATTGCTGCTGCGATGCAATGGGTGGCAAATTTCATCGTTTCCACAACATTCCCTCCCATTCTGCAATATTTCGGGCTAGGTACTGCTTACGGTATCTATACAATTGCGGCAGCTACCTCGTTATTTTTCGTTCTCTTTTTTATCAGAGAAACCAAAGGCATGGAATTAGAAAACATGTAAGTATATGGGGAAAATTAATCAGCTCTTTGTGTCTTAGTACCTTGGTGTTTAAAAAATTCTTTTTTACTACATAGACGCGCTAGCGGCTACTTACCCTACGGGAACCCTTTGGTGGGAACAGAAGCCACTACCTACGGAAGCCGCTCCGCGTCTTTGTGTCTACCGGAACGGTAGACACAAAGACACCAATAATTTTTCATTTTCCAGATTTCTGATTTAGTTAAGGTTTTTGTTTTTAGAGAAAAGGGTGTAAGTGTGTAGGAGGATTTGATAGATGTGGGTAAAAAATATTGCTTTTTTATTATTAGTATATTCATTAGTCTGGGCAACATTTTTAAAAGAAAATTCTATTGCAGCGGATACTAATAACAGCTTGCAGGGACAGGTTACTTCTGTTTCTCAGCTTTCTGATGTCAAACCAACAGATTGGGCTTTTCAATCACTACAAACTCTGGTCGAACGCTATGGTTGTATTGCGGGTTATCCTGATGCAACTTATCGTGGCAACCGTGCTTTGAGTCGTTATGAGTTTGCGGCTGGTTTAAATGCCTGTATGAATCGAATTAGTGAGTTAATTGCAACAGGTACTAGTGAGCTAGTTAACCAAGAAGACCTAGCAGTGTTACAAAAGTTACAAACAGAGTTTGTTACAGAACTGGCTACTTTACCCGGGCGGGTAGATGTGCTGGAGGCGCGTACAACTACAATAGAGGCGCAGCAGTTTTCCACAACTACCAAGCTGAATGCTCAAATAATTACTGCCGTAAGTGATTCTTTTGGTAATAGTGTGGGTGATGATCGCGATCGCTCCCAAACCTACTTTGCAGATCGAGGTCGTCTGAATTTGGAGAGCAGCTTTACAGGCAAAGATTTATTGCGAGTCCGTCTAGAGTTCGGTAATTTCTTGGATTCCAATGGTAACAGTCAAATTGCATCGGTGACGGGAACTGGAATGACACGGTTAAATTTTGATACCGATAGCAATAATAACCTCAGTATTCCCCACATTCGTTACTACTTTCCGGTCAGTGATTCCCTTGCTTTTATAGTTGGGCCTACAGGTATTGGCTATACTGATATCACAGACACCGTCACTCCCGCCACTATAGCTGATGACGGCAATGGAGTTCCTTCACTATTTGGATCATACAGTCCTCTGTTCCGGCGGGGCGGTGGCGGTGCAGCGGTGAACTGGAAGCTCAGTGACGATCTGATGCTGACTCTGGGCTATTTGGCAGATAACCCCAATTTCCCATCTTCAAGCAACGGCTTATTTGATGGCGGCTACAATGCCTTAGCCCACTTGGTGTATTACGGTAAGCAAGGGGCTGTAGGCGTTGCTTATTCCCGCGGCTATGAACCTGGTGGTAGAGTCAATCTCACTGGGGGAGCGGGTAGTAACTTGGCTATTTCTCCTTTTGGAGATAACATTGCCACTTCTAGCAACATAGTAGGCACGCAAGGATATTACCGCTTTTCACCAAACTTTCAGATCCATGCTTGGGGCGGATATATCTGGGCAAATGCTGAGAGTTCTGGTGTCAGTGCGATTTCCAATGGCAGGGGTGGAACAGATTCAGTTTCTGTCAACGATGGTGATCATGCCAATGCTTGGTTTGGAGCAATTGGTGCGTCTTTCCCGGATGTTGGCGGTAAAGGCAATCTACCGGGAATTCTTATTGGTGTGCCACCACATATCTCCAGCAGTGATATCCGTAAAGAGAGCGATAACGCTTACCACATTGAGGCATTTTATCGCTGGCGACTCAACAACAATATATCAGTGACTCCCGGTTTTTGGGTGATTCTTAACCCAGAAAATAACAATAATAACGATACGCAATATGTTGGTTTAATTCGCACAACCTTTGATTTTTAATTCTCATATAATTCGGTCACTCGCAAGGCTATTAAGCCTAATAGACATCTCCAGAAATGAGGTATGAGTCTGACTACACAAGGCTTTTATATTATAGTCTATCAGGTTAAGAGATAATATTTTCTGCAAGGCGCGCCAAGAAACTGGAGAATCCATCGTCGCTCGTCAGTAAGATTAGCAATGTGCTTAAAGCCAGCGATCGTTAGCAGATGAATTGACTATTAACTTGCAAATGCAAAGTATACCTAACTTAATTAGAGCCTAACAAAAATGAAATTAAGATGAAATAAGAGTACTTCCTTGGGTAGAAATAAATACTAAGCCATTAGATAGTCGTCATTACTAAGTCTGAGGTTTTAGCCTAAGCTAAGGAATCTATCGTAAGAGCTATTCGGCACTATCAAGCCAACAACCAACTCAACCTCTTGTTGAGAAAATTACCGTTGAGTGAAAGCTGAAGAACTCACGATCGCGTTGCTAAAGTTGGTTCTCTCTCTCAAATTCTGGAGTTAACCCAAGCCTGACAATCATTGCAAATGCTTTGTGCGTTGGCGATCATCTAGCAGAACGAACAATTTTTTTCCTTTCCCTTTCCCGTTATCTTAGTGACATTCAATCAAAAGCTTTTAGTAGTGATAAGCAACTGTTGACTATGCGGCTGATATTAGTTGAGGATGAAGCAGATTTAGGTGCAGCAATTAAACAAGTTCTGAGTCATGAGGCGTATGTGGTTGACTGGTTTTTAGATGGTACTCAGGCATGGGAATATTTAGAAACTGGCTGGACTGAATACACGCTGGCGATTTTTGATTGGATGCTACCAGGAGCTTCAGGCGTGGAGTTGTGTAAATGGTTACGCGATCGCCATCTAACTCTACCTGTGTTGATGCTAACTGCAAAAGACCGGATGGAAGAAAAGATTATTGGTTTAGATAGCGGTGCAGATGACTATTTGGTTAAACCATTTGATATGGCAGAACTGCTAGCAAGATTGCGGGCATTACATCGGCGATCCTCTTACGTAGGAGCAACGCTGACACCTCAAGTCAAACCCCGACGCTTACAAGTAGGTTGCCTGACGCTCAATTACAGCACTCATCAACTTACTCGTCAGTATGCTCATGGTGAAAAGCAAGTATTTTCACTAACTGCTAAGGAATTTCAATTATTGGAATATTTCATGAGGCATCCTAACCAAATTATCAACCGCGACCAGATTATTAATCAGCTTTGGGAAATTGGTGCAGAACCAGTTAGCAATGTAGTAGCAGCACAAATTCGTTTATTGAGACGCAAATTGGGAGAAGAAGACAGCGAATCTTTGATTGAAACTATTTATGGTGTGGGCTATCGCTTAAACATTCATGCTGCTGATTTTTGCGGTTCTTGAAGCGACACTTTGAGTAAGGTTCCAGAAATATGGAAGGTAATCCCATTTTCCACCAGACTCGGTTACGGCTAGCAGCTTGGTATACCCTCGTGATGGGTGGTATTTTAGTGCTATCTAGTCTGGGGGTTTATAGTGTGGTTGCCCACGCCTACCATGAAACCATAGACCAGGCTTTGGAATCAGCAGCAAACGCATTGCGTAACAGTATTGAGCCTGTTTGGCAGCAACCCGAACACAGAAGGCAACTTGCTAAAGAACTTTCCTTAGAAATATGTGTGACTCAAACAAAGTGTTTGCCTAAAACAGCAGTTATTAAACAACCAATAACAGAGGCGGCTAACCCAGTTAATTACTATATACGCTTATTGGATCGTTCGGGAAAACTGTTTGCAAGTGCAGGGATGCCATTTGATAAATTACCGATTACCCCACCATCACAGCATTTGCAAACCCTAACAGATTTCTCCGGTACTCGATACCGCCAAATTACTTTACCCCTAGATACTCAAAACCAGCTTTCAGGTTATCTACAAGTGGCGCGAAGTCTCACTGATTTAGACCAACATCTTGCTTATTTAAGGTTAACTTTAGTGCTAGGGTTGCCAATTTCAATGATTTTGGTTGGTTTTTCAAGTTGGTGGTTGGCTGGAAGGGCAATGCAACCTGTATATCGTTCCTATCAACAAATGCAACAATTTACTGCTGATGCTGCTCACGAATTTCGCACACCTTTAGCAGCAATGTATTCTACTATTGAAGCGGTTATAAAGTTACAGCAAGAACCAAAATCAAATAGTGGAATTTTAGATGTTCTCAAACGTCAAAATCGTCGCTTGTCGCAATTGGTGGGAGATTTATTACTGTTAACGAGAATAGACCAAAAACAACTCACAGGAGAATATCACCCTTGCTGTTTGAATGATTTAATTAGTGACTTAATTGAGGAGCTAGCATTTTTGGCAATAGAGAGTCATGTAAATCTTTACAAGCAGGTGCAAGCTTCAGAAAAACTGTACGTTATGGGAAATGAAGAACAGCTTTATCGCTTAATTTCCAACTTAATTGTAAATGCAATTCAAGCAACGCCTAGTGATGGAAAAGTTGCGGTTTTTTTAGAAGATAGTGAGCTTTACGCCATCATCAAAGTTCAAGATACAGGAATTGGCATAGCTGTCGAACATCAACAGCGAATTTTTGATCGCTTTTACCGAGTTGATCGCGATCGCTCACGCGCCTCTGGCGGTTCGGGATTGGGATTAGCCATAGCAAAAGCGATCGTCCAAGCACACAAAGGCAGTATTCATGTTCAAAGTCAACCTGGGTTGGGCAGTACATTTACAGTTCGACTTCCTCTTTAAGCGAAATTTATTGCTACAAACATCAACTGGAGTCCTGACAAAACTGTTAAGTCATAATTAGACTTTTTGCGGGAGCGAGATTTTGAAAAGGTAATTCACAAGGGAGAAATTTCTCCAGAATGGCCTTTATTTCCGAAATTTAATTTTGCCTAATCATTTAGTATTTATTTTGACAACTGCTTATTCTTTCTTTATGATATTTCGTTACAAATTTGGACACGAGAAAAGAATAGGTGCATCTGCCAAACAAGCCAAGTCCCAACTCGCCATGCTCCCATTGAAAGGGGTTCCGCAGATGAATTTGCAGATAAGTCAAAAATATTTTGGTCATAGTGTAACCATTTAACTGGTAAATGCCCCCTAGGTGTCGTTGGAGATAATTTAAAAGTTAACTGGTTGTAGTTTAACCAGTTTCCCTGTTGTCGCCAACCAAGGCGATCGCCAAGTCTCTTTTGTGTTTCATAATCTACTTGACCACCAATTTCATTCCAAATGCTTTCCTGCACACTAAAGCCGAAATAACCGTGACTGTATTCTTGCCAAAGTCCATCGATAGTATAAAAAGCTTTACAAGAAAAGTTAAGAATATCTTCCCTATAAACTTCATTCCAATAATTCTTTCCTATGACTTGTAGCATTAATTTAGCAGTTTCAAGGTCAGCTTCTTTCCACTTGTATTGTGCGAGGAGAGTTTGAAGTTGACTATAATCAATATTCTGATTAATTTGAAATTCTGTTGCAGAGTTAGTATCACGATTATTTGGCTCTAGGAATTCTGTTTTTTCAAGAGAAAGCCCAGAATTGTTAGAAACCACATCTCTTTCTAATATCCCTAATCCTTTTCTTTGATCAGCAATTTGAGTAGATATATAGTTGGATATTAAGGAAATTGTGTGTTCTAAAGCTATTCCATCATTAATTGACTCAAAGTTACTAACCTGCCCATTTAAGAGTTTAGATTCAAATAACGCATCTTTTAATCTATCCCCTTTTTCATAACTTTCTACCAATAAATTGAGAATATTTTCAGAAATTGTATCAGTATCCTCTATTGTTAATAAACTCGACTGAAAATTTAAAGTACTATTTGTTAAATTTTTAATTTCACCTATAATTGTATAAAAATTTACATCTACTTTTACTACTTCGTCTATTAAGGATTGAAATGGACTAAAGTAATCTTGTAAATAATTTTCAAAATTGATTGCTATCTCAGCTATTTTTACTATTTCTTGACGAATTTTTGTCGCTCTTATTTCATACTCGTAAATTTCTTGATATACCTCTAATTCATGAACTATTTGCTGGATAATTTTCTTTTGATTTTTGGTGTCTTTTGCTAAATTTTTAATTCCTTCAGTTAGCAATTTGACTTTTTCTAATATCAAAAAATGAGTATTAGTTAAAAGTAAAATTGACTTGAGGTCTTCTTGTTTTTCCCATTTTAGTTTTTCAAATATCTGCGGATTATTCTGATTTTTGACTTCTAGTTTATTTCTTTGTGCATTTATGCTTTTAATTTCTAGATATTTTTCAGTAAATAAATGTTTCCAATTATCAGTAAATTTTAACAAGAAGTCTTGATAATTATCTTTATATTTTTCTAAAAAATCAATTAGTTGAATATAATCTTTAATTAATGATTTGGTTTTAATAAAAATTTCTTGCTGACTAATTTCCTGTTTCCGTTTGATTAATCCCCAAAAATAAGAATGATGCTTAGTATCTTGTTTAATTAATACCTGACATTCTTTAATTTTATTTTGAATTTTTTTTAATTTTGAATTGTTTATAATAGGTAATTTATAATTTATTTCATAAATCGAAATAGATTGATAAGTAATTAGTTTTCTTTGTTGTTTAGTTAGCATCACAATCAGTTCTCACAGAAGCAGTAACAATTGCTTTTTGCTGCTGATAATCCTCTACAGAAATAAGTTGCCAATGAGGATCTTCTGTTAGCTCTAAAACCCATTGATGATAGTTAAATAAACTCTCCCTATGTCCAACACTGATAAAAGTTGTTTTAGTTTCTTGCAGTTGTTGATATAAATTTACTTCGTTAGTTAAATCTAAAGCACTTGTTGCTTCATCTAAGATAGTGAAACTAGGACGTGTAATTAATACCCGTGCAAAAGCGAGACGTTGTTGTTCTCCCAAAGACAATATATTCTCCCAACGAACTTCTATATCAAAGCCATTCACACGAGTCAGCAAGTTTTGCAGATTAACTTGTTGCAAAACTTCTTCGAGTTCAGAATCGCTCATTTGCCGGTCTGTATGCGGATAGAGTAACTGTTCGCGCAAAGTCCCCAAAATGATATAAGGACGCTGGGGTAAGAATAAAACTTCTTTGAGAGGAGGACGCACTAAACGACCAGTTCCCGCATTCCACAAACCAGCGATCGCTCTTAATAAAGAACTTTTTCCTCTACCGCTAGGACCAACAATCAATAAACCTCCGCTTGGCTGAACAGAAAGTGATAAATCTTCAACAATCACCTGCTCATAATTTGGTGTTTGTAAAGTGACACACTCAAAAGCTAAACGTTCTTCTTCGATGACTTGAATACTATTAACATTCTCTGGTTTTTTACTAACAGCTTGTAGAGCATCTGAAAACTCAGCTAAACGATTGACATAACTAGAAAATCGCCCGAAAATATTAGATTCACCTATTAACTCTCCTAGAGCGTTAGAAAACATAAAGCAAGCAAAACTAACTTGGTTAATTTCACCATAATCAATTTGATTCTGAATAAATAAAGGCGTAAGGATAAACATAGAAAATACACTAATAGCAGACTGATATGCTCTGCCAAAAGCGTCTTGACCTTTCTCCAAATTTAACCTGCGTTCAGCAGTTTCTATAACATTATTAAATCGACGCTGAATTATATTGAATTCTTCCTTTTCTCCTTGAAAAAAAGCAATTGATTCAGCATGGTTGCGAACATGAGTTAGGCAATAAGCAAAATCTGCCTTAAACGCAAGTTCTTGTTGATTAACTATATTTATTGCTTGATTTAAGTAAATAGCTATTAAATTACCAATAATTGTATAAATAATTAGATAAATTGCGATTTCCGGAGAAACTGTCCAGAGAATTATCAAAGCAGTTCCCATTTCTAAAACTTTTTCTAATAAAGCAGTTGAAAATCTTAAAGCACTACTAGTAATGGGTTCTATTTCTTGAGATAGACGTTGGTCTGGATTATCTATATCAGATTTAAAATTGATTTTATAATATGCTTGATTGCTCAAATATTTTGCTAAGATATGATTATTTAGCCATTTATACCAGTCAAGAGTAATTTTTTTTCTGACATATCTCAAAAAAGTGGTTAATATTACCATCACGATAATAATAAGACTTGATAGCCATAAAGTATTATTATATTTATCAAGGTCTCTCTCTTCAACAACAATATCAATTACATAGCGATTCCAGTAGCTATTTGCAGCATTTACACCTATAAATGCAACTATTAATAATACTAAAAGAATGAGCATTCCCCATGAACGAATCACATCTGCAAATGCTCTTCCTTCTGCTGTTGTTGGATACCAGTAAGGTTGAGCAACTACTTTCACATCATCCCAAAATTTAATTAACGCTGAAAAAGGATTTGCTGTGTTTTGCTCAGGCACAGATGAGGTTTGCATATTCTAAAGATGTAACCGTTATCAATTATCAATTAAATTATTAATTTTGAAATGACCTTTGAGAATTAAGTGAGACTCAGAGGTCATTTTTAGTTTGAGAAATTGAAGATTTTTACATCCCCTAAATTATCTTGAAAAAAGGGCTCAAATCAAATGCACTAAGTAAATGGTTCCTCATCAACAATTTCGACTGTTCTTGGACCAGAGGTTTCTTCAGGCTCAGTAATGATTACTGGGCTAATATGATGTTTCAGTTTGAGTTTAAGCTCATCTGTAATGGGTAATTCTTTAACTTCTTTGAGAAGAAATCTCACAGATTCGGTTTTGCTACGTTCTGTATAGATAAGCTTGAGAATATTTTCAATTCCAAATTCTGTTATATATTCTCCTAGAATACCTACCAGTCCAAGCAGTCCTAAACCTCCTAACAAACCTAAAGGCCCACCCAGCGATGAAAGCATAGCGACAACAGCAGCGACACTACCCCCTGATGCAGATGTTGCAATCACGAAAAGTATGCCAGGAAGGCCCAAACCAGCAATTCTTTTAACGAGTTCATCCATTTTACTTACCTACAATCCTTATAAGGTGAAAGCATGAATAAGAGAGAAATCATTAATTTATTTAAAAAATAAATTAATGATTTTATATCTTGTACCAAGTAAACAGTGCAAAATATAAAAACCTGATTTAGCCCAATAAAAGACTACACAATTCATCAATTTGTTGACTTTTTTCAGAAATAAGCCGATGGGCTATGGCTTGTAGCTGACGAGTATTTTGTAGCTTAGTATTGTCTATTTCTTCTAGTTCCTGATCTAAAAATGTTTGAAAGCGATAATAAAAACTTTTAGCTTCTTTATCACTAGGTTCAAACAACTGTTCTAATTCTCCAGATACCACTTCACTACTACCGTCAAACACAATATTTAAAAGTGGTCTTCCCCATTGCAATAGCCCCCAATTTTTGACTTCTTTATAAGGATAGACACTTGTCAGCGAACCTGTGCCTAAAGAAACTATTAAAATATCTTCTGTATTGAGGACTTTTTTTGCTTTTCGTTTACTACTAATTTGTGCTTCTAAAATAGCTAAATAGGCTGGATTATTAGCAAATACTCCACCATCAATTAAAGTATAGACGCTGCTGCTATTGTGGGAACTTACGCTCCGATGAGGAGCAAAATAAGTTGGAGTAGCAGTAGTTGCCAATGCTGCATCTAGCAGCGAAAAACCACTAGATAACTTACGAAAACTTTTAGATTCTATCTCTTGTTTTTCTACTTGGTTTGTAAAAAATATTGGAATTCGTTGCTCGATATCGTAACTAGTTACAAAAACTTCTTTGAGATTGTTTTCTAAAGGGGCGTTGCCAAAATATTGGCTTAAAATTTCTTCTCTGCTTTTAGAAGGATATTTTGGCTGGAGAAATATATCCTCTATTGGACCAAGTATTCTTTCAAACAATGGCTCATAAAATATTTCTACTCCGTACTCAAGAAATAGTTGTATAAGATCCTCAGCAGTGTATTCAGCTAGTGGCAAATCAGATACATCAGAACTTAATCGGGGTTTGGTTAGTCCCAGTGCTAAAATTCCACCGCTTGAAGTCCCAGCAATTAAATCAAACAAATTAAATATAGGCTTTTGTGTCCGCCTTTCAATTTCTGCTAGAACAAATGCAGGAATAATACCCCGAATACCGCCTCCATCAATAGAAAGGATTTTATATTTTGGCTGGGCTTGTGTATTCATAGTTTCTGGCAGTTCCTCCTGAGTTAATGTTTGTGCTTGTTGGACATTAACTGAATCTTCAGTTTGGTCTTTTTTAGTTTTCTCGTCATCTAATTGGGGAGTTATCAACGTTGGAATCAACTCGGATTCTTCGTTGTTTATTTGTGTTTCTTGAACTTCCTTTGGTTGTTCTTCGTCGTCAGTTGTTAACGGTATCGTTGCTGCTAATAAATTTGTGGTTAATGTTGATATATTTTCTTCGGGAATAACTGGTGTCTCAATCTGGATCTCTTCTTGAATATCCTCTTGATTGGATAACTGGGTTGCAAATGGAATTTGTGCTAAATCCCAAGTAGGATTACCACGAAAATTTCCTTGATAGGACTTTCCAGTTCGGTTTTTGACTGTTGTTCCTTGCCCATCATCTAATTTCCAGTAAGCCACTAATCCTTCTTCATCCCCGGCTATTAGCCCACAACGATGGGTCTGAATTTGTGCTTGGGTACATGGATAATTCCAAACGCTAATGTTTGCTAATTGTCCTTTGAAATAAACCTGTTTGTGTAAAGTTGCGCCCAGAGTTACAGAACTTGTTGCTTTGTTTAAAGATGAACCTCTAAGAGAATCTTGATATTCATTATCATCAAGATATACTTTTATTTTCCCGCTATTAAAAACAATGGCAAAAAAGTGCCATTGTCCTATAGTTAATTCTCCATTACCAAAAGTTTTGATACCCTTGCTAACAGTTTCATCAATGTAAACATCTAGGCTTCCTGTTTCACTGATGCCGAATTCAAAATTATCACTGTATCGTTCTGAAGAACGGGCAAAAAATACATTGCGTGTTCCGTAACTAGTGGCTTTATTTCTTAGCTCATGTGGATTTATCCATCCTGAAACTGTAAATGCTGAACTTCCTTGAACGAAAACACCGCCAATATCGTTTCTGCCAAAATCTATATAATCATCTACTCCATCAAATGTCAAAACTGTTTGTGTATTTTCTAGGTTGGTCACAAGAATTTATCTCCAAATATAAACAGTTTTAATTAAAAAGTCAGGTATTAAATATTAATAAATTTAATAAAAATCTACTATCTTTATATTTTTTAATAGAGTACCTTATAGAGTAAAAAAATAAACAATACTTGCTCGCCTAATTTTTATTAGTTAGTAATACTTCTGCGATCGCCTGCGAAATGGGATAATGTGGCGGATATATCTCCATCCAAAAAAATTCTCCAACAGGATTAACTTCAAGGAACACGTGCTGGTCATCGGGGGTGACAATAATATCAATTGCTCCATAGTTTAAGCCAAAATAAGTCATCAATTTGAGCAGCTTTTTCTCAATATCTTCTGGCAAGTCGTATGGCTGCCAACTCTTAACTAGAGCTTTTCCCTCTTTGCGCCAGTCGTAAGTAGCTCCTTCCAAGCTTTGCGAATCTACAGCGGCAGTAAATACCTGGTGTCCGATAATAGTTGTCCGCAACTCCAGCGCTTTCGGCACGTTTTCTTGAAATGTCATCGGACAAAAACGCAGCCCTTCCATATTCTCCAGATCGTCATCTGTAACTGGAGTGGTAAATACAACGTTTTCTCGCCCCTGATCATCATAGATCGCGAAGGAAGAAAGCATCTTGGTTACTATGCCTTGCTGACACTCTTGAGCAAATTGCTTGACTGCTTTGGGATTGTTTGAAGTTAGGGTGCGGGGAGTTATAAGCCCTAATTCTCTTGCAACTTGCAACTGTAGTTGTTTATTATTAGCTCGCTCTACATTGGACATTTTATCGAGGTGGAATCCTTTGAGGCTGGCAATCATCCCCCTAACAGTGGCGCGACATTCGTTAACTGACGCATCTCTATATTGCTTGTCCATTGAGTCGGGAATTTTCTGCCCGTAGCGCATTCGCCGATACCAAACTGAGGACGTCTCACTCAAATTGAGCTTGTATTCACCATCAGTAATAATTACCCGTTCAGCATCACTAGAGTAAATATCTAGCTTGACTTCTGTGGGATATCTGTCTGTATCAAACCGAAATGCTTTTTCGCCTCTAGCCTCAATTTCTTTGATTACTAGAGGAATGCTTTCGTTGTCTTGGCTAAACGTAACTATTAATACGGTCATATAAAAATGTTAACTAAAGTGCTTCTTTTTATAGTTCGCAGTTAGGATTTTAGTGCTTAAGAATGGAGTTAAAGTCCCGTCTACAAGTCCTATCCGGCTTTCTCACAAATCAGAGCATTTGCGATCGCACTTGCAATTGGTAAGTCTAAATCCTTCTCCAGCATTCCCCACTCTCCTACGGGGTTGATTTCCAAAAAGACGTATTCGCCTGACGGTGTGAGGATGAAATCTAAGGCTCCAAATAGCAGCCCAAATCGCCCCATAAAAGCTTTGAGACGACGAACTACTTCATCAGGAAGCTCGTGGTGTTGCCATGCACCAATGTCAACACCAGGTTGACGCCAATCAACTTTAGCTGCTGCATACACATCTGCATTTAGCGCCCCCACAAAGACACTACCATTCACATACACCACCCTCAATTCCTGCTGCTTGGGAATTTGCTCTTGAAAAACCATTGGGCAATAACGCAGTGACTCGGCATCTTGTAAGTCTTCCTCTTTGACGGTGCTGGTGTAAAGAAAGAACGAGGAGTTGGATTCCATACTGCGGGAAATAGGAGTTAATAATTTACTCACCATTTTTCCCTTGACTTGATGGAAAAACTCTCGTGCTGACTCAGCTTTGTTGGTGACAATAGTCCGGGGAATGACAAAACCTATTTCAGAAGCAATCCGCAGTTGCCGCAACTTATTATTTGTATAATTTATCCGCTCTAGATCATCTACCCAACGAGCCTCTTTAAGACTGTCCCAAAAACCATCTAACGTTGCCTTTGATTCTCTAACACAAGCTTCTCGGAACTTTGGAGCTATTTCTGCACTGAGTTCTGGTTCCCAAATGCGCCGCATCCATACAGCTTCCACCTGCTTTGTGCTGATAGAGTAATTGTCATATTCTATAGTGTGATAGCTTCTTGATTCATTAAAGTGTGCTACTAATTGCACTTGTTGGGGAAACTTATCGGTGTCAAGGCGAATTGGTTTTACCCCTTTTTTTGATAAGGCTGCTGACACTCTATCTATTGTGAAAAAATCACCACTATGGGTGATTAATAAAACAATGTCACGCGACAGGTGCATAAAAATTTTTCTGGCTTGGTTTTTAGCTGGTAGATGTTAAGGACTACCTAAAGAAGCGTTTGTCTAGATACCTAAGTTCTTAAAAAGTAGGTAATCTAAAAAATAAAGGCGATTGCTTGTATATAGTTAATACTGCAATGTAGTTTTTAGCTAGATTTTTTCTGCCTTGTAAGTAAGGAACAGATAAGAACTACTTAACATATATGGTGATGAAAAATTTTTCATCAGGACTGCTTTGCTTCTCCTGCTCCTGTTGGGGAGAGCTAGAACCGAGGAAATCCCTCATTCTAGATCAAAAAATAGCTTGCCGCAGACATCTTCAACTTCGGGAGAACTACTCCTGTGGACAGGCTTCCTATGCCAGTCAGCGCAACACGGGTCTTCACTTCAGAACTTCCCTTGAGGATTAGAGCCAAAGGAGCAAGTCGGAGAACCTCTGCAAGCGGCTGACTAGACTTAAGGAGACAGTCGCGTGGGCAGTGAGTGCAGCCACACGTGCGACTTTGCCGCCGAGTGGATTGCCGAACCCAGAGGAATTTCTCCAACTTGGGCATTAGCCCAGTGTTAGCGATACAAAAGTACTGGTGTAGGAGTGGCGCTCATATCACCTCTACTGCTTACACAGAGATGGGATATTTGTTTAGTTATCAACCCCTTAAAGGTCTTCCAAATCGGAAGGAAACTTGAAAGTGAAAGGAGGAGTAGGAGGAGTGGGAGGAGTTGAAGGAGGAGTATCTGGCTTTTCGTCAGATGCAGATTGCTCTTGCAAGAAGCGGGCAAAAAATGGCAACACTTGAATATCTGATACTTTCACTGTATTTGTATACATTGCTATTTTTCCTTTGGGAAAATTTGTCAGGACTAAATCTACGTGTTGTAAATGTCTAGTTGAGTTGAGGCTGTCAATGGTCAATAGTCAATTGTTAATCGTCAAGATATTAATACTTTGGACTTTTGACAACCCTCACCTTAAGTTAATCGCTAGTTACGTAAGTCCTATTGTTTCAGCAACTAAATGTATAGCATTAATTAAGTATGTGTACAAGGACAGTTAAGACACTTAAGAAATTAATGAGAAGATAGTTAAAAGAGTATTTCTAAAGAAATGTAAAGAGTGGGGTAGGTCAGCGAAGTTTATAATTCATCCTTCGTAATCACCTTCATTTCCCAAAAAAAGTATCATATAATACAAATTTTTGATGAACCCAGAAGTTTTCAGTCTACTGACTTACCATCTGCTTAAGTTTCTTAACTGTCCTTGAGTTTCCGCTATATAGCTGAGAAAACACTAAACTGTGTATATTAAGAAACAAGGGTAAGAAAATTTGCTTGAGTGAGATTAATACTAAATAATCTTGATACATAGCTGTTACGTTATGTCAACTACTTTTGGCAAACATGAAAGTATAGTTATCTAATTCAAAAATTTTCTTAACTGTCTTAACTGTCCTTGCATATTCGCTCTAAAGCTGAAAATATTTTTTGTGGTACATAAATTTCGTTACCTAAATCTCCGAAAACAAGGAATTCATCTATATGGCATCATCGATTAAATAAAATTTGGCGGAGCGTTTTCATATTACTAAGGTAATTAAGTAGCGTCCAGAACAAAATTAGTACCCATATTTGATGCTGCTACACCTAAGTAACAGCCTCCTGCTTTGTAATCTTTGTGTTAAAGGCTAGTTGCAGCAGCACATCTGTTGAATTTAAAAAGATTCATCTATTTCTTTACAAGAGCTATCTTCTAGAGAAATGGGTCAAGAACATCTAGAAAATAAAATAATCTGAGCTTGGGTTAAAGATATGAGGGTGAAAGCCACTCTCTTCTTCAGAAGAAGTCTAATTGAATAAAGTCAATAACCAGTTGACCATTACTTATTAATGTTGAGAAAAAATTATGACAAATCAGCAAACTCCGCAGATAAAAGTTACTAACATTGTTTATAAGAATCAGGTCAAGAGAACTCAATCTGATGAATACGTTGAGATTACTAATCAGGAAAGCAAACCCGTAGATGTATCCGGTTGGCAAATTGCATCAGGGGTAGGGCGCAATAAAGTGTTTACTTTTCCTCAAGGAACAATATTAACCCCTAGTCAAAGCGTCAGGGTTTATACTAATGAGATACATCCAGAGTCAGGCGGCTTTAGTTGCAGTAGCGGCGTATCTCTTTGGAAAGATTCAGGAGATGAAGCTAGGCTATTAGATGCTCAAGGAAATTTAGTATCAGGTTTAAGCTATGACAGCAAGGGCAGTTTCACGAAAATACCCACAGATGACGAGAAGACATCAGCTGTGGCCAAAGTTGCCAAAATTACAAATATCAATGAGCTGCTAAATAAACCTGTTTTGATTGAAAATCAAGAGACAAAACGGTATCTATTTTCTGATGGGGAGCCAATCAAAGGACAGCGAGGATCTGAAGGCGGCTGGCTAGCATCTAGCGGCTTTGAAAGTCCAAAAATCGTTGGTACTGATGCCAATTACTACAATCGTGCTTTGTGGAAGATCATCCCCAGTGGTGATAGTTTTTTGATTGAAAATCAAGAGACAAAACGGTATATATTTTCTGATGGAGAGCCAATCAAAGGACAGCGAGGAGCTGAAGGTGGCTGGCTAGCATCTAGCGGTTTTGAAAGTCCAAAAATCGTTGGTGCTGATGCTAATTACTACAACCGTGCTCTATGGAAGATTACAACGATATAGCGCCTAACCTTATTCAATGACTTTGGGAAGAAAAAAATAAATGTAGGTTGGGTTTCACTCCGTTCAAACCAACAATAACAACGTCTTTGGGCAATAAGTTTCGTTCCTCAAACGCGACTATTGAACAAAGACAATTCTCATGATATTTAAGTTTTAAACAATATAAATATAGGCGTAAGGACAAAAAGTTTTTGAGAAACAGTAATGCTAAGAGCAAACTATCCTATAAGTTCTTGTATATGATTTTGGTAAATTTTTATCTAACAGATAGTGGATAAACAAGGTATCAACTGTAATTACTCCTTTACAACGTAGTTTTAATTAAAAAATATCTCAAGCGGAATTAAACAAAATAAATTGTAGATTACCTAGATAGATTTTGATATTAATGATATTGTCAGTGTTCTTAATGAGGGGAGTTCAGTTTTGACAATTCTAGAATGGGTAAATCCTGCTCGATTAATAAATACGTAAGAATGGAGTCTTTAAATAATTTGTCTTATCGCATTGTTGCTATTGGTGGAGAAGGGATTGGACCAGAAGTTGTAGAAGCTTCTTTAAAAGTTTTGCAACAAGTTGCAAAACTTGAAGGATTTACCTTGCACGTAGACTATGGTTGGCTTGGTGCAACAGCCTTAGAACAATTTGGCAGTTACTTTCCGCAAGCTACGGCCGAACTATGCAATGGATCTGATGGAATTGTATTTGGTGCAGTGACTCAGGGCGGACTGCTAGAACTACGAAAGTATTACGATTTTTTTTGCAATCTGCGTCCAATTCGGATTCTTAATAGTCTGGTGCATAAATCGAGCCTCCGACCAGAAAAATTTCAAGGACTCGATATACTCGTAATTCGAGAACTAGTAAGTGGGATTTATTTTGGCCCTGCGGGAAGAGCTAAGGATGAAAAGGGAGCTTATGGCTACCACACCATGCTCTATTACGATGAAGAGATTCGGCGGATAGCTCGTCAAGCCTTGCGAAAAGCCCAACAGCGCCGGGGATTGCTGACTGTAGCTCACAAAGAAAATGCCTTGCCTCATTTGCCTTGGACTCGTTTAGTGCAAGAAGAAGCCACACAGTTTCCAGATGTTGTTGTCGAACCAATGCTAGTGGATAACTTAGCTATGCAAATGGTCTTAAATCCCCAGAGATTCGATGTAATTTTGGCAAGCAATCTGTTTGGAGATATTCTCAGCGATATTGGCGGAGCGTTAGTTGGCTCCCTTGGTTTATTAGGATCGGCTAGTCTGAATGCTGATGGATTTGGACTATACGAAGCAGTTCACGGTACAGCCCCAGACATTGCAGGGTTAGGTATTGCTAATCCTCTGGGAACTTTGGCAGCTTGTGTTTTAATGCTCCAGCAGTGGGGAGAAGTGAGGGCAGCCCAACGAATTATGGCAGCACAAGAGCGAGTTTTAGCTAAAGGATATCGGACAGCTGATTTGTCTCCCCAAGGAGCAGAAATCTTGGTCAATACTGAAAAATTAATTGACCTTTTACTAGAAGAACTTTCCAGCGAGCAAAGTTTTGAATTCGAGGAGCTTTATGAATCAATTAAATAAAGTTTTACACTTAGGAGATGATATTAATACTGATGATATTATTCCTGCCAATCGAGCCACTACTTACGATCCGGAGAATTTAAAACAATATGCTTTAGAACATTTGATTGGCGTAGGAGAGCTACTAAAATACAACGTCATTGTGGCTGGGGAAAATTTCGGTTGCGGTTCGAGTCGAGAAATTGCGCCTGTTGCCCTTAAAGCTGCTGGAATTGAAAAGATTCAAGCCAAATCCTTTGCAGAAATTTTTTATCGCAATAGCATCAATATTGGACTGTCTCTAGAAATTTTGGGAGAAAAACAAGAAAATCCTGTAGTAGAGGCGATCGCCCAAGCAGGTGGACTGATACCTTTTAATCAAATGCGTTGTCAGGGAAAGATTACCATTCCCAAGAGTGTGACTCCCAAACGACCCATGACTTTAGTGGAAAAACTCTTAGCTAAAGCCTCCGGTAATTCCTACGTCCGTCCCGGAGAAGTAGTTTTTGCTCAGGTCGATTTAGCTTTATCTCATGATGCTGTGGCTGGGCCTGTCGCCACGACATTTTATAAACACTATGGAAAAGATGCCAAGCTGTGGGATGCTCAAAAGGTAGTTCTAGTAGCAGACCACTTTATCCAAGTCAATGACATTCGTAGCGATCGCAAAGCCAATGTCATGTATGAGGAGATGATTCAGTTTGCCCAAGAGCAAGGCTGTCATTTATTTGACATGGTTTCCCCAGGCGAAGCTACGGGTATCTGTCACGTCTTACTACCAGAAAAAGGATTTGTCCGACCAGGAATGATAATTGCCGGTACAGATTCCCATACTTGTACCTACGGAGCATTGGGAGCCTTTTCTACTGGAGTCGGCACTACAGATATGGCCAATATTTATGCGATGGGGGATATGTGGATTCGTGTTCCCTCAACATTAGTATTCGAGTTGTCTGGAACGCTACCTTCCCATATCAGTGCCAAAGATATTATCTTGTTTATCTTGGGGCAAATAGGTTGTGCTGGTGCTGCTGGCAAAGTCATGGAGTTTCGCGGCTCAATTCTTGAACAACTACCCTTTGATGAACGGTTGACTCTAGCGAATATGGCCGTTGAGTGTGGCGCTATCTGTGGCTTGATTGTGCCTGACGACACTACGCGAGATTATGTGAAAAGTCGCTCTAACCAAGAATTTACAGAAATTATTGCCGATTCTGATGCTGAGTACGAAAAGGTGTATCAATTTGACCTCAGTAATCTAGAACCGCAAGTTGCCCGTCCCCCGAAACCAGATCGAGTAGTACCGATTAGCGAGTTAGAAGAAGTGCCAATTACCAAAGCTTTTATCGGTTCTTGTACAGGCGGCAAACTCTACGATTTAGCTCAGGCGGCTGAAGTTTTGCAAGGTCGGCAACTAGCAGACGGCGTGAACTTGTTTATAGTCCCAGCAAGCCTAGAAATCCGAGAACAAGCCCAAAAGTTAGGCTATCTCGATATTTTTGCCCAAGCAGGCGCACAGATTCTCAAGACAGGTTGTGGTGCTTGTATCAACTCTGGTATTGGCGTTTTAGACAAAGAAGAAACAGGGATTTATGCAACCAATCGTAATTTTAAAGGACGCAGTGGCGATCCTACAGGCAAAAACTATTTAGCCTCCCCAAGAACGGTTGCAATATCTGCTGTCAAAGGCAAAATTAGCTACTCTCTTGATTAAAAATTAAAAATAAAGCTACTAATTTATATGAAAGAAATGGCGATCGACTCTACTCGTGATATTCATAATTTGTCTGTTTTAACTGAGCAAGAACGACACCAAATATTAGTGGAATGGAATAATACAAAAGTAGATTATCCTAAACATTTGTGCATACATGAATTATTTGCAGCACAAGTGGAAAAAACTCCAGACAATATTGCTGTTGTCTTCGATGAACAGAAACTTACTTATCAAGAGTTGAATCGCCGAGCCAACAAAGTAGCTCATTATCTACAATCTTTGGGTGTAGGGAGAGAAGTTCTGGTAGGGATTTGTGTTGAGCGTTCCTTAGATGCGATCGCTGGGTTATTGGGAATTCTCAAGGCTGGTGGCGCATATCTTCCATTAGATCCAACCTATCCCCAAGAACGTTTATCGTTCATGCTGTCGGATTCACAAGTGCAAGTGCTGTTAACGCAGCAGAAGTTTGTTGATGAATTTTCTGCAAGTGGGGTGAAGACAGTTTGTTTGGATAGCGATTGGAAATCAATTAACGGCCAAAGTCACGAAAATCCTACTAGCGATGTGACGGCGGAAAATCTCGCTTATGTAATTTATACATCCGGTTCTACAGGTACACCAAAGGGAGTTGCTGTACCGCATCGGGCTGTAAATCGGCTAGTATGCAACACTGATTATGTGCAGTTAGAGGCAAGCGATCGCGTAGCTCAAGCTTCAAACACATCATTTGATGCAGCCACCTTCGAGATTTGGGGATCTCTGCTGCATGGGGCTACCTTGGTGGGAGTTCCTCAGAATGTTGTGCTGTCACTCCAGCATTTTGCAGAGTACATCCGCGAGCAAAAAATTACCGTATTATTTTTAACTACTGCTTTATTTAATCAGTTCGCTAGCGTTGTTCCCCAGACATTTAAAAACTTACGTCATTTGCTATTTGGTGGCGAAGCTGTAGATCCTAAGTCGGTCAAAGCAGTTCTGGACAATGGCGCGCCACAGCGATTGCTGCACGTTTATGGTCCAACGGAGAGTACAACATTCTCTTGTTGGCATCTAATTAAGGATGTACCAGAAGGAACCACAAATATACCCATAGGTCGCCCAATATCCAATACACAAGTATATATACTTAACTCTGAACTACAACCAGTTACTGTTGGTACACCTGGCGAAATATATATTGGCGGCGATGGCTTGGCACGAGGCTACCTAAATCGTCCAGAGTTAACTGAGCAAAGATTCATTCCTAATCCGTTTGATAATGCAAAATTATATAAAACTGGCGATTTAGCACGTTATTTACCAGACGGCAACATTGAGTTTGTGGGGCGAGTTGACTATCAGGTAAAAATTCGCGGCTTCCGCATTGAGTTAGGAGAAATTGAGGCACGTTTGAGCCAACATCCAGATGTACAGCAGGCAGTTGTAATCGTCCGTGAAGATATTCCTGGTGATAAGCGGCTTGTTGCATATATTGTTCCTCATCAAAAATCAGCAGCAAATAGCATTACCTTAAACCACTTTCTCAAAGAAAAGCTGCCCGCTTATATGATTCCAGCAGCTTTTATGATTCTCGACTCCTTGCCCCTTACCCCCAATGGCAAAGTAGAGCGCCGCAATCTTCCCGCACCGACACGCACACGCCCCGATTTAGAAGAAATCTTTGTTGCGCCTCGTAATCCAATTGAAGAGAAGTTAGCTGGTATCTGGTCGCAGTTATTGGGGCTTGATGTAATTGGAGTCAACGATAATTTTTTCCATCTGGGTGGTCATTCCCTCATTGCAACTCAAATGCTGGCTCGTGTGCGCGATGTTTTCTCGGTCGAGTTATTCTTTCCTCAGATATTTACTCACCCAACGATCGCCTCTCTAGCGCAACTCATTGCCCAAGGTGGCGAAGAATCGCAATGGCAACGTCCTCCCATCAAACGGATTTCCCATCAAGGACTTGTGCCAGTTTCCTTTTCTCAAGAGCGAATTTACTTCGTCCATAAATTAGCACCAGAAAATAGTGCCTACCAATTCCAGTCAACGATGGAATTTAAAGGCCCCCTGAATGTTGAAGCACTAAAACTTGCTCTTGATGAGATTGTCAAGCGTCATGAAATCTTCCGCACAACTTATCAAGAGGTGAACGGTAGATTATATCAGGTAATTCACCCACATGAAGGAGTCGCTTTTAAAGTAATTGACCTCCGGCATATTCCTGAATCTGAGAGGAAAATAGAAGCACAAAAGTTAGTAGATGCAGAAATTCTCACACACCTAGACCTAACGCAACTACCAATAATTCAGTGGGCTGTATTTAAGTTGAGCGACCAGGAACATATATTTACCCATGTTGAGCATCACATGGCTCATGATGGCTGGTCATTTAACGTCTTTTTGAGTGAGTTGGTAGCACTGTATGAAGCTTTCTTGGCGGGTAAACCGTCGCCATTACCTGAACTCAGTTACCAGTTTGCTGACTTTGCTTCTTGGCAGCGTGAATGGGCGCAAACCCCAGAAGCTCAAGCCCAATTAGCATATTGGCAACAAAAGTTAGCAGGTATTCCGCCACTGTTGGAATTACCTTACGATCGCCCGCGACCAAAAGAGCAAACTTACAATGGCGATCACGTCAGGATGGAACTTCCCGTTGATTTGTGCGAATCCTTGAGAGTTTTTAGCCATAAAGAAGGCGTGACCTTATTTATGACGATGCTGGAAGCTTTTATCATCCTGTTGCACCGCTACATTGGACAAGACGATATTTTTATCGGGTCTGCTGTTGCCAATCGCCGGATGCACCAAATCGAGAAGATAATTGGCATGATTGTCAATAACTTGGTGTTACGCACAGATGTTTCAGGTAATCCGTCAGTGCGGGAATTGCTTGAACGTGTACGCCAAGTAACAATGGAAGCTTACGCCAACGAAGACGTACCATTCGATAAAGTTGTAGAAGCGATTAGACCAGTTCGCAACCTGAGCCACAATCCCCTGTTCCAAGTGATGTTCAGCTTCCATAATTCCGCCAAGCCGCATTTGAATTTCCCAGGCTTGGACATCACCTTGCAGGAACCAGCTAGTAACAAATCTGCCAAGTTCGATCTTGATTTCCTAGTCATCCCAAGATTTGAACAAAGCGTACAGCACGGTGCGAAAACAGGAGCAAAAGGAATTACCCTAGTTTTGGAATATAACAGCGACCTGTTCGATGCTGAAACCATCCAAGCGATGCTAGAGCAGTATGAACAGGTACTCATTGAGATGGTAGCTAACCCAGAACAACAAATTGGTCAAATACCTCTGGTCACTCCATCTCAACAAAAATTGCTAGGGGAATGGAATCAAACAGCTAGGAAATATAAGCAGATACAGTGTATCCATAAGTTGTTTGAGGCTCAGGTAGAGTTAACACCGGATGCTGTAGCTGTAGAGCAGGATGGGCAGAAATTAACTTACCGTGCATTGAGCGATCGCGCCAACAAAATAGCCCATTATTTGCAAAGTTTAGGAGTCAAACCAGAAACTCTAGTTGGTATCTGCGTTGAGCGTTCCCTAGACGCGATCGCTGGCTTACTCGGCATTCTCAAAGCTGGCGGTGCTTACGTTCCCCTTGACCCTGCTTATCCCCAAGAGCGAATCGCTGAGATTCTCACAGATACGCAACTCGGCTTTTTGCTGACGCAAGATAAATTCCAAGATAAATTGCTAGGTTATACCGGAAAAACAATTTGTTTAGATACAGATTGGGAATTAATCGCGCCACAAAGTACAGCCAACCCAATTAGCGACGTTCAACTAAATAACCTGGCTTACATTATCTACACATCCGGTTCTACAGGTAAACCCAAGGGGGTAACGATTGAACATCGCTCATTGATGAATTTTGTCATCACTGCCATTGATGAATATGGCATCAAGACCAGCGATAAAGTTCTGCAATTTGCATCTGTTTGCTTTGATACATCAATCGAAGAAATATTCCCTTGTTTGTGCGTAGGTGCAACCTTAGTTTTACGCACCGAAGAAATACTCAACTCCAGCGAGGATTTTTGGCGGTGTTGTCAAAAATGGCAGTTAACTGTTTTGGATTTGCCGACAGCATACTGGCATCAGTTAGTAGCGGAACTTAAGCCCCAAGATTCTCCCATTCCTCAAGGTTTGAGAACTGTGATTATTGGGGGTGAAGCAGTTCAACTAGAAAAAGTGCAGCATTGGCATAGTTGTGTTGCTCATCTTTCCCCAGTACCCGAATTATTCAATACTTACGGGCCTACAGAAGCAACGGTTGTCAGCACCTTAGAACGCTTAAGCCCAACAGCCACCTCTATTAGCATTGGACGACCCATCAGTAATGCTCAGGTTTATGTTTTAGACCAATATCAGCAACCTGTACCGATAGGCGTTCCTGGTGAACTACACATCGGTGGAACAGGATTAGCTAGAGGATATTGGCAACGTCCTCAACTAACAGCAGAGAAATTTATTGAGAAGGCAGAAGGCAGCACTTCGGCTACGCTCAGTGACCAGGAGGCAGAAGGCAGGAGATTATATAAAACTGGGGATTTAGTCAGATTTTGCAAGGATGGGAAGCTGGAATACTTGGGTAGAGTTGACAATCAGGTGAAGATTCGTGGTTTCCGCATCGAATTGGGCGAAATTGAAGCGGTATTGAGACAACACCCACAAGTATTGCAAGCTGTTGTCATTGCTCATGAAGATACCCCCGGACAAAAGCGGCTTGTAGCTTACGTTGTGCCCCGAAAACCGCAACCAAGCACCAATGAATTACGCGATTTCCTCAAGCAGAAACTACCGAATTACATGATTCCGGCTGCCTTCATGGTGCTGGAAAGCATACCGATGACTCCCAACCAAAAGGTAGACTACCGCGCTCTACCTACACCCGATTTTTCTCGCAGTGCCGAAGATAAATTTATTGCTCCTCGCACACTGATACAAGAGAAATTAGTGGAGATTTGGTCGGAAGTTTTAAGAGTAGAAAATGTTGGCATCCACGATAACTTCTTTGAACTGGGTGGAGATTCTATTCTCAGTATTCAGTTAATTTCCAAAGCTAACCAAGCAGGTATCCAAATTGCTGCTAAACAGTTATTTAAATACCAAACCATTGCAGAGTTAGCGACTGTAGCAGGTATCACTCGCCAAATCAACGCCGAACAAGGGTTAGTAACTGGTTCTGTAGCATTGACACCGATTCAACATTGGTTTTTCGAGCAGAAATTACCCGAATCCCATTACTTTAACCAGTCTGCACTGCTCGAAGTGCCGTCAGATGTGCAACCTGCACTATTGCAGCAAATAGTACAACAGTTGTTAGCGCATCACGATGCTTTGCGTTTGCGGTTTGTGCAGGAAGGGGAAAACTGGCAGCAAATTAACGCTGCTACCCAGGATGTACCATTGAGCGTCTTTGATTTGTCGCAGCTTTCGCCAGCAGAACAGCAAACAGCGATCGCAACTAAAGATGCTGAACTCCAAGCTAGTTTGGATTTAGCTACAGGAGCGATCGCACGAGTTACATTATTTCAATTAGGCAAGAATCAACCAAGTTATTTACTCTTCATCATCCACCACTTAGCAGTTGATGGGGTTTCCTGGCGGATTTTATTGGAAGACTTAGCTACTGCTTACCAACAAATTAGTCGGGGTGAGGCTATTAAATTACCAGCTAAAACAACTTCTTGGCAATATTGGAGCGATCGCCTGACAGAATACGCCCAAACACAGGCCGTCAAAGAGTTGGATTACTGGCTAACTCAGTCTAGTCTTCAAGTCACAGCTTTACCAGTAGACTATCCTTCTAGTAAAGAAAATAACACCGTAGCCTCAACTGCGTCTGTGTCGCTGGCTTTAAATGAAGAACAGACACGCGCCCTCTTACAAGATGTACCCTCTGCCTACAACACTCAAATTAATGATGTGTTGTTGACTGCCTTAGTACAAAGTTTTACACAGTGGACAGGCGAAAGTTGTTTACTAATTGATTTAGAAGGACATGGCAGGGAAGATTTATTTGACGATGTAGATTTATCGCGGACTGTTGGTTGGTTTACGACATTATTCCCCGTTGGCTTACAGCTAGGAGAAATTGAGCATCCAGGAGAAGCTTTAAAGTCAATCAAAGAACAACTGCGGCGCATCCCCAACCGAGGAATTGGTTATGGTGTATTGCGATATTTGCACGAAAACACCACAATTCGGGAAAAATTACAGTCCCTACCCGTAGCACAAATTAGTTTTAACTACCTGGGACAATTCGACCAAGTTATCAAAGCATCTGAAGTTTTGGGTTTAGCTAAAGAATTCAAATCTGAACAAAGCTTACTTAATCAACGTAGTCATCTGTTAGGAATAAGCGGCTTTATTCGTGCAGGAAAACTGGAAATGACTTGGGCTTATAGCGAGAAAATTCACAAGCGAGACACCATTGAACGGTTAGCTTCAGGATTTATGGAAGTATTAAAAAACCTAATTGCTCACTGTCAATCAAAAGATTCTCAAAGTTATACTCCTTCAGACTTTTCAGCAGCCAAACTCAATCAAAAACAGCTAGATAAATTCCTAGCCAAACTCAACAAAACCAAGTAGCCAACACTCAACAGCGAACAGTCAACAGTCAACTCTCCAGAGGTAATTATGCAAAATATCGAAGACCTTTATGAACTTTCACCGATGCAACAAGGGATGTTGTTTCATACCCTTTATGCACCAGAATCGGAAGTTTATTTTGAGCAGTTACTTTGCATTCTCTCTGGGGAATTGAATTTTTCTGCTTTCCAAAAAGCTTGGGAACAGGTTGTGGCGCGACATTCTGTTTTACGCAGTTCTTTTTATTGGGAAGAGATAGAAAAGCCCTTGCAGATGGTGAGTAAGCAAGTGAATCTTCCTTGGGTGCAACTGGACTGGCGACATTTAACACCTGATGAACAGCAGGACCATTTAGAGGAGTTTTTGTCAAGCGATCGCCAAAAGGGATTTGATTTGGCTCAAGCACCTCTAATGCGTTTTACCATCATTCAGCTAGAAGAGCAGAGATACCAATTTATCTGGAGTCATCATCATATCCTCTTTGATGGCTGGTCAATGCAGATTGTCCTCAAAGAAGTTTTGGCTTTTTATGAAGCAAATCAGCGAGGCGAAAATTTACGCCTTCAAGGAGTTCGCCCCTATCGAGAATACATTGAATGGTTACAGCAACAGGATATTGAGCAAGCAAAGCACTTTTGGAGCAAAACTCTCCAGGGGTTTGAAGTTCCCACTTCATTAGGAGGGAACAGAGGGAAACAAACATATAAGGAGCAACGCTTTCAATTATCTCAAACGGTAACTGAAAAATTGCAATTGGCAGCGCGACAGCACCATTTAACTTTGAATAATTTGGTGCAGGGAGCATGGGCGTTACTAATTTCTCGTTACAGTGGAGAAAGCGATGTAGTGTTTGGTGCAACTGTATCCGGTCGTCCACCGCAGCTTGAGCAAGTAGAGTCAATGGTGGGGCTATTTATCAACACCCTCCCTATCCGGGCAAAAGTAACAGCTAAGACTGAATTATTACCCTGGCTTAAGCGATTACAAACCCAAGCATTAGAACAAGAACAATATGCTTATTTTTCGCTTGCAGAAATTCAACAATTAAGTGATATACCGACCAGATTACAACTTTTTGAAAGTATTTTAGTATTTGAAAATTATCCGCTAGATTCTGCTAAACAAGAAACTCAAAAAGCTTTAGATATTAGTCATATTAGTTGTTTTGAACGCACGAATTATCCTATTACAGTAGTAATTAATCCCGGTTCACAACTGGCTGGTAGGATTGTTTACGATTCTAGCTGCTTTGACGAACAAATAATTAACGGCATGATTGGGCATTTCCAAACATTGCTGGTAGGGATGGCAGATAACTTACAACAATATATTTCTCAATTATCTTTACTCAGTGCCGATGAAGAAAAAGAATTAATTTTACTAGAAAATCATCAACAAACAAATTATTTTAATTATAAATGTCTTCATGTTTTATTTGAAGAACAGGTAGAAAAAAGTCCTGATGCCATAGCAGTTGTATATCAACAACAACATTTAACTTATCGGGAATTAAATAACCGTGCCAATCAATTAGCTCATCATTTGCTTTCACTAGGAGTTAAACCAGAAGTCAAAGTGGGAATTTGCGTTGAGCGTTCCTTAGAAATGGTAATCGGAATACTCGGTATTCTCAAAGCGGGAGGGGCTTACGTTCCCCTAGATCCAGCTTATCCTATCGAAAGATTAGCGTTCATGCTGGAAGATGCACAAGCACCTATATTATTAACACAAACTCATTTACAAAATAGACTACCGATTAATAATCAAATGGTAGTGAAGCTTGACACTGATTGGGAAAAAATAGCCGAATATAACAAAGAGAATTTATCCAGTGGAGTTAATCCAGAAAATTTAGCTTACATCATTTATACTTCTGGCTCAACGGGAAAACCAAAAGGTACAGCAGTTGCTCATCGTAGCTTCATTGGCGTTATTTTTGGGATTGATTGTATTCACCTTGATGCAGAGCAAGTTTGGCTACAAAATTCATCAATTTCTTGGGATATGTCAACCCTAGAACTTTGGACACCATTGTTTTATGGTGGACGTTGTGTGCTTTATCCCGAAAACATTCCTACACCAGAAGGCTTAAGCCAGATTATTCAAGAACAAAAAGTTAATATTATCTGGCTAACTTCCGCCTTATTCAATTTGATGATTGATACAATACCGTCAGGATTGTTAGATGTTCAACAACTCCTCGTTGGGGGAGAAGCTCTTTCTGTAAATCATGTTCTGCGCGCATTAAAACTATTACCAGGAACGCAAATAATTAATGGTTACGGCCCTTCGGAATGTACAATTCTTAGCTGTTGTTATCCGGTTCCTCAACAACTTGCTGAAAATCTCCATTCAGTTCCTATTGGTAAACCCATCGGCGATAGGACAGTTTATATACTGGATGAGAATTTAAATAGAGTCCCAATTGGTGTATTTGGTGAACTTTATATAGGTGGTACAAGTGTTGCTAGAGGTTACTTAAATCAACCAAATTTAACCAGAAAAAAATTTATACCTAATCCTTTTATTGCAGGAGATATACTTTACAAAACCGGAGATTTAGTCCGCCGTTTACCGGATGGCAACCTGGAGTTTATCGGTCGAATTGATACACAAGTTAAAATCCGTGGTTTTCGCATTGAATTAGCAGAAATTGAAGCGATTTTAGGTCAACATCCTGACCTCAAACAAGTTGTAGTCATGGCGCGGGAAGATGAACCAGGAAATAAATTCTTAGTAGCCTATTTGGTAGCAACAAATAATTCACTAACTACTAGCAGCTTACGAAACTTCCTCAAGGCAAAGCTACCAGATTACATGATTCCTGCTGTTTTCGTATTTCTTGATAAATTCCCTCTCACTCCTAATGGGAAACTCAATCGCCGCGCTTTGCCTGCTCCTGACAGCAATCAAAGAAATATAGAGGTTGATTTTGTTGCTCCGCGCACAGAAATTGAACAAGAATTAGCCACAATTTGGACTGAGGTTTTAAAGTTAAAGCAGGTGGGAATTCACGATAACTTTTTTGACTTGGGAGGGCATTCTTTACTAGCTACTCAAGTAGTTTCTCGCTTAAAAGAGGCTTTTAATTTAGATTTTCCTTTACGTTATTTGTTTGAAAATTTCACCATTGCTGAACTGGCGGAAAAAGTGAGCGAGCAACAAATTCAGCAAGCAGAAAATGATGATTTAGCAAGAATTTTGCAAGAGGTGGAGCAGTTATCACAGGAAGAGGTAAGGCAGCAATTACTATTTTAATGATTAAAACTTATAGAATAACTTTTATGATACCTAACTTATCTCAAATTGGCGTTCAAATGTCGAGCCTGACAGGTGTTAAGGCGATAGCGAAAGACATTATGAAAACACTACAAACCAATCAAAAGCAAGATTTTATTAATTTAAGTGCTGGAAATCCAGTGCTTTTGCCGAAAGTTGAACAGATGTGGCGTGACTGTACGGCAGAACTTTTAGCTAGTTCGGAGTATGGTGAAATAGTTTGTCGTTATGGTTCAAGTCAGGGTTACACCCCATTAATTCAAGCGATCGCCAACGATTTTAATCGTCGCTACGGACTTTCTTTAAATGAAAGCAATATCTTGATTACTCCTGGTAGTCAAATGCTTTATTTCTATGCTGCTAATGCTTTTGGCGGCTACGCAAGGAACGGAGATTTAAAGCAAATTGTCTTACCGATGAGTCCTGAATACACAGGTTATGACGGAATCTCTATCGCACCAGAGGCGTTAATCTCTTATAAACCAACTTTAGATATTGATACCAAAGCTCATAGGTTCAAGTATCATCCTGATTTCAGCAATCTAGTAATTACAGAAAATACAGGCTGTATCCTCTTATCTCGTCCCTGTAATCCCACAGGCAATATCTTATCTAACGATGAAATCCAAAAAATTGTAGATATCGCTAAACCCTACAATATCCCCGTGTTCATAGATTCTGCTTATGGTCCTCCTTTTCCAGGAATAAATTTTAAGGAAATGAAACTCATATTTGGTGAGAATATTGTACATTGCATGAGTTTCTCAAAAGTGGGTTTGCCAGGGGAGCGGATTGGTATTGCGATCGCAGACTCTAAAACCATTCAAGTTCTCCAATCTTTTCAGACGAATTTATGTCTCCATCCCTCTCATTATGGACAAGCGATCGCAGCTCGCGCTATTAATTCTGGTGCTATTGAATACATATCTACAGAAGTTATCAGACCCTTTTACAAAAATAAAATTTCACTTCTCGAAGCCAAACTTGACCAAGAAATGCCCAAAGATTTACCTTGGTTTCTACATTGGGGCGAAGGAGCAATGTTTGCTTGGTTGTGGCTCGATAATTTACCTATAAGTGACTTAGATTTATACGAAGAACTCAAGCAAGTAGGTGTGATTGTTGTGGCTGGAAGGTTTTTCTTTCTAGGGTTGCAAGAAGATTGGTCACACAAATATCAATGTATTCGTATCAGCCTAACAGCCAGCGATGAACAAATCGAAACTGCTATGAAGCGTTTAGCTGAGGTGATTCAAAAAGTTTATCAAGGCAATAGTTTCAATAACCTATCTACCGCTATTTCATAATTCTCGTGAGCCGATTGTCAATCTAATTTTCAGGAATAACTTATGAGCGAACTACTAAAACGTCTTGAAAATCTTTCACCAGAAAAGCGAGAATTAGTCCTACAAAAACTCAAAAAACAACAACAATTTGGACAAGATAACCACACGAAAACTCCACTTATAACACCCACATCAAGAGAACAATCTCTTCCCCTCTCCTTTGCACAAGCTCGACTGTGGTTTCTCGACCAACTAGAAGGCGAAAATTGTGTCTATAATGTCCCTTTTTTCTGGCAAATTAGCGGTTTTCTGAATATAGCTGTTTTAGAACAAGCTCTAACAGAAATTATCCAACGTCATGAGGTATTACGCACTAGCTTCTCTATTGTGGATGAGTCACCAATACAGGTGATTCATGCTCATCCACAATTAAAGTTACAGGTGCTAGACTGGCGACAAGTCCCAAAAGAACACCAATTAAGCAAGGCGCGACAGTTAGCAACAGAAGAGTTACAACAGCCTTTTGATTTATCTAACCCGCCTTTGCTGCGAGTAAAGTTGTTGCAATTAGCTGAACAATCCCATCTACTGTTACTGGTTATCCATCACATTGTCTGCGATGGCTGGTCAATGGACATCTTCCGCCGGGAATTGTTTGCTCTTTACACCGCTTTTTGTAATGGTGAATCATCTCCTTTACCTGAATTACCTCTACAATATGCCGATTTCGCCCATTGGCAAAGACAATGGTTACAGGGAGAGGTACTGCAAACCCAACTCAATTACTGGCAAAAACAATTAGCAGATGTCCCGCCGTTGTTAGAATTACCGACAGATAAACCACGCCCATCAGTGCAAAGCTTCAAGGGACAGAGTGAGTTTTTGGAACTCAATGCAGATTTAACGCAGAAGTTGAAGCGTTTGAGTCAAGAGTCAGGAACTACTCTGTTTATGACAATGATTGCGGTATTTGCGCTGTTATTGTCGCGCTACAGTGGACAAGAGGATATTGTTGTTGGTTCTGCGATCGCCAACCGCAACCGTCGTGAAATAGAGCCACTAATTGGCTTTTTTGTCAATAGTTTGGCTTTACGCACCAACCTGCAAGGAAATCCAACTTTCTTAGAATTAGTGCAACGGGTGAAGCAAGTAAATCTTGATGCTTATGATCGTCAAGATTTACCCTTTGAGAAACTAGTTGATGAATTGGGATTAGAGCGATCGCTTTCTCATCATCCTCTATTTCAAGTTGCTTTTGGCTTGCAAAGTGGAACTCCAGAGAAACTAGAAATTCCTGGCTTAACTCTTTCCCGTTTTGAGTGGGAAAACACCACGACACTGTTTGATTTGTCGCTGATTTTCCGGGAAACTCCTCAAGGTTTAACCGGAGAGTGGGAATATGCAACCGATTTGTTTGAGGCTGAAACTATCCAACGGATGGCGGAACATTGTGAAGTTCTGCTGAAGCAAATTATTGATAACCCGAAGCAACCAATCAATACTTTGTCTTTGCTTACAGAGGATGAGTATCAGAAATTACAAAGTTGGAATCAAACTCAAACAGAATATCCCCACGAGAAAACTTTAGTTGATTTATTTGAAGAACAAGTTAGGAAAAATCCCGATAATCAGGCTGTATTTTTTGAATCTCAAAGTTTAACTTATCGAGAACTTAATCAAAAAGCTAATCAACTGGCTCATTATTTAATTCACAATTACCAAATTCAGCCAGACACCTTAATTGGTATCTGTGTCGAACGTTCTTTAGAAATGATTATTGGTGTACTCGGTATTCTCAAAGCAGGTGGAGCTTATGTACCGATTGACCCTAATTATCCCCAGGAACGGATTAAATTCATGTTAGAAGATTCTGGGGTATCGATATTATTAACCCAAGGTCTTCTATTAGATAAATTACATTTAGATAACTTAGAAAAACTTTGTCACGTTCTTTGTTTAGATAATGTCTCACGTATAGACGCGGTAGCGGCTTTCCGCAGGGTAGACGCAAAGACGCAAAGGAAAACCATTGATAATCCGAAACTTCAAAGTACACCTGATAATTTAGCTTATGTCATCTACACCTCTGGTTCGACAGGACGACCAAAGGGTGTGATGATTGAGCATAAAGCCATTGTCAATCTCGCCTTGGGCTGGGTTGAAACTTTTCAAGTTCAACCCCACAGTCGTGTGCTTCAATTTGGTTCTTTTAGTTTCGATTTGTCTATTGGTGAAATTGCGACTGCTTTATCCGCAGGTGCTTGTTTATATTTAGGAAATAAAGACACTTTATTACCAGGTCAAAGCTTAGTTGACTTTTTAACCCAACACAAAATTACTCACAGCTTTTTGTCGCCTTCAGCTTTATCAGTCTTACCAAAGGCAAGTTTTCCTGATTTACAATGTATCGCTGTTGGTGGAGAAGCTTGTACTGCTGAATTAGTTAGTCAGTGGGGAATAGAACAAAGTTTATACAATTGCTATGGGCCGACAGAATCTACTGTGACTGCGGCGATCGCACTTTGTCAACCCAATGGCAAAAAACCATCAATTGGTAAACCATCTGCCAATCTCCGCACTTATATTTTAGATGCACATAATCAACCATTACCGCCAGGAATACCAGGGGAATTATGCGTTGCAGGAATAGGTTTAGCTAGAGGTTATCTCAATCGTCCTGAAAGTACTAGCCAAAAATTTATTGAAATTGAATTATTTGGTAAAACTGAGCGAATTTATAAAACAGGTGACTTAGCAAGATGGAATATTGAAGGCAATTTAGAATATTTGGGTCGGATTGACGAGCAAATTAAATTACGGGGTTTTAGAATTGAACTTGGTGAAATTGAATCATTTTTATTACAATATCCATTAGTTCAAGAAGCTGTTGTAATTTTATATGAAACTGATAGCAATTCCAGGTTATTAGCCTATATCACGGCGGCGGAAAAATCTACTAATTTAGATATTGAAGTTAAAGAACATCTAAAAAAATGCTTGCCAAATTATATGATTCCAAGCCAGATTATGGTTTTGGATAAGTTACCATTGACTGTTAACGGTAAACTAGATCGCCGCGCATTACCAGCACCAAATACAGACGTTTTAAGTGAGTTTGAAGTACCAATAACTCCCACAGAAGAACTACTGGCTAGTTTATGGCAAGGTTTATTAAAAATTAAGTCCGTTGGACGCTCTAACAACTTCTTTGAATTAGGTGGACATTCTCTGTTAGCAACTCAATTAATTGCCCGTATTCGTGATAGTTTTGGCGTTGAATTATCCGTCCGTAAGGTATTTGAGCAAAGCGTTTTATCTGAGTTAGCGCGGGAAATTGACAAAGCATCTGCGACTGTTGCTTTACCTCCCATTGTGCCGCAAGCAGAAAATGAGCCGAAAACTCTATCTTTTGCCCAATCAAGACTTTGGTTTCTCGCTCAACTCGAAGCCGAAGAAAATTCTGCTAGCTACAATATGCCTTTTGCACTCCAACTGGACGGCAACTTAAATGTAGAAGCTTTACGGCAGAGTTTAACTTATTTACTGCAACGTCATACAAGTTTACGCAGTTATTTTCCTGCCTTGGCGGGAGAACCGCAAGTTGTAGTTAAAAATATCGAAGATATAGAAGTATTAGAAATTGCAGACTTACAAGCACTTGATCGCAAGACGCAAGCGGAGACTGTACAAAAGTTAGCCAATAACCATGCTCAAGAACCCTTTAACTTAAATACTGATACCTTGTTCAGAGCTAAATTACTGCAACTGAGCCAACAGAAAAATATCCTGTTGATTAATATGCACCACATTATCAGCGATGGCTGGTCAATGGGTGTGTTTAAGCGGGAATGGCAACAGGCTTATACTGCTTATGCTGCGGGTTCTACTCCGAATTTATCACCGTTACCGATTCAATATAGCGATTATGCAGCTTGGCAGCGCAGTTGGTTGCAAGGTGAGACTTTATCAAGCCAGGAAAATTATTGGAAACAACAACTCAGCGATGCGCCTCGGTTGTTGGATTTACCTACCGATTATCCTCGTCCAGCGCAGCAAAGTTACCAAGGTGAGCGTGAAGAATATTGTTTGAGCAAAGAACTGACTCAGAAACTTAAACACCTGAGTCAACAACAAGGGGTGAGTTTATTTATGACCCTGTTGGCGGCTTTCAATATTTTACTATCGCGTTATAGCCGCCAAGATGATTTATGTGTCGGTTCTGCGATCGCTAACCGCACCCATAGCTACACAGAAGGGTTAATTGGCTTTTTTGTCAATACCTTAGTATTGCGGAGCAAAGTCAAGCCAGAGCAAGCATTTATTGATTTACTGCAACAAACCCGCCAAACTTGCTTAGATGCTTATGCTCATCAAGATATTCCCTTTGAATATTTGGTAGAACAACTGCAACCAGAACGCAGTCTCAGCCATAATCCATTATTCCAAGTCATGATGGTGCTGCAAAACGCGGCAGGGGCGGGGGTAAAAGTGAGTTTACCAGGGCTGGATATTCAATACTTGGAACAAAGTTTTCCATTTGCCAAGTTTGATTTATTGCTGGATTTGCGTGAAAGGGATGAGCAACTACATTGTATGTGGGAATATGCCACAGATTTATTTGAGGCATCAACAATTAAGCGCATGGCGGGACATTTTGAAGTGTTGCTGACAGCAATTACCCAAAATCCGCAACAGCCGATTCATCAGCTACCTATAATCACCCCAGCAGAAAGCCAACAACTGCAAATCTGGAATCAAACAGACACAGATTATCCTCAGCATCATACTCTGGTGACTCTGTTTGAAGAACAGGTAGCAAAAACGCCGGATAAGATTGCAGTGGTGTTTGCAAATCGAAGCCTGAGTTATCAGGAATTCAATCAAAAAGCTAATCAACTGGCGAATCATCTATTACAAGTTAAAAGCCTATCCAATAACCCATTGATAGCAATTTGCATGGATCG
This sequence comes from Fischerella sp. CENA71, assembly GCA_024239075.1. Lineage (GTDB taxonomy): Bacteria > Cyanobacteriota > Cyanobacteriia > Cyanobacteriales > Nostocaceae > Pelatocladus. Next base: position 5,702 of record JANBVI010000044.1, on the reverse strand, counting down.
TTCCCTGGAAATGCTCATCGGGATATTTGCTATCCTCAAAGCTGGTGGGGCTTATGTACCAATCGATCCAAGTTATCCCCAAGAACGCATTCAATTAATGCTCGAAGATAGTAATACTGCGGTATTACTAACAACCAAATCGCTGAAAAAACAAATTCCTTTTGAAAAGCTCAATAATACTTCTCAAATAGTATTTCTGGATGAACAAACATGGACTGAACAGCCAACAGAAAATCTCAAATCAAACAGTAATTATCATGATTTAGCTTATGTAATTTATACTTCTGGTTCTACAGGACGGCCGAAAGGAGTTGCGATCGCACATTCTAGCTCTGTAGCCTTTGTAAAATGGGCGCATTCAGTCTTTAGTGCAGAACAGCTTGCAGGTGTCTTAGCATCAACCTCAATTTGTTTCGACCTCTCCATTTTTGAAATTTTTGTTCCCTTGACTCAAGGTGGTAGTGTAATTGTGGTAGAAAATGCACTCTACATTGAGCAAGCACTTAAAAATTCTGTACCGATAACTTTGATTAATACTGTACCGAGTGCTGTGGCGGAACTGCTGAATATGAATGCTATTCCAAGCAGCGTGGAAGTAATTAATTTAGCTGGCGAACCATTAAAAAATAGTTTGGTACAGGATTTATATCAAACGACATCTGTCAAAGAAGTTTATAACCTCTACGGCCCTTCTGAGGATACAACTTACTCAACATTTACGAAAGTTGCCAAAAATGCCCAGCATGAACCAAGTATAGGGAAGGCGATCGCCAATACTCGCATCTATATATTAGATAACTACAATCAACCCCTTCCCCCAGGAATACCAGGGGAACTCTGTATTGCTGGCGCAGGTTTAGCACAAGGCTATTTGAATCGTCCCGATTTAACCGCCGAAAAATTTATCACATTAGAATTATTCGGAAAAACTGAGCGAATTTATAAAACTGGTGATTTAGCGCGGTGGCTACCTGATGGAAATCTGCAATACTTAGGACGGATCGATCATCAAGTTAAATTGCGGGGTTTCCGTATTGAATTGGGTGAAATTGAAGCATTTTTACTCAAGCATCCCAAAATTCAGGAAGCGGTTGTTCTGGTGCGGGAAGAAAGCGATGGCGATCGCCGTCTAGTTGCTTATGTCGTCCCCACAGCCACAGACAGCACAAGCCAAAGCGAACAAGTAGAATTGTGGGAACAAGTTTTTAATAATAGCTACTCTCAGCAAGTAACCCCAACCGAAGATCCAACGCTAAATCTCGCGGGTTGGAAAGATAGCTATACCGGAGAAGCAATTCCCTCATTGGCAATGCAAGAATGGCGGGATACAACTGTTAACCAAATTTTAGAACTTGCACCTCAAAAAGTGTGGGAAATCGGCTGTGGAACAGGGATGTTATTGTTTAAAATTGCGCCCCATTGTCAGCATTATTTAGGTACAGATTTTTCATCAGGCGGATTACAGTATATTGAACAATATCTAAAACAGCAGTCTCTCAATGAAAAAGTTACCTTAAAAACTAGGGCAGCCAACCAATTTGATGGTATTGAAACAAATGCTTATGACTTGGTAATTTTAAACTCTGTAATTCAGTATTTTCCTTCTTTAGATTACTTGTTATCAGTAATCGAAGGGACTATCAAAACTGTCAGTCATCAAGGAAAAATATTTATAGGAGATGTACGAAATTTCAAATTATTAGAGGCTTTCCACACCGCAGTAGAATTTTATCGCGCCTCTGATGAATTATCAATTCAAGACTTGCGCCAACAAATTAAAAAAAGCATCCGTACTGAAGGCGAATTACTGATTGACCCTGATTTATTTATCGCTATCAAACAAAAATTTCCTCGGATTAGCCACGTAGAAATTCAATTGAAACGAGGTTACAATCATACGGAAATGAGCCGTTTTCGTTATGATGTGGTTTTATATTTGGATGGTACAGCTACTCCTTTTGCAGAACCCAAATGCTTAGATTGGCAAGAACAACAGTTAAATTTGGAAACTATCGAGAAAATTTTAGCAACTCAGCAACCAGACTTATTAAGAATTAAAGATATTCCGAATACCCGTCTAATTTTAGAAATGGCATTGTTGGAAAAGATTCCTCAATTAGAGGGGAATGTTGCAGATTTAAAAGTTGCAATTTCACAAATCAAATCAAGCATAGAACCCGAAGTATTCCGCACTTTAACGCGAGATTTACCTTATACGCCTTTTATTCAATATAGTTCCACAGGGTTTGCTTATTACGATGTTGTTTTGCAAAGAAATATTCCTGGACAAGAGACAATACCAAGATTTAATCAAAGGGAAAATTTGCGACTGAAACCTTGGCAACATTATGCCAATCAACCGTTACAATATCGCATCAATCAAGTCGCTCCAGAGATATTAGAAGAATGGCGAGATTTTCTGGCAAAAAATCTGCCCGAATATATGATTCCTAGTCATTTTATTGTATTAGACAAACTGCCATTAACACCGAATGGTAAAGTAGACCGTAAAGCTTTACCTGCACCAAATAACGCAGTTGCAGCCACAGATATTGAATTACCTGTAACAGAGACAGAAAAATTACTAGCTCAACTATGGGCAAAGCTGCTGAAATATGAATCTATTTCTCGAAAAGATAACTTCTTCAACTTGGGAGGACATTCATTATTAGCTACTCAATTGTGCTACCGTATCCGCGATATTTTCAACATAGAAATACCACTACGTCAAGTATTTGATTCTCCCATTTTCAGCCAATTAGCAAGTTATATAGATAGCTGCATTTGGGTTAATTCCGCCAGCGCAGATATGCAACTTTTAAACTCAGACGAAGAGGAAATTGAACTATGACTATGATACAAAATCAGCCAATAGTTTCTTTAATGCTTCGTTTGCAGAATATGGGCTGCAAAATTTGGGCTGAAAATGATAAGTTACGGATTCGCACTAGCAAAAATGCCCTAACAGATGAACTCAAGCAAGAAATTCAAGCCAACAAAGCAGAGATTCTAGCTTTCTTGAAAGCAGCTAAGATGCAAGTTGCTGTTACAGAAGAAATTCCGACTTTAAGTGCTGACTCTCCCAAGCCGCTTTCCTTTGCTCAACAACGCCTCTGGCTATTAGCGCAACTCCAAGGACCATCAGCTACTTATAATATGCCGATCGCTCTACAACTGAACGGCAACCTAAATATTGATGCCCTGCGTTCTAGTTTGGCTTATTTGCTCAATCGGCACGAGAGTCTGAGGATGTATTTTCCTACCGTCGCAGAACAACCCCAAGTTGCGCTTCGTAATTTAGACGAAATCGAAGTTTTAACATTGGCGACTGGGGACTGGGGACTGGGGACTAGGAATCAAGAAACTCTTTCCCACTCGCCTGCGGTTCAGCATTTAATTGATGCTCATGCTCAAGAACTGTTTGATTTAAAGACTGGCCCTTTATTTAAAGCAAAACTGCTGCAATTGCAGGTTTATCTTGAGCGAAGCCGAAGGGAGCAAAAATCTGTGTTGCTCATAAATATGCACCACATTATCAGTGATGGCTGGTCAATGGGGGTATTTGTACGTGAGTTACGGCAAGCCTACACTACCTTTACCCAAGGTCAAAACCCAAACTTTCCTCCCTTGCCTATTCAATACAGCGATTATGCAGCTTGGCAAAGAAACTGGTTACAAGGCGAAGTATTAGAAAACCAGATTAATTACTGGAAAAATCAACTCGGTGATGCTCCGCCATTACTGGAATTGCCTACAGATTATCCTCGTCCAGCACAACAAAGTTATCGAGGCGATCGCTTTGTCTATTCTCTCACGCCAGAATTAAGTGCTGCCGTTAAAAATTTCAGCCAACAGCAAGGCGTAAGCCTATTTATGACCTTGTTGGCTACTTTTAATATTCTACTATCTCGTTACAGTCGCCAAGACGATTTATGTATTGGTTCTCCCATTGCCAACCGCACCCATAGTCAAACAGAAGGGTTAATTGGCTTTTTTGTCAATACTTTAGTACTGCGTAACCAAATTAATCCCGAGCAAAGTTTTATCGAGTTTCTGCAACAAACTCGCCAAACTTGTTTAGATGCTTACGCTCATCAGGACGTACCCTTTGAGGTTCTGGTAGAAAAGTTACAGCCAGAACGCAGTATGAGCTATAACCCATTATTTCAGGTAATGTTTGCGCTGGAAAATAACGAAAGTCCAGACTTGAGTTTACCAGGTTTAGAGATTGAATGGCTGGGGGTGAAGGGTGCGATCGCTAAGTTCGACTTAACCCTGATGGTGATGGAATATGACAATCAGTTAAATTGTTCTTGGGAATACGCTACTGACCTTTTTGAAAAAGCTACTATCCAACGGATGGCAGAACAATTTGAAGTTCTACTCAAGGGAATTATTGATAATCCGAACCAACCGATTCATACTTTGCCTTTGATGACAGCAACCGAACTGCTACAAATTCAACGCTGGAATCAAACTCAAACCAATTATCCTAAAAATAAAACTTTAGTTGATTTATTTGAAGAACAAGTTAGGAAAAATCCAAATAATCTTGCTGTATTTTTTGAATCTAAAAGTTTAACTTATCAAGAACTTAATCAAAAAGCTAATCAATTAGCTCATTATTTAATTCAAAATTATTCTATTGAGCCAGATGCATTAATCGGTATCTCTGTCGAACGTTCTTTAGAAATTATTATTGGTGTACTCGGTATTCTCAAAGCAGGTGGAGCTTATGTACCGATTGACCCTAATTATCCTCCAGAACGAATTAAGTTCATGTTAGAAGATTCTGGGCTATCGGTATTGCTAACCCAAAGTTTTTTATTAGATAAATTACCTCTAACTGAACTAAAACACCAGGTTATTTGTTTAGATGAGGAAATTTTTGCTGAAGAATTAACCCATAATCCTAATCCTCAAAATACACCTGATAATTTAGCTTATGTCATCTACACCTCTGGTTCGACAGGACGACCGAAGGGTGTGATGATTGAGCATAAAGCAATTGTTAATCTCGCCTTGGGTTGGGTTGAAACCTTTCAAGTGCAACCCCATAGCCGTGTGCTTCAATTTGGTTCTTTTAGTTTCGATTTGTCTATTGGTGAAATTGCAACTGCTTTATCCGCAGGTGCTTGTTTATATTTAGGAAATAAAGACACTTTATTACCAGGTCAAAGCTTAGTTGACTTTTTAACCCAACACGAAATTACCCATATCTTTTTACCTCCGTCAGCTTTAGCTATATTACCAAAGGCAACTCTCAGCAATTTACAATCCATAGGTGTTGGTGGGGAGACTTGTCCGGTGGAATTAGTCAGCCAGTGGGGAACAGGAAGACGTTTTTATAACTGCTACGGGCCAACAGAATGTACAGTTATTGTAGCAACAGCTCTTTGTCAACCCAACGGTAAAAAACCACCAATTGGTAAACCATCTGCCAATCTCCGCATTTATATTTTAGATGCACGTAATCAACCATTACCGCCAGGAATACCAGGAGAATTATGCGTTGCAGGAATAGGTTTAGCTAGAGGTTATCTCAATCGTCCTGAAAGTACTAGCCAAAAATTTATTGAGGTTGAATTATTTGGTAAAACTGAGCGAATTTATAAAACAGGTGACTTAGCAAGATGGAATATTGAAGGCAATTTAGAATATTTGGGTCGGATTGACGAGCAAATTAAATTACGGGGTTTTAG
>JANBVI010000043.1 GCA_024239075.1 Fischerella sp. CENA71 | reverse complement strand
TGAAATATGAATGGATAGAAATAGATGCATACTCTAGTTGGCATAATTTAGTTGCCTATGTCGAAAAAGTAATTCGAGAATTTGGCAAAGAATATACAATTAATTTTGCATAAGTACTTATTTAGGACGCTGCTTGCTTGAGAACAGTTTCCATTGCATCACGTAGATGATCTGATGTGGGTAAAAGCTTGCGAACCCGACTTTTCAAAGTCGCCCAAATCTTTTCAATTCGATTGAGGTCTGGCGAGTAGGGTGGCAGGTAAACTAGCTGACACCCTGCTTCTTCAATTAATTGGGCAATCCGACCACCATGATGAAATGTGGCATTATCAACAATTAGCCACTCACCCGGACGCAAGACTGGAATTAAGCAAGTTTCCAACCAGGTTTCAAACACGATACGGTTACACGCTCCCTCAACGGTGAATGGTGCAATCAGTTTCCCATCTCGATAGCCAGCGATCATATTGATACGACCCTGTCGCCGACCTGATTTGAGGTCGTAGAACCGTTCTCCAACTCTGGAGTATCCATAGCCGTAGTTATCGCGTTCATCCATGCCCGACTCATCAACATATACCAGATGGGAAGCTTTGGGATTTTCCAATTGCGCTAAGAACGCTGCCCGTTTGGCTTCAGAGCGTTGACTATACCCGTAGGTTTTTTTTACGTGTATGTCCTATCTATCGTGTTGCGACTGATATTGAACAGTTGGCTGGCCTCGCACTTCTTGAGACCGTCTAACTCAATCGCCTGCATGACTTTTTGCCGGAAATCATCACTATAAGGTTTAGCCATATAAATCGAGTAGATACAATAGTAACTCTTATAGTTTACGTCCTAATATTAATGGCTATAGCTATAAGAGGGATTTTAGATCACGAAATCAAAGCGGTAACTCTAATATTTACCAGTAAAATAGATTTCATTAAATCTAGAGGCTACTTTTCTAACTGAGTGTTGCCTTGCTCATAAGCTTTGACTATTTTTTCACGAAAATCGGTGGAGTAAGCTTTGATTATCTCCATTGATGCACTGATTGTGTACCTCATTTATCCAAATTTACTGTATATTATGTTTTTATACAAAAAACATAAAATCTACTGATTCTCTAAATATTAGATAAACAAATAAGTATACTTCAATACATATTTCTTTAAAAGCATCTTAGGTTATTCTTTGAGAAGATGTATTTTTAAGTAAGAAAACTTACGTAACAGTATTCTCTTAGTAGAAAAACACTTAAATATGACAGTGTTGCGAGAGCTATGACTCCATCCTAACCTGTGTAATTTAAGTTAGGAAGTGGATGTTTGAATGGTTCATTGGACACACTTCCTTTGATTTTACCTGTCTTAAGATGAAGATGTACGGAGCTTTTTCAAAAATCAAATAGGAGTCATATATGAGCTTCTTTAATTCTACGCAAGTAACAAAGCTTTATGATCAACAATCGTCTGAATTATCACAACAACTGTTAACTCAAGAAATACAAGGCTTTGACTATGCTGTTCTCACCTCTGAAGTCCGAATTTTTGTCCAGGGTAAAACCTCTGAACTTAAGAGTTTGATGCGTCGGAATGCTCAGAACATAATTGATATTGGACAGAAGTTGACGGAAGTAAAACAACAGTTAGGTCACGGAAATTTTAGAGCTTGGCTAAAGGCTGAGTTTGACTGGAGTGTAAGAACAGCAGCTAGATTTATGCAAGTAGCTACTCAATTTAAATGTGCCAATTTGGCAGATTTGAACATCGCTGTTTCAGCCCTTTATCTTTTAGCAGAACCATCTACCCCTCAAAAAGCTCGTAAAGAAGCCTTAGAACTTGCTAAAGAAGGTGAAAATATCACTCACACTAAGGCTAAGGCAATTGTCAACCGTTGTCAGGAACTAGCTCAAACTAATGCTCTCAAGCTAGCTACTATCCACATCTCTTCTGAGGCTACGGAAGGTAATTCATTTACTCCATCACAGCCATACCAACCTCCGCAAACTCATTTTCAGCTAGAACCAAAACATGAAGCCAACTCACAGGCAACAGAACTGCTGATTAAAACTGTACCTACTATACAATGGGAGCAAAGATTAGAGCACAAAGCTGTTGAGAAAATTGACTGGGATCCTAAAGAAGATTCAGAAGTAGCGGTCCAATTAGAGCTTGAACGCAGGAATTATATACGTGTCCTTAACATCGAACATCAAAACCCAGAGTTGGATACGAACATTGCTCAGACTTTTGATCTGACCTTTGCAGGTGTCCGTATTGATTTTGAAGGCTACCCAGAAGCATTGATCATCTTATTTAAACAAATGCAGAATAATCCTGCCTTTACAGAGAAAGTTATACAATATGTATGCCAAATTCAGAGAGCGTAGTTTTGGTTGGTTTAATTGGTGTTGTAGCTTAAGTAAAGGGTAGTAATAGTAATGATAAAATCAGGTAGTGTCGTTCAATACAGGAGCATGAACCACGTACAGCTAAACAATATCTACGTACAACTTCGGCGGTCGGTTGGTCACAATCACTAACACTGCGTTCAATCTGGCGTATGCCACGCACATACTTTTTTAGTTCCTTTTTTGCGTGCCTAGTAGTCCGCCACAAAAGTTATGACAGGTATGATTATTTTTTATTTCCCCTAATCTCTGCACTCTTACGTTAGTTCCACCTGTCAAATTTTACGTGGTGGACTACTAGGAGCTTCATAAATCACCTTAGCTGCTTCCTTTAAATAGTGAAAATGACACAAACCATGAGCAATTCCAGTTAATGCAACCTCAACCGCTTTGCGAATTGATTGTTGTCCGTCACTAATCACCCCATCAATCTTGACATCTAGTGTATTTTTCACTTCCAATAGCAAGGCTGCTAAATCCTCATTTCTTGATGATAATAAAGTTTTTGCCAGCAAAATTTCTCCTGATAAACAATCACGAATTACCCAGAGAACCTCATGTCCAACATCCGGTTGCATCCCATCAATTGCTAATATCAACCGCCCTTGTTTTTTAGTGATGGCTTTGAGCCTTGATTGATCACTTAACCACAACGCAACATAGATAAGATGTGGTCATACGTAGGGTCGAAAGAAAATAAACAGTGGATTTGGCTTGCTATGGACGCGACAACATGCTCTTATTGTTGGGGTGTATATTGGTGATCGCTAAGCGTCAATCGACTCAAAGATTATGGCAATCTCTACCGCCAGTTTATCGTCAATGTGCAATTTGTTACACTGACATAGGGCGCGCCTATGAACAGATTTTACCTAGCACAAGACATAAACCAGTAGGCAAAGACAGTGGAAAGACAAGCTATATTGAAAGATTCAACAACGCCCTACGGCAACGAATTGGAAGGCTAGTTCGTAAAACATTGTCGTTCTCTAAAATGCTGGACAACCATATTGGTGCAATCTGGTATTTTGTCCATCACTACAATGCTAATCTAAGATGCTAAATCATTACAATGCACTACTACCAAGTAAAGACTACGAAATATTACCACAGATCCACGAAATATTTGTGCAAGTTGAAATGATTCGGTTAATGCTTAGAAGACTAGCTTAATTGATTTGTTTAATATTTCCAAACATCATCTCAAGCAATCTTTTATGCTACTGATGAAAATTATGTTATTAACTTACATATTGTATAAGTGTACTCACAGTTTGATAGCTATAAGTAACTATAAATATAATACTATATCTCTATTGCTTAGCCTTTCTGCAGATTTAGGGGTAAGTATATTGTGGGCGATACCTCTGGTTAGTATAACTGTACTTTTATACAGAAAAATGAAACTCCAAGATGGCACTTACTCAGAACCATCTCAGAGCCAAACAGTTAAAACAAATAATGAAACTAACCAGTGCCTTACTCAGATACAATCCCTGATATCTAAACAGACAACTAAGCTAGAGAATGCTATTGCTCAAGTACAAACTGAATTGATCAAGCAATTAGAAATTAAAGAATCATTTTTGTGTATTAGCAAAGCATTTGAAGAAGCTAGTGAGGCCATCTGCATCACAGATGCAAATGGAAACATCACTAATACTAACAAAGCTTTCGTAGAATTATTTGGCTACTCAATAGATGAGTTAAGTAGAGATGGAGGTTTATTCACTCGGTTTGTGACTACTGCAGTTGGACAAGAGATTCACAATCTTATACTTAATGGATACACTTGGAAGGGTGAGGTAGAAATGCGAGTTTGTAGTGGTGAACTAATCCAGGTCGAACTTTACACTTCAACAATTGAGAACTCATCAGATCAGGTAATAGGAATAGTTTTTCTTTTTACCAACATAACCCATTATAAGCAAGTAGAAGTAGCATTAAAACAAAGTGAAGAACGTTTGAGGTTAGCACTGAAAGCTACTCATATGGCTGCCTGGGAGTGGAATCTAAAAACTAAAAAAATTGTCTGGTTTCATAACTTAGAAACTATTTTCGGTTTCAAACCAGAAACTTTTAGTGGGAACTTCGATACCTTATTTAAATATATTCATCCAGACGACCATCAAAAGTTAACCTGTGTAATTGGTTATGCTTTTGATGAATACATGGACTATAATATTCATATCCGCTTATTCAAGACTGACGAAAGCATCTGCTGGGTAGAAGCCAAAGGTCAACTTCTATATGATGAAACAGGTCAAGCCACACGGATGCTAGGCACAGTTATAGATATTACAAAACGAAAGAAAGCCGAAGAGTTGGCAGCATCCCATTGTTGCAAAAATAGCGATTCATGAGTGTAGTATGCAAAAATACAACACTAACTTAAGCCACAGCCATGACCCTCGCAAAATTGTGATCGCTAATTAAGTCAGGCTCAAGCAAAGCTCGAAGTATCATCCGCGCCCATATACTATCGTTACGAAATCAGCAGCAATAAACTGACACCAGATTTTAGTAAACCCTATGCATTAGTCATATCTTTCTTAACAAAAGAGTGAAGAGTTAGGATAGATGCGTAGTAAGGGTTTGAGAGAAAAAGAAATTGAGTGAATAGAGTAGAGATGGGATAAAAAGCAATAAAAGTAAATATAAATTGTGTAGAAAGTAAACAGAAAATGTAGGAAAAAGAAGAAAATTGTGATTAAGTTAAAAATCAGTAACAGATGATAATAAAGTGAAGTGAAGAGGCTATAAGATATATCCGGTAAGGGTTTGAGGGTAATTAAGGCTGTAAAAAGTTAACAAAACTTAAGTAGCAACAACTAGTTAGATTTAAGAGAAAAGTGATCTAAAGGTGATCTAAAAGTAGCAATAAGTAGTTAGGTTTAACAGGAAAGTGATCAAAAAGTGGGAAATTGAGTAGAAAAGCGATCGCTTTGAGGATCTGTAAATAACAAAATGTGAGCGCGATCGCTTTGAGGGTCTGCAAATAATAAAATGTGAGCGCGATCGCTTTGAGAAAATATGTGAGAGAAAAAGGGATTAGGAATTTCTAACGGGTATGAGTAAATAAAATAAATAGTGATAAGCTACCAGCGATATTGGATTGAAAGAGGAGAAATCTGATGAGCTGGGCAGCAGAAGAATGAAAGGGAGCAGATTTAGGAGATAAACGCCGAAATCAACGATTAATAACGATTGTGGAAGATTTATCAGCACAACCGAATGAGAGTGTAACCCAGGCTTGTAGAGATGGAGCGGCAGTGCAAGGGGTGTATGAATTCTGGGCAAATCCTCGCATCAAAGCAGAAGCAATAATTTCTTCACATGCAAGTAGCACAGTAGAACGGATCAAAGATCATGAAACAATTTTGGCGATCCAAGATACGACAGAACTGGATTTTAGTGAGCATAAAAGTAAAACAGGTATAGGGCCACTCAGTAACCCAGAAGCCAAAGGCTTGAAGGTTCATACAGTTTTAGCAGCGAGTATTGAAGGTGTTCCGTTAGGAGTTTTACATCAAAAAGTCTGGGTTAAAACGTTTAGAAAAAATGGGCGAGGCTTGTTCAGTGCCGTTTCCGGCACTGAACACCTCCCCACGAGTTAACTCGTGGGCTAGTCGAGTTGTTGAAGCCTCGCCCATTTTTTCTCGGTTTAATGACTCGTCTGGTCGCGGGAGAAGACAAGATCTAATGCTAGCAAGCAAAAGCGACAGGCGATCGAGAATAAGGAAAGCATACGTTGGTTAGAAGGCCTGGATTTAACTCAAGGATTAATGCCTGCGAAAACTGTTGTGATCACAGTAGCAGACAGAGAAGCAGATATATACCAATTGTTTGCGCTTGCTAGACAAAGAAACTCTGAGTTTTTGATCCGTGCAGCACAAGAGGCAGGGAGCAGGGTGCAGGGTGCAGGGAGAAGAATCAGGCATGGGAACTCTGAATTTTCTAGCAAGGGAGAGGAACTTCCCCCTGCTCCCCGCTCCCTACCCCCTGCCTCTTTTGGTGAGGTTCAGGCAATATTGTCATTAGATAGGTCTTATTGACACTCATGAGACCTATCTTTTCTTACCATAAATTGCTACATACTTTATCTCATGAGCTTTTCAGGCTATTTTGTCGCCCCGTCAGGTAAATATGACGATTTAAATTAATATTTAACCTGTTTATGTTTAGAGAATTACTATAAACATGAATGCAGTTTGTAGGAATAAAAAGCAAAAATAGTTGAATAAAAAGCTTAGTTTTACGAATGTATAACCGAATGCAGAGACAAGTAGCATGGTAAAGTGTGTAACTTGAGGGGGCGACAAGAATAGTCAAAGTATTACAGGGAAAGGCATTCAAGTAAAATAGCCTCTCAAAAAAAACGATTCTTATTGACAATACTGTGCGGTTATTAGACGGCTACTTAGAAGGGACAGTTTGATGGTAAAAAAGAATGGTCTCGTAAAATTAACAAGACCACACAAATAAATGCTCCCCCAATTCTATCAAGAAATCTTAGAAAAGTACCTGAGTAAGACACAATTAATTACCCTAAAAATGCTGATATGGTTGCTACAAAATCAAAAAGAGGTCAAAATTGAAAGATTAGCTGCTACTCTGCCTTTACCAATACAACAAAATAGCCGTCGTCGTCACTTACAAAGATTTCTCAAATCGAATGCGTTAAGTGTAGTTCTACTATGGTTTCCCATTATTGAGGAAATATTATCACGTCTATTCAAACCCAAATCACAATTGATTATTGCCCTGGATAGAACCCAATGGAAAGACAATAATATTCTCATGGTGAGCGTCATTTATCAAAAAAGGGCATTGCCAATATATTGGTGTGTACTCAAGAAAGATGGTTGCAGTAACCTTCAAGAACAACAAAAGATATTACGTCCAGTAATCCGGCTATTGAAACATTATCAATTAGTTGTAGTTGGGGATAGGGAATTTCATGGAATTGAATTAGCCAGTTGGTTACACCGTCAAGGGTTGAAGTATGTTTTCCGACAAAAAAAAGATACTACTTTTCGAGAAAAAAGACAAAAATTTCAACCCTTACATACGATTTCAATTTCCCCTGGCGACCGCAGATTCTTTCAAAAGGTTAATCTCACACAAAATCAGGGTTTTGGTCGTTGTAATTTAGCAGTTTATTGGAAACGAAAATATCGTGGTAAACAAGAGAAAGAGCCTTGGTATTTATCAACTAATCTGACAGCTATATCAACTGCTGTCAAAATATATGGTCCTATGCTTAAGTCACATCTTTCTTAACAAAAGGGTGAAGAAGTAGGATAGGTGCGTAGTAAGGGTTTGAGAGAAAAATGTATTAAGCAAAGAGAGTGGAGATGAGGTAAAAAGCAATAAAAGTAAATATGAATTGTGTATAAAGTAAACAGAAAATGTAGAAAAAAGAAGAAAATTGTAATTTAGTTAAAAATCAGTAACAGATGATAACAAAGTAGAGTGAAGAGGCTATAAGATATATCCGGTAAGGATTTGAGGGTAATTAAGGCTGTAAAAAGTTAACAAAACTTAAGTAGCAACAACTAGTTAGATTTAAGAGAAAAGTGATCTAAAAGTGATCTAAAAGTAGCAAGAAGTAGTTAGATTGAACAGGAAAGTGATCAAAAAGTGGAAAAATGAGTAGAAAAGCGATCGCTTAAAGGATCTGTAAATAACAAAATGTGAGCGCGATCGCTTTGAGGATCTGCAAATAATAAAATGTGAGCGCGATCGCTTTGAGGATCTGCAAATAATAAAATGTGAGCGCGATCGCTTTGAGAAAATATGTGAGAGAAAAAGGGATTAGGAATTTCTAACGGGTATGAGTAAATAAAATAAACAGTGATAAGCGAAGAGCGACTTCATGTAGAAAGAGGAAAAATCTGATGAGCTGGGATTTCATTAAAAGTAATCCAAAATTGACCAGCCTTCATTAAACAACCTCAATCGAAGATTTTTCATGGAGGAGGTCGCTGGGCGGGTTGATAGAGACATCGTGTATTTAAGTCATACAAAACCGCCCAGCGACCAAGGCTGGTCAATTTTGGACAGAATTCCCCAACGGCAGCAGAAGAATTAAAGGGAGCAGATTTGGGAGATAAACGCCGAAATCAACGATTAATAAAGATTGTGGAAGATTTATCAGCACAACCAAATGAGAGTGTAACCCAGGCTTCAAGAGACGCAGCAGCAGTACAAGGGGTGTATGAATTCTGGGCAAATCCGCGCATCAAGGCGGAAGCGATAATTTCTTCACATGCAATTAGCACAGTAGAACGGATCAAAGATCATGAAACAATTTTGGCGATTCAAGACACAACAGAATTAGATTTTAGTGATCATAAAAGTAAAAGAGGCATGGGGCCACTCAGTAACCCAGAAGCCAAAGGCTTGAAGGTTCATACGGTTTTAGCAGCAAGCACAGAAGGTGTGCCATTGGGGGTATTACATCAAAAAGTCTGGTCGCGGGAGAAAACAAGATCTAATGCTAGCAAGCAAAAGCGACAGGCGATCGAGAATAAGGAAAGCATACGTTGGTTAGAAGGCCTGGATTTGACTCAAGGATTAATGCCTGGGTTAACTACTGTGATCACAGTAGCAGACAGAGAAGCAGATATATACCAATTGTTTGCGCTTGCTAGACAAAGAAATTCTGAGTTTTTGATCCGTGCAGCACAAAATCGCAACACCAAATCAAACGCCTTTTGTGATGAGGTAGTTCCCTTATTTGAAGCAATTCGTACTACGCCAATATTAGGCAAATTGACTTTAGATTTACAACGTACACCTAGACGTGCTGCTCGGAGTGCAACATTAAGCGTGCGAGTGACAAAGCTATGGTTGCAACCACCAGCATCGCTTCAATCTCAGTCAACGCAAGCAATAGAAGTGCATGTGATTGAAGCTTGTGAAGAAAATCCTCCTGAAGGTGAAAAGCCAATATCGTGGCTATTGTTGACAACAATGGAAGTGAAAGATTTTGAGTCAGCTTGTCACGCATCTTCTCCTTTTCAAAATCGGGCAGCCTTGCACAGTGCCCTATTGGGCACTGTGCGACCTCCACGAGTAAATTCGACGGCTTGTTGAATAGATATAAGGCTGCCCGATTTTGAACACATTGAATCCTCGCCAATGCTTGAAATGTGAGCGCGATCGCTGGCTCATAGAACGTTATCACTACTGTTTAAAAAGTGGATGTCGGATAGAACAATTGCAATTGGAGGATGGTGAGCGAATTAAACGGGCCTTAGCAACATATGCGATCGCGAAGCGCGCCCTGTTGCCGGATGGCACTCAGTGCCATCCCACTCAAGCTTTGCTTGAGTGCAGCCTGCTCTAACAGAGCAGGCTGGGCAACATACGGGCGATCGTAGCTTGGAGACTGTTGTGGCTAACATATGAAGCACGTAGAAATCCAGAGCGCACAGTCGAAGGAATCTTAGAAACTCACGAGTGGCAAGCATTGTACTGTAAGATTCACAAAACTAATAAGCCTCCAAGTGAGGCTCCAAGTTTGGGTGAGTGTGTACGGTGGATAGCTCGTTTGGGTGGTTTTCTTGGACGAAAAGGGGATGGAGATCCAGGTATCCAGACGTTATGGAGAGGATTTCAACGATTAAATGATATAGCAGGAATTTGGCAGTTATTGTATCAGGGTGATTTTTAATTGAGATCGATCATCCAGTGATCATTTACTACCAAAGTCCACAAATTGAGATGTGCCTAATTAACGTTAATCGCAAATGTAAAGAAATATGTGACTAAAGGACAATAGAGGAAGACAAATGCTGAAAAAGAGAAAAACTTTATAAAAATACATGTATAAAAAAAGACTGACAAACTCGATAATGATTAGTTGTGATAGATAACTAGTTACATAAATGATGAAGAATTCTCAGAATAAATAACCAGTTCAGGAAAAATAACTAGTAATCATAAAAGTATTTATAACGGGATAGAAGACAGGCGATCGCGTAGCAAATACTTTTGGCGAAATATTATTTAAGGGATCTCCAAATAATAAAATGCCCAGCCGTCGCTACGAGCAGAAGGGCGAAAGCGCGCTCTACTTTGGGCTTGGCCAAAATATATTTAATACGGCTGGGCATTTTATTACTTGGAAGTGCCTAATCAGAAATGCTGAATGTATTAACAAAAGTTAACATAATCAGATATAATCATGCTATAAAGAAATAAAATGTCAACATAGGATAATATCTTCCATCCAATGTACATAACTAATTTGTTGACACATACAAGCTTAGAGATAACGGAATTTATCTAATAATTTATTGCTTCATTGTTTGGGAACAAAAATAAATTGTAAAATCAGATAAGGGATCTCCAAGAAATAAAATGAGAGCGCCCTATCAAATATATTTTGGCGAGCGTCCAAGAACTGGTAAGCGTTCCGCCTTTCAGGAATTCTACTTTGGTTTCTAAATCACAAAAACTCTATAAGATTGAGTGTCTGTTGATGAACTAATTTTGACTAGCCCGGTAACGGCATCGAATTCTAACTTCCAATTATTCTTAATCCGCAAGACAAAATATTTTTTACTTTGGTCTAATTCCTGAACAAAATTCAAACCAGCAAACCCTGTATCCATTTGCAAAATATATTTGGTAGAGTTAGGGTCTTCCACGTACCAAAATTGGGCAGGCTTTATTCGAGAGATAACTCATCGGCCAATTAAATAAGCCTGATATAAGCCTGCCCAATTTTGTCGGAGACAGTGCAAGGAGGCTGTCATTTTGTTTCGAGTATTAACTTTGGTATAAGCACTTTGCCGCAGGCGATCGAAGAAAGTGCAATTGCTCGTATGCGAAAAGATGAATAATAGATAAGGAGGCAGTATCTAATCAATCAGCAGAGATAAAATGATGGTGACATCATAACTTATGAACAACAAAATAATATTGAGATAAAAATATTTAATAGCTGTGAATATGACGATTTAAACTAATATTTTGTCTGTTTATGTTTAGAAAATTACTATAAACATGAATGCAGTTTGTAGGAATAAAAAGCAAAAATAGTTGAATAAAAGGCTTAGTTTTACGAATGTATAGCCGAATGCAGAGACAAGTAGCATGGTAAAGTTAAAGTGCGTGACACTTCGCATGTATGCAATAGGAAAAAATTGCGATAATAAGCAATAAGTGGTTATAAAATTGTAACGAGTTAAGAATAATATAACTAGTACGATAATAAATAACTAGAAGTATCAACAACTGTTATGATATAGTTGTGAAATGTGAAATAGCAAAATATGCGATCGCGTCACTCTAAAAGTTTACAACTGTAGACAAAATGTATACAAAAAAAGGAGAAAATTTTGAGATGTTATCCAGTAAATGGTTATATACTTATAAGTTATAATAAAAAGAACTAGTTCTTGAATTATAACTAGATGAAGAGAAAGTATGCGATCGCAGACCTAACCAAATAGCATCTCACAGTCGCAAGTATAAGTATCAAATTATACATTGATTTAAATCTATGAAATTTACTAAAATCCTTTGGAAAATTAATCTAGTTATTTTATCACACAAAATATAACTAGTTATATAAATAAGATGATAAATATCACAAATCTAACTAGTTCATTTAACTATAACGAAATGCTCAGGATTATGAGATGCAAGAACGCTAAAAGCCTTATCCAGCAAGAGTTACACAAAAGACAAGATAACCAGTTAGATTCTCAAAACAACTAGTTATATAAAATTTGAGGTAGGGGGATCGGACTAGATATAACCAGTTTGTCTGTTAATATTTATTAACAGACAAACTGGCTGTCTCTTGATCACGATTAAGTAAGCCCGAAACTTGGGAACAAATAGAACGGTATCTCACGCAAAACACCATCCGAGCCTATGACTTAGGGGTAGAGCAAGTACGTTTAGATGCAACAACCATCAGTGGACACCAATCTGTGACTCCGGCATTTCCATCCACTGGTAAATTAGTAATCAACCGAAATTATACTTTGGTTTCTAAATCACAAAAAACTCTATAAGATTGAGCGTCTGTTGATGAACTAATTTTGACTAGTCCGGTAACGGCATCAAATTCTAACTTCCAATTATTCTTAATCCGCAAGACAAAATATTTTTTACTTTGGTCTAATTCCTGAACAAAATTCAAACCAGCAAACCCTCTATCCATTTGCAAAATATATTTGATAGAGTTAGGGTCTTCCACGCACCAATTTTGTCGGAGACAGTGCAACGGCGCTGTCATTTTATTTCGAGGATTGGCCTTGATATAAGCACTCCGCCGCAGGCGATCGCCTGAGTGCAATTGCTCGCGTGCGAAAAGAGAAATAGATAAAGGGGCAGCATCTAATCAATTAGCAGAGGTAAAACAATGGTTAGATCGTAACTTATGAACAACAAAATAATCTGAAATAAAAGTATTTAATGACTGTGAATATGACGATTTAAATTAATATTTTATCCTGTTTATGTTTAGACAATTACTATAAACATGAATGCAGTTTGTAGGAATAAAAAGCAAAAATAGTTGAATAAAAGGCTTAGTTTTACGAATGTATAATCGAATGCAGAGACGCATCAACAACTGTTATGATATAGTTGTGAAATGTGAAATAGCAAAATATGCGATCGCGTGCCGGATGATATCTCGCACTCTAAAAGTTTAGGCGTTGCTGAATGAAGGGATGAATCGATTTATGTAGGTACACTTTGATACTTCAAATAATGAAGTAATAATTTAACGGAGTATTTCAGCATTTCTTCTGTCTTGGAATAGCATAAAGTTTTTCGGTGAAGGCGTGCAAGATAATGTCTAAGCCTTGTGTTTTCATTTTCAACTCGTGTCATATAGGACTAGTATTTGATTTTTGAAAAAGCTCCGTACATCTGGAGAGACGGAAAATCAAAGGTAGTGTTTTTAATGAACCACTCAAACATCGACTTAAGATGAGAAAATGTTGGGATTAAAGCACAAAAACGTCGCACCCAAGTTTTCGCTTGCAACCAAACATCTTCTATGGGGTTTTGGGAGGGACAGTTAGGAGCAAAGCGGACGCAATAAATTTTCCATTGCTCTAGAGGTAAACCTTGGTTAATAGATGCTAAAAAATTTTGAATTTCTTTTGAACGATGATAACTAGCTCCATCCCAAAAAATGAGTAATTGTTGGTTAGGTGACTCTTTTAGTAAATAGCTGAGATAATCAATCGTATTTTTTGAATTAGCTGTATCGTAAGTTTTCAACAATAAATTCTGATCCAGATAATCAACTGCTCCATAATAAGTTTGTTTATCTCGTTCGTTACTAATGGGAATGCTTATTTCTTGGTCAGTTCTACCCCAAACATACCCAATGCTATCTCCCCAAAGTAAATGATACTCATCTAATAGCAAGACTCTCAATAACCCAGTTTCTATATCTTCTCGGCGGCTCGCCAACAGTGATGAAATCTCTTTTTTTTTGCGGCGACTGCTTCTTCATTAACTTTTGGGTTTGCCGAAGAAGACTTCTTCCAACTAATTCCTGCTGCATCAAACAAGTCATAATAACTTCGTTTTGATTCATAAACTACATCATATTCAAAAGCCAATTTATACTCAAGTTCGCCAAGTTCCCAAGATTCCTTTGTTTGTAACCAAGCTAGTAATTCTTCTGTTTGTTGAGTATTCAGGTGGCTTTTTCTCCCTTTGTGTTTCAAGCGCAGTCCTAGAATTCCATCTTTCTCATAGGCTTGTTTCCATATTGTGATTGAACCAAGTGAAACATCTAAAATTGTTTGAATTTCCTCATACTTGTAGCTTTGATAAACCAGCTTCACTGCCAATGCCTTTCTTACTTCCCGCGCATCTGGACGTTCATCTATAAATTCTTGTAGTTCTGCAATTTTAGACTGTAGCTCCTGGTTTATCATTGTTAACTATTAGACAATACTCTTTCTCAGTATTATCTCGTAGTTTTTTTCAAAAATCAAATATGATTCCTATAGATAGCTATATTGTATTGAGGAAAGCTTGGAATCGTTTCTGGTCAATCAGTGAAATATCAACTTTTTTGTTTGTTGGTAGTGTGCCTTGACAAGATAGTGAAAAAAAGAATAAGTGAGGATTCAGGCAATATTGTCATTAGATAGGTCTTATTGACACTCATGAGACCTATCTTTTCTTACCATAAATTGCTACATACTTTATCTCATGAGCTTTTCAGGCTATTTTGTCGCCCCGTCAGACAATAAGCACAATTAAAGCATTAAGAACGAAAGATTGAGAGAGCAAAAAATTAAATCAGAATGGAAGAGCAAATTCAATCGATAATGGAATGGTGATGGATCTAGTTACAATGCTGGAGCGGTTCCTAACAGCCCTACTACTCCCAACAGCATCCCAATCCGATCCCAGAAGACAAATCCTTCGTAAGCACTCATACTACCTTGCTGTTGATAGCGTACCAGTGCAATTGTCACACTCAGCATCATCGCTGTGGAGAAGACTAAAAACAACACAGGATGTGCCATTGGCAATAGTAGCAGTGTCATCGGAATTGATACAATCAACGTGCCAATTAAGCCCCAAGCAATCCAAAAAGCTGTATTTTTTCCCCAGGTATTGGCAATTGTGAAAATTCCCTGACTGCGATCGCCTGCTGTATCGTGTAAATCCCAGATAATTTCCTTAGCTAATATATACAAAAAGAGGAAGCAGATAGGGTAAAGCATCGCTTTGGGTCGAGCTACAACTAAACTACCCAGGAAAATCACCGCCGCCGTGACCGTTGCCACAATAAAATTTGCGACAATACCGTTTTTGAGTAATATGTGCGAGTAATTCCACAGCAAAATGGAACTTACAATTACTAATACTAAGCAAGAGATTCCTAAAGGAATGGCCGCACTCACCGCAACGATAAATAGAATCAAAGCAGCCCACCAAACTGTAACAGGTGAAAGGCGACCAGATGGAAGTGGTCTTTGGGGGTGATCAATGCGGTCTTTATCCACATCCCAATAGTCATTGATTGCACAGGCCCCAGAGTGTGTACAGATTAAAATTGTTGCTGTTAATAGATATTGCTGTAATGAAGCTGCTGAATTCAGTGCATAGATTGTGGCACAGCCTGTTAAAGCAGCAATAATTGCAACTGGTAATCGGAAAAGTTGGGTAAAATCACGAATTAGTCTGATTGTGTGACTCTGTTGGGCATAAACACAAGCATTTTGTCCTGATGCACAAATGAACGCAACAGCTTTTTTATTAATATGCAATTGTTCCCTCATCGCCAACCTCACATATTTAATAATGTGGGTAATCACAAATACCATTTCATTCCTCTAGCCACTAGACTCCAAACCTAAAGAAAAATATCTGCTCAGTTGCTCCTAAGCATCGACTTTACTTGTTTTGGTTAAGTATAGGCTACGGGGTATTTAATGATAGGCGAAAAACAAATTTTAAATATTTATCAGTTTGTTTTTATGCCATCTACTTACTTAGTTTATCTTACACATTTTGATGTAGGATTTTTGTCAAGCTCTTTATAAAAAAATATACAATTTGTTATACAGGCAGCTAAAGTTTGGCATATGATTATGACTTGCACAGGCGTACCCCACGGCAGGCATCGGTGTTCTGGGATTGAAGTAGTACAATGCGGCAGACTGCCAAGACCGCTTTGTTGAGTAGACTAGTGGTCTGTCCCATTAATTTTGAGGGGTTATACTAGATCATGCTTAAATAGCAATATGAGTGTATCCCTAGCCAAAAACTGTCAGGCGATCGCGTACATAAGGAAAAAGGTGTATGAGCAAGAAGTATGAAATTAATCTCAGCGAAGAGCAGAGGCAAGAACTACTAGATCTAGTCAAAAAGGGTTCAGCGAAAGCCAGAACAATTCGGCGGGCACATACATTATTAATGGCTGCAGATGGTAAGACGGATGAGATAATAGCAGAAATGTTACATGTGTCTGTGGCCACAGTGGAGCGAACTCGTAAACGGTTCTGTTGTGAAAATTTAGTAGCGACATTAACAGAGAAAAAACGTCCAGGAAAGCCACAGAAGTTAACTAATTATGGCGAAGCATATTTAATAGCAACAACTTGTAGTGATGCACCTACTGGGAGTACACGTTGGACTTTAAGAATGTTAGCCTCGCAACTTGTCAGTCTGGAAATAGTTGATAGTTTGAGCAAAAGTACAGTTGGTAGAATATTAAAAAAAACGAGCTAAAGCCTTGGTTAAAAGAACAATGGTGCATCCCACAACTGAGTTCAGAATTCGTATACCGGATGGAAGATGTACTTGATTTAGGCACTTCCAAGTAATAAAATGCCCAGCCGTATTAAATATATTTTGGCCAAGCCCAAGAATTTAGGCGCTTTCGCCTGAAGGGCGAAAGCGACGGCTGGGCATTTTATTATTTGGAGATCCCTTATATGCTCAACCACCCGATGCCAAACGCCCGCTAGTATGCTTTGATGAAAGGTTATGCCAATTAATTGCTGATGTACATCAACCAATGCCACCTGTCCCTAAAACCGCAGCTAAATCAGGAAGAGTTGCAAAATTTGATTACGAGTATGAACGCCAGGGTAGTTGTAATTTGTTCGCCTTTTTTGCACCCTATTTCGGATGGAGGCACATCAAAGTAACAGAGCGCCGTACCAAAGTAGATTTTGCTTATTGTATGAAAGAATTGGTTGATATCCACTTTCCAGATGCTGAAATTATTCGCTTGGTAATGGATAACTTAAATACGCATACAATCGGTGCATTGTATGAAGTTTTTGCCCCAGCCGAAGCCAGAAGAATTGCCAAAAAATTAGAGATTCACCATACACCGAAACATGGGAGTTGGCTCAATATGGTTGAATCTGAATTGTCTGTACTTGTCCGTCAATGTCTTCAACGAAGAATTCCCAATATTGAAACTTTAGAACACGAGGTTTCAATTTGGGAATGCGATCGCAATCTTAATCAGGTTTGTGTAGATTGGCGTTTTCGTACAGAAGATGCAAGAGTTAAGCTTTCAAAGATTTATCCAATCCCTCAAAATTAATGGGACAGACCACTAGGTTTTTTGACGCGAAAAAGTAGGGTCATTGCGTAAAAATAGCAGGCTTACTCGATAATTATTATGGATCGTGTCGTTTATAGATTACAACAATACTACTTTGTTAAAACTTATGTGCTTTCTAAATCAGCCACTACTTTGATTCAGTTTTAGGAGAAACCTTTTAAAAAAAGTTTAGTTAAAAAAAAACACAGAATTCGTCTATTTTATTCTACATGTGCATAAATTACTTTTGCTCAAACCAATTAACAATACAGAAGGAAAGTTTTCAAGCTTAACTTCCGCTTTGTTAGCTATTCCATTAGTTTCCTGATTGATTCGCCAAATGCGATATATTCTTGGGAGAAAGCAAATGTATCAGAAACCTAGCATTCCATTCTCAATTCTGAATCGAAGAGTTTTGCGAAGGTTGTATCTGGTTGCATTAGTTATTGTGGCAACGTTGGTGGCTATTTGGTGGGAGAAAGTCCAAACTCCCCAATCAATTACCGTAACTGCTCTGGCTCAACCTCAAACATTTGTAGTGGATGAACCAATTCAACCTATCCCATTGAAGCTCGCTCTGAATCAAAGTAAAGTTGCATTGGGCAAAACATTGTTTCGCGATCCCCGCCTCTCAGCAGATAATCGTGTTTCTTGTCTTAGTTGCCATCATCTTAGTAGAGGAGGAGCAGACGACAAAGCCTTTTCTTTTGGCGTAAATGGTAATGTTGGTAACATTAATGCACCGACTATCTATAATACTGAATTCAATGCTCACTTGAACTGGAATGGTAAATATGAAACGCTAGAAGACTTTATACAAGCAGTGATACAAAATCCAATGGAAATGGGAATCCAATGGTCTGTTTTGAGACAAAAACTGCAACAGTCTCCAAAGTACACACAAGCATTTGCTAAAAATTATAGTGACGGATTAACGGCAGCAAACATCAAGAATGCGATCGCCACTTATGTACGCTCACTATATACTCCCAACTCGCGATTTGATCAGTATTTACGCGGTAATAAAAAAGCACTCACTGACGCAGAAAAAGAGGGCTATCGACTGTTTAAAGCTAACGGCTGCGTCAGTTGTCATCAAGGAATGAATGTCGGAGGCAATCTGTACCAAAAATTTGGCATTATGGGTGATTACTTTCGCGATCGCGGCAATATCACGCAAGCTGATTTGGGGCGCTACAATGTCACTCAGGATGAAGCAGATAAATTTGTCTTTCGAGTTCCTAGCCTCCGCAATGTTGCACTCACTTCTCCCTATTTTCACGATGGCTCTGTGAAAACATTAGAAGGAGCAATTAGGGTGATGGCGAAATATGAGTTGGGGCGATCGCTCTCTGACAAAGACACGCTCTTGATTGCTCAGTTTTTGAGGACACTGACGGGAGAGCATCCAGAGTTAAATTAAAAATAATTGCTGTAAAGCAGCCACCACATAAGTTTACAAGCGCGACACTAACTCTTCACCCTTTTGTTAACAAATATGTGACTCATGCATAGCTAATCCGAAATACTACAACATCTAGTTGTAGTAAATCGATGTGTGACTGTAAACGAAAAATGTACCCAAAATTATTAAATTGGAAAAAATTGACTCGATTACAGCGAAAAGGTTTATTTATCCTTTCTTGGGTACTCTTTAGCTGGGTTAGCTGTTCAATACATTTAGTAGCATGGGCTGAAAACCAAACCAGCAATGACAGAAAATCTGAGGTACAAATTCATTTTATCTCTGTTGAAAAAGACCCTCCGAATAGAGGAACACCTCCAGCCAAAGAAGGAACTGGGAGCCGAGGTAACTGTATTTACAAGGAGGACATGCCTCCACTAACGCGCGTGGTAGGTGATAGTCAATTGAAGTTAACAACCAAGGGGTATCCAACTTTTTGGGTTTATCTGCCTTATACTTCTCAGGAAGCTACTAACGGAGAATTTTCCCTACAGGATGGAGACTCCGAGATATTTCGTATCCGCTTTCAACTACCCGCAAAATCTGGAATTGTTGGTATTAGTTTGCCATCAACCATCCCAGCTTTAGTAGTTGGTAAAGAATATCGTTGGTATTTCGACATTAATTGTTCTGCTTCTGTATTCTCTGGTGATTCACCGACGCCTGCTTCAGTAACAGGATTGGTGCAACGAATATCAATATCAGCTGAACTCGAAAGAGAGTTAAAAACAGCAAAAACACCTCTGGAACAGATTGTTGCTTACGCTAAACATGGCATCTGGTATGAAACGGTAACAGAGTTAGCTCAACTACGTTTACAAGAGCCAAACAATTCTACATTTAAGAAAGTTTGGATTGAGCTTTTAACTACTGAAAATATTGGTTTAAAAAAAGTTTCTCAAGAGCCTATTGTCGGCAATATTACACTCGAAGTATCCAAAATGATATCTGAATAATAAATATATTAAAAAAGATGTAAAGAAGAGAATGTATTTTATTAACTGGTATTTCCGTCAGACTTTATCTTTTTTGAACTGCTATTTAAATAGGAGGTCAGATAATCATGCTTTTCAACTTAGATGAGGCAATCAAAGTTGCCAATCAAGTAGTTAATCTTAAATTTTATCGGAAGTTAACAGACATTGAAATTATTATCTTAAAAGGAGCTTGGCAGCGAGAAGAGTATGATGAGATAGCAACTAAACATCAATACGCCACTACTTATATCAGTCAAGATATTGCTCCAAAGCTCTGGAGAAGTTTAAGTGATGCTTTAGGAGAAAAAGTAAAAAAAAGTAATTTTAAAGAAGCACTAAAACGCAAATGGGAGCAGCAATTATCTAATAATACAAATTCCTTAATTAGAATAAACAATAATCATCTTCATTATAGTTTTGCCCCAAATTTATCAGTTCCAAATAGAAATTTAGTAGATAATAAAATAACAATCAACCTAGAGCTTGAGCAAAAACAGCCAGAAAATAAAATTTCTGATATTTATGTAAAGCGAGATCCCATCGAATCTATCTGTTATGAAACACTTTTGCAGCCAGGTTCGCTTATTCGGATTAAAGCCCCTAGTTTGATGGGCAAGACATCTCTAATGAATAGGGTGATGGCTCAGTTAGCAGGTGAAGGTTACCGCACCGTTATTTTGAGTTTTGAGCTAGCAGATAGAAGCACGCACTTTACCCACCTTAATAAATTCTTGCGCTGGTTTTGTATAAATGTTAGTCGAGATTTAGGGCTAACCAGTGAGTTGGATGAATATTGGGATGAGGAAGGTATGGGAGCTAAAGTAAGTTGTACAACTTACTTTGAAGAATATTTGTTAACTAGTTCTCAAAATCCTCTTATTTTATGCCTAGATAACATCGATTTACTCTTCCCCTATCGGGAAATTTACGAAGATTTTTTTGGACTTTTACGCTCCTGGTATGAGAAGGCAAGAAGCCGACAAATTTGGAAAAAGCTGCGGTTGGTACTTATACATTCGACGGATGTTTACATTCGACTAAATATTAATCAATCTCCATTTAATGTAGGATTGCCAATTGAATTATCGGCATTTACTCGTGAGCAAGTACAAGATTTCGCCTTGCAACATCGGCTCAATATAGAAAGTGCTTTAATAGACTCTCTTATGAACTTGGTTGGGGGACATCCTTATTTGTTAGAGATAGCTTTCTCCCACCTCAAAAGTTATCCAAACATTACCCTTGAGCAAATCTTGACACAAGCAACTACAGAAGCTGGTATTTACAGTCATCATTTGCGTGAACATTGGTTAAATTTGCAACAGCACCAGGAATTGGCAGCAGCTTTTAAAAAAGTTGTCAATTCTATCAAACCTGTCCAATTAGAACCGATGTTAGCTTATCAGTTACAAAATATGGGGTTGGTGAAACTTTTTGGTGACTCGGTAGAGCCTCGCTGTCATTTATACCGTCAGTATTTTCAGAAGCGATGTAAAGATTGTTAATCTAATATCCAAAATTGGTATGAGAGGAGAATTCATAAGTTTGTTCTTAACCTTGCCTTCCTGAGAAAGAACAGGAGTAGAGTCTCTTCTTTGGAAATAATATCGGCTGCACCCTCCATCCCTACTTGGATGGCGCACTGGTTGTTCGTTGTACCTAGAAATAGGTTTTCTGGTTGGATCGTTACCTCGTAGAAAGCTGTGGAAGCTGTGGTGGCGGTGGTTACCATAGCACCATTTCCTTGAGGAACAATCACATCTGGAGAAATTGCATTGACCTGACCTTTGAGAGTACCGTAATCTGGATAGGGACAGGCAGATATCTGCAACTGTGCCTTTTGACCAATCTTTACTTTGCCAATATCCTCAGCACTGACCAAAGCCTTGACAACTAGGATACTGTGACTGGGAACAATCTGGGCAATTTCCTCTCCTGGTTGCACAGTTTGGTTAGAGTTTCGCAGTTTCAGTTGGAAGAGAGTACCGTTGGCTGGGGCAGAAATAATAGTTTGCTTAATGTCGATTTCAACTTGTTGCAGTTCATTGATATTGTACTCTAACTGTTTGCTGATTTGAATTTGTTGTTGGATGAGAGCTTGACGTTCTTTAGTTAATGTTGCAAGGTTTGCTGCACCAGTGGCTTTTTCTTGGGCAAGGTGTTCAGAGGCGATCGCTATTTCTGCATTCCTGGGATTGATGGTAGCTTGAGTACTTTGCCATCTAGCTACGGCTGCCGAGACTGCTTGTTGTTGCTGTTCAATCTTTTGTTTTTGCACCTCAACTACTGCTTTTTGCGCCTCCACCGCCGACGATTGCTGCTCAAAAGCTAGTTGTACTTCCTCGAATTGATCCTGAGAAATAGCTCCTTGTTTGGCTACAGTCTCATATCTGTTACGCTTTATCCTAGCTGCTACCAAGGAAGCTTGCGTTGCTCTTAAGTTTGCGTATGCTGATTTTAACTCTGCCTGAGCTACGTGTAATTCCTCTTGAGCGATCTTGATGTTGGCCTCGGCTTCTTGGACTTCAGTGACGGTGGTAATTTGTTTTTCTTGATATGAGCGGCGACGACCTCTGAAATCAGCATCAGTTTCGGCTCTGATCTGGCTATCTGTGGCACTTATCTGAGCATTGATTTGCATGAGTTGCAACTGTGCTTGCTGGATATTGCTTTTCAGTTGGCTTTTTCGGGTTTGTAACCGGGAGTTATCGATAGTGGCAATGACATCTCCTGTTTTGACAACTTGATTTTCTTTGACGGCGATGCGCGTAATTGTGCCTGCTGTGGCAGCCTGAATAATCCGCAATCCACTAACAGGACGAACGGTTGCTTGTGCTTTGACAGTTACCTTATATTTAGTTACCGACGCAAGCGCGATCGCTACTCCTACTGCACCAACGATAAATAGTCCGCCCAGCTTTGCCCAAAAACCAATCGGCGGCAGAAAATCGGAGCCTTCAACTAATGGCAGAAAATCTTCTTGAGGTGTAGTGACCATACATTTTAAGGAATCAGGAAGTCTAGGTGATCTCCAGGTTGATGGCGTAAATCTTCCAAAGCACCTTGCCGTTTCAATTGTCCTTGTTCTAGTAAGACAATCCAATCGGCACGCTGAATTACTCTCGGACGGTGGCTAATCATAATTGTGGTTTTGCCTTGGCGATGGGTTAACAACTTGTCTAAGATTTCGGTTTCACTTACCGGATCGAGAGCGCTAGTCGATTCATCTAAAATTAGTACCGGTGGATCGTTGACTATTGCTCGTGCTATGGCTAATCTCTGTCGTTGTCCACCAGAGAGATTGGCTCCAAATTCCCCTAAAACGGTTTGATATTTGTCTGGTAGTTTACTGATAAATTCGTCAGCACCAGCCATCTGGCAAGCTCTAACTATGCTCTCAAAGCTGATATCAGGTGAACTTAAGCGAAAATTTTCGATAATCGACCGACTCCAAAACTGGGCTTCTTGGGGAACCAGTACTACTTGTTGCCGCAAACAATTGAGGGAAATATCTTGTTGGTTATAGATACCAAAGCGAATATTACCAGACTGAGACGAATATAACCCCGCAATTAATTTCGCTAAACTACTTTTACCACAGCCAGATTTACCGATGAGAGCGATCGCCTTACCTCCGGGAAGGGTGAGAGAGAAGTCTTGCAGCAGGTCAACTCTGCCAGTGTGATGAAAGTTAAGCTGAGTGCAGGCGATATCTGTATTGTTGGCAATTGTTACCCAAGGCTTAATAGTATTGTCTGGAGTTTCTGGGGTAGCCTCAATAACTTCCGTAAGCCGCTGGGTAGCAGTTTTGGCACGGGTAAATTCATCGACGAAGCCGATTACGGTATCAGTAAAAGAGTTAAAATTAATACTTATACTGTTAAATGCCAGCAGTTGACCAATGGATAATTCCTTATTAATGACAAGGCTGCTGCCTACCCATAACAAGACAATACTACCGATATTGGCAACTAAATTAGAGAATATGCTGTTGAAGAAGCCGATCTGGATTGTGCGGAAGGAGAAGTTTGCAAGACGACCATAACGGTTTTGAAATTCTTCCCAGAATTGAGGGGCAGCAGTAGTGGTTTTTACGGTGATAGCTCCTTTGAATGTTTCTACTAATACCCCTTGGTTTTCTGCTGATAAGACTAAAACATTGCGAATTTTTTGTTGAAGAGTGGGTAAAAAAATCAGGGTTGAAAGGGTCATGAAAATGGCAATTAGCATCGCAACTGCTGTCAGTTTGAGGCTGTAAAACAGCATAAAAGCCACGGAAGCGAGAGCGATAAAAAATTGACTGGGCAAACTAACGATAGCTTGGGAAATTAAATAATTAATTTGTTGAATATCTTCTAGACGGCTGACTATTTCACCACTACGTCGGGATTCGTAGTAACTTAGGGGCAAGCGGAGAATTTGGCGTCCGAATTCAAAGATTAGCCCTAGTTTTAGACGCTGGGCAAAGTGGGCAACAAGGTTAGATTGCACGAGTCGCAGACTACTACTAACGAGGTGCATGACGATCACGGCAATGACAACGCCAGTAAGCATTTGCATATCACCACGTACCAGCACATCATCGGTGAGCATTTGCAGCAGAAAGGGGGAAGCTAGGGAAAACAGGCCAAGAACTGCATTTAATAGAAAGGTTTGGGCAACAATGGCACGATAGGGCCAGATGCGTTTGAGGAAAAGACCCAATCCGCCAACTTTATCTTTCTCATCCGACTGAGTAAAAAAGCGTACTGGGTCTGGTTCTAAAAGCAGCATAGTCCCGCCTGCCCATGCCTCTAAGAACCATTTTTTGTCCAGAAACTGGATACCGACACTAGGGTCAGCCACTACATATTTGTTACCTCGTTTACCATAAAAAACTACCCAATGATCACCTTTCCAATGAATGATAGCTGGTAGAGGCAAGGCTTTTTGCGCGATCGCGTCTAGAGGAGCTTTAACTGCTCTGGCATTAAAACCAAGGACTTCTGCTCCCTGCTTTAATCCTAATAAAGTAGTACCACTGCTACGAGTTCCTACTGTTTCACGGATACGGCTGATGGTAAAAATACGACCATAATATTTGGCGATACTTGCCAGACAAGCCGCACCGCAATCTTCTTCGCTATGCTGTTGGACAAGCTGATATTTCATTAGACAAAGGTAATAATCTCTCTTAGGTAAAGGCGATGGAAATCTGCTCTTTTTCTTGAGTTAAGTAGTTTGACATTGCACTATTTAACTTTGGAGATTCCAACACTAGAACTGAAGGAACATTATCTGGTTCTGCCAAACGTAGCAATCCATAACCAATACCAGCCAGTCCAGTCATTAAACCAGGAGTCTCCACTCCTGAAGGAACGCCACAAAGCCAACCGTGTTTATTAATGCTTTCGAGAATAATGGCAGCCAAGCGATCAACTTGAGGTTGCCACTGGGACTGATCGAGAATGAGACTAGCTTGCAAAAGCAATTCCAAGTTGCCCAAATCACCGTGACACAGAGAATGATTGTTACCAAATCCTTTGGCGAGGGTAGTTCTCAAAGCGGTGTCGATCTCAAAGCGGATTTTGGGATTATCAAGATGAGGAAGACTGCGTAGGCGAGCTAACCCAATTCCTGTAGCGCCATGACACCAAGCACACATACAAGAAGCAGATTGTTTTTCTTGTTCTTTGAGTACTGTATCTGTAAAACTACGTAAGTCTAACCAATTTTCGGCTTCAGGAAGGAAATGACTTCGCTCGTACTCAATAGCAGCTACAGCTGTAGTTGCAAAACGTTGCTCGCCTGTTACTGCTGCTAATTCTAGCAATGATGCTGCTATTCCCGCCGCACCATGAGAAAAACCTGTCAGTGGCTTCTCTTCAAACATCTCATCTTTCCAAGTCCAACCAACACCATGCGCCATCATTTCAGCATGAGCGATGAGTAGATCACCACATTGAATTGCGACAGTCAGAGTATCATCATTAGGTTGACATTTATACAGAGCAAGTAAACTACTAATACATCCAGCAGCACCACTGATAATGTCAAACTGCGTATCTTGCTCAATTAAATTAGGAAGATATTCAACTATCTTTTCCGCTTCACTTATTAATTCTGGTTGATTCCATAGTACCGCTAGATGGGTTAGGGTATAGATGATTCCTCCCCAGCCACCAAAAGCTCCAATCCGTTTGAGGTCTGATCGAAATTCCTCTATTTGAGAACGCATAGTTATTAATGCTGCTCGTGCCAGATTGGTATAATTTTCTTGTTTTGTAGCCTTACCAAGATAAGCGAGAAACAATATTATTCCAGGTAAACCGTCATATAAATCAAAGCCTAAAGATACAAGAGACCAATGACGCTCGCCTAAAAAAGTTAAACCAATCCAAGACGCGTCTTCTTCGCCACGTACTGCTAAGAAATTTAGGCGATCGCCAATTGCACTGGCAGCAGTTAAGAGTTGCTGGCGATCAACTACAATTTTAGGTTCTGAAAGCGAATAGCTAGGAAAATTAACTTCATCTAAGCCCAAGTTTACTGTTGCTAAAGAAGCACGGATAAACCATAATTGTTGTGTCATATCTCGCTCGCTCAACTGCTGGAGACGGCGACAAACCATATCAAAACTAGGTTCTTTCAGCAATCCGTCGATTTTCTGACCCGAACTACTCCATACATCCCGCGAGTTGGGGCGAGTAGTAAACAGTGGAATGTCTCCTTGGAGCAGGTCTTGACACTCTGCTGAAATCACTTGCTTCAGATAGGGTCGGTATTTAACGTAATACCATAGTCGATCAAAATGGCGATCGCGCTCTAGGGCATCTCGTAACAGATCAGGATGAAAACTTTCTTCTAATAAGAAACTATAGAGGCGAGTAGGACGGATGACCACCCGTACTTCATCTTGAGCAAAAGCAGCAATGGGACTATCAGCAGAGAGTAATTCATCCTGATATTTTAGAAGTAACTGATATATATTAGTAAATCCATTAATAATCTCTTCTGTATAATCCAATAGGTTGACGTTATTACCATTCAAAGTTGGTCGATTTTGAGTTGCAGGCATCTCCATCTGCTTACGTTCCAACCGCATTTGATCAGTACCTATATTTTCCCAATAGGGAAACTGAGTCAGGCTCAGTTGTCCTTCTTTGCTACCTAAACCGCTCAAATCAATACCATCAGATTGATCGTCCTTCCCAATCCTCTGAGGCAATAAGCCTATACCTACAACAGAGTAAGTCATTTTATCGCTAGCCAGTAGGTTGGCTTTGGCAGAATCTAATTCTCCAACAGCAGGATGAAACAGGGCTTCTAAATCGATTAAAACTGGATGCTCGCCAACAGCAATTAAATTTTCAGCGTGAAAATCAGTTGCTTGTAGGGCATAAAGTAGAGCTAAATAACCGCCCTGACGTTCGTAGAAGCGTTGAACTTCTTCTTTTGACGTACAACCTTGAGTCTTGACAAATTCCAGCCAACCATAATTGTTACGATCTAGAACTTTGATCGTACGGAAAAATAGGCGATCGCCACGCTGGTTGAGCCAGGTCAGAAGTTGCTGAAAATGTACATCTACTGCTAGGGATCTCGGTTTGTAGATTAATTGAAAACCCGAACTGAATTTTACGAGCATTACAGAACGTCCGCCCCGATGAATATCACCAACATTGCTATAAACTTCTGCTAACAAACCAGGATCGCGATCGGAACTGAATGTAGCTTTAATTGCATCCCAATCTGCACTTAAATGCTGAAGAAACTCTAGACTAAATCTCACCCAATAATTAATACAAATAGTAACTTGTCGAGCCAAGACAGGATATTCTTGCAAAATAGAAAGAGCCACATCAGATTGACAAAGAAGTTCTACAAAACTTTCAAATCGCTCTTGAGAAGTATTGCCTTTTAGTAAACCTTGTAAGCGAGCAACGTTAAGCTCCAGAACTAAGGTACGGTCTAAAATTCGGAGCAGTCTTCGTGCTAGATGTGGTAATAACATTTCTACAACTGCTTGCGGATCAAACGGTAGTTCTGATTGCTCTTGGCTCAACCTTTGGATTTCATCAGACAAACGACGACAACCTTGAATAATAAGTGGTTCGATCAAGTATAAGAACTTCTCTATGCCTGGGGTTTTTATTGACTTTGGCAGCTGAAATTGCTTATCGCAATTGGCAGCATCTAAAAATGCCTGTTTTAACTGTATCAACCAGTTGGGAGTTGTAGTAAAACTTTCTTTGACTTCATCAATAGATCCCCCTAGAACAGAAAAAAATTCCTCTTGGGAAATATCATCTAACGCTAAACGTTCGGCAAAGTAAGAATCAGTATTGAAGGGAGTTTGACTTTGCCAGCGATTCAGCCGACGTTGAGCCAAATCTCTATTGACTGACTTATGATTTTGTTCTGTATTTTGAGCAATAATTCGTTCTCTTAAAGTAACTGCACGATACCAGTTAGAAGATTGAAAATATTCTTGATCCACAATATTTAACTCCTATAAATAATTGCAATTCAATTATGTTTATTTGATAAGGTTTAGCAGTAATCGAAAAATATTTTTCAATTACTGCTTTGGAAATTAGCCGAACTTCTTGTTAACAACTAAAGAGGTTATTTATAATTTCCCAGTACAATTTCCACCGCAGCAAGTACAGTTACCTCCTGTTCCACAGCCAGTACCTCCGCCGCAACCACGACCACCAACTATGGTTTCCAGAGATTCATCAGGTATTTCGTCTATTCCTGCGGGGTTTTTAGGTAGTTGAGAGCGTTGCTCTTCACTCAGACTTTCGCGAAACTCTGCATCTTTCCAAGCGCGGATAATATCTTGTTGTGACATTGTTTTTCTCCTTGATAAAAGTTTTAAGTGTTCAGAAAACAAACTTAATTTGCTTTCATGTTCACAGTATGTTTGATAATTAAAAGGAATAGTTGAGTTAAAATAAGTTATGTTTTCAGGTAATTAAATATAGCTATTTCAGTTAATTCAGGTAAACTCAGTTAAATTCAGGTAAGAAATAAATTGTGAGCTTTATAGCGGTACTAACCCCTTATGAGTACTGAACTCTACTCCCACTACAAATATCAAGCCGGAGGAAGTTTACCCCCTGACGCTCCTACCTATATTGTCCGGGAGGCAGACCACGAGCTTTACAATGCTTTGTTAGCTGGGGAATATTGCTATGTTCTGAACTCCCGACAAATGGGTAAATCTAGTTTGCGAATTAAGACAATGTGCAAATTACAAGCACAAAATATTAACTGTGTCGAAATTGAATTAAGCGGGATTGGTAGTCAACAAATTACAGCACAGCAATGGTATGGCGGGATTATTCAAGAATTAATCAGTGGATTTGAGCTACAAGTAAACCGTCGTAGTTGGTTGCGCGAACACGAAGATTTATCACCTGTGCAATGCTTGGGTGAGTTTATTGAAAATTTCTTGCTAACACAAATTAAGCAAAAAATTGTAATTTTTATTGATGAAATTGATAGCATCCTGAGTTTAAATTTTCCTACGGACGAATTTTTTGCTTTGATTCGTCACTGCTACGATAAAAGGGCAAGCAACCCAAAGTATAGAAGACTATCTTTTGCATTACTGGGTGTAGCGACACCTGCTGATTTAATTCAAGATGAAAATGCGACTCCCTTTAATATTGGTCGAGCGATTGAATTAAAAGGATTTCAACTGCATGAGAGTGTTAGTTTAGTACAGGGTTTGGTGGAAAAAGTTAATGATCCGGAAGCCGTTTTCAAAGAAATCCTGTATTGGACTGGTGGACAACCATTTTTAACTCAAAAACTTTGTTGGTTGATTTCTCAGGAATCTGAGATGCAGACACCGCAATCTATCAAGCAGTTAGTGAGAAAGCGCATCATTGAGAATTGGGAATCTCAGGATGAACCGGAGCATTTGCGGACGATTCGCGATCGCATTTTGAGAAATTCCCGTTCCAGCAAATCTTTACTTTTATTGTATAAAAAAATTTTGCAGCGAGGGGAAATACTTACTAATAATTCTGATTCCTGTCTGGAATTACGCCTATCTGGTCTAGTAAATCAGCACCAAGGCAAAATATTTATTAAAAATCCCATATATAAAGCAATATTTGATTTAAAGTGGTTAAAAAAACAGTTAAAACAGCAAAATAAATACCAAGCTGCTCTCCCATTTTGGCAAGTCGCTGTAGCCAGTTTTGCTATTACCACTATAGTTATTGTCATCAGAACTCTTGGTTTTTTGCAAGTATGGGAGCTACAAACTTACGATCAACTGATGCGATCGCGACCCGATGAAGGCATAGATAAACGGTTATTATTAGTTACTATCACAGAAGAAGATGTCCAATCTCAACCGATTACAGAACGAAAAGCTGCTTCTTTGTCTGAGCGTTCTTTTATACAATTACTAACAAAACTAGAACAGTCAAAACCGCGAGCGATCGGTTTCGATATCTATCGAGAAACTCCTCTGGAAGCAAAACACAAAAATTTAGCTGAAAAGATAAAAAATAGTAATAATCTCTTTATTGTTTGTCACTATGGAAAACCTGGTATTAAACCTCCTCCAGAAGCTTCAAAACACGGTCAAGGATTTAATAATGTAGAACTTGACTCTGATGCTGTTCTCCGTCGGCAAATATTAGCTGTAGATTCTGCATCTCCCTGTGAAAGCAAGTATTCCTTTGCTTGGAAGCTTGCAGTTAGTTACCTAACCGAAGCCGGAATTCAGCAAGACTTTACACCAGATAATTACTTAAAATTGGGTAAAGTCGTATTTAAAACTTTAGAAAAAAATACAGGTAGCTACCACAATATTAATGCTAGCGGTCATCAAATATTACTCAACTATCGCGCCTCAGAAGAGATTGCAGAAAAAGTGACTCTCCAAGAAATTCTCAGCAATCAATTTAATACGAATTTAGTCAAAAATCGTATTGTTATTGTTGGTACTACAGACCCCAGTTTTAACGACCATCATTGGCGTACGCCCTACAGTAGTGGTTCTTTTTCAGTTAAAACTATGACAGGTGTGGAAATTCAAGCACACATGGTCAGTCAAATTCTCAGTAGAGTATTAGATCAACGGCCGTTGATTTGGTCGTGGTCAAAACCAATTGAAACGATGTGGATTTGCGGTTGGTCGTTAATAGGAGGTTTGCTAGGTTGGCGTTTGATGTCACTGCGTCTAATTTTACTGGGGGGAGGAGTGGCTTTGGGTGTTTTATACGTAACTTGTTGGGGTTTGTTGATTTTTAAGGGAGGTTGGATACCTTTAGTTTCCCCAGCTTTAGGATTAGTGGCTGTTGAAAGTAGTTTAGTTATTTATAGATATAAAATATTGGAAAATAATAAGTAAAGTAATTTATTTAACAATAAAACAAGTCTAGATGTTACGAACTATATAATTATTTTTTATTTTATTACAATTTTGCAAATTATTTATAAAATTTCCTAAATGCCAATGGTAATGTAATACTCACAATAAAATCACTCAAATAAAATTTTGTTGAAAGCTTTTTAAGAATCAGGTATCAATGGAAAATTCATAACTGTTTGCTCTAGCGTCAAATCTGAGGGAGCTGATGAAAAGCAGCAATAATACTCTTTTACTATGTACAGATAGTGCTTTTGTTTCATTAATTTTAGCTAGATTATTCTCACTTTTGGGAGTATTGGCGATCGCATTCTCTCACACTAGCGCTTTAGCCCAAATTACTCCCGATGACACTTTAGGTAATGAACGTTCAATTATTACCCCCAATGTTGATATTAAAGGTGCTGCTGCTGACCAAATTGATGGGGGTGCAATCAGGGGAAGTAATCTTTTTCACAGTTTTCGTGAATTTAATATCAAAGATGGACAGCGAGTATATTTTTCAAATCCTGCGGGGATAAATAATATCCTGAGTCGAGTTACAGGTAATGACCCCTCGGATATTTTAGGGACGCTGGGTGTTAATGGCAATGCCAATTTATTTTTAATTAATCCCAACGGGATAATTTTTGGGCAGAATGCACGCTTGGATGTGGGGGGTTCATTTGTAGCGAGTACAGCAAATGCAATTAAGTTTGATGAGCAAGGTTTTTTCAGCGCTACTAATCCAGAGTATCCCTCTTTATTGACAGTAAATCCTTCTGCATTTTTCTTTAATCAAATTCAGCCTGGAAAGATTGAAAACAGGTCAACTGCACCAGCAGGATTTGATCAAGCCGGATTTCGTCTATTTGGTCTGCGGGTTCCGGATGGTCGTAGCTTGCTACTGCTGGGAGGAGATGTAGTTATCAACGGAGGTAGATTAAATGCTAAGGGTGGTCAAGTAGAATTGGGAGGAATTACTGGTTTGGGAACAGTGGGATTAAATATTGATGGTGAACACCTAAATCTCAGTTTCCCTGAAAATGTCCAAAAAACTGATGTTTCTATCATCGATGGATCTATAGACGTAAGAACTGCTGACAAGGGCGGGAGTATTTTCATCAATGCCCAAAACTTCAGGGTTTTAGGAAACAGCTTTCTGGTGGCTGGGATTAACGAAGGTTTGGGAACAGTTAATAGTCAGGCTGGTGATATAAACATTACCTCTGAAACAGTTTCGCTATCAGGTTTTAGCACTATTTTCAATTCCGTCGATCCCAATGCCATTGGTAATGGCGGTAACATTAAAATTCAGGCTGGCTCATTTTCTTTGACTGATGGCGCTGAATTAATAGCGGAGACCTACGCACAGGGAAATGCAGGCAATATCACTGTACAAGTTCGCGATCGCGTCGCCTTCGATGGTACAGATAGTGAAGGATTCCCCAGTGCGATCTTTAACAATGTCAGACCAGATGCAACGGGTAATGCCGGAGATATCAAGTTAACGGCAGGTTCCTTTTCTTTGACCAATGGCGGTCGCCTGCAAACTAATACCCGTGGCAAGGGAAATGCAGGTAATGTCATAATTCAAGTCCGCGATCGCATTTACTTTGATGCAGTAGATACAAGTGATATTAACAACTTCACTGGAGTTTTTACCGCAGTGGGGACTGATGGTGAAGGTCGAGGGGGAGATATTTATATCCAAGCGCGATCCTTGGATGTGAGAAATGGCGCTCAATTGACTGCCAATACCTTTGAAAAAGGGGATGCAGGTAATATCAAGATTGAAGTTAGCGATCGCGTCTCTTTTGATGGAGTATCGATTCTTGGCGGCAGTGGAGCAGCCAGTTCCGTGGGAGAAGTCAAGGGTGATACAACTATTCCAGCAATAGGTCGGGGGGGAAACATTGAGATTACTGCAAAATCACTATCTCTGACTAATGGTGCTGGAATTGCCGCTAGTACAGTCAGAGGTAGTCAAGGGGATGCA
Organism: Fischerella sp. CENA71; assembly: GCA_024239075.1. Classification (GTDB taxonomy): domain Bacteria; phylum Cyanobacteriota; class Cyanobacteriia; order Cyanobacteriales; family Nostocaceae; genus Pelatocladus. The sequence continues at coordinate 37,214 of JANBVI010000043.1, read as the reverse complement.
GGCAATGTAAATATTGTGACTGGGGATCAAGTCGTCCTCCAGGATAGTGCAGCTATCACGGTAGATAACCAAGGCAATGGCAAGGGTGGAAATATCGACATTCAGGCTAGTTCCCTTTCCCTAAACAATAAATCTGCCATTTCTGCCGAAACTGCCAGTAATACTGGTGGTAATATCAGCTTCAAACTACAAGATTTATTACTGCTACGGCGTAAGAGTCAAATTTCTTCCACAGCAGGCACCGCACAACAGGATGGCAATGGTGGCAATATTACCATTAATGCACCCAAAGGCTTTATCGTCGCTTCCCCAAACGAAAACAATGATATTACCGCTAATGCTTTTAAGGGTAGCGGTGGCAAGGTTACTATTAATGCTGCTGGGATATTTGGGCTAAAATCACGCAGCCGTCAAGAACTTGAGGGGTTGCTGCAAACAAGTGACCCCATAAAATTAAACCCCAATCAGTTACCAACAAGTGACATCACTGCCATCTCTCAAAGCAACCCTTCCTTAAATGGTGAGGTAAATCTCAACACACCTGATATTGACCCTACCGAAGGAGTGGAAAAATTACCAACAGATATTGTCGATGTTTCTGGATTAATTAACCAAAACCTCTGCGTTGCATCTCAAGGAAGTGAATTTATTGTTACTGGTAGAGGTGGCTTACCTGCTTCTCCCTATGGAGTCTTCAGTGCAGATACAACCTGGGAAGATTGGTGGATATCACCACAAACTCAAACTAAACCAACACCAACAAATAATAACCCAACACCTCAAAAACAAACAGAATCTACAGCAATTATCGAAGCCCAAGGTTGGGTAAAAGACGTAAATGGTAATGTCGTACTTACGGCGAAACCAGTCACGGTGACACCTAAAGGTAATTGGTTATATCCCCAAGACTGTCAGATGCTGAGGGGATAACTGATGAAACGTTTGCTGGGGTTAACTTTACTTGTGATTTTCGGGTTAATATTGAGCCTGGGTATTCCAGTGCTATTACCTGTCATTGCCCAAAATCCCTCAACCCAAATTCAACAAAGTAAACCTGCATCAGCCTTAGCGTTAGTACAATCTAGTCAAAAATATTACGATGCTGGACAGTTTTCCGCAGCCGCACAACTTTTACAACAAGCAGTGCAAATTTATCAAGCTTCAGGAGACATAACTCACCAAGCTCAAGCATTAAGTTTAATGTCCTTGGTTCAGCAAAAACTGGGGCATTGGCAAAAAGCAAAGGCAGCAATTGACACTAGTTTAAATTTATTAGATAAATTACCATCTGACAAAGAGTTCAGCCGCATTCATGCCCAAGTATTGAATAATTTAGGGCAGTGGCAATTGGCACAGGGGCAAACTGAAGCTGCTCTTTTGAGTTGGGAAAAAGCTGAAAAATTGTATGTTCAATCTGGCGATCGCCTCAGTATAATTGGTAGCCAGATGAATCAAGCTTTAGCATTGCAAGCTTTAGGACTTTATCGGCGCGCCGAGAAACTTTTAACGCAAGTAGAGCAAAAGTTTTACCAACAACCTGACTCTAACTTTAAGCTGGCTGGCTTGCTGAACCTTGGTAACATTTACCGATTTGATGGTGATTTAGAAAAATCCTCAGAAATTTTAACCCAGAGTTTGGCTATTGCCCAAAAATTGCGCTTACCCCAAGAAGAAAGTACAGCTTTACTCAATTTGGGGAATACAGAATTAGCGATCGCCAAACGAGCAGAAGAATTAAAAGATACACAACGCACCCAACAATACAGGCAAAAAGCTTTAGAACGTTATCAAAAAGCTAATGCGATCGCAACTTTACCTACTACAAAAGTTCAGGCACTACTCAATCAATTTGCAGTGTTAATTGAAACTAGTAAATTAACATCTATTTCATCTGTGATTGAGCAAATCCAAGCATCAATCAATCAATTACCTGCCAGTAGAGTAGCTATTTATGCTCGCATCAATTTTGCTCAAAATTGGATGAAGATAAAAAGAGCAGTTAATAGTCCAGATGATAGTTCAAGAATAATTCAAATACTGCAAACAGCCATAGACCAAGCTCAAAGTTTACAAGATCAACGCGCAGAATCTTACGCACTTGGAACTCTCGGTACATTCTACGAAAAAAATGGAGACTGGTTAAATGCAAAAAAACTTACTCAGTCTGCCCTACTTCTGGCACAGGCAATCAATGCAGCAGATATCAGCTATCAATGGCAGTGGCAAATGGGAAGGGTGTTTCAGGCAGAAACAGAAAAGACATTGCACAATGAAAATGCAAATCAAGAAGCTATTCTATATTATACACAAGCTTTTGATAGCCTCAGTAATTTACGCAGTGATTTAGTAGCTCTAAATCCAGAAGTTCAGTTTTCCTTTCGAGACAGTGCAGAACCAGTCTATCGGCAATTAGTTGATTTACTTTTGCGATCGCCACAACCAAATCGAGATCATCTCATTCAAGCTCGTCAGGTGATGGAAGCGCTACAACTAGCAGAATTAGACAACTTTTTTGGTGATGCCTGTGCCAAGCCAAAACAGGTAAATATTGACCAATTAGACCCCTATGCAGCCGTTATTTACCCAATTATCTTACCAAACCGTTTAGAAGTAATTCTGAAATTACCAGGCTTGGATAATTTACGTCACTATGCCCATACCAATCTTTCGGAAACTCAAGTTGATGCAGCAGTCACACAACTGCAAAACTCTCTCAAGCGACGCAGCACCAGCTTAAAGCAAATAAAAACAGAAGCAAAACAGCTATATGACTGGTTGATTAAACCTTTTGCAGATGAACTTGAAAGTACAACAGCGCGAGAGCAAAGCCAGATTAAAACCTTAGTATTTGTTCTCGATGGTTCATTGCGGAATCTACCAATGGCGGTTCTCTACGACGGACAAAGGTATTTGGTAGAAAGGTATGCTGTGAGTGTAACCCCCACTTTACAGCTACTTGAACCCAAACCGCTACACAGGGAAGCACTCAGTGTCTTAATAGCCGGAGCAACTGACGCGCCCAGCTTTAAAAAAGAAGGATTAGGAGCGATTGATAATGTAGCAGTAGAATTAGGAGGAATTAAAGAGAATACTCAACGCAATCAGACGCTAGAAAATCAGGAATTTATCAAGAAAAATCTTCAGGCTAAGATTAATAAAACACCCTTTAATATTGTTCACTTGGCAACTCATGGTAAGTTTAGTTATAACCCCGAACAAACATATATTCTTGACTGGAATGAACGCATTAAGGTCAAAGATTTAGATAACTTGCTGCGTTTTAATTTCCAAAAAAGTACTAATCCTATTGAATTACTAATCCTTAGTGCTTGTGAAACAGCAACTGGAGACAAACGAGCCGCTTTGGGATTAGCAGGAGTAGCAATTCGAGCTGGTGCGCGCACTACTCTAGCTAGCTTGTGGCAGATTAATGATGCTTCTACTGCCGAATTTATGATTAAGTTTTACCAAGAACTTAATCGTAGCAAAATAACAAAAGCAGAAGCTTTAAGAAATACTCAACTGGCATTTTTGAAAGAAACTTCAGACAGAGATTACAATCGTCCCTATCATTGGTCTGCGTTTATTCTAGTGGGTAATTGGCTGTAGTTGTACATTTCCTCCCGAAGATGAAAAGCCTATTTTCTGGTCCCCTCTTTTGTCACTCTAGGCAGAATAAAAATGAAAAGCAGGGTGAGTAAGGAAAATAAAAATGGGATAGGTGAGACAATAAACAATGGATTGGAGTTTAGCAAATCCCAAAGATAATTAGTCTTTAGTTATTAAGAGAACTTTGCATTCATGAATTACTTATATAAGAAAGATAAGGGATTGCTCATATTTTCTGCAAAACCCAGAATACCGCGATCGCGATGTTCGTAAATTAATTTACCTTGAGAATTAAATAGAAAAGTTGCCCCACGTTGTGTCAAATAAGATGAATCTGGTACATAAATATTCCAGTTGCTCAAAACTTCAGTCATGTTTCGCAGGCGCAAGGTGGCTAATTCAAATGGACGCTGAAAGCCTTTTCCTCCAGCCGCTTTGAAAAACGAACCTTTTATTGGTGGTAATGGTGTACCCTTGACAACTTCCTCATCTGCAATTAATTGAGGTGCTTTTTTATCACCTCTATAACCCCGAAAAACTTCCTTCAGCGTTCCAGGGCTACCAATCCCCGCACACATGAGCATTAAATTTAGCCAAGCTTTTTGTGAAGTTGATAGTATCGGGAATTGTATAGACAACCCCCGATAAAGACCTAAAAGACTGTGAATCTCAGCTTTTGCATCGACAAACAACCATTCTTGAGGAAAGCTTGTATATTCACAAAACTTGATGCCAGAATTACGATCTCCAATTCCAATAGCACGAATTGTGATTCCTCTGGCTTGGATCTGTTCTTTTTCTCTTTGCAGCCACCAAGCGTATTCTAAATTATCAAAATCTCCCAACTGTGACCAAATAATTACGAGTAGCTTTGAAGTATTGGAGTAACCATCTAAAACAGGTTTAATCTCTCCATCACTCACTCGCAGGCGTTGAGTTTGACTCAAAATCGAATAAATATCTGGGGAGTTGGAGCGTGTTTGAGTATTCATGTAGGTCAAGGCAAAAGTCCTAAATAAAATTTTAGATGGTGAGCGTGCTTTCTTCTGGTGTACTGATTTATTCGTGGGCTTGTGCCTAACGAATCTGCCTCAATTTTACAAAAATAAAAATTTTTAATCGAAAAAGCTTGTGTCCAGTTGCGTAAACTTCTAACATACCTGCGATAAGTAAACAAACATAAAATACTTATCCATGAGGGATAGGAAGTGATGAACATTAAATCCTTAATCCTACCGGGTATTGCTACTGGAGCTTGTCTTGTAGAACTATGTTTTCCCAGTGATGTACGAGCTCAGTCAGTATGTACACTCCATACATTGCAATCACCATATGGAGTACAGGCAACTGGAACAATCATTTCAGAACCTTTACCTCCCGGACCTTTTGGCAAAGTTGGCTGGGTTAGCTTCGATGGCTATGGAAATTTTAATGGCAATGATACTGTCAGCTTTAACGGTAAAGTTATCTCCAGAGAATTTAGTGGGAGTTATGCAGTAGAGCCTAACTGTAAAATTTCTTTGAGTTTTACCGATAATCTCGGTAACTCAGGCAAATTGGAAGGCGTGATTGTCAATCAAGGTAGAAAAATTCTCTTAATTCAAGTCGTTCCTGATGGGAGAGTGATCACAAGTACTGCTGAAAAGGTATAAAGCAAGCTGAGATCACCAGGCTTCAATTCAATTGACACGCCAGTAGGTTGGGTTGACGTAAGGAAAACCAAGATTTTTCAAAATAACGAGTTTATTGGATATTCCAATGTGTTTTGAAATAATTTGGCAACAGTCGTCATGGGCGATCGCCCAGCAAAAATACTATGGTAACACTACCAGAAAACTCTTCTAATCAAATCTATAAATTACCAGGTAGAACACTCAAATTAAATTTGTTGCAGAATATGAAATTGGTTTTACAACCAGTACATTTTCTCGAACAAATGCAACAAAAATATGGAGATATTTTTTACACACCTCCATTCAGCATTTTTCCTCCGATGATTGTGATTAGTAACATCCAAGCAATTCAAGAAATTTTTACTGCTGATTCACAATTATTTAAGTCAGGAGTCGGTAACGAAATAGTTCGACCGATTGTGGGAGGAAATTCATTAATCTTACTTGATGGTAACCGCCACCTACAGCAACGCAAGCTATTAATGCCGCCCTTTCATGGGGAAAGAATGCGGGCTTACGGTCACACGATTTTTGATATTGCTCAACAAGTGATGAGCACATGGACGGCGAAAGATTCATTTGTAGCGCGTCCTTGTATGCAAGAAATTTCCCTCACGGTGATATTACGCACAGTTTTTGGACTTCAAGATGGAGAGCGTTACCAACAAATTCATCAGATTTTAACAAAAATGTTGGATTCGTTTAATTCTCCTTGGAGCGCTAGCGTACTTTTCTTCAAAGCCCTACAACGAGATTGGGGTGCTTGGAGTCCTTGGGGAAATTATCTTCGGCAAAAACAGCGACTTGATGAATTAGTTTACCAAGAAATAAGAGAACGGAAAAATCAGCCAGAATTATTAGGTGAAGATATCCTCAGTCTATTAATATCAGCCCGCGATGCAGATGGACAACCAATGACAGATGAGGAACTGCGCGATGAATTAATGACAATGCTATTTGTCGGACATGAAACGACAGCAAATGCTTTGGCATGGGCTTTATATTGGGTGCATTATCTACCAGAAGTGCGAGAGAAATTACTGCAAGAACTTAATTCCATCGAGTTCGCTAGCGCTGAACCAATGGCAATTGCACAATTGCCTTATTTAAATGCCGTGTGTTGCGAAACTTTGAGAATTTATCCGGTGGTTTTCTTTACTTTTACACGGATTTTACAAACTCCAATGCAATTAATGGGCTATGAATTACCCGCAGGAACAATGCTATCTCCCTGTATTTATTTAATACATCAGCGTCCAGATATTTACCCTGAACCAAAACAGTTTAAACCAGAACGCTTTTTAGAGCGGCAGTTTTCTCCTTATGAATACTTACCATTTGGCGGAGGAAATCGTCGCTGCTTGGGGATGGCATTTGCCATGTTTGAAATGAAACTGGTACTGGCAACAGTGTTGTCTCAATACTCATTGGTATTAGCACAAAAGCGTCCCCTTTTACCTGAACGTCGAGGCTTAATGTTTGTACCTTCTGGTGGTGTGCGATTGCTAGTGAAAGAGCGAAAGAATAGAGTACACAAATCGTAGAATCTCCGTTGTAGTCAGTTTAGAACCAGCTAATGCATCCCCAAAATTTTTCTTAATTGATGCATAAAACATCTAATGACTTCAGATAAATCAATAAAGGTTCAATTACCAAGGAGAAACCTGCTATGACTATTCCCCTACTTGAGCCCACAAAACGAAAAACTATTTAGCGATCGCTACTGCTATAACTGAGGAATTGATTGCAACTGCTCAGAGTGTGAGCGCATCATTCATATTTTTGTCGTGGAGGTAGCTTCCTGGCAATAGCTTTGCTGCCAAGGCTGAGATTTTTTTAACGGCTCCTCGCTAACTCATATTTAAGCAAGGTATACAAATGAAACTTTGTAAAGATGCTTTAGAGATTCTTAAAGAAACAAGCCGAACTTTCTATATTCCTATTAGTAATTTACCTTCAGGATTGCAAGAAGCTGTGAGTTCTGCATACCTATGTATGCGTGCAATTGATGAAATTGAAGATCATTCTGGACTTGATAATTTTACTAAAGCTGTATTATTACGAACAATAAGTCTAAAATTGCAGGCTATGAGTGATAGTTTAAATACCTCAGAGTTTGCTTTAGCACTAAGTCAACACGAAACATTACTAGCAGAGGTATCAGTTCGTATTGGTGAATGGGCATTGCTTGCACCTAAAACTATTGCCCCTCGGATTTGGGATGCGATCGCAGCAATGGCTGATAGAATGGCTTACTGGGCTGAGTGTGGTTGGACAATTGATAAAGAGTTCGATTTAGATTGTTACACTTACAGCGTTGCTGGCTCTGTAGGATTGTTACTTTCTGATTTATGGACTTGGTATGATGGCACTCAGACTAACCGTACTTATGCAATCGGTTTTGGTCGAGGCTTACAAGCAGTCAACATTCTACGTAATCGTTCTGAAGACTTAACGCGTCAAGTCGATTTCTTTCCTATGGGCTGGAGTCAAGAGGATATGCAGATGTATGCCAGCCGCAATCTCATGCTTGCTGATGCTTACACTAATGCTCTTCCAAATTGTCCAGCTAAAGATTTTTGTCAAGTCCCTCTTGCTTTAGCTCATGCGACACTAAATGTTTTAGCTGTAGGAAAATCGCAACTTAGCCGCAACGATGTAATCAAGATTGTTGAACAATTAACAGCTAACAAATAATTAATAACAATTGTCTTTGTGGCTGTGCATACTTCTTTTTTATCGAGCTTGGCATAACGAAAAATGATGTTGTGCCTAGTATAGAGAATTTTTAGAAGTTTACTTTCAAAAAGTTAAGTTTGGTAGGGTGACTTTCCTATATTATGTTCGTTTTCTATACGCAGAATCAATGAAAAATTAGCAAACTTTTTTGATAATAGCTTGCTCATACAATTCTTATGAAAAGCTTACACTTAACTTCTGATGTCGCAGTGATTGGTGCAGGGCCAGTTGGTTGTATTACAGCCTTAGCTTTTGCTCATAGTGGTTATTCTGTTGTTCTACTTGAAGCACACCCCAAAAATGACAAGCGCTTTGCTGGTGAATGGTTACACCCTCCTGCAATCAAAATCTTACAGCATTTTGGTGTATGGTCAAATTTACAGGCATTAGAACATAGTACAGGTCTTGGCTTTGTTGTTTTTCCTGATGATGGTACTGAGCCAATTAAACTCAATTACCCTGACGAACTAATAGGATTTAGCTGTGAGCATAACAAAATTGTATCAACACTACGAAACACAGCAGCTGCTCATCCAAATATTCAGTTAATTCTTAGTGCTAAGGTTACTCATATCGAAGGTCAAAATCTTACTTTCTTAGATATCAAGCATCAACAAACTCAAACTATATCAGTTGAATGCATTGTTGGCGCTGATGGTCGCTCTTCTTTTGCTAGAAAAACTCTAAATATTTCTAATAATTACTCTCTCGTTTCTTATATGGCTGGAGTGTTATTGGAAGATGTGGAATTACCTTTTGAAAGATTTGGTCATGTGTTTTTGGGAGGACCAGGCCCTGCGTTAACATATCGCATTGGAGCGCGACAGATCCGTGTGTGTTTAGATGTACCAATTGATTCTCAAAAAAAAGCTTCTTATTTATGGGATGCTTACAGTCAGGTATTGCCCAAGTCCTTGTTACCAGCATTCCGGCAAGCTTTGCAAAATGATAAAGTTGTCTGGGCTGCAAACCAATTTAGTTCTCGTACTCATTATGGTCGTGATGGCTTGGCATTAGTGGGTGATGCAACTGGGCATTTTCACCCAATGACAGCAACGGGGATGACTACTGGATTTTTGGACGGCGAGTCCCTTGTTCATAGCCGAAGTTTTAAGGCTTATCGACGTGAGCGCAAATTACATACTTATGTGCCAGAAATGCTTGCGACTACCCTTCATGAAGTATTTAGCCGTGATGACGATAGTGCTGTAGCTATTCGTAAAGCTATTTACCAAATGTGGCGTCAAAACCCTACTTATTGTGTATCTACTATGCGATTGTTGTCAGGAGCAGAAACTAATTTGTTATTTTTTGGCAAATCATTTATCAGTGGAGTTGCTTTGGCTATGGCATACGTAATTAAAGATTCTGCTTCTAAACGTCAGTGGCAACATGGAACGAAAGTTCTACAATCTTTTGGTCAATGGATGCGATCGCCGGCAGTCAGTCTTGTCCATAGAGCCTTCCACTAATGCTGTGTGACATATTTACTAATAAGTAAAGTAAAAATGAAAACTGAAAAATTTTCCTCATCCTTACCATCTTCTCAATCTCCTCCCTTAGATAGCAAAAACGCTCTCTTACGTGGTGTTAATGCTCTTATTGTTCAGCAAGCAACTGATGGTTCTTGGGAAGGGGAAGTTGTATGGTGTGCTATGCTAGCAGCCCAGTATGCGTTAACTTGTTACATTACTCAAACACCTATTTCTCAAAAACGGCGAGAAGCACTGCTACTTCAATTTACTGCAACCCAGTTACCTAGTGGCTTGTGGGGTTTGCATAATCAGTCTGAGCCTTACCTTTTTACTACAACCTTGGTATATGTAGCAGCACGCATTCTAGGAGTTAATAAAGACGATCCCCTTTTAGTTCCTGCACAGCAATTTATCCAACAAGTGGGCGGAGTTATCGCAATTCCCAGCTGGGGTAAGTTTTGGCTTGCGATGTTAAATCTATATGACTGGCGCGGCGTGAATCCCGTATTACCAGAAGCGTGGTTATTGCCAGATTGGCTTCCTGTTCACCCTAAGAATTACTACTGTCATACTCGGCTGATTTATATGCCGATGAGCTTTATTTATGGTCGCAAGTTTCAAGTTCCTCTAACACAACTGATTCAGGAATTACGCCAAGAATTATACGTGAGCGATTACAATGCGATCGCATGGAAGGCAGCACGTCATGCTTTGAGGACTGAGGATGTTTATAATCCACCCACTTCTATATTACGTATTATTTATTACATTAACAATATTTATGAAAGCCTTTACTCCAAAGCTTTGCGTCAAAAAGTTAGCCATGAACTGATAAAAAATATACAATACGAATTGCAAACAACAGATTATACAAGCCTATCTCCTGTTAGTGGGTTGCTGAATATTGTTGCTCTGTGGTTGTACGATCGCAACGATCAAAACCTTCATCAGACCATAAATCACTTAGAAGAGTGGATGTGGGAGGATGAGCAAAATGGACTACGGATTGCAGGTGCGCGTAGTAGCACTTGGGACACCGCATTTGCTATTCAAGCTTTAAAAGTAGCGAGTTCTAATTTAGATGTGTCTGCAAGTCTTCTGAAAGCGCAAACATTTCTAGCAAGCCAACAAATAACAGAAAGCTTTCCCAACTATCAACACTTTCATCGAATCGATCCGCAAGGGGGATTTTGCTTCGCGGGAGTCTGGCATGGTTGGCCTGTTAGTGACTGTACAGCTGAAGCACTCTTAGCCTTAACAAATGCACCGTCTACTGTACTTAGTTCTTGCAATTTACAAGACGCTGTGAAATTTATCCTCCGATGCCAAAACTCTGATGGTGGGTTCGGAAGCTATGAACGGCGAAAAATAGCTTCAACTTTAGAGTGGATGAATCCCGCAGAGATGTTTGGCAATTCAATGACAGAGCATTCATATATTGAGTGTACAGCGTCGTGTTTAGAAGCCTTAGGAGAATATAGTCTGCATTATCCAGATGTCATGAGCCAAGAGATTGACATAGCTATTCAACAAGCAAAGTTATGGTTACTTAAACAACAGATGCCAGATGGTTCGTGGCCAGGTTTTTGGGGAGTGAATTTTATCTACGGCACAATGTTCGGGATTCGTGGATTATTAGCTGCTGGTGAAACTAAATCTCCAGCTATTCGCAAAGCGTGTCGCTGGTTAGTGAGTAAACAAAGACCAGATGGAGGATGGGGAGAACATTTTCAAGGATGTTTAACAAATCAATACGTTGAACACACTAAAAGCCAAATCATTCAAACCGCTTGGGTAATGATGGCTTTACTTACTGTGGGGACAAATCATTGGGAAGCGATCGCCAAAGGAGCAAATTTCTTAGTAAATATGCAGTTAGAAAACGGCGAATGGCCAAAGCAAGATTGGGCTGGTGTTTTTTTCCACACTGCTTTGTTGGACTATACCCTCTATCGTAGCTATTTTCCTGTATGGGCATTAGGAATGTATGAATCACGTCGAAAAGAACGGATATCGTTAGAAAGTGTTTAAAAAATTGAGATTTTAAGCAAAAAGTTATATGACAATATTAGTTACTGGAGCCAGTGGTCACTTAGGAGCCAATTTGGTTCGTCGCTTGCTAGAAGATGGCAATAGTGTACGGGTTCTTTTACGAGAAGGAACTAATAATACTGCGATTGATGGTTTAGATGTCGAATGTGTATACGGAGACTTGCGAGATTTTGCTTCCACTGTTGCAGCTGTTAAAGGATGCGATCGTATTTATCATTGTGCTGCTAACGTCTCCACCCTGAATGGTGATACCCACCTCAAGCAAGAAATTTATGATTGTAATGTTAAAGGAACAATTCATGTGCTGCGTGCTGCCCTTGATGCAGATGTTTCTAAGGTTGTAGTCAGTGGTTCCTTTAGTGCAGTTGGTCATCATCCATCTCGTCCTAGCGATGAAACAGTGCCTTTCTATCCGTTTGCTCAACACTTACCTTATGGATTTACAAAAGCTTTAGTAGAACACGAATGTCTTAAAGCCTTTGCTGATGGTCTAGATGTGGTAGTTGCTGTCTCCTGTGCAATTCTTGGCCCTAACGATTTTAAACCTTCACGGATGGGACGAACACTACTGGATTTTGCTCATGGTAAGTTACTCGCTTACATTCCCGGTGGCTTTGACTTTGTAGCTGCCAGAGATATTGTCGAAGGTCATATCTTAGCGATGGAGAAAGGGCGGGGTGGGCAAAAATATATTTTTAGCACCCAGTTTCTCACAGTGGATGAATTGATGAAAATTTTCGAGGAAGTTACAGGAATGTCACGTCCCAAGCTGCGCTTACCCGGAAAAGTGATGGCAGGGATTGCCTCTATTGCAGACTTTGTCTTTCCCCAAATTTTCCCAAATGCACCCCGGCGTTTTACATCAGGAGCAGTACGAATCTTGCAGATGAATCGCCGTGCTGACATAAGCAAAGCGAAAAACGAGTTAGGGTATCAGCCAACTTCTGTTCAACAGGCAATTTATGAAGCATACGAAGACTTTGCTCGTCGGAGTTTGATTGCTCGTCCCAACAACACCGTTAAATTCACTGTGTCCGGAAAAGATTATCGTCTACAACACAATCATAACAATACATAATGAGCATTAACCTTGATAAATTCTCAGCTTCTTCTCCTCCTACCTTCTCTGAAACAAAAAACCGTCGCCAAAAAGTCCGTTCATCAGGCATGAACCCAGATTATTGGTATGCTGTGGAATATGACCATGCTATTAAACCTGGTCAAGTTGTTGAGATTCAGTTTTGGAAAACTTCGATTGCTTTATACCGAGGACAAGATAGCAAGCTTAGAGCTTTAGAAAATCGTTGTGTTCACCGTCAGCTTAAGCTTTCTTTAGGTGAGGTAGATGGTTGTAATTTGGCGTGCTATTACCACGGCTGGCAATATAACGAAGAAGGGCGGCTTGTTGAGACCCCGCATGATCTCTTCGACAACCGAATGCCATCCTGCAAAATCAGTACTTATGCTGTCAAAGTCCGCTATGGGCTGATTTGGATTTTTCCTGGCGACCCAGCCCTTGCCGAGATTAGACAAATTCCCGATATCCCAGAGCTAGAAGGAAAAAATCCTTGGGCTTGCGTACCATTAGATTTTACTTGGCAGGCACATCATTCTATGATTATCGACAATGTAAGCGACTTTACTCATGCTTACTTGCATCGTAAGTATCGTCCATTTGTCGATGCCAAATTAACTAAGTGTGAAACAGTAAGCGATCGCGTTTTTGTGAGTTACGATACTCAAGTTGGGACTGGTCTAATTTCTGGGCTATTTGTTGACCGTCAACGTGTAAATACTAACTCTATGGAACTTTGTTATGAATATCCATATCAGTGGTCAAACACTGACGGTAAAATTAAACACTGGTGCTTTATTCTCCCAATAAATGAACGAACAACCCGCACATTCTTTTTATTCTACTTTGATGCTCTCAGAATTCCTTTTACAAAAGTAAGAATTCCTCAGTGGTTAATGACTTTTGTACTTAGAATTGCTAACTTGCTATTAATAAAGCCACTGTTAAGTCAAGATGGAGTTGCTGTTGAAGCAGAGCAGGAAGGATATGAAACTCACTTTGATAAACCTATTATTGAACTAAATCCAGCAGTAACTTTGTTTCAGCAATTAACAATTTCAAAATGGGAAGAGCATTTGCTTAAGACTCAGGGAAAAAACGTATGACTAAAAAAGAAATACCAATAGCTAAAGGATTGCCTCTGATTGGAAATACTATTCCTTTAATAAAAAATCCATATCAGTTTTTTGTCAAAACTTATCAGCAGCTTGGACCTCTTTACAAAGTTTGTGTTCCTGGAAGAGTATTAACAATATTAGGGGGACCAGAAGCTAATATATTTCTCTCTCAAAAGAAGATAGATTACTTTAGTAATTATAAAACTTACGCTGATTTTGTTCAAGAATTAGATGTGAACTTTGCAGTTAATTTGGATGGTGAGGAGCATCGTCGCTATCGTAAGATAAATGAGTTATTTTACTCTCCTAATAAAGCAGATAAATATGTGAACTCAATGATCCAAGCCATCATAGATGTGTCAAAAAACTGGCATATAGGACAGCGATTGGCAGTAGATGATTTGATGAGAAGAGTTACTTCTACACAAGTAGCTTTAGCTTTCCTAAACTGTGACGTCAGTGATTACTACCAAGACATTTATGTATATCTAGATACAGCGATCAAAGCAGCTTTGTTTGGGGTTACATCAAAGCGAGAATTAAAAAAAATAAAATATATAAAAGCTAAGAATCGAACGATTAGTTTTATAAATAACCTGATTGAAGAACGAAAAAAAAGGGGGATTAAAACTGAAAATCCAGATATGTTGGATACTTTACTCATCATGGCTCATGATGATGGGCAAGCCCTGACAGAAAAGGAAATATTTAGCTTTACATTGGGACTTTTTTTTGCTGTACCTGGTACAGCTGCTAAAACTGCATCATTTCTCATGTACGAGATTCTCAAAAATCCAGAGTTACACGAAAAAGTCATGACGGAAGTAGATGCGGCTTTTGCTAAAGGTATTCCTAATCTTGAAAATATTAAAAATATGAAAGTCTTGCGGTGGGCAGTAATGGAAACCTTGCGTATGTACCCCGCTGCATTTATACTGCCACGCTATGTAAAAAACCCATTTGATTTTGCAGGCTATAGAGTTGAGAGTGGACAATTAATATACATTGCTTTAGGGATATCACATTTTTTACCACAATTTTATCCTGAACCCTATACTTTTGATGTAGAACGTTATACTCCACTTCGGCAAGAACATAAGCAACCAGGAGCATTTGCACCATTCTCTTTTGGAGAGCATACTTGTACAGGAGCAAGATTGGCAGAAATACAAATGATGCTAATTGTAGCAACTCTTTTGTACATAGTCAATCCCGAAATCGATCCACCAAATTACACTCTCAAAACAACACTCTTTTCCAAGAAAAGCGCAGGATTAACAGCAGTGGATTTCTATATTAAAACAAGAAGTAGAAATCCCTTAGTCGTATCGGCTCAATAAGTAGGGGTAGCGAGTAAAAGCAGGAAGACTTACTAGCATCCAGAAGATGTGGAAGCGTTAGCAAAATTTTGGGTGAAGCCGTCCCCTATGGATACAAAGCTACGCATTGAACGCAACTTAATTTTAGGGAATGATGAGCTATTTAAAAAAGCGCTAAAATATGCTCGCTCTTAATTTTTAAAATAATACTTGCTGTTGTGATGCGTGCAGTATAGTATGAAAGTTGTACGCATCAAATAAAGTTTATGTAATTTATGAATTGCTAAATAGGAAGAACAAAGAAACTTTGAAAAATTATGTCTTTTTTGAACTGGAAAATTGGCTTTGAAATTGAACTGATGGCACCATTAGGATTGAGCAGACAGGATTTAGCAGAGTCAATAGCTCAAGCTAATGATGGCTTGGTACATCGTGTTTTTCACCCACAATCGGAACTTAGTCAGGTTCCAGGAACTCCTTTATTCCACAATCTCACATTAGGGTTTGAAGTTATCGATAAACAAGAAAATTGGATTGCTCGTTGTGTGGATGACCTCACCTTGGTGGATGACTTAGACAAAACTCAGCAACCGAAGCCAGGATGGTATCGAATTGTTAGTGATGATACCAGACTTCTGCAACTTATAACCTGTCAAACTGATCCTGCTGATCCCCTAAATAAAGTCCTCAAACCGATCGCTCATTTATTTGCTACCGATCTGGAAGAAGGAGCAGGGGGAATGGTACGTGTTACTGATAGTATTGGTAATCCGATCGCGATCGCTGCACCTTTACCAGGGGAACGAGAGCGTCCTTGTGAGTTAATTACTCCACCTATCGAAACCAATCATTTTGAGCGCTTGGAAGCTCTCCTTTTCACCGCGCGCTCTCTTGGTTTCACAGTCCCACTTGAAGGTGCAACACATCTACACTTTGATGCTGTTCCCTTATGCTCTGCAAGAGTTTTTGCTAACCTAGTTAATCTTTTATGGACGCATGGAGCAAATATTAAACGGTTGGTGGGAACTAACCCTAATTGCAGACGTTTGGGAACATGGGATATGGAGTTGTTAGCATTAGTCAATGAATCTGATTTTTGCGAGTTAGCTTGGTCTGATGCTCAAGCTCGTCTTGTCAAACTCCAATTAACAAAATACTGTGACTTTAACCTCAAAAATTTAATTCACTCGGTTCCTGAAAAGTTTACTTTTGAAGCTCGTATTTTTCCTTCTTGGTTATACCCACAACCTATTATTGAAGCGGCCGCATTAATGGAAGCAATCCTACGTTATGTAGCTTCTGTACCCAAAATATCACCTACTGCACCGTTGGAATGGAAATTAGAATTTGTGCAAGAGTTTCTTAAAGCACTACCAATGGACGAACATTTTCGCTCTGTTTGGTTGTCTCGTGCTGCAAGCATTGTATAGTTTACCGCCTCACAGGCAAATAACATAGTCCTAAGTTTAGATCAAACCTCTGCGATCTATATAGAATTAAACCCGCTTCAACCAACAAACGCGAATCTTTCGCTAACTTGTCTCCACACTTCAAAAGATGCAGTTGGCGAATAGGGGGTCTGATACCATTTCACGTTAATCACGATCCATATAAATTTGTAGAGACGCTTCAAACAGCGCGTCTTTACACCGCCTGTATTTGTACCAAGGTTTTAGTAAAATGGTCTGATCCCTCAATCTAACTCAAAAACAAGGTTTTCAACAAGCGATCGCATCATTAAGATTACATCGTAAATTCTATAAAATCATGGGGTGAGGCGTGTTACCTCTGAATCGCCAGCTGTATATTCAAAAAGATCGAGTGATGACAAATGTAATGGTCTGAGCATGACATTTATTAGATGTGGGCAAGTATGCCTTACTGATAAATTAAGATTATCGAATCGAGAAAGACCTCAACACTCAAAATTAATTATTTTCTACAAACCATATATTCATTGCAGAGGTGAAAAATGAAACTGTTCTATCGTGGTAATAGCTATGATTATAATCCTGGCAAGACTTCAACTCGTCCATTTCAGCCAGTTCGAGCTTCTGGCTCGGCATATAATTTAAGTTACCGTGGAGTCAGCTATCGTGTCGATCCCAATGCCAAGTCTGCGGAACTTCCTAATACACCAGTAAGTTATAACTTGATCTATCGAGGTATCGCTTATTTAGTCAATAGAACTGCACACGGGAAAGTTACTGTAATGAGTCAACCTAGCAACACTGCAAAAGCCAGGACTGTTTCAGTTCCCTATGGGGTTATTTCACCATGATATTGATGTAGGATTGCTATAATCAACACTGCATACTCCTTTATACTTTAGTATGAATGCCGATGAATTAAAAGGAGACATTCTGATTGTTGATGACAAACCGGACAACTTGCGGTTGTTGTCGGCGATGTTGAGCGATCGCGGCTATGATGTACGGGCAGTAATGAGTGGTTCAGTTGCTCTCATCGGAGCGAAAGCACAGCCACCAGACCTAATTTTATTAGATATTAATATGCCTGGTATGAATGGCTATGATGTGTGCCAACATCTAAAAGCAGATTCGCTGACTCAGGAAATTCCGGTTATCTTCATCAGTGCCTTAAATGAAGTTTTGGATAAAGTCAAAGGTTTTTCAGTTGGAGGCGTTGATTATATTACTAAACCGTTTCAAGAAGAGGAAGTTTTAGTTCGCATTCAAACACAGTTGTCCTTACGGAGAATGCAAAGGGTACTGCAAAGGCAAAATGAACGCTTGCAGCAAGCAGAAGCCGATCTCCGCAGGGCGCTAGAGCAAGAGCGAGAACTCAACCAGCGTATTGAAGAAATGACAGCAAATGAAGAGCGTAATCGGATTGCTCGTGATATTCATGATTCTTTGGGACATTCCTTAGTGGCGCTAAATATTCAAATGGAAACGGCGCTTCATCTTTGGAAAGATGCTCCCCAGAAGGCTTACGAGTTTTTAGTTGAAGCGAAAAAATTAGGCTCAACTGCATTAAATGCTGTTCGCAAATCAGTTGCAGATATGCGTTCAGATGTCTTACAAGGTCAGTTGTTGGAGAAGGCGATCGCTACCCTTGCCCAAGAATTTCAGTACACCACAGGAATTACACCCGCATGTGATATTGATTTGTCTATGCCGTTCTCTAACTCAGTAAATACAGTTGTGTATCGAATTGTACAGGAAGGCTTGACCAATATCTGCAAACATGCAAAAGCAACAGTAGTACAGTTACAGATTCATACTACACCTACTGAATTATCATTAACGCTGCAAGATAATGGCAAGGGCTTTTGTATAGATGAAAACCAAACTGGTTTTGGTCTGCGGGGAATGCGGGAACGAGTCCTAGCATTAGGTGGACAATTGGAAGTTAATAGTGAACCTGGGAATGGTTGTAGAATTATGGCCAAGTTTCCCAGAATGACGGCATGATTCAGATTTTAATAGTCGAAGATCAAGAGGTTGTACGACGAGGTTTAAAAACCTTGTTAGAAATTAAACCCGATTTGCAAGTGGTTGGCGAGGCTAGTAATGGTCAACAAGCCATTGACTTGGTTAAAACACTACATGCACAATCTCAGTCACCGGATGTTATTCTCATGGATATTCGGATGCCAGTGATGGATGGTGTGACTGCTACCCAACAACTGTGTCAACAGTTTCCAAGTAGCAAAATTTTAGTACTCACTACTTTTGATGATACTAAGTATGTATCGCAAGCTCTACGCTTTGGAGCAAAGGGTTATTTATTAAAAGATACCCCGGCTGAAGAATTAGCAGAAGCTGTTCGCAGCATCCACAAAGGTCATACTCAGTTTGGCCCAGGTATTATAGAAAAAATTATTGCTAACACCGCTTTAACAGAATCAGAAAAATCTCAAGAACTTCCACCAGGGTTTGCAGAACTTACACCCAGGGAAAAGCAGGTTTTACGAATGATTGCAGCTGGTTCGAGTAATCGAGAAATTGCTCAGAAACTGTTTCTCTCAGAAGGGACAGTCAGAAACCATATCTCGCATATTTTAACTCGCCTAGATTTGCGCGATCGCACTCAAGCTGCGATTGTGGCTAGCGCGTTTCTCTCATATCTTGAAAATCCATAGTATTTGATAAACTGGCGATCGCAACAAAGCGTGTGGCACAGGGCAAGTGAGCGCAAAACTCAATTGACAATACCTTTTGAAGAGATATCAGCTTTGCTATTTCTAATAAATTCATAACTAGAGTGGGCAATTGTTCACTCTAGTTTCTTGGCGTAATTAGCTATTTTCTAGGCTTTTAATGACAGATGTAATGGTCAGGACATGACATTTATTCGATGTAAGCAAGTATTTATTTTCGATAAATTAGAGCTATCAAGTTGAGGGAAAAGATAACCTCATCTTCAAATAGTTAAGGTAACTATATATGACTATTTTAACTCAAATTATAACCAAAAACGACTTCTTATCTTTAGTCCGTAAATGGTTAAATTCTGGAACGATTTGTAATGCTCATCAAGCTCATTTATTGTGCAAGATTATTCCAGCACAGTGTCCTTTTGAACGAAATATTGTCATCTTTAATTATAAGTTATTTCGTATTCCTCCAATGTGTAAGTTAAATCCTTTATACGAGGAGGTAGTTAGTTTACGTTTTAAAGCCTTATGTTATCTCGCAGAAGAATGTGGGGAAAATATAACTGAATCTTGCTAACACCAAATTTTACTACTATTTTGCAAGTTTATTTTTAGGAGAAAATGTATGCTATTTCATCTGAATTTTTTCAAACAAGAAGCTGTGATGTCCGATATTAAATCTAGTCAAGATACCCAATTGTCTCAAAAGGGCAAGTTATCGCCAAGTAAAAATTTTAGAATAGTTTCCAACATAAATAGTAATAATGTGTACTTACCAAATGTTGTAAACAAGACAAATTTGATTTCAGAATGGGATGAATGCCAATCAGAACCACTTCCCAAAAAAACTTTAACGCTTAGAAAAAGCCGTGCTTATTGGTGGATGTAGTAATACTTTTGATCTATTAAAATTATTTGATTTTAATCAGGTTTACATTGTCAACCATAATTCTTAATTAGTCAACTAAAGGTGTAAAAATGCAAAATTTAATTTCTTATAGCAACTCTCTACTTTCCTCAGAGCCAGCATTGTTATCAGATATCTCTCTAACTGAAAACCTAAAAACGAAGAAACCTAAGCTTTCAATGATTTGGGTGAAAGAATTTGATGGAGAGCGTCAGCGTTTGGTTGCCAAATGGATTATAAATGATTAGTCAGATGTCTATAAAAGTGGGCGTTGCTGAATAAGGGGATGATTTAGGCTGACACGGAGACGGGGAGATGCGATGACACGGTGATTATTTTTTATGCAAATTCCAAAATCATCCCGCAATTATGCAACGCCTAAAAGTGAAGTAGTGATAGCGATCGCATATTCTTTTCAAAAATATCTATTGATGACAAATGTAATGGTAGGAATATGACATTTATGCGATGTGAGCAATTATTTGTTGTCTCTAAATTAGAACTATAAATCAAAGGAAATGAAAGTTGCATTATGTCTTGTATCATCGGTAGTTCATACAAAATCAAAGCAGGCGACACACTTTTTATCATTGCCGAACGAGAGTTAGGAGATGGCGATCGCTGGCGGGAAATCCTAAATCCAAATGGCACTGCTTTTACCGAAGAAGAAGCGAAGAATTTACAAGAAGGTCAAGAAGTTTGCATACCCAATGGTAATCCTACTGTGCCACCACCTAGCAATGGTGGACTAACTGCCGAACAAAAGCGTCGTGCAGAGCAGTTTACCAGCATATTTGAGAATGACACAATTGAACTGCAATACGATTATGTCGAAAACATAGACGATGGTCGGGGCTTTACTTGCGGACGAGCAGGTTTTACCACAGCCACCGGGGATGCTGTGCAAGTGGTACAACTTTATACCAAAAAGCAGCCAGATAACCCCTTAGCAAAGTATCTGCCCGAACTTAAACGCCTAGCTGAGGAAGAAAGTGACGATACTGAAAATCTGGGTGGATTTGAAAATGCTTGGAAAAAAGCTGCCAAAGATTCAGTTTTCCGTGACGCTCAAGATCAGGTTGTTGATCAGCTGTACTATAAACCATCTGCTAAACGTGCAAATGCTGCTGGATTAAAATTTGCACTTTCCAGAGCTGCTTTATATGACACAATCATCCAGCATGGTGAAGGAGACGATCCAGATGGTTTACCAGCGTTATTAAAAAGTGCAGAAAAAAAAGCAGGTGGTACTCCTAAGACGGGCGTTGATGAGAAACAATGGCTCAAGATTTTTATCAAGGTACGCCGAGACGATTTGGAGAACCCACACAATCCAGAAACCGGAGATGCATGGAAAGAGTCAGTAGATCGTTGCGATGCTTTATCAGATATTTTCAAAGCTGGCAATTTGAATTTACGCGGCCCAATTCATGTCAAAACGCCTAATCACGATGCCATCATTCCTTAAATCTTAGCAGATAGCGAGAGGCTAAAGATGCCCTGAAGTAAATTTGCTTCTCGCTCGTCGCCAATAGAGCGATCGCACAAATTGTTCGCTTTTCTTTTCGTCGGGAATCTCGCAGTCTTCAAAATTAATCTTTACTTAAAATGCCTAATTACTTTCTCATTTTGCTGTTTTCTTCAAGCAAACCGGAGTTTGCTTTCTCATTTGGTTAAAATGCTTTCTCATTTTGGTGTTTTCCGCAAGCAAACTGGAGTTTGCTTTCTCATTTGGTTAAAATGCTTTCTCATTTTAGTGTTTTCCGCAAGCAAACTGGAGTTTGCTTTCTCATTTGGTTAAAATGCTTTCTCATTTTGGTGTTTTCCGCAAACAAACCAGAGTTTGCTTTCTCCTTAAAATTATCAAATAGGGTATCAGAACAGAAGATTAAATATGTGGTTGACTCAATTTTGTAGGCGTAAGCCTTCCCGCAGGGTACGAAACGAAGTGTAGTGAAGAATCCTGACAGATGCTACTCTTCGAGATGCTTCGTTCCTCAGCATGACAATATTACGTTTTTGAATGCAGTTTGGTATTACAGATTTTCTTGCCTAGTTAAATTAATAATCTCTTCAAAGCGGAAGTTATCAATTAAGTGAGCGATCGCATTAGCTACATCAGCATGGGATTCAGGAATTTGCTCAATCAACTGATGAAGTAACTTTGCATTAACACAAATTGCCGCTTGATGCAATTGTTTGACCCACTCAGGGGACATGACTGTTAATGATGTAGGGCTTAGTCCTTCTCGCAGAGTAGGTTTAAGGCTAAAGGCTGAAGATATTTTTTCGTTCTTTATACTTTCTACTTCATCTTTGTGAGCATAAACATAGCGAACACCCAGGTATTGTGTCATTTTTTCAAATATGACTTCTGCTCGGTAGGGCTTGCGGATAAAATCATCACAGCCAGCGTCAAGAGCAGCTTGTTGCTCTTGGGCAAAAGCACTACCTGTTAATGCAATAATAATGGGGGCTTTTTCGGATGATTTGATTTGTTTAGTAGCTTCGTAACCATCCATTACGGGCATTTGCAAGTCCATCCAGATGAGATGCGGTTCCCAGTTCTGCCAAAGTGCGATCGCTTCAATTCCATTCTCCACCTCTCGCACCTCAAAGCCAATAGGTTTAAGCAATTCAACTAAAAGCCGTCGGTTGCTTAATTTGTCTTCAACGATCATAATCCGGTAAGTGGGTTGTCCAGCAGCTATCCCAATTACTTGTTGGTGGGTTGTCAGCAGTGGTATGACATCAGCTTCAGTACTTTTTGCTTGGATATGGAACCGAAAGCAACTACCTTGACCTAAAGTACTCTCAACAGTGATACTTCCACCCATCAACTGCACAAATTTGCGACTGATTGGCAAACCTAACCCCGTTCCCTCCTGAGAGCGACGCCCTGTTTCTGTTTGTCCAAATGGCTCGAAGAGGTGATCTAATTCTTCAGCAGCAATCCCAGGGCCAGTGTCTTCGACCTCAAAGATTAGGGATCGGGTTGATGAGGAAGACGCGGTTTCATTTGACGCGGTGAGAAAAAGACGCGGTGACGTGGAGAAATTATCAGAAACTCTCTCCATGTCACCGTGTCTCCACCTCCCCGCGTCCTCTTCTTGCCCAGTCCCTAGCTTCACACGCAGTGTCACGCTTCCAGTTTGGGTAAACTTGACTGCGTTTCCAACTAAGTTGAATAAAACTTGGCGTAATTTGCTTTCATCGGTGCGGATAAATTGAGGAAGATCGGGCGATCGCTCAACAATAAATTGTAGCCCTTTGGATGTAGCTTTAAATTGGAACATTTGTTGCAGCCCATCCAACAGATAATATAAGTTACAATCTTGCTCGTTGATGGTAACTCTGTCTGCTTCAATTTTGGACATTTCCAAAATATCATTGATCAAGATAAGCAGATGTTCGCCACTGCGGCTAATCGTTTCGAGATATTCCTGCTGTTTTGGCTGGTGAGAAGCACTGCGGCTGAGTAGTTGAGTAAATCCCAAAATCACACTCAGAGGAGTACGTAACTCATGGCTCATGTGAGAGAGAAATTGGGTTTTGGCATGGTTTGCTGCTTCTGCGGCAACTTTAGCCTGCTCAAGGGCGGCTTCTGCAAGTTTGCGATCGCTAATGTCGGAATGTACTCCTTCTAAGTAACCTTCTTCTACATTCAAACGGGCTGAAAATAGCCCCCAATACACCGAACCATCACACCGCCGAAA
Organism: Fischerella sp. CENA71; assembly: GCA_024239075.1. Classification (GTDB taxonomy): domain Bacteria; phylum Cyanobacteriota; class Cyanobacteriia; order Cyanobacteriales; family Nostocaceae; genus Pelatocladus. Next base: position 13,408 of record JANBVI010000043.1, on the reverse strand, counting down.
CTGTGCTTCAAAGTTATGAATTTCTCCATTGGTACGCAGAATTTTTAACATCCGGATGCGATCGCTCTTGTTAGCATAGAATTCAAACGCTCGCTTCTGCCCGATCATTTCTGTGGGTGAATTATGCCCCATTAAAGTTGCAAAGTGCTGATTTGCATCAAGTATTAACCCATCTTTAAAACGAGTCCGGAAGATGCCAACTTGGGAGTTCTCGAAGATATTGCGGAACTTCGTCTCGCTTTGTTGCAACGCTGATTCTGTGCGTTTGCGTTGGGTGATGTCCGTACCTACTGATAGAATTTCTAATAACTGACCATGTTCATCCAGAATCGGTTTATTCGACCAGGCGATCCACACCCGTTTGCCATCACTGCAAATATTTTCATTCTCGACTAACAGATAGGACTCAGGCTCCTCAAAGACGTTGCTGACGAGTTGTTTGAGATCACGTCCAGAAGTCTCGGTTTCTGGAATAATGGTTTCCAAAAGACTGCGCCCCAGAATTTGACTCTCCTGGTAGCCAAAAAATCTCTGTCCGTAATCGTTTAAGAATGTAATTTGTCCTTGAGCATTGGAACGTACAACAATCCAATTACCGGTTTGTACCAAGGCGCGGTAATTGGCTTCACTCAACCGCAACTCTTCCTCTGTTTGTTTGCGTTCGCTGATATCGGTAATTACCCCTTCGATGCAATTTTCTGTAGCGTTCAATCGCGCCGACAATAATCCCCAGAATAACGTGCCATCACGTTTTTTTAACTCAATCTCAATGTTATGAACTTCACCATGAGTTTGCAAAATTTTGATGATTTGCTGCCGTTCATCCAGGTTTACGTAGAATTGATGACTACGTTTGTGTCCAATTATCTCTGTAGCAGAGTTGTATCCCAACATGCTCACTAGGCGCTGATTGGCATCTAGAATCAAATTATCCTCTCGGCCGACTCGAAAAATACCCACCTGGGAGTTTTCAAAGATTGTTCGCAATTTGGCTTCACTTTGCTGTAATGCGATCGCAGATGTGCGGAGTTTGTAAATAATTGAGGCAGCAACCCAAATGATGATAATCGTAGATAGTAAATACAGTTCTAGTCGATATAGGTTCGCGTTATCAAGTGCTTGTTCATGAGCAGTGTAATAGGCTTGGGCAATATCTTCACCGCGATCGCGTGTTGGCAGTGCTAACGTACTATTGACGCTGCGATTCACCTTTGGGCTTTGCTCCAGAATAATTCGAGCGTGGGCGATCGCACGTTCTACATTTGTGCTTTGGTTTGTTGAGCGAGCATCAGTGAGAATTTGTTTAATTTCTTTTTCAATTTGCGGTTTTAATTCTTGATTATTAGAAAGATTATATAGTAAGGTATCGCGCAACAACTTATTGAGGCGATTTGCTAAAGTAGGATTAATTGTTTGGTTTTTTGTCAAATCGGCAATGGCGGTAGGAAAATAAGTCAACGAATTGCTAAGAACTGCTTTTTGAGATTTAAACCGCTCAATTTGTTTTTCTTTTTGCGACTTAACCTGGATATAAGCCTCAATTGCATGATTTAATATTTGCCGTCTATCTGACTCAATATACGAGGGAATTTGCTGTAAATCTGCCAGAATTTGTCTCAGTTTTGTCTGTTCATTTACAATCGGGTCGTAATCGCGCAGTAGTCCTAGCCTCGTCTGTAAAACATTTTGATTAATGCGGGCATCAAGTTCTTGAATTTGACGTAAATTGCTAATGTAGCGCTGATGTTGTTCAGAGTTAACAGCCTGCGACTTGATCCACAAAAATAAAAACAGCAATACTACCCCTGCTGGCAGCACATAAGCGTTGACAGCAGTTAGGAATTTACCAAGACGTAGACGTACAGCTAACATCATTCACTCATTGATTGCTGATTCATAATGTTTGCAATCATTGTAGCGGTCTCTTGATTATAAGTGCTTTTATCATAGTTCAAACATCGATGATTCTAAGAACTGCAAAACTCGCCGATTAAACTTTTGTGGATTTTCAATAAACATGAAATGTCCTCCACCTTCAGCTTCTTCAAAGATTTCTAACTCTGAGTTAGGAATACTTTTATTGATCCAGACTTGCGATTTCCACGGGATAATACTTTTTCTGCCAGCAATGATTAGAGTTGGCTTACGAATCCTGACAATTTGATCTCGCCAGTCTGTATGAAATTGGTTGTACAGCAGAGTTGCAGCAAGCGATCGCGGACACCGAAGATTACATTGTACCATCCACTCAAATTGTTCTTTTGGCATCGCAGCAGTTACCATCGGTGCAAGAATAGTTCGAGTAATTTCCTCTGCTGACGAACTCTCCAAAGCATGTACTGTTTTATTTAGTTGTGCGGATGTGGCGATCGCTCCAGTTTCCTCCATTTCTTGAGAGTTCCAATGTGGGCGAGATGTGTATAGCGGAGATTGATCGACAAATACTAATTTATCAATCCCATCTTGTCCGAACAGATCGATGTAACTCCAGATAACAGCACACCCCATAGAATGGCCAAGTAGATGTGGCTTTTCTAATTGCAGAAGATCGATTAATTCTTGTATATCTTTAGATAATCGAGATATTCGATAACCATAGGTTATTTTCTCTGACTCACCGTGTCCTCTCAAATCGACAGCGACAACATGGTATCGTTCAGCAAAGACAGAAATTTGATATTTGAATTGTTCCGCAGACTGCGACCAACCATGAATCAGAACAATAGATTGTCCCTTGCCCGTGCTAATGTAGCTTAATGTTGCACCATCGGAAGTTTTAAATTTCTTTCTTGGAAACTCGTCCATGTAACTAAAACCTTCAATAAACTACAATAGCGTCTTGGCTCAATACGGTTCGGATAAGACAAATCGATTAGACATCTAATACCCTGTAGAGACGTGCCTTAGCGAAGCCATGCGCTATAGCGCTATTGGCACGTCTCTACATCCCAAAGCATGACGAAAAATTCTTAACCGAACCGTATTGCATCTTGGCTTGGGTTTTTCACTTTTGTCTAAGTCCCACTAGCGGCGAGCATATTGCAATGCTTGTTTAACTGTTTCGTAATTGCCCATAATTAAGTTGCGCTCAATACGTAGCTTTGTATCCATAGGTGACGGATCTCCCCAAAATTTTGCCAGTGCTTCTACATCCTTATAAGCCCTAAATTCTGACTCTCTAAATAGTTTGTAAGAACTTGGATTTGGGGCTGTTTGTGCCGACTCCAGAGCTTTCATTCTTGCATCTAAAAGAAATTGTTCTAGGATAGCAACATCTTTTTTACCCCAGAGAATTTTTCTACCAATTCGAGCTTTGGCATCGTCCACCGATTGTCCCCAGAAATCTGCCAAAACAGACGCATCCCAATAATTGTACTTGCTATTGAAAAAAGCTTGAAGTTCTTTATCTCTGACATTGTTTGTTGCTAATAAACCAAAGTTGCTATCTTGTTGAGTGACTGATTGAATTGATAGGTTAGTTTTATTAGTTTCTTCGGCAATAACGGTATTGAGATAAGCACTAAGAGAACTTAGCAGACTTAATGACAATAACAAAATTTTCCAATTAATTTTCATTGTGAATGACTCCTAAATTTTGAATATACTTGACAATTGGTGAGAACGTGTGTGAGTCATCAATCTTACTTTTGACAACTCCGCTTAAGGATGGTCTGCTCATCTTGAAGAACACTAAGATAAGCGGTTCGACGACTCCAAGGGTCTTCTATTTCATAAGTTGTATTGGCATTGTTGAAACTGTAAATCCAAGAGTTTCCACTGTTGCGCGAATTTCCATTGTCGAGAAATAAGTTGCCGTTACGACTACGAGCATTGTAGGAATATTGCTCTTGAGCATATTCATTCAATGTAACAGTGTATCCACCACAGTAGTAGGTGTGCTTCCAACCAACATGTGCTTGGGCTGTTTTAGGAAACAATGCAGTGGCGGCGATCGCCATACCCGCACTAATTGAAATCATAAACTTCTTCATCATTTTCTCTACTTCTAAATAGTCAATAGTTTCAGTTTGGTTAAGCCAGTGCATAATCGGCATTTCAGTTTTTGTAGCCTTATATATATTCCCCAGCTATTAAAAATTCATTTCTACTTTGATTTATCAGAAATCTATATTTGTGATATTTTATCAATACGTAAGTCTTGACACAATACCTTTAAAAGTCATCCATAATCCATGTAGCTTTTTCGCTAACAATTGTTCTACCATTTTTAGTAATTCTTAGTTCAGCAGGAGTGAGAACGTAACGATAAGTATTAGGATAAGCTTGGTTAATTGCAACACAAGTGTAATTATCTTTGGTTCGATGAAGGGGTAGAGTAATTCTACGACTGTTTTTCTTAGCTATAGCAACGTAAACATTAGGAAGCTCTCTACCGCAGATATAAACATGATAATTTTGGGTATAGGCGTAAACAAATTCACTGGGATTATTTTTCGGACAACTACTTTCTCTAGTTGGTTGTGCCGCAGCTGATCTAGTATCTGGAGAGATAAAAGAAGTTGCTATTAATGGTAATGTTGCTAATACTAAAACCTTGCGAATCATGTTATTTGTCCTAGTATGATAAATAGTATGGAAATTTGATTTTTTGGCTCAATTTAAGTAAATAAGGTGGGATTATCCCACCTGAGCGCAAATAGCGATTAGTCTTGAGTAGCCAACGCTTTCCAAGTTTCTAAATTCACAACTCCTGTAACAGGTATAGCTCTGAAGCTTTGGAAATCTTTAACAGCACTTTCGGTTTGCGAACCAAAATCACTGTCAATAGTAATAGGGTTACCATGAACGTACTTGAGAAGTCTTTGTACAATCTCAGTAGCAGTGCCTTTATCACCTCTACGCACAGTGGGTATACTGACTGTAGCTTGAGTTGTTGGTTGTTGATTAGCTTGCATAATTTATTTCTCCTTGAACATTATTGAATTTGAGGTTTGATGAATTTGATAGCTTTAATTTATCTAAAATAAATACTTGCTCACATCTAATAAATGTCATCTTTATACCATTACATTTGTCATGAGTTAATAATTAAGTTTTATTTATATTAAAAAAGTAATAGTTAGCAAATTTCGGCAAAAATTAGATTTATATACTCAATTGATGATGCTATTTTTGTGGTGAAAAGGCTAATTTTTAAACCACCAATACACTAAGACACAAAGAGTGCTAATTGATCCGTATTGAGACCAGATGTATCTACACACTAGAGTCATTGTTAGATAGTTAGCTAATTATCTCATCTCAAACAATTACATTGCTTACCAGATGACAAATGTAATGGTGTGGAGATGACATTTAGTAGATGTGAAGCAATGCTGCTTAGGAATAAATTGAGAACTAACTTCACATAAACAAGCTCAATTCTAAGCTTATAAGGTAATTTAATTAACACTTATGAGGAATTAGAAACAAAGCTAACAAACTAAAAAAATCAGGAGAAATCAACAGTGGAATTAGAATCTCAGTCCTCAAATCAAACTCTAGCTGTTTGTCCTTTGAAAATACAAAAAGGTGCTAGAGGTGCAAACGTCAGACTTCTGCAAAACAAATTGACTGGTTATGGTTTTGATACAAAAATTGATGGAATTTTCGAGAATGATACCGAAAGGTCTGTTAAACTTTTCCAAAGTCACTATGGTTTGAGATGTGATGGAATTGTTGGTGAACAAACTTGGCGGAAATTAAATGTTTGTTAATTAAGTAATTTTGCATAAACTCTTAAGCGAGGGGGATGCGATCGCATCTCTCTTATAACCGTTAAGACGAGAGGAAGTAACCTCATGAATGCTCTAGAAAAGAACTGGAACAACCTATTTGGTGAGTATACGATTGATGAGACTGCTTGGTATGGATGCTGGACGGTGTATTCCCCAAACCAAGAAGTGATGAAAACCCAGCAAGCAATCAGAAGTTTTCGATCAAATTCAGACAACACAGTCATTACTCATATCAATCGCTATTTTGATGCAAATGAGAATATTGAGGAGAAAACCTGGCAAATTGATCGAGAAACTTGTAATCAGCCTGATGGAGTTATTCATCCTGCTATGTCCTTAATGCGAGCGTTGTCGTTTGGAGCAGGTGCAACGGCTTGGATTTCGCAGAAATTCATCCCCGGAAAACCTTTTGGTGTAGAATTCTTTTTTAGGGATCATAATTGGCGATCGAGTGCTGCGATTATCTATGGAGAAAACGGTAAGCTAAATCGAATTGTACACATTCGAGAACATCTGGGTTGTTTCTCTGATGAATTAGCCAGTTTACAATCCTCAGAAATTTCGGGTAATTGGGTCGGAAAAAAACTCTCGATAGCTCCTGATTTAACCGTTTCACCTGAAGAAGATATTCAAATATCCTTCTCACAAATCAGTGGCGATAAGATGATTTCGCTTGCCGGAGGCATGATTATAATGTTTCCTGAGAGGGTTAATATTGAGCAACCAATTCAGATAGCTGCTCTTCAACGAACAGTAGACCATCAATTGAAATATCTTACAGCTCAATATAATGCCGTTGGTGTGTTTACATTACTAATCTCTGCAACTTTGCAACAGAATATCTAACTTAAAAAGTAAAAAGATAAAAGTAAAAAATAAAAAGAAATACCCTATGCCCAAAAGAAGCCGTCAATTTAGCAAAATTGAGCGTTTTCTTCGTGTACTACTTGGTATTGCAATTATATATAGCTTTACGCCTGTATTTATTGCTATTGTTGGGGAAGTGTTAGACGTTTTATTTTTTCATTGTGGTTACCCAAACTCAGCACCAAGATGTAGCCTAGTTAATCAAATGTTTGGGATGCATTAGTTTTTCCTGATCACTGGTCCTTCTGGATTACCAATAGCACTTTTTTTATATTTTTTGGTATCGGTCATAGCTGCTAGGAAAGAAAACCAGAGAAAACGGAGAAACAGTAGATTGTCTCAGTAGTTTTCTAAACGTCATGGTTGGCGCTCGTGTGGTTGAGTTAAAGTGATAATTTCTTCAAAACAAAAGTTATCAACCAGATAAATAAGGCTTGAGGCGATATCAGCGCGGGATTCCAAAATTTGATCAATCAACTGATGAAGTAATTTTGCATCCACCCTCAGAGCAGCTTGGTGCAATTGTTGAACTAAATCAGCATCCAGGACACTTAAGTCAGCAGGAGTAATCATATCTGGTTCGGTTTTAGTCACCTGTGGTGTATTAACAGGTTCATCGTAGATATAGCGTACATTAAAATGTTTACTGATAGTATCAAAGATATCAGTTTCTTTGAACGGTTTACGGATATAGTCATCACAACCAGCAGCCATGATCATAGTTCGCTCTGACTCTAAAGACGAGGCAGTCACAGCCACAATCTTAGTCGTTTGACCAACAGTAGTGGCTTTAATACGTTTAGTGGCTTCACGTCCATCGAGTACTGGTAGCCGCATATCCATAAAAATTAAGTGCGGTGAGAAGTTTTCCCAAATTTCAATTGCTTGTTGACCATCAGTTGCTTGTTGTAGTTCAAAGCCCACTCTAGAAAGTAGTGTCATTAGTAATTGGCGACCTTCTGGATGGTCGTCTACAATCAGCATACGATAGTTTGGTTGATTTGGTTGTAGAGCCAAGACACGGCGAAGAGGTTGTAGATTTTCAGTTTGGGGAGTTTCAATACGAGCAATGCAAATATCAAACTTGAAAATACTGCCATATCCTACAGAAGAACTAACACTGATGTCGCCCCCCATCAATTGTACAAACTCGCGAGCGATAGCTAATCCTAAACCCGTCCCTTGTTGTGATTGAGTCCCAGTTTTGGTTTGTACAAAAGCTTCAAACAGTTGTTCCAACTCATGGGAAGCAATACCAGCACCAGTATCTCTAACTTCAAAGTGGATTTTTTGTTGTGGGTTATCTTCTGCTAGTAATAATTCATCTGACAAAACTGATACTTTGACTGATACACCACCTGAACAAGTAAACTTAATAGCGTTTGAGAGCAGATTAATCAATACTTGCCGCAGTTTCACTTCATCTGTGCAGACAACTTGTGGTACTTGTTGTGTCAACTCAAAACCTAAGTGCAACCCCTTATCATGAGCCTTGAGTTGAAACATATTTTCCAATTCACTCAACAGGCGATGTAGGTTAAAAGACCCACAGTTGAGTGTTATACGTCCCGCCTCAATTTTGGATAATTCTAGAACTTGGTTGATTAAAGTCAGTAAGTATTCGCCACTGCGGTTAATAATTTCTATATATTCTTGCGATTGATCAGACAACTCATGTGAGCGAGCCAGCAATTGGGAAAAGCCGAGAATTGTATTCAGGGGAGTACGCAGTTCATGGCTCATATTTGCCAGGAAAGTGCTTTTGGCTTGATTTGCAACTTGCGCTTGCTCTGTAGCCAAAGCAAGTTCAGCAGTGCGCTGCTCCACTTTTTGTTCTAACTGAGTATAGAGAGTCGCATTTTCAATCGAGATTGCAATCATCCCCAAAAGCTAAACTCTCTTGAAAATCTCGCCAAGCTTTGCAAATAGTAGAAACCGGAACAGAAAAAGGTAGTAACTTTTGTATATCGATTTCTTGCTCATCATCGCAATCAATTAAACCAGGCTCTTCCCAAGTAAAAATACTGCGATTATCTACCTTACGAATCAAATCGCTCGCCGCAGATTCGTCTCCTCTAAAAACAGCATCAGCAAATCTTCTTTCAAACTCCATCTGGCTGTTATTTCTACGTTTTAGAGTCAGCAAATCTTCCTCAGCATGAACTAGATTAATCCATTCTTCTTCAATTCTAAAACCAACGTGATGACTCACATTTTCCGATTCTGTATGTGCTTGTAAAACTTGCCAAGTCAACTCACATATTTCTTTTTGATAAGGTAAAAAACTTTCTTTTGATTTCTTTGTCTCAATATTTTCAGAATTTAGACTCTCAACGGAAGCATCTATAGACAAATCAGCCGAATTTTCCCATTCAAATAAATCAGTATTAGCTAATTCCTGATTCTCTTGATTGACTTCCACTTTCCTATAGACAAAAACCTCGCCACTTTCCCCTGAAAACCTTGCACAACGTCCAGCACGTTGTAACAGAGAATTCATCGGACAAAGTTGAGTATGCAAAACTTCACAAGTAATATTAATTCCCGCTTCAATTACCTGAGTAGCAATCAAAACTTGACAAGTTTTATCATTGTTATCTCGCCAGTTTTCAGCAAATATATGTGTTAAATATTTTTCTTTTTTAGCACGATGTTCAGGTAAAAACCTTGCGTGTAGTAGGGTAATACTTAACTCACATTCGTGATTTAAACTTGACAAATCACGATAAATTCCTTGTGCTTGAGAAACAGTATTACAAATAATAATAACTCGCTGCCGTTGCTTTGCATAAATACCATCCCAAATAACTTGTGCGCTCAGAGGTAGCGACATAGCACGAAAAACTCGACAGCGATTAGCTTCAATTGCTTTTAAATCAGAGTCTTCAACGCGAATAATTTCCATTATATAAAGATAAATTTGATATTTACTCTGCAATTATCTTTTGAATTTGGCTTGCAATCTCATCTGTTAGCGTTGCAGTCATTAATAAACAAGGTGAAATTCCTTTAACTTGTTGCAACACCTTTAAAACAGTAGCAAAAGACCGTTCTGGGTCGAGTAAATGTAATTCATCAAACACCAAATAAGACGCAAACACTACTCCTGCATTCACATTTGCAGAACCACGACCCACAGAGTAGGGAATATTTAAAAAGCTGCTCAACAACTGGTCAATTGTACAGAAAATAATATCACCCTCAAAACGAGGATCTTCAGGGGTTTCCCCCGTTTGTAAAGTCACTACCAAGTCACCAGATGAAGGATAAAGCCTTTTCCAGTTAACAATTAATCCCTCTACTCTTTGACGCAAACTATTTGCCAGGGTACGCAGAGGTACAACATAGATCAGCTTATTGGGAAAATCGAGATTCAGGGTTTTGGCGAATAAAAAAGGTGCGATCGCGGTTTCAGTTTTCCCCGAACCCGTGGGTGCGCGCAGGATTGTATCTTCATGATTGATAAGGCGTGCGATCGCTTGGGTTTGGAAGTTGTAGGGATGATGGGTAGTGAGGGTGTGGAAGAGGTGGGGGATCGTAATTTGAGTTGCGTTACTCATAATATTTGACATTTTTGATGCTACCGTCATCCTTTAAAGCAGTAATTCTGACTTTGACATCTTGTCCTTCTTCCAAAAAAGCCGCTTTTTTATGCTCTTTTGTGGTTTTTTTCGTTCCATCTAGTAATTGATAGGTGACTTCAACTCCCTTGATATTAGAAACTTTTGCATCTAAAATTTGACCTTCTACAAATTTCTGAGATAATTTAGCTTGAATATTTTTTTGGAGTTTTGGTAAATTTGCATTACTATTACTCTGAAACCTTCGTTTATCTTGTTCTGGAACGCCCATTACTTGAAATGGTGTAGGTAAAACAGGTCTTTCTTTATATTCATTAGGCTCAATAGTCATGTAACGAGTATCATCTGCTGATGGTTGGTTATCGCACCGCAACATCAACAAAAGCATCTGAATCCGAGGTATTTCGTCTAACTTGATGGCATTGTATCCTTCTGGATGGTCATCAGGATGAAGATTATCAGTAATATATTTCTCAAAAACATTGATACAATCTTCAGATTTTGATGCAGTATTGCTCTGATTTTCTTCTCCAGTTAACCACTGATTACCATTAAATAATTGTGAGTAACGTTCTTGACGAGTATTTAACAAAACCTGATGTTCAATTTTAACAGCACCCATACCCAAAGGCTTCCCCATACCCAACGATAGACAATATTTAGGGTCTGCTGCTATTTTTAATATCCATAAAATTGCACCTAATTCAATATCGCTGAGGTTTTCAAAATGGATATTAAATTTAAATGCAACACCTGGTTTAATAGGTTTAATTTTAGTGATTTGAGTTCCTGTAGCACTATCACCATCTGGATGTTCAATATCAGGATTACTTCCCTTATGCCAATATAGTTTATGACCGCGAATAGTAGTTTTATCTTTGTCACTTTGGGGTGAATAGTGCTTGAGTTCTTCTCTTTGAGTGCTAGTTTGAACTAAATAATTTTGAAATGTTGTAGATTTTGGGCTACCCAATATTTTGGGCGTTAGCGTCTTCTCAAAATTTCCCTGATACCAAACATTTCCAGGTTGGTTACAAATTGCATCACTAAAAAAAACTCTTCCTGCGTGAGCTTTATCTCTATTTTGTCCATCAACATAGCCAAAAATAGCTTCAGCAATATCAGTTACAGAAGCATCACATAAATTATCCGGAATTAAATCATAAGGAGATAAATCATAAGGTAAACGAAACATTTGCGCTCGACCTAAAAAATGGATACTTTCTCCATCTTCATTTAATAGGAAAAATACAGGTTCGCCATCTTGAAGGTATCCATTCTTTTCACGGCTCTGATTAGGTTTATCTTTTGGAAAAGCATCTTCCTGCCACTTTGTTATTTGATCATCATCATGAAAACGCCTAATAATTTCTTCATTTACTTGGTATTCCTTCAGTTTTTCATCTAAGAATACAAATTCTAGATGTTTATGTTGCATATCACCAGTAATCACTAATTTTCCTGGTAAAAATCCTGTAGTTTTTTCATAACTAGCTTGATGTACTTTACGAAAGCATAAATAAAGGTCTGGATGACGTTGTTTGCCGTTGCTATTTACTTTACGCGCAAAAAAATATTTTATCTCTTTTGAGTCTATTTGGACATAAATAGTTTTATTTTGATAGTCCCAACTTGGCGTTTTTCCTGCACCAGCACCCTGGTAAAGCGGTTTATTGGGAAGGTTTGGTTTATTTACTAAATTCGGAATAACTTTGTTACTAGGACTTCTATCAATACGCCCATAATTACATTCTTCTATTGTATAATTATTATTTTTCATTTTTAGAAATCCAGCACGAACTTTAGAGCGATAGCAAGGAATTTTTTTACTTGAATTATTAGGATGTGTTGCTTCTGATTCTTGAATAAAGTTAGAAGCATATATTTCTTTTAGAGCTTTATCTCCTAAAGAACGATAAAAAGGTTTTCTATTGGTAACTTTTGTAAATTTACTAAAACTGATAATTTCAATCAGGCTTCTAGTCATTCCTCGCAAAGTACTACCAGGAATCACAGGCTTTAAATCTTTAAATTCTGGTTGAGTATAGAAAAAATCAGGTAAATTTTTTGATTCAGCACCAGATGCAAATTCTTCTTTAGTTAATCCGCAACGAATATATAAAGGTGATTCAGTTGTCAGTGTGCATTTAATCCGACCTGTATATCGATTCTCTGATTCCGGATAATAAACATTATGCTGAGGTAGAGATTCAGCTTTAACCTCAACAATATCATTTGGTAACTCTACGAAATTATAAGGTGCTCTTGCTTTTTTATTATCTGGTACATTATTTAGATGTCTGGGAAGCATTCGCTAACTCCTTTTCCGTAGTAAGATTAACTAATCGACTTAAATAAATACGAGCTAAACCAGTTTCTTCGTCATAATTAATATAGTGACGAACACACAAACGCAATGGACGATATAATTTTTGTTTGGCATCAAAATTAATATCAGCTAAAGGTACAGCATGACACAAACCTTGTGAACCATCCGATACTAAAGTAAAACCCTCACAAATTTTTTCTGCTTGTGTACCCCAAAGAATCTGATTTTCAGGAATAAATTCTGTGCTTTTTTCATCTTGAATAAGACGCGCTTTAAAATCCTCATCAGTTTTCCAAAGCATCACTTCAGAATTTTCACCAAAAATCCGACATTGCTGTAATGTTAATTTACGTAATTTGGCAAATTGAGAAAATACACTATCTGCTGTTATTAAATTTCCATCTTGAAATTTACCCCAAATTATTCCATCCTCAGCATGTGCTAATAAAAACTTTAATTTATATTGACTCGCTTGTGCTTCCAACCATATTTTCATGTCAAAATTAGCTGGAAGTTTTAAATGTTCACAATTTGGCTTATTCAAGCAGTTACCTCCTGATGTAAAGCAGCAACAAATGTTTCTAAATCTTCAGCATTATCTATTAATAAATGTTCATTTACGGACTTTTGTTCAATTACCCAAGTTTTCTTGTCAAACTCAATAGTTGCGTGTTTTCCCTGCAACCTTCCCCTTCCAATACTACTGGTTCCACCTACAGGTAAATCACCAGTCCATAAATCTTTGAGCAATAAAAGTAGTAACCCAATTTCATAATGCTTTGGTTGACGCAATTCTAGTGTAATGACTAAACTTGTTTCATCATTTCCAAAAACAGGTTGCTCGTTGAACAACGCACCATGCAAAGCTCCACCTGTAAATCTATCGATCGCAA
>JANBVI010000042.1 GCA_024239075.1 Fischerella sp. CENA71 | reverse complement strand
GTAAACAAGTACGTCTGGTTCCTTGAGACAAAGTAGCTTCTATCCCCGCGCGGTGGTGGTAAATTTTGAGAAATTCAGGTGTTTCTTGGGATTGACGACGAGTTTGCAGTGCTGTGTGAAAGGCTTGAGTGCGAATAGTCAGCCCACGAGGATCTTTTTTTGAACGTGTGCAACGGCGGCGAACTCGGCAAGCTCGACAAGCGGCAGTAGGAAATCGAATATCAATAATTGGCTGTCCGCGCTTGTCGATTTCAGGTAGCCAAGTCACACTCTGCTGCCCCATAGGACAAGTAGCTACTTGGTTCTCCCAATCAAACTTAAACTGGTCAGCAGCAAACTTCGGGTGATTACGCGCTTGCCAACTAGGGTCACTACGAACTGGGCCAATAATTTCTACATCATACTGAGTGCGGCTATTAACAAGATGTTCTGCCGTTACATAGCCAGTGTCCATTAAATGCTCGTTTGGTAGTAATGATCTTTCTTCTAGGCCTTGATGGATAGGTTCAACCGCAGCATCATCTGTTACCGTAGACAAGGTAGTATAAACTTGAGTAATCAAGTGAGGACAATCCTCACCACAAGTTTCCGTCACATGGGTTTTATATCCCACCCAGTCAACGCTACGCTTACTACTGTAATGTGCCTCAACATCATAAGGCGAGTGAATAGCAATTGTTGAAGGTGGCATATATGATTGTTGTACGCCATTGCACAATACCTTCTTCACGCTTGAGCATAAAACTGTTGTACCCAAACTTGCCTCAAGATTTCTACAGCCTTGATCTGGCGTAACCATTCGGGTGCTTCTATAGCATAAATGGCATTCAATAATGCAAATCCATCCTTTCCGATTAAGTTCCCCAAAGCCTCCCGCTCACTATCCAACTTCGGCAATCGGTAATTTTCTATCCGGCGGCTATAACGGTCAAACCAGTCTGAGTGAAGGTGGTTCATTAACCAGTCTGGTGCTACAGTAGCTAAACTATTGAGTGCTGCTCGCAACGTCTCACCCAATGTTTCTAAGCGATTGAGGTTACGAACAACTGCGAGAATATGGGTCGAGTCAGTTCTCTGTCGCTCTCGTTTGAGTAATCCCAAATCCCGTAATCGCTCCAAGAGCTTATCCAACAACAATTGTTCTGCATCAGCAGAAATTAATCGCTGGCGAAATTCGCTCAGAATCGAAAAATCAAACCCAGGAACGGTCATTGGCAAGCTTAAAGCATATTTCCAATCAATTCGGGAACGCACCGCGTCTGCGGCTTGACGGTCAGATAAATTTTCCACAAACTGCATGATGCTGATTAAAGCCAGCCGCCACGGTGATTCTGCTGGCTGTCCCCGCTTAGAAAACAACGCTGTAAACACTTCATCAGAATAAATGCTGCCCAAGTTGTCGCGCAGTAAAACATAGATGTTGCCTTTTGGAAAAGCTGCACGCGCTACAGCTTCAGTATCTGGGGGAACCGGAGGAATACTTTGAGGCTGCATTGACATAAAACTTTCCTCCAGAGCGCGACTAAGTTTACTACATCACCATTTTATGTTCTACACTATCGTTGTAATACATGGTATTAACAAAAATGAAACGGGATATTCAGGGAAAGTTTGCACTTCATTACGACGACTATCGTTTAGTTCGCTCCCTGAGACTAACCTCGGAAACCTGGAAGACTTTGGGTATTGCAGCAGAATGCAACGGCAAAACTCGTGCTGACTATTTAGAACAAATTGTGCGGGACAATACTTTACCAAGTATTACACGGGATGAATCACAAATTCTACCAAGTAATACATGGGTGGCAGATTCCTTTCAACCGTGTAATACACCGAATGATGAGAATACTCAAACCTCAACCGCCTTACTGCCCCAACTAGAAGCACTTGAAGCTTTACGCGATCGCCTAAAAGTTGGAACTGAAGTTAGGTAAGCAAGCCACTGGATACAAAGCTGCACTTAAAGCTCTCAATCGTTTCATTGCTGAATTAACTACAAGCGCATAGGCGTTTCCGAATTCGCCAACAGTCGCCATGAACTGCGTACACCAGCACGCATGAAAATAAGATACATTTGCTATTAAGACTGGTAAAGAGGTCGAAGATCCTTGGTGCTAAGAGCCTGCCCAACAGTCTGACCTGGATACCTTCAAGCACCAGCAACTGTCGCCCCCGACTGGGAGAGCACGCAAGTCAGAGTTTGACACTCAGGTGTCCATGCCAGTCGTCTAAAGTGAATGAGGGAGAAGAATCATGGAAGTCATTCATCCCCGATGTGCTGGATTAGACGTACATAAGAAGACAGTAGTTGCCTGTACCATTACTCCATCTCCACAAGGGGGATGGCACAAAGAGACTCAAACCTTTACCACAATGACAGGGGAGTTGTTGAAACTGTCTGACTGGTTATTAGCTAGGGAATGTACGCACGTAGCGATGGAAAGCACAGGAGAATACTGGAAACCAGTCTTCAACATTCTAGAAGCTAGCTTTGAAGTGATGCTAGTGAATGCCCAACACATCAAAGCTGTACCAGGACGCAAGACAGATGTCAAAGATTCTCAATGGATTGCTGAATTACTGCAACATGGACTTTTGCGGCCAAGTTTTATACCCCCAATTGCCCAAAGAGACCTGCGTGATCTAACTCGTCACCGGACAAACTTTGTTCGTGAGCGGGTAAACCTAGTTAACCGAATTCAAAAGGTACTAGAAGGAGCCAACATAAAACTAGCATCTGTAGTCTCAGATGTTATGGGAGTATCTGGACGTGCCATTCTGGATGCAATTGTTGCGGGACAAACTGACTCAGCAGTCATGGCAGAATTGGCCAAAGGGCGACTTCGTAGCAAACGGGAAGAACTTATACAGGCTTTAGAAGGAAGAGTACGACCTCATCAAAGATTTATTTTGGCTGAACTGCTTTGCCAACTTGATAATTTAGATGAAACCATTGCCCGTAATGATATCGGAAATTCAACGCTACTGTGACCCTTTTGAACCTGTAGTCGAACTTCTGGACACCATTCCTGGTGTAGGACGGCAAACCGCAGAAATGATTGTTTCAGAAATTGGCGTTGACATGAGTCGTTTCCCCAGTGCTTCTCATTTGGCTGCTTGGGCAGGACTGGCTCCAGGTAATTATGAAAGTGCAGGTAAACAGCTTTCGGGCAAAACTCGTAAAGGCAACCAAACTCTTCGTTCTGGATTGATGCAATCAGCCCATGTTGCATCTCGCTCTCGTACTTATCTTGCTGCTCAATATCGTCGCATTGCTGCTAGGCTAGGCGTGGTAAAAAACGGGCTACAATGGCGGTTGCTCATTCGATTTTGGTCATTGCTTACCATGTTATTCAGCGTCATGAGCCGTATCGGGAATTAGGAGCCAACTATTTTGATCAACAGCGTCCAGAAACAATGACTAAAAGATTGGTCAAACGACTGGAACAACTGGGTCATCGAGTTACCCTTGAATCTCAAAACTCTACCCAAGTTGTTAGCTGGGGTTAGATTTTCAAGTCAGTGTCTTCGCTACTTTCACCCCTAATAAATTTAAAAAAGCCCCCAGTAGGTCTAATACTCGGGGCTGATAGAATTAATTCTTGCTTAGTAATTGCAGTATAAGCATTTTTAATTAATTTTTAACTCTTCAAGTAGAGTTAAGCTCAAGTTAAAATTGGGCTTTTTCACACATATCAACAAACTAAACAAGCTTGTCAACAGCACTGCTAAATTGCTCGTAGGGGGATACTCCTACGATTGTTTCTGCTAACTCACCATCAAAGAAAATTAAAACTGCTGGAATGCTGCGAAGACCAAATTTTTTGAACATCGGCTTGTTGTTATCCACATCTACCTTAACGACCTTGACACGACCTTTGTATTCCTGTGCAAGTTGATCCATTAACGGACTAACAAGACGGCATGGTCCACACCAAGTAGCAGTAAAATCAACAACAACAACTTTTTGTTCACTTAAAAGAGCATCAAATTCACTTTCTTGAATGTAAGCAACTATATCAGTTTCAGTAGACATTTTTTCATTCCTCAATATTAAACTAAAATTTCAGTAACAAGATGACTAGATGACTGTACAAAAGACATAGGCGTGAAAAAGAATGTAAAAGCCTTATATATTCAGGGTCGATATCTCATTTCTGGAGATGTCTAAACTATATACTACGAGCGATCGCATTTTCTCATCGCTCCCAACAGTAGGTAGATTGTGCCAGCGCTACTCCATCTGGTATGGTCAGGCATTACCTTTCGAGAACTATCATGCCAAATCATCGCAACCAAACACCAAACTGGCAACCCATCAGGCAACTACCTCTCATTGTCCGGATGATTGATGATGGATTAGTAGATACTGTTAAGCAATATGAAACTCTGCAACAAGCATCAAGTCGCCCCCACGTCCTCGTATAGTAATTTCTATATGTGATCACACTCTAGCTATTAGAAATCCTGTTTTTTTACAAACAAAGCTGAGTACAGGAGTGCGATCGCACCAATAATGAAACGTGAGTTCGACGGAACTAAAAAAGATGAGTACGACCAGGATTTTCAACAGTTCTAAATTTTTTCAGCCGACAGATGGGGAGCCTATTCGTTCGGTGATTACGGAATCTAAGGATGCTGTCGTTGTGGCTTGGTATATCAAGCCGGGACAAAAAATCCCTATGCACACCCATCCTAACGGGCAAGATACCTGGACTGTTTTGAGCGGAAGGGGAGAATATTATCTGGATCAAACAGGTACTACGAAGCCGATCATTGCAGGAGATGTAGTAGTCGCTCATACCGGATGTGTACACGGAGTATTCAACAACGGCTCAGAGCCATTGGTTTTCATTTCAGTCGTATCACCAGCTGATGCAGGTTATCAACTTGTCTTGTCAGAAGATTCTTTATCGTCCCTCCATCCCTAACTAAGAGTGCGACCTGCGAGCGCTCGATCCTTACGGCAATGGCATCAAATTCAAAGCTTCTGCTGTGGCCAAAAAAGCTGCAACCAAAAATCCTCTAGACGAATTTCGTCGAGAAATCGAACAACGGCAACGACAGGCTCACAGAGCTTGGGAAGAGTCGTAACGCCAAAATCGCGCTAAAAATACTGGAGGTGCGACGTGATTGACCGACTACCACCCCAAAACATTGAGGTTGAAGAAGCGATTTTAGGCGAATCATGCTTGGGGATCTCCAAAAAATAAAATATCGGTGCCCTATCAAATATATTTTGGCTCAACCCAAGAATTGGTGAGCGTTCCCACGTGGTGGGAACGCGAGGGCACCGATATTTTATTAATTGGAAAGGCCTTGACCCAGAAGCTATGGGCAGAATAAGCGATCGCATCCGTAGACATCGAGATGGACTTGCACCCTTAATAGATTGGGAATTTCATAACCTTGCCAAAATGGTGGCAGATCACATCATCTTGGCTTACCGAGATGAGTACTACAACCCGGATACCGTTGACCGGGGAATCTTAGAACTACTTGTAGCTAAGGCACGGCACGGTGAGACGGGTACGGCGGCGGTGTTTTTGACAAATCCTACGGCATTATAAAGTTAAATAACGTTGACGCAGATATGTTTCAATCCCGTTTACAGGATTCGCTAAGTTTCAAGAACTTTGAGTTTTTCATAACGCTCAATTGTCCGAAGGTTTCAATCCCGTTTACAGGATTCGCTAAGTTTCAAGAAAAATGAATTCCCTTTAACTTACCAATATAGTTCTGGTTTCAATCCCGTTTACAGGATTCGCTAAGTTTCAAGCTTTTCAGAAAGGACGTGAGACGAAAGACAATAAAAAGTTTCAATCCCGTTTACAGGATTCGCTAAGTTTCAAGGTTGTAATCATTATTTTGGTTTCTCAGGATTTGGTTTCAATCCCGTTTACAGGATTCGCTAAGTTTCAAGCATCATTACGATGAATTGATGTGCAATATTTATGCCGGTTTCAATCCCGTTTACAGGATTCGCTAAGTTTCAAGAAGAAACAGTCACAACAAGCGTTGTAAGTTTAGATTGTTTCAATCCCGTTTACAGGATTCGCTAAGTTTCAAGTCTTTGGTATCAAGATTAAAACAGCCGTTTTTGAAGTTTCAATCCCGTTTACAGGATTCGCTAAGTTTCAAGTGATAACGTTGTGACTGAAATTAGCGAAATTGATTGTTTCAATCCCGTTTACAGGATTCGCTAAGTTTCAAGTTAAACTGATTAGTAAAAGTGTTAATTCTATATTGTTTCAATCCCGTTTACAGGATTCGCTAAGTTTCAAGAAAAGACTTTGACCGTTACTTATGGACTAACTATTTTGTTTCAATCCCGTTTACAGGATTCGCTAAGTTTCAAGAGTGAGGATTGATTTATCTTCTCCTTCTTCATCATGTTTCAATCCCGTTTACAGGATTCGCTAAGTTTCAAGTGTCAGCTTAGACCTAACTATATTTTACTGGTTTTGTTTCAATCCCGTTTACAGGATTCGCTAAGTTTCAAGGATACTTAATATCGCTACTAATCAACGGTGTAAACTTCAGTTTCAATCCCGTTTACAGGATTCGCTAAGTTTCAAGTCCGCCCCCTGAAACCCTTACAGAGCAAGGATTCTACAAGCAGTTTTGGCAGACCTCAAAAATGACCTCATTTCACCCTCGCTTATTGCAACATATTCCTATTTGTTGCAAGTTTTCAAACGATGTAACTATTAACTTGTCAAGGTTCTGGCGATTTTGGCAGAACCCCCCAGGTTTTAGCCCCCGCTTTGGTTTGCCAAACATTAAGCTAACAACATAACTATAGAATAATAACTTGTTCTTGTCGAGGTTTTTGGGAACCATAAGTAATCGTTCGTTTTACAGAGCCAGCATCTAGCACGTAAACTCTAACTGAATCCTCTTCTGGTTTAATTAAATTTTCAATCTTGATTTGCATTTCAGTAAATTTTACCGTC
This sequence comes from Fischerella sp. CENA71, assembly GCA_024239075.1. Taxonomy (GTDB): domain Bacteria; phylum Cyanobacteriota; class Cyanobacteriia; order Cyanobacteriales; family Nostocaceae; genus Pelatocladus. The sequence continues at coordinate 38,977 of JANBVI010000042.1, read as the reverse complement.
GTTAAAAAACATTCAAACACACTATATTGTGTCCAAGTTCCATAACCAGAAAGCATTTTATGCAACCGAGTACGCCGCTTATTAGCTGCTTTATTATCGGGTAAATCGTAAATTATGAGATAAAATAGCTTATTCATTATGATTTGAAATTTGAGCAACAGCCTCAATTACACTGCGGGAAGCAAGCTACAGGCGGAGTTTAAATCCTTGTCTGAAAAATGTCTTTAGTCTTAAATTGTTAATTTTCTTGTCCTGTTTGTGTTTTACCGCAAAGTTAAGGGTTTATAGGGAATACCTTCTTGCAAATGCCGACTCAGCAATCGTGCTTGCAATTCGATCGCTCTTCGATAGGTGCAACGATAATTAAAAACTGGATGGGTAAATTCATCGTTCATTTTCCGTTCAAATGCTTCTAAAAAGCATTTTCTGCCTGCATCAGAAAGCCGATAAGCACCCAAACTTTCAGTAAAATCTTGGGGTTGAATTTCCCGTTTACCCAACAAGCCCAAAACTACATTGTCAGCAACGAGAGGACGAAATTCTTCTATGACATCCAATACCATTGCTGGTTGTCCATGATGGACTTCATGTAAGTAACCAATATAGGGGTCAAGTCCAGCAAGGTGAACCGCAGAGGTAACTTGGGTTTTCAACAAAGCATAGGAAAAACTTAATAAGGCATTCACGGGATCGGTGGGTGGGTTACGATTGCGACCGTTGAAAGTCCATTGTTTCCCAACCATTCTTTGCCAACAAGCAAAATACTCTCGTGCTGCTAATCCTTCAATTCCCCGCACCTGGTCTATAGTTTTTTGGGTTTTAACCATAGTTTTGCGTTGTTTGAGCGGATTATCCCGTTCGTTATGGCGATAAAGTACGTTGTACTGATTGTGAATCTTGGTAGTAACTATTGCTTTGACTAATTCCAAACGTCGTGCAGGATCGTTGTAAACTGCATATTGAGCTAACCGAAGTTGACCGTTACGGGAGTATCCAGGCAGCGCCGAGCCTAAGTATTTTCCGAAAAAGGAAAGATAATGTACGGGCATTCCTAATTCTAAAGCATAGACCAGAGCGTCTCCGGTAACTTGAGGATTACCCATGAGAACTACTTGTTCTACAGTTTGTGCGGGTATATTTTTTTTTTTCCATGTACCATCTTCCTGCTTTAAAGAGACAGTGAAGGCTTCGTAGACTTTACTTAAAACAGCTTCGGCTTGAGTAACGTAGAGAACTGACATATTAATTTGGGATTTTGAATTTTCAAACAATTGCTTTACCAAAACCTAGTGCAGAATCCTCTTTACATTTCTGCACGGAGTGCTTTGACCTCAAAAGGTAAGCAAATTCGTTGCAAGCTGCATGAGGAGCATTTTTTGCTATTGTTAATGGGGGCTGGCATTTGCTGATTAACAGCAACTTGAGCAAGCCCGATCGCATTTTCTGTAGCTTGTCGTAATTGTGGGGTAAATGCTACGGTTTGTCTTCTACGGTTGGCGTGGTAAAAAATTTCGCCATAAGCAATGCTGCGTCCGGTGCGTTCTTCTAAACATAAAGCTGCACCACAGAGTTGAAAATGGTCGTTGAGATGTTGTGCCATTTTCCCTTTTTTGTATTCTACCGGGATAAGTTGACCTTCAGACTCTTCCACTGCATCGATAATCCCGGCAATTTTCAGGCGATCGCTCCATACCCATTGTTGTTGACGAATTACGGTATCGCCTTCGGTTATTACTAGTTCTTCATTAATGTTGCGGTGTAAATGGCGACCTAAAATAATATGTTCGTTGTCTTCCATTTCTCCTAGCACATATTCAAGGTAAAATCGCCGTGGGCAATATTCCCAAGCGTTAAGATACGCCAGGGGTAAGTAATTTTCATTCATATTAGTCATTGGTCAATGCTCCCTGCCCCCTAACTCCTGCTCCCTGCTCCCTGCTCCCTGCTCTTCCCTTATCCCCCCTTCACTTGTCCCATTCCCATTGCAGTTTTTCGACCAATGCCGGCAAAGGTGGCAAAATGCGCTAAAGTGGTGGCGATTCTGGCTTGTTCGCTGTCTGTGAATCTATATCTGACTAATCCTTCTGCACCTATCTCTGCACCACCTTCCATTTTCATGGCGTAGGTTTTGAGTTCGTAAGCTGAAACTACCGCATTCCATTCGATGCTAGGAAATTTTAATGCTTCTGGTGCAAATAGATTCCAACGTCGCAATAGTCCATTAAAAACCAATTCAGGTAGGGGAAAAGGTTGAATATTTTTACCCTGTTTGAAACTGGTGGGGGTAAGAAATTGGAATTCGATGAAATTTTGAGTTGGTAGTTGTACAAGTTTCTCATAGCTGGTTGCTTGGGTAATATCGATCCAACCACCCAAACGACAGGGTATTCCCGCTAATGTAATCTCGTTACCCAAGTCTGCATTCATTCCCCACAGTAAGGGTGCGAGTAATTCTTTTTGTAATAAGCTGATTTTCAACAGGTTTTTTTTCGGAGAACAGTATTCCAACCCGATTGTTATTGGTAGATGATCTTGTTTGTGTAACGTTTCGGCTAATTCTGAATTTGCATTAGCAAACCAGCGAAAACACAATGCATGGATAGCACGTCCTAATGTGGGGGGAAGGGCTTTGACTGCGGAAATAGCAATTTGGATGGTGTGTAGGGAATGGGAATTGACCTCAACACCACCAACTTCGTAGGCTTTCTCTCGCCATTCTACCAAGCTATTTTCAGCGATTTGCCCTAAGAGCGATCGCATTAAATTTTCGTACAAAATCGCTTCTGGTAGTACAGGCATGATTTTCGTTACTCCATCTATTTTACGTAGAGGTATCCAGATGGGTGCAGTATCAACCTCAACTAGCCATTCCCTTAAAGCGATCGCTGTAGATGATGTTTCAGTTGGGCGTAAAATTACACTTAATCCAGCAAAGGGGTTTACTGTTTTTCTGCTATTTTGTAAGGTATTTGCAGCATTATTACTATCAGTATCTTTGGTAAAAGTCATAACGGGCACTAGTAGAACGAAGTCGTAATGGTAAAAATCCTGGTTCTATTATCCGGTCTTTGTCAATCTGGGCTTTATCATTGGAAAATGGATTAATGCGGTTAAAGGTAGTTTTTTTACCTAAATCATCCATTGGTTGCACGGTGAAACTAGTGGTGGGGTCTGGTGTAAAGGTGGGTGTATCGGTTTGTTGGGTTGCGTCGGGAAGAAATTGGAAAAAGCAACCTTTTTTACCAAAATAATTGATTTGGGCGAATAATTGAGTTAATTCTGCGAGGTTGTCGCATTCTCCCGCACAAATTTTTAATTCTCCCTGTAAATGTATCCATTCCCGAAATACAAACCCATCTTGCATAGGTACTGTGGAGCGATTTTTGTCGGCTTTATCTGCGGTTTGGTCGTAATATCTGAGTTTGTAACCGTTGCGATTGACTACCAATTGTTCTGGTGGGAGCAGGTATATCTGCAAATCACGAATCCAGGAAAATTCCTTTTTGATCCAAATCTCAAAGTCGTCTTGGTGGTGTTTCCCTTGGCTTTCTAGTAATGCTTTTAATAACGCCATTTTGATAGCATAGGGTGTGGGTACCAAATTGGAACGTGCAGCCATGCTAGTTGCATCAGAGCGTTTGAGAGTAAATAAACTTACGGGTTGGTAGCTAACGGTGAGCCATTTCTCTTTGTAGAGGAGAGAAGAATTATTATTCAACTGCTTCGGCATTGTCGCTCTCCCAGGGTTGCCCTTGTGTAATAATTGTTTGGATTTGTTCGGCGAATTCTGCCATTGAATCAAATTCAAAGCAGTGAATTGTCCCTGCTCCGTTGAGATGATTTAAAGTGTTAGCCAAACTATTAATTTGACGGTTATAGCTTTCTTCTAATGGACTCAACATCGGTGCGGGACAGCGACGGGTGCTGACGGTGATTACTCCTTCAAAATGGTCGGGGTGGGGTAAGTTGGTATTGCGTTTGGCTCCGTTGGGTTGCAGATAGGTGTAAAGTACACTTTTGAGTAATGCATCTAAACGTTGTTTGCGTTCAGTAATATCAATGCTGTAGCTGAAGTTATGGGGATTGTAACCGATGCGGAAGGCTTCAATATTCAGGACGGTTGCGTATAAACCAGAACTTACTTGCACGTTGTAGGGTGTGGGATTATCTACACCATATTTGGCGTGAAAATAGCTTTGGGTTTTGACAAATGTTGGTAAACCAACAACTGCGCCAAATTCAATTACAGACTCACGTTTGAGAGTTTGTCCTCCTTTGACTGTCACCATGAATCCTTCTAAATCGCTGATGGTACAAAGTTGTAAAGCTTTGGCTGTTTTGGCGGCTAAATCTGTGTCTTTGTCGCTAAAAATCGGGAGGTTTTTATCAATATCGTAGCCAATGCGATCAGGATTAAATTGTTTACCACCTGCGGATAAATGCAAGTTTGATTCTAGGGCAATGCGGTGTAAATGTTCGGCTTGAATATGTTTGAGCATATCACCAGAAATACCATTCACATATTCGGGTTCGTTCATGCCTTTTTGAATGATGTAAAATCGTCGGGTTAAAGATTGATTTCCTTCGTTTCCTTCGTTGTTTAAGGCATGAAGTTGCCAAGAAAGTAAGCCGCTAATGGAGAGTGAATAAATGGGGAATTGTTTGTTTGACATTGGGTGGGATTCCTAATTATTTTTTAATGCAGAGTTGTGCAAAGTACGCGCAAAGTTTCGCAGAGTGAAGCGAAAATAAGATGATTATGCTGCTTCTGTTTTGTCGTCCATGTCGATATCTTCAGTTGCATCAATTTCATCGGGTTCTTTATCTGTGCTGTCTGGATCTTTCCCTTTACCCCAACCTTTAGCATATCCGTAGGCTATTAACAGGTTGGCAACTAGGCTGGAACCGTATTTATCAATTAGGTGAATTAGGCTATCTAAGTCAGATTTTGTTGTCCAAATGCGGCGAGGTTTCTTTTGTTTTCTTAATTCGTCGTCTCTGCGTAAGTTTTCATTTTCATAACTGGCTAAAAATGAGCTAATTTCAATGATAAAATCTTTTTTGGAACCTGATTGAGCAGTTAAACGCTGTGCCAATCCGTAAATTCTCTCCCAGCCTGTTTCTTTGGTTTTTCCCTCTTTGTCCCAGATTATTCCAGCATAGACTGTGGCACTATTGATGGCTTTAGCAATATTTAAAAATCCTGGATCTTCGGTGATTTCTGTTAATTGCCAATCTTGGTCATTTTGACGTAGTTTTGTATGTAAATTTCTGACCATTATATCGATTCCCTGTTTGGAAAATAAGACAATTCTAGAATTAACATCGGCTAGTTTTTTTGTCACATAATCCGCATAGCTGACTTGGAAGCGGAAAAATTGGTATAAATCATTACTAGTAATAAAATCTCGATAAGCTGCAAGTAATTCGCTGTTTCCCTCATCAATGGAGAGCGATCGCACTATTTTGAGATGTTCTGCTAAAATGCTCTGGAAGCTGTGCAATTCCTCGCTGTTGTGGGGATGTATCCAAGTTGGTAGTCCCAAGCTAAAGAGTTCTTTGACTCCATAAACTTGTCCCTTGAAACCGAAATGAGTCCCCGCAAAGTTGCTAACAAAGTGGTTTACAGGTTTATCCCAGATATCAAAATCATCTTCTGGAGCTGCGGTTTCCTGATTTGCTAAAGCTTGATGATGATTGAGCAATTCTTGACAAAAGCGTAATACCAATTCGGCATCAAATCGGGCGATTCCATGACCCCCACTGGGAGGATTATATACTAATAGCTGTTTGAGTATATCCTGATATTTACTTAAAGATATATCTTGAGGCTGTAAAGCCACAACTCGCCAATCAAAGACGCGATCGCTAATTTTCACTCGTTCGGCGATCGCAAAATGAAATAATCCCGTCGCAATTAACCACAAACTCAACCAATCAGCTTTTTGTGAATCTACTTTGTTGCTGTCTGCTTTGACTCGGTTGACTCCTTGGACGGAGGTAGGTAAATAAACCTTGACAGCACTCGCCAGACTGGGTAACTTACAACCCGTTGCTTTGTAAAATAAATCCGCAATTTGTTGAATTTCAGTATTTTCTTGGCTAAAACCTTGCAATATTGTAGCCAGTAAAACACCGTAATGATCTCCCAGTTCCCAACTACCTAACCACAGGTCATTATGATTGCGATCGCACCGCATTTGTGTCAGAATCACACCATTTTGGGTTCTGGGGTCTGGTGGTTTCGGTGTTTCCTCGAGATTTTCGCTTTTTCCTCGGTTGTTAAATAGGAAATCTCGATAAACTTTGCGAGTCTGGGTTTGTTCAACAGTGTCAAAGGGTTTAATTTCCGCGGGTATTTTACTGGTATCAGTTTTTTGTCCTTTAACAATTGGGAAAGGATCAGAGTAAGTAAGTTTGGCGATCGCTTCTAGGTTGATTGGCTGTTTGAATTGGATGATGTAAGCTGTACCCTTGTCAATCAGTTGCATTGCGCTTTTTTGCTTAGTTGCTTGCAAAGCATATTCGGCAAGATGCGCCAACCCCAACACCAAAAATGTGTCAGCATAATTACTGTAAGTCTTTGTAATGAATAGTTGCTTGATCATGTGGCATGAAGCCATGTGTTGTTTGCTGAATTATTTATAGCATGGGGCTGGAATAGGGGTATTCCAATACCTGCTTATCCTTCCCCAAAAGAGATCAAAAAACTAAAGACTTACCGATTAGTCAATTCTGTTAGAAATAGATTTCAGACTAATCGAACAGAAAGTTATATCCCATCGCCACAGCTTACCCGCTTTCCCCTTTGGTGATAAAACTATATTCAGCGTTCCATAGGAATAAATGCTTGTAAGTGCGATCACTATGCTGAAACCGAGAATCCTTCAGGAAAATAGGGAATACACCTTCGGTTCCTATTTTGAAATGACTTATCGTAATTATTCCCTCGTGTTTCAATCCCGTTTCCAGGATTCGCTAAGTTTCAAGTAACAGGTCAAGGGATGAGAAAAGTAGATGTAGAGTTTCAATCCCGTTTCCAGGATTCGCTAAGTTTCAAGTCTCGTGGTGGATTACTGATTGACTGCGAAGATTATGTATTGTTTCAATCCCGTTTCCAGGATTCGCTAAGTTTCAAGTTCCCGATGATCAATTACCCAATAACGTAGTAGTTGTTTCAATCCCGTTTCCAGGATTCGCTAAGTTTCAAGAAGCCAAGATTTTAAGTATCGATGGGAGTCTTTTAAAGTTTCCAGGATTCGCTAAGTTTCAAGTTTTGTTGAATAATCTTTCTTTGAAGCTGAAAAAGACGTCTTTTAAAGTTTCCAGGATTCGCTAAGTTTCAAGTCAAGATGACAAGGGCGGATATGAACACAATAATGCAAAGGCGTCTTTTAAAGTTTCCAGGATTCGCTAAGTTTCAAGTTTATAATTGGGGCGTTACTCAAGGAATGATTTTAAGAGTCTTTTAAAGTTTCCAGGATTCGCTAAGTTTCAAGCTCCTGTAATGATGGTTTTTCTGGTGCTGTGGCAGTAGATGAAGTCTTTTAAAGTTTCCAGGATTCGCTAAGTTTCAAGTTTCCAGTGTGTGTTAAGTGCCATATGCCTATATGCAGTCTTTTAAAGTTTCCAGGATTCGCTAAGTTTCAAGTGTGAGTCATCATGCCAATAAGATTAAATTATTAGTCTTTTAAAGTTTCCAGGATTCGCTAAGTTTCAAGTTCTTGCTTAAATTCAATGGGCGATGCTGGTTCAAGTCTTTTAAAGTTTCCAGGATTCGCTAAGTTTCAAGTAAGAAATTCTCAAGTTAGCGATCGCATACTTAATTGTCTTTTAAAGTTTCCAGGATTCGCTAAGTTTCAAGTTTCTAGAAGCAACACAATAGGGAGGCAATTAGATTTGTCTTTTAAAGTTTCCAGGATTCGCTAAGTTTCAAGGAAACAAAAAAAAGATAACAACGGTCGCATTTTGAAGTCTTTTAAAGTTTCCAGGATTCGCTAAGTTTCAAGTCCGCTCCCTGAAACCCTTACAGAGCAAGGATTCTAGAAGCAGTTTTGGCAGACCTCAAAAATGACCTCATTTCAGCCTCACTTATTGCAACATATTCCTATTTGTTGCAAACTTCCAAACGCTGTAACTATTAACTTGTCAAGGTTCTGGCGATTTTGGCAGAACCCCCCAGGTTTTACCCCCCGCTTCGGTTTGCCAAACATCAATTTAATAGCATTACATTATCATATGGGTATTCTCGAACAAAGTCCAGACTTTTGGAAAAAATTATGTAGGGACAGAGACACAATAGTCACTCAGCTACTCATGAAAAACCACACCCACAAGGGGATAGAGTTGTTGAAGAGAAGGAAGATGTACCATCGCTATGCCCAATGCCCCATACTTAAATCAATTGTACAGACCTTTGGTCACACAACCGCAGCGCACGTACCACCAACGAATAAAGCTGTAAAAACTCCACCTCATCAGCAGTAAACTTATTCAAATCCAACTCTTGAAGCTGGTAAACATGACGATTCAAATTTGCTTCCAACAAGGATAAAACACTAGGTAAAAATTTTTTCATACATCGCCAGCTATCTGCAATTACCTGCTGTGATTCTGGACACAATTCAATCTGCTTTAATTTAGCCACGTCCTTACTTTCAAACCCTCTCGCCCAAGCGGAATGATGACGACCAGCAGCCATAATCACCACATCACGAAAGTATTTTATTTGCTCACTATCTTCTGTAAAATGCTCCTGAAGTAGAGGTATTAAAGATCTGTGCAGAATCTCTTTGGCTAAAAAAGCACTTTCAACCGCATGATTAGGACGCTTATTTTTCTTTTCAAAAGCTTTAAATTCTGCTTTTAGTTGCTCATTTTCAGGATTATAGTCGGTATGTGCTAGCAAATATTTGCGAGGATTTTTACCTTCAAAACGGTGATGGGCAATTTTCTGCCAGCCTCTCATTACATCTTGCCATTCAACTTGCAATTTACCTAAATCATGGGTAAATATTGCTAAAAATACTAAAATTTCAAATAAAGCTTCTGCTTCATTCACTTCTGCTTGAGGTAAAATTTTGTTTTTAATAAACTTACCACCAGCAACCAATAACTCATCACGAACGCTGCGATAATTAATATCTGTAGCCTCGCCATTTTTGAGAGTCTTTGTAGAGAAATTATCTCGCCAACATTTCCACATTAAAACTAAATGACCTACATAATTATCCATCCAATAGCGGTATTGACTGGTAATAGTTCTCTCTTTTTTAGATGTTGAATTAAACCTATTTCCGCGGATATTCACTCCTATTTGTAAACCAATTTCCTCATCATAGTAAATATACCGATTATTTACCAAAATTCGATAACAACCAATCAAGAAGTCACGGGAACTTATTGAACTCAGCACAGGTTGACTGTAAGTTTGCGATTTATTCTTTGGGGTTTCAATGCGCTTAAAAATCCAATCATCCCCAAAAGCTAAACTCTCTTGAAAATCTCGCCAAGCTTTGCAAATAGTAGAAACCGGAACAGAAAAAGGTAGTAACTTTTGTATATCGATTTCTTGCTCATCATCGCAATCAACTAAACCAGGCTCTTCCCAAGTAAAAATACTGCGATTATCTACCTTACGAATCAAATCGCTCGCCGCAGATTCGTCTCCTCTAAAAACAGCATCAGCAAATCTCCTTTCAAACTCCATCTGGCTGTTATTTCTACGTTTTAGAGTCAGCAAATCTTCCTCAGCATGAACTAGATTAATCCATTGTTCTTCAATTCTAAAACCAACGTGATGACTCACAATTTCCGATTCTGTATGTGCTTGTAAAACTTGCCAAGTCAACTCACATATTTCTTTTTGATAAGGTAAAAAACTTTCTTTTGATTTCTTTGTCTCAATATTTTCAGAATTTAGACCCTCAACGGAAGCACCTATAGACAAATCAGTCGCATCTTCCCATTCAAATAAATCAGTATTAGCTAATTCCTGATTCTCTTGATTGACTTCCATTTTCCTATAGACAAAAACCTCGCCACTTTCCCCTGAAAACCTCGCACAACGTCCAGCACGTTGTAACAAAGAATTCATCGGACAAAGTTGAGTATGCAAAACTTCACAAGTAATATTAATTCCTGCTTCAATTACCTGAGTAGCAATCAAAACTTGACAAGTGTTATCATTGTTATCTCGCCAGTTTTCAGCAAATATATCTGTTAAATATTTTTCTTTTTTAGCACGGTGTTCAGGTAAAAACCTTGCGTGTAGTAGGGTAATACTTAACTCACATTCGTGATTTAAACTTGACAAATCACGATAAACTCCTTGTGCTTGAGAAACAGTATTACAAATAATAATAACTCGCTGCCGTTGCTTTGCATAAATCTCATCCCAAATAACTTGTGCGCTCAGAGGTAGCGACATAGCACGAAAAACTCGACAGCGATTAGCCTCAATTACCTTTAAATCAGAGTCTTCAACTCGAATAATTTCCATGATGTGAAGATAAATTTTATATTTACTCTGCAATTATCTTTTGAATTTGACTTGCAAGCTCATCTGTTAGGGTTGCAGTCATTAATAAACAAGGTGAAATCCCTTTAACTTGCTGCAACACCTTTAAAACCGTAGAAAAAGACCGTTCTGGGTCGAGTAAATGTAATTCGTCAAATACCAAATAAGACGCAAAAACTGCTCCCGCATTCACATTTGCAGAACCACGACCAACAGAATAAGGAATATTTAAAAAGCTGCTCAACAACTGGTCAATTGTACAGAAAATAATATCACCCTCAAAACGTGGGTCTTCGGGGTTTTCCCCCGTTTGTAGGGTTACTGCTAGAGAACGATATAATGGATAAGCTTTTTCCCAGTTTGCAATTAATGTTTCAGTACGTTGGCGAAGGCTGTTGGCTAGAGTTCGCAGAGGTACAACGTAAATAAGTTTGTTGGGGAAGTCAAGGTTGAGAGCTTTGGCAAAGAGAAAAGGTGCGATCGCTGTTTCTGTTTTCCCCGAACCCGTAGGTGCGCGCAGGATGGTATCCTCATGGTTGAGGATGCGTGCGATCGCTTGGGTTTGAAAGTTGTAGGGATGATGGGTAGTGAGGGTGTGGAAGAGGTGCGGGATGTTCATTTTTTTGGTGGCTTAGGTCTTTGCATCGCAGGATTAGGGTTATTTTCATCTCCTGGGTTATTTCGATAATTATTAGGTCTAGAATCTCTATTATTTTTTGGTTTAAGATTTGGCTTTTCAAATGGTTTTGTAGGAACTGTTGGAAATTTATGATTATCTACAATATTCCTTATTTGCAATGGTGTAGGTAAAACTGGACGTTCTTTATACTCATTTACAGTTGGCTCGTGGGATGTACTCGGTCTACCAATATGAGGTTTTCTAACGTCGCGCTTGATTTCCATATACCGAGTTTGTTGTTGAATATCAGATATTGCTTCCCATTGCAACATTGCAAGTAGCATTTCAATACGTGGTAAGTTTTTTAAACTGTTAACTTCTACCTCTTTGGGTTTATCATCATCGCTTATTTTAGAGATTATATATTTTTCAAATTCTTGTATAAAATAAAGCTGCTGGTCGTCAGTAGGTGTCGATTCAGCTTGATTCCACTGCTTATCATCGAATAATTGTTTATAGCGAGAAGTGCGATCGCTCAGATATAAATTTGGCTCAATCTTCACTGCACCCATCCCTAAAGGTTTACCCATACCTAAAGAAAGACGGTATTCTTCATGATTTTTACCAATACCAAATATTTGTGATTTATCACTAGAAATGCTCATTACCCAAATTAATGCACCAATCTCTATATCACTTAAATTTTCAAAGTGAATATTAAATTCAAAATTCACTCCTCTACTTATCGGCTTAATTTTAGTAGTTTGAGTGTCAGAAATTCTATCTTTTTGATTGTTGCTTAAATATTGGAACTTCGGATTATTTCCTTGATGCCAATATAGTTTATGACCTCTTATAACAGTTTCCTCAATGAGTTGATTAGCATAATGTTTGAGATTTGATTTATCAGCTTGTGTTTCTTCTGGTTGAACAAGATAATGCTGATAGCAAGTAGGTTTGGGTTGGCTAAGAATTTGAGGAGTCACTGTGTTATTAAAATCACCCGTATACCAAATATTATTTTCAGCAGATACATAATTTGCATCAGAAATAAATACTCGACTTCCACGCTGACGTAAATTTATAGGGACATTCTCATCCTTCATCCAACCAAAAATTGCATCAGCTAAATCGATGATTTCAGATTTTTTCAGATGTTCAGGAATAAAATCTGCAACAGTACTTGCGTGTCCATTACCCTTGGGAGAGTAAGGAATACGAAAATTAGGACTTTGACCAAAGTAACTAACCGTATTAGCACCTTCTGGAAGATAGTAAAATATAGGGCGATTTCTTTGATTTTCCTGTAAAATTCCCCAATCTTGAGCAAATGGAAATTGCTTTTGGAAATCAGTCAAAGCATTACGGTAATGTTCGATTGCTGTATCATTTATTCTTAATTTTGCTGATTCAGAATTTGCTTCAAAAACTAGACATTCAAAAACAACACAATGATTTCGACGAGGTGAAGCTTGCGTTTGATTTTCTTGCTTCATATTTCCACTTGTAATCAGTACTCCTTTTTTATGATGCACTTCTGGTAAATCAACATCTTGAGCAAATAAGCGTTTGGCTCTATCTTTATAATCAATATTTACTTGTGTATAACTAACATTTATATATTGAGGACAGTAATTGTCATCATTAAATTGTTTCAATCCAGGTAAGCTCAAGTCAGTTTCTCGTACCCAAGCAAAAGTACTACCATTACAGGTTATCGCTGGTTGAATATACCATCCTTGATTATCTTTTTTTAGATAACCAGCATGAACCTTTTTCGGATCGACATATTTTTTATATTCTTTTCCTAAAGAATCTTTATTTGGATTTGCTGCTACTGCGCGAAAGAATAATCTTTGTTTGTCCGATACAAGCTCTATTTTACTAAAACTAATTATTTCTAGTAAATTTCTTATCATCCCTCGCAAACTACTACCAGGAATCACTGGTTTTCTGGCTTTATTTGCTATCTCTGTATAGAAAAAATCAGGTAAATCTTTTGACTCAGCGCCACATACAAATTCTTCTTTAGTTAATCCACAACGAATATATAAAGGTGATTCAGTTGTCAATGTGCATTGAATCCGACCTGTATATCGATTCTCTGATTCAGGATAATAAACATTATGCTGAGGTAGAGATTCAGGCTCAACTTTAACTATATCATTTGGTAACTCTACAAAATTATAAGGTGCTATTGCTTTTTTATTTTCTGGTACATTATTTAGATGTCTGGGAAGCATTTGCTAACTCCTTTTCTGTAGTAAGCTTAACTAAGCGACTTAAATCAATACGAGCTAAACCAGTTTCTTCGTCATAATTAATATAATGGCGAACACATAAACGCAATGGACGATATAATTTTTGCTTGGCATCAAAATTAATATCAACTAAAGGTACAGCATGGCACAAACCTTGCGAACCATCCGATACTAAAGTAAAACCATCGCTAATTGTTTTTGCTTGTGTACCCCAAAGAATCTGATTTTCAGGAATAAATTCTGTATTTTTTTCATCTTGAATAAGACGCGCTTTAAAACCCTCATCAGTTTTCCAAAGCATCACTTCAGAACTTTCACCAAAATTCGACATTCTTGTAATGTTAATTTACGTAATTTAGGTAATTTGGCAAATTCAGAAAATATACTATCTGCTGTTATCAAATTTCCATCTTGAAATTTACCCCAAATTACTCCATCTTCAGCATGTGCTAATAAAAACTTTAATTTGTATTGACTCGCTTGTACTTCCAACCAGGTTTTGATATCAAAATTAGCTGGAATTTTTCAAGGTTTACGCTTTGGTTTATTCAAGTAGTTACCTCCTGATGTAAAGCAGCAACAAATGTTTCTAAATCTTCAGCATTATCTATTAATAAAGGTTCATTTACTGACTTTTGTTCAATTACCCAAGTTTTCTTGTCAAACTCAATAGTTGCGTGTTTTCCCTGTAACCTTCCCCGTCCAATACTACTGGTTCCACCTACAGGTAAATCACCAGTCCATAAATCTTTGAGCAATAAAAGTAGTAACCCAATTTCGTAATGCTTTGGTTGACGCAATTCTAGTGTAATGACTAAACTTGTTTCATCATTTCCAAAAACAGGTTGCTCGTTGAACAACGCACCATGCAAAGCTCCACCTGTAAATCTATCGATCGCAATCCGATTTTGGACTAAATCTGTAGTGTTATTAATTTCAACTTCGTCAACAATTAAACGGCTGGCTTTTGCTTTTTTGGTATTTTCATCAACGAATCCAAATATATCGTTAACAATATTTATATTTACACCAATAGTATTAATTATCCTTTCCGCACGATGTCGCAACACACCAGTTAAACTTGTACCGGATAATATTGATTTCAAATTACCATTGCGTCGAGACTTGAGATGTACAACGTCGGGTGCTTTATCCGTCGATGCTTGTGCGGTTTTGGTTTTCTTTTCCGAGATTATTCCTTCATTTTCATTAACAACATCGGGTGCTTTATCCGTCGATGCTTGTGCGGAGCGAATTAATAAAGGACTGGCGAGGGTAAATATAGCTGTGATGGTAATGTGCTGTCTTTTATCTTCCCAATCTAGAGATACGCCCAAAGCATCAGCGATATTGTCATGAGTATCATTTAAAAAACCCGATTCCCAATGCGGAAAGTTTAACCATTGTATGCGTTGTTCGTATTCTCTTAAATCAAATTGCCATACTTGCCATTTTTCCACATGACAGCGACCAAAACCCCGATGTTTTTTAATTCCTAGATTGATTTGACCTGTTTCTAATCCTTGCAATGCTATTGCTAATGCTTTTATTAAAGTATGTTCATCAGTTTCGATAAGTAACTCAAAATTTAAATTAAACTCAGTTCCTGCTTCTAATACTTCCAAATCATACTTCGCTTTATTTGCTGCTGTATTAGTTACACTATCAATTTTAACTCCATCACGAATTTCCGCTTGAATAGCAGTTGTACTTACGGCATCATCAATAATTAAAAGACTTTGATTGTCTTTTTCTCGAAGCTGTATTTTTTCATTTTCTGATAATTTTTCTTCATTCTTATAAGCAAATAAATCTCCAAATAATTTAGTTGTGATCTCATTACGGTTTTCCTTGACACTATAACCTCTATCGTATTCACGCAGATAGTTTCTTAATGCTCCTGCGATAGATGAACCTGTTAACAAAGCATGATTGCTAGTGCTATCTCTTAGTAAAGCCAAATCAAGCGGACTATCTGCGTCACCACTACCTAAACAAGTGGGAGTATTTAAAATTAATTTACCGCGTACAATTATTCGTTTAATAATATTGCGATTTGAAATATGGCGCATTTCAATCATTATTTTTATCCTTTATAGTCTTTTTAGTAATTGTGATAATTAAACGAAATGTATATTCTAATGCAAGGTAATCATCAATACTTTTTGGCACATTAGCAATTTTGATGTATGGCTTGTTATTCTCAACCATATTTTTAGTTTGTGGATCGCTAGACCAATCACGTTCTATCCAACCTTTTGGTGATTTGAGCCATTCATGTATTTGCTCATCCAATCGTTCACCTGTATTTAAACGAGTACGTTCAAATTGGCTACGAGCATTAGAAGATAAATTCTTTAGTAAGCTACTTATAGATTCTGATAATTCTAATATGGTCTTACGCTGAGATTCAGGTTTAGTTCGTTCTAGTTCAAGTTGAGATAACGCCTGTCTGGTAATAATCATCAATCTTGAAAGTTGGCTATTAGAAATATTTTCTTTCTTTATTTCTATACTACTAACTCTTTTCGTTATTAAAATATCAAGATTTTTTTTGATAATTCTTGTTGCAATATTTTCTACTATTTTGAGTGAATGTGCGCTCAGTAATTCTAATTTATTCTTATCTTGCTGGTTTTCAGTTTCTGGTGTGCTTAAGTTAACTTGATATTTAGTTACATCTTCATCTAACCAGTTAACTACAATGCGTCCAAAGCCTTCAACTCTACGTTCACCAATTCCTTGTTCTTCAAGTTTTTGTAATTGCTTTAAATCTATACCAGTTTTTTTTAAAACAAATACACTTCCAGCAGCTAAAGCAGGTGTTTGTGGTAAAGGTAGACCCCACTTGTGGTTAAACCCTCCGACAATGATGCTACTAGTATAAATAGCATTTTCTTGAAATTCAAGTTCTGTATCTAACTTTAAAGCTTGGGAAATTCTTTGACGCAATATATCTGGAAGTGCCGAATATTGCCCATGATTATCAATTAAAATTGTGTCACTAAGAAGTGTAATTGTAATATTTTTTTTATTTTGGAGACGGGCATCTAAATTTATTGCAACTTCCGACCAATTACTATCATTTGAAATTAACTCTATTTTTGTATGTCCGTAACCTGCACTTTGAGAACCACCTAACCAAATATCCTGTGATTTTAGTAAATATTCAATAATAAGTTTGTCTTCTTGTGAGTCACAAAGTATTACTCCTTGAAAAGTTTGCCCTGCATCTATAGCATCATAACTGAATACTGCGCCATTACTATCAGTACCTTTTCCACGTTTGCGATCGCGTTGGTTATGTATGTTTATTCTCCGCTTAACTCGATGAACAATTATCTCTTCATCATCGAGATTACAGAAACTTTCATTTAGTAATTTAGCAGAAAAATCATCCGGTAAATATTCTTCCTTTTCATCAACTGGAATCTTACTAAAATCATAAACATCTGTAGAATCTTCTTCTGATAATTCATCACCTTTATTTTTATATAGAGAAAGTGGTATTGGTAAAGCACGTTGCTTATTATTTGCAACAGGGTAAGCATTTAAGTATCGTGTTTTAGAAGCATCAAAAAATAATCGCTTGATTTGTGGAAACCGCTCAGAATCTAAAATATCATCAGTTTCTCTAATGTTATTTTGTGGTGATTTTAAATATCGCCTAATCAAAGCTCCGCGAATCATGCTACCCAAAATATAATCATAAGAAACATTGCTATTAGGGTCGCCTTGAAGTGATGTTGCGAGAATGGGTTGCTGTGTATGTAGTAAAAAAGTAATTGCTTTCATATTCCTCTCCCGAAACGTTGAATATAACTAATCTCTCTAGTAATTTCATGCTGCATATTCCATAAAGTACACTGCACATGACCTCGACCACGATTTCGTCCGCTTCCAACCCTTCTTAACGCTAGTGTACCTACTATTAAAAGTGTCAAAATATCTTTATCTTCTTCTAAATCTGTGTTTAATTCCTTTTCAAATACAAGCGTTGACTCAAAAGATAACTCACGCAAAATTACACGCGCTGACCGCAAACTACGTTCAGCAGAAGAACCTGTTTCTGGGTCAATTGCAGTTTGACGACGGATGGTAGTCAATGATTCTAATATGTCAATATTGCTCAACCTTGGTTGATATTCAGGCTTTTTACGTTGTTTTTCAGATTCCTCATCAATTTGCGATGCGATCGCAGTTCGTAAATCACTCGCTAAACATGCGTCACCTACATGCATAATCCCTTGATTATCAAGTGTACTACCCGGCTTACCAAACAATTGATCAGAAATTTTCTGCCAATTTTCGTGCTGATTATCATGTAGTATTGCAGCAACTAAGTTATCGCATTCTTCACTTAGTAACCCTTTTAAGGTACGTCCTCGCAAATAAGGAAATCCGTAGCTATCGTGTTCTAACTCTTGATCAACTAACCCCGCAACTCCATCACCACGACCAAATGTTGTATCACTCAGCAACTTTATTTTTAGGGTGTAGCTACTCATCGCTTGAATCTCCTAAAGGTATGTGAAATTCCATCGCTTCAATGGCATCGAAGTAAGCACAAACACCATTCCACCAACCTTCCTCTCCCAATTTAGTATTAGCTTGTGGAAATTTTGGTAAGCTTTCAAGACTGTGTAGTTGTCGAAACTGTTTTGTCGCTTCATGTCCTTGACGCAGTACATCACGCAATCGCATTACTTTATTACGCTTATCTTTCCAATCTTCGTGTGTATTAAATTCATTAATAACTTTGGTAAAACTAGACCATGTACGCCATTCATTTTCGTATGAACCTGAATGCATTGGTCGTATTACTAAAGAAGCTACCTTATTCCATTCGGGAATTTGTACTTCATACTCTCGTTTGCGAATCTCATGAATTGACCCAATTAGTCCACTAGCTGCAATATGCCAATCTAAAGCAGAAAATATTGGTTTTTGATAGTTATTTGTTTCTTTTTTCATCCACTTTTTAGCCTGAATACATAGCGCTTCACTTAATGCATAAGCCTTAGCAAAAGGATAATGATTTTTCACAATTGCAATACCTGCACAAGCAGTTGCTTTCTCTTTATCATCTGGTAAATTACTAGTAAATTCCTCAAATTTATTTAATAATTTTGCAGCTAGAGATAATCCCAAACGTCCATCACATACAAAAGTAATATCATCACCTCCGTAGACTAGAGGACGAAAAGGTAAATAGGTTTTTCCATCCCTTTTTTGCAGGATTATCTTATTGCTAATTTCTCCTGATTCTGTATCTATGTACTTAATTACTGCTCGTTCGTCTTCAATTGTAATTAAATTTATCAAAATTTCAGCGATCGCGCGTAAAGCACTCTTTCCTGCATTATTTACAGATTGAGAAAATTTTCGCATTTTGATAATGCAATCTCCATTATCAGATGCAGTTTTTAAATAATCCTGAAAGCGATTCCCTAATCTGTTGCCATCAGCATGAACAATTGCAATATAGCTGCTATCACCTTCCGAACGTCCTAAATCATCAACGTCATATGGTATGTGGTAATCACCCAAATTTAAATCTTTGAAAATACTCTCTTTA
The DNA here is from genome assembly GCA_024239075.1 of Fischerella sp. CENA71. Taxonomy (GTDB): domain Bacteria; phylum Cyanobacteriota; class Cyanobacteriia; order Cyanobacteriales; family Nostocaceae; genus Pelatocladus. The sequence continues at coordinate 20,000 of JANBVI010000042.1, read as the reverse complement.
AGTTCTAAATTTGCAAGCTCATCATATTTTTTATCAACTGTTTTAAGTTTAGCGACTGTCTCTCTAGAAACCAAGTAACTATCATTCTCTGGAATACCATAGCGTTTACTATTGTCTACCGCAACTAATCCAGTTGAATCACAAGTAGCTGTAACAGCTAAACCTAATACTGGCATTGATGGTTTTGGTTTGCGCTTTTGGTTTTCCAATTTTTCTTGGATTAATTTTCGCTCCATAACTTCTTGAAGTGAGTCATTATCCCAATCAAAAACCTCATGGGCTATAACAATATTTAATCCCGGTGCTTCATGGAGTATTTTCTTGGTTAATTGTTTAGTAAAATTTTTCGCATATTCTTCTGTTCTGAAAAGTAATACTGTATTACCACCACCTGCATAAACGAACTCACCTATGATTCCTATATTTGTAGCAATATGCGCTTCAAAATCTTCCGTTTCATCATTGGGAATATAAACTTGGCCTAGTTTTCGCAGTTCCCTCAAGCATTCTTTAACCCATTTACTTGTTGATACTTGAACCAAATATGAACCACCGATATTTTCACGCAAGCGATTGCTTCCAAAAATATACTTTTGTATTCCAGTAGTATCAATTACTGTAGCAACTAAATTATTCATTATTTATCAACCTTTTGAATCCATATTTTTAAACTTTCAGAAAGTTTTGCTAGTTCGCCACAGCCAAAAACATTAACATTCTCATCTTGAATTTGAGCCATAAAACCTTTTTTAATTTTCTCAGGTTTTTCATAGCAGCATACTAGAGCAACTCTTGCTTCATCTCCTCCCATCTGTCGTGTTCGACGATAGGCTTCAAATAATTTTAACTTGCATAATTCGGGTTCAGTATCAGTTGTACAAGAGATAGCAAAAAGTTGATAATTATGAATGAAAGCAACATCAAATTCAAATTTGTCATTTCCTTTATCATCTTGAATGTGAAATGACATTTTACTATCACTGATAAAATTATCAGGAGAAGAGATATTTTTTATTTCTTGCAGAACATGATGTTCTAACCATTCACCATCAAGCCATTTACACAAATGCTTAATTTTTTTAAATTGTCCCTTTTGGCTAGCATCAGCTAATGATAACTCTGCTCCAGACAAACCCAAGCTTGATTGAATAAGCCCAACTATCTTTTCAATATATTGAGTATTTGATGAAGACCATAAAGAGTTAGATAATTGAGACATTTCTCTGATTTTTTTAAATTCATTATCTTTAAATATATGCAGAATGTTTTGAATTATTTCTGAAACAGAGTCGTCCTTATTAACTGAATTCATTAATGTAACTAAATACTCTGTTAGGTTTATATCTGCAATATTTGCTTGTAAGGGAATAGTAATATTTTTTAAACAATCCTCTTTTAACCACTCGCTTGGCTTTTGAGAGTTTCTTGCTTTTCGACGCAATACATAATCGCACCACCAACGCCATGCTCTTGCAACATTTACATCTGTATGAAGAGCCGCTATCTCTTTTGCCAATTCAGGTAATTTTGGATTTTCAATAGGTGGTTGTTTTTGACTCCAAGGTTCATGTAAGTCAAAAACATTCTTGAGTGAAAGCTTTTCCTTTAAATTGACATCTATTGGGATAGGATTACCTTTCTGTTCAACTAACATTTTTAAACTACTAGAGTCCAAGTAGCTGAAACTAGGAGGAGGATTAAGTTGAATTTTTGAGTCGTTATCATCAAGGATAAGTAACGCTTGATAGGCATGGGCAGCCATTGCTTTTGTACCACCTGTATAATTCAATCCAAACTGGTTTTTATCTGGGTATTTAGATATAATTTCCCGTTGAATTTCCTTAATTTTTTCTCTAATTCTCTTCTTAATTTCGTAAGAATTTGCTTCATTATTATTCAACGGAACCATTTCGTTATCGCTTAAACCTAGCTCCTCCTTAAGACGTTCCGCAGGTTTTTCCGTCCGTTCACTAAAAACTAGATAAGGTTTACCACCTTCCTCTAACAGCATTTTCGCTGCAACATAGTTAGGTAAAGGATTCTCACCAATCAGCAAAAACAAATGGTCTACTTTATACCCATCAAACTCTGATGTACTCATGCGCTAGATGTATCACAAAATTGTCATGCCCATTATGGCACAGCATCGGAAATACCCTCTTCCAAATAACTGCTAATCTATAAACAATTGCTCAAATGCCTAAAACTACTGTGAATACTCTATTTCAACACGCTCCAGATTGTAAAGTTTTGCAAAAACTAGCAAATGGCTCCCTTGACCAAAGTCAAAATCTTACCCGTGCTATCCGCTTATGGGCATTGCTACGGTGGCTATATAGCGAAAATGGTTACATAAGTCTCCCAGACAGCTTTACTTATATAGATTGGCGTAAAGCTTTTTTTACCGAAACCCACAAGGATGAAAAGCAAGCAGACATTCTTAAGCATCAAGATTCTAACTGTGCTTGCAGCAAAACAACCAAACAATGGTTATTAGAATTGGAAGTACCCATTGACGAATGGCGAAATTCTCTACAAGCGCAAATACCCATAGCTGACTTGGAACTAGAAAAGCTTCTAGACGAAAGATTATTTGGCCAAGTTCGTAAATCTCTGCAAAGCGATTTCGATTTATTAGTCAGTCGTAATTATCTACAAAAAATAAATCAGAATGCTGGTAGAAGCAAATATTACCGTCGAGTCGAAAAGTTACCAAATTTTAAAGAAACCGAAAATACTTCTCTGACTCAAGCAAATTTAAGCAGGAAGAAACAAGCCTATTTAGCAGGTACTTTAGGTTTATTTAGTTTTCTTGACCCTAATTTACCAGTACTAGCCGACGAGTTTTCAGAGCAGGAAATAGACGAAGATAATCATCGGATATTTCTCTATGTTGACTATGTAGTACCAGAATCAAGCTCAACACAAGATGCAGTAGATGAAATTCAGAGCCAATTGCAAGAAATTTGGGATTCTGGGCAAATTACGCCTTTAATTTTGACATATCATAGCGCCCATCAAAATCAAATAAAAGAGTGTGTTATTTATCCAGTTTGTATTTATTTTATGGAACGGGCTAAATATCTATGTGCTTATGGAACTACTCCCAAAGGTGATATTAATTGGTACAAATATCGTCTTGATCGTATTCTTTCACAAAATATAGAAATGCTCAATTGGAAGGATGCTCGAGTTCCTCAATTATTAAGAGAAATTAATGATAATAATCTACTACCGACTCCAAAAACTATCAATACAAAATTAAAAGAAGCTTGGGGATGTGACTTTTACAAAGAAAAATCATTGATGATATTACGGTTTGAGAAGGATTTCCATCAAGCTTATATTGATGGAATCAGTATCCACGATACTTTTACTGAAATTAATTACGAGGACACCTTCGATTTAATTCAACAATATGTTATTGATCAGAAACATCAAGCAGAAATTTTAAATATTCTTAAATTTCGTCCTAATACCGATGCATACTACCGAGTAAATTACAGAACAACTGATTATTATGTTATCAGATGGTTGCGGGCTTTAGGTTCCAAAGTTGAAGTTTTATTACCTTGGAAATTGCGTCAGGAAATGACTCGTGAAATCCAAGAAGTTCTTAATTTGTATGGGCATATTTGCTAATAGCGACTTTAAACCCAAGGACTGATGAGCGTTTCGCTCTTAAGGAGCTCCAATAAATAAATTAGCAAGCGCCGTATTAAAAATATTTTGGCTCAACCCACCTTCGAGCGCGCTTTCGCCTGAAGAGCGCGCCTCGACGGCGCTTGCTAATTTATTCGCTCCCTTGTGCCTGAGCGATCGCAGTTTTTCTTTAGCTTTATTACCCAATGCTTGCCCTGAAGCTTTATCTTGTTTCACATTGAGCACATCAATTCCACACAGTCGAACTTGCATTTGATTGCCATTGGTTTGGCGAACGGTCATGTTTTCGCCATCACTCACTTCCAGAACAGCCCATTGTTCTGTCAAAGCCATCGATGAGTTACTCATAGAGTGGAAAATCCAAATGCCTATCCTGCCTAAAACAGCGATCGCCGCTTGGTAAGTAGATCCACCTGAAAAAACAGCCAACCTTTATGAGTTATCTATTTGTCTCAAAGACTGTCGCTGTGGGCGGCACAGCCCTTTAGGGGCTGTGCCAAGGTTAGCTGTTTTTTAATGTCCATGTACTTAAAGTGGATGAATTCTTGTCCATTGTCATAAAACTTTCCGGTGTTGAAAATTATTTTTTGTTCGATGCTTAAGGATGCTCTGCTCCCCTAGAGAGAGAATCAAAACCAGTGTTTTGGATATGTCCTCTCTTCGGCTAAATTATTGAAGATCACAGCGCATAGTACTAGAATCATCGATCCCTCAAAGGCAGGTGTTAGCAGAAATTGCCAGTCGGGTTTGGTCATCATCACGACTAATGCAACAGCACCCGAAGGTGGGTGTACAGTTCCGGTAAGCTGCATGATTCCAATCGCACTAGAAACAGCCATTCCCATTGCCAAGGGAGAAGAACCAAGAAAATGCAGAATGATCAGACTCACGAGCGCAGCTAGAAGATTACCCCCAATGACATTGCGAGGTTGAGCCAAAGGACTGTCAGGGACACCAAATATCAAGACACTTGTAGCACCAAAAGGAGCCATCAGCAAAGGAGAATTAGTTTTTACAGCAAGGTAAGACGTTGCAGTGATGGCCAAGAAACTACCAATCCAACTCCAAAAAACGTGCCGATGATGAGGTCTGTCTATTGGACAGGTCAGCGGACATGAGCGCCATCTGCCAAAGGTTTTAAACCAATAATTTTCCCATTTCAACCGAACTTTTTTATAGTCGATCATGAACCACTTGATAATTATGACTCTCCGAATTGACTGAGCAAGACTTGATTAAAGTTACAATAACATGACATTTCGCAAAAAAGCTGTAAAAAGTATCTAAAGATACAGATTTTTCGATTTGATTGGAAAATTGGTCAAATGGATAAATTTAATTTGCATAAAATCAGCGCTAAAACTCTTACTGCAAGCTAATTACTCGCTAAAAATTAGCTGACGGAGTGATATTAAGTAACTAAGCAGAATTAATTACACAAACAACTGATAGAATATAATTAAAGTTAAATTTGCATAAAAATTAAGGTTTTAGATGTTCTTCATCAGAGAAATAAACCCTCTTTCTTTGATAAATATCAATGGATTGAGCTCGATGCTTATTCTAGCTGGCAAACGTTTGTTGAATCTCTGGAAAAAATACTCAGAGAATTTGGACAAAACTATGTAATTAATTTTGAGTAACTACTTATAGGTTGTTATTGTTTGACTGTAGATAATAACTAAAACCGGAACTTATCGCCGCGATGGTTGCGATCGCCTACATTGCTGCATAACTGATTGCTGTTTTAAGAATTCATAAAATCCTGAAACATGCAAAATTAAGTAATCTCATCAAGCAAGAGATGATGCTGAAAGCTCTAATGCAGAGTAATCCTGACGATAGAAACTGGGGGCAATGCCAGACCACCGCTTGAATGCTTTGCTAAAAGATATTTCGGATTCATAACCTACCAGACGAGCTGAAAATGCAGATCGAGACATTGGTAATTGTTCTGCCAGAGATGCTACTGTCCAAGGCTTTTCAGGTGATCGATGTATTAACGATAAAGCAATTACCATCTGTGGATCTGTTAGGGCGCGTAACAAGTTGGGCTGATCATTAGAAATGCTGGCAACATAAGCACGAACTGCTTGTATAAAAAGAACATCGACGAGTCGTGCAATTACCGTTTGAAAGCCAAGCTGACTGATAGCAAGTTCGGCTGTGATGTAGTGCAACGTTGTTTCTAACCAAGGAACTAGCTGTCCATGATCGCTACGGACGTGAATCAAACTAGGCAGCGAGGCTAACAAGGGATTACGGCGATCGCCTCTGACTTGAAAACAACCTGCTAGTAGCTCAGTCGGTAAGCCATCTCCACCAAAACAAATACTGTTATATCCATGATTCGGTCGCATGATCGACGTATCTTCAAAATCGGTAATCGGGCTAGAGACCGTATCGCAAATGATGTGTTCGTGTCCGTGGGGAAACATGACGAAATCCCCAGTTGCTAGGAGTAAAGGTTTTTGGTTGTCGTTAATCTGGAGCCAGCATTGCCCCCGTGTGACAATGTGAAACACCGCTTCTCCTACTTCTGCCCGAAAGCGAATTCCCCAAGGTGCAGTTAGGAGGTAATTCAAGGATCAACAGATGATGCTGAGGTACTTATTCGGGCATTTGATGGGGCTGAGGCAATGTTTTGGTGTGTTCCTCAAAGTCATACCCAAGACAATAGATCTCTTGCAAAAGTACCAAATGTGTGGGACAAGTGAGATTAGAGTTGGGTAGCATTGATGACCTACGAACAAGTGAAGAGCTTAAAGCCAGAAGACTTTAAACTATGAGTGTGGTGTACGTCCGGAGACTTTTAACCAGATGTTAGAGGTCGTGCGATCGCCCAGTCAAGCAAAACAAAAAACAGGATGGCCAAGTAAACTCAGGCTAGAAGACCAATTGTTGATGACATTGGAATATTGGAGAGAATACCGCACGTACTTTCATATTGGTCAATCTTGGGGAGTAAACGAGTCTACAGCTTACCGAATTATCCGAAAAATAGAAGATACGCTGACTAAGTCTAGGGCTTTCACTCTTCCAGGCAAGAAAAAACTCACTACTTCTAATTATCAGTTAGAGGTGGTAGTAATTGATGTAACAGAAAGTCCAATTGAACGCCCTAAAAAAAACAAAAAAAGTTTTACAGTGGGAAGAAAAAACAGCATACGCTCAAGTCGCAAGTAGTGGTAGACCAAGCGAATGGTCAAATCATCTGTACCGCTCATGGAAAGGGTAGAGAGCATGATTTCCGTATATTTAAAAAGAGTAAAGTTAGGTTCAAAGAAAACATCGAATGTTTAGGGGATAAAGCTTATCAAGGTATTCAAAAACTACATGGAAATAGTCGAATTCCCAAGAAAAAACCCCGAAAAGGTAAATTAAGTTATCATGAGAAAAAGAGCAATCAAGAATTAGCCAAGATTCGAGTTTTAGGTGAGCATGTAAATCGTAAACTGAAGGTATTTAAAATATTGTCTCTGACTTATAGAAATCGTCGAAAACGATTTAGTTTACGGTTTAATCTGATTGCTGCTCTCTACAATTATGAGCTTCATCTAGCTCAAGTCCAGTCTTCCTGAGCGACTTTTGCAAGAGGTCTATTGATAACCAATCTACCAACAGTACTAATTATTAATTAGCCGCAAGTAATACTTAAATTACTACCATTTGTTTTGATGTATGTCTGATAGTCAATGCATCATCAATTAGAAAAAGTCCCCAGCAGGTCTAAGACTAGGGACTGATATAATTAATTCTTGCTTAGTAATTGCAGTATAAGCATTTTTCATGAATTCTTGACTCTACTTGAAGAGTTAAGAATCGGATTCAATGCATCAAATAAACCTATGGCAGAGGAATTTTTCTTAATTGACACTTACTATTAAAACCAAAAGAGTCAGCATGTTAAACCCACGAGTATCTGTGGAATTTGGTGATGAAGAAATTAATTAAAGGTCTGCGTGAATTTCAAAGTAGCTACTTTTCAACGCATCAAGAACTGTTTGAGCAACTTTCTCATGGTCAAAAGCCTAGAGTGTTGTTTATTACCTGTTCTGATTCGCGTGTCGATCCAAATCTGATTACACAAGCCCAGTTAGGTGAACTGTTTGTCATCCGCAATGCTGGTAATATTATTCCACCATTTGGAGCAACTAATGGCGGTGAGGGTGCGACAATTGAATATGCTGTTCAAGCCTTAGATATTCAGCAAATTATTATCTGCGGTCACTCTCATTGTGGTGCAATGAAAGGGCTAATGAAGTTAAACAATCTGCGAGAGGAAATGCCGCTCGTGCATGATTGGCTTAAATATGCAGAGGCAACTCGAAGGCTGGTTTTAGACCACTACAGTCACTACCAGGCCGAAGAACTGCTAGAAATCATAATTGCCGAAAATGTCCTCACCCAAATAGAGAATTTGCGGACGTATCCAGTCATTCACTCTAAACTCTACCAAGGGCAACTCAAAATTTATGCTTGGATTTATCAGATTGAGACAGGAGAAGTTTTAGCATACGACCCGGACAAGCACGGCTATGTCTTGCCCCAAAGCCAGCTTCTGGAGGTTGAAGCTCCTGACAAACTCACTATCTGTGGACATGAGCGGTTTCCAATGACACAGCTCTCTCCCGAGCAGATGGAGCGAATTTATCGAGGATCGATTCAGGCAAATTGAGAGCGTAGGATATGGGATATAGAGTCCAGTTGCACGTTGCTCCCCACGCCACTGCGCTGTCATGAACTCTTCCCACTTCTGATCAATCTGGGGTGGTTTGTCTAGCTTCAGTCCCCAACTTCCTGGTTCGGTCTGTTGCTCTTGTGTCCGCTCAACGAACTGGCGATCGCTTGTTGGGGCGCAAAGGGCGACCGCATGTGCTCAACGCCTTGCGGCATCAAAGGTTTGGACACATCTACAGCTATATCGGGTAAATATGGCGATGAGTGTGCTCAACGCCTTGCGGCATCAAAGGTTTGGACACTTTTCTTCCTTAAAAATCAAGGAAGTGCGGGTTCAAGTGCTCAACGCCTTGCGGCATCAAAGGTTTGGACACGGAGTAAAAAGCGGCTTGTGTCTTCTCGCTAGTGTGTGCTCAACGCCTTGCGGCATCAAAGGTTTGGACACACTGCTATCTCTTCAAAAGTACAATTAAAATTCTTGTGCTCAACGCCTTGCGGCATCAAAGGTTTGGACACGATCTGTTTGTAGATCATATGTTTCGGTTATTGTTTGTGCTCAACGCCTTGCGGCATCAAAGGTTTGGACACGGCTGCTGCGATCTCTGGTTTACGCGGATCGCCGTTGTGCTCAACGCCTTGCGGCATCAAAGGTTTGGACACTGATTAATCTGTTTTAAATGCTCAGAATCTTGATGTGCTCAACGCCTTGCGGCATCAAAGGTTTGGACACGGCGATGCTCGAAATCCTTACCTGACAAACATCGGATTCTGATTTTACAAGCACCTCCGACACTTCTTTTAACCATAAAACACTTTCCCAATAAGACATTGAGCCGATTTTTGACAATTGTTTTCTTTAACAACCGCATATCCATGCATCAAACAATCCGATATGATCCCTCTGGACACAACCACGTATTTGGGCGGTTATAACTCGGTATTGCTGCAACACACTGATGTGACAGCCGAATCAAAAGCAAATTATCTTCCTTTGCTAATACCTTTTCGAGCTCCCAACGTAACTTTTCCCGTGTGCGTTGCGTCAAGCAACAACGAAATATTGAATACTGTATTCGCTCTCCGTATCCTTGGAGTAGATTGTAAGCTTTACGCCAGCGCTTTTGCTCGCGAATGTCGTAACAGATCAAGTATAAATGTTGCGCTTCACCCATATAACACCTCAGCGCACGATTAGCTGACCAAATAAACCACCCTCACCTGACCATTCTTTCTCTAGCAGCCGTACTTCCAATTCAAATAGGCGACGGTAGGTAAGCGAATAACCTGTTACCGGGTGTTTCCAGCTTTCCTGTTTGCGGCGCTCATAAAGTTCCACAAACTTGCGCCGACCCGTTTCACTCAACCAAACCTGCTCTCCTCTGACTTCAAAATCTGCCTTAACATCCCATTGACCACGATTAATTGAAGCTATCACTGTCATATCTACTAAAGGTACTCGGAAAATTTCCAGCAAATCTAGTGCTAAAGGTGCAGCTTGCGATCGCGGTTGATGATAGAAACCTAAAGCTGGTTCTAAGCCAACGCTCAAGATAGCATTCATCACATCTTTGAGTAGTAAAGCATACCCAAAACTCAGCATTGCATTGAATCGGTCTTTGGGTGGACGGCGATTTCTACCATTAAAGTGCAATTCAGTTGCAATTTCTTTGGAAATTAAACACGGCAGCGCACTAAAATACAAGGCAGCAAGGTTACCTTCGAGTCCTAATAGAGATTCCAAAGATTTTGCTTGGGGAACTTGCTTGAGTACCGCTTTCATTTGAGCGATCGCTTTACTCAAAGTTTCTGGGACTCCGGTTTTACCCCTAGTGCCTCGCATCAGGAATTTACGTTGTCCTTGACCGCGACAAATCACCAGTTTACGGGCTAATTCAAGGCAGGTATCAGGATTACTTAAAGCCGCATACTGACGAATACGGCGTTGAATGCTACCTTGTCGGGTGTCAAAACTACCAAGGTAGCGTCCACCTCCTGAAATAAAATGCACACCTATACTCTGGTCAGCACAAAAGTGCAGTGCCTGGGTAGAAATTTGCGAAAAGCTGTGCAAAACTAGCTGCCCAACCTGACGAGCAGGAACTTTCTCTACTGGTTGATTACGACGAGCAATTTTGATTTGTTCTCCAGTTCTGCCTACAGATGTTCCTGGTTCCAAAACATGAATCACTTGCCGTTCATCATCTTCAGGAAACAGGCGAATTGGTTGCCATTCCTTATCATGGGCAAGTCTTGCTTCTTCTGGCAAACAGACTGGAGCTAAAGAACAACGGGCGCACAATCGTTCATTGTTAGTTACTGGCGGTCTGTGTGTTGATTGTCTAAGTGTACGCGCTTGTTGAATTGCTTCTCGAACTGCTGCCCGTCCAGAATCATCTAATGGTACGTGAATCAGTACGTTATCAGCATGGTAGCGAATGCGACCTTCTTTAACCGTAATTCCCAAAGCTGATTCTAAGAGGAAAGCATAAGCCAGGATTTGTAAGCGATCGCTCTCCCAAGCTTGGGGTTGCTTATTTTCATCTCGGTGAGCGCGACCGCGTTTGTGTTCGTAGGGAATTGTTTGCCCGTCACGGGTGCGGAGTGCATCAAGCCGACCGCGTAATCCTAATTCTTCGCTTTCGAGAAATAATTCTTCCCACTCCTCATCTTCCTGTTTTTCGAGTTCAGTGTGCAGTCTGCGTCCAGCAAACACGGCTGCATCTTGGGTGTAAAGTTCTTCTACTTCTTCAAGGTAGAACAGTCGCGGGCAGTAGGCAAGGGCATGAAGGGCAGAGACACGAATGGTTTCGAGTTTGGCGGAGATTTCAAAATGTTCGAGAGTTTGCACAGTAGATAACCGTAAGGTTGTTTTTGTGGGTTAAGCGCCTTACGACATCGAAGGTTCACTGTGTTTCTAAGCTGCTTGAATTAATGTCCAGGCAGACTCAGGAGGATGATATAGATCAGAAGGTTCAAGTATAAGATATCTCTGCCAACGAGTATCCTTGGAACCGACATGATCCACCCAATAGGGTAAAGTTAACAACCCATTTTCATCGCACACCAGCCATTGCAACGATTGACCTTGATAGTTTTTTGGCAACAAGGTGACAGCATTGACCAAATCTCGGCTTTCTCCTAAACAAAGACCGCCAAAACGATTGATAGAAGCAGGGTTGGCAAATGCCATCTGTAAGCGTTCTGGTAGCGTTGGCTGCGAATTATCTAATCCAGCATCAACCCAAGTAATAAATCTAATATCAGTCAACAGTTCCTGATAATCTGGTCTGGCATTACTAGGGTCATGGATATCTTTCTTCTTAAAACGACGAAATGTGCGAATAACAGTAGATTTTTGTGGTTGGGAAAGTAGAGCGATCGCTAAACGAGTTCCACAATGCTTGTATCTATCCATCTCTCCCACCATCGAAAGTAACATTCCATAAACTGTGGATGGTGGAGGTACTGGGTAAGTTTCAGCGTACTCTCTTGCACGAGATTGACGAAAGCTAGCTATGGGAACTTCTACTTCCAAAGCCAACATTTTCTCAGTTGTTGCCGTCATCGAATTAACTCCAGTTGAGGTAGCTGCAAATCTCTGGCAATGACTTGTTTCATGCTTTGTACAGCGAATTTAATTCCTGGAAAAATATTCACTCCCAACTCTTCTAATTCTTCCACTTCCTCAGATTCTGTAATTGCACCTGCTATCCACAGCTCTTGCGGTTCAATATCCTGATTTTTGACTTTTCTTACCAATTCCCTAATTGATACTTCTGTATCATTCTCTTCATAGCAATAAAGAATTCGGGGTGAAAAATCATGCGTCCATCGTAAAACTAAACTTTCGGGAGAAAAATCGTAGAGAAAGCGAGAATGATTACCTGCTACTTCGCCTAGAGAACTCAAACCATCTAGAACTGCAATTATGCGAGATTTATCTTTCAAACGTTCTGGGGTTAGTGCAAATCCATATTGATAGCGAGTTGCATGAACTTCGGTTCCGTAAAGTGAAGTCCGTCCTTTTTTACCACTAGCAGCATTGAAGGTTAAATCCCCACTAAAAGGTGTTGTAGAAACAGCACGAGTTACTTCTAAAACTCCTCGTTTAGCAGTTGTTGTACCTTTGGGTGCTTTTTTTCCTTTTTGTTTGGGTTCATCTGAAGCTTCCACTTTTGCACCCTCTGCACGCATAAAACCTAACACATCATCATCAATAAAATTGGTGTCATCAAAATTTTCATTCTGCCAAATATTATCGTTAATATCATCATCCCAACGACGATTGACTTGATAACCATTGCCAGCAGTTTGCCAGTAGTAGCGCAATGCCCAACGAATTGCCTCAGATGAAACTGTTGTATGTACTTCTCCTTTCCACAGAATTTTTTGTAGGGTAGTTATATTACCTTCGTTTTCTCCACGGTTATTAGCGGCAGTACCATACCCAGTCAACACATTTCCGAATAAATGAAACGACATTTTGGAAATCTCCTCAAAAATTACAAACATTCCTAAAAATCTAATTTATTCAAACCTTTAAATGCCAATATCAATTACATTTTCTTCATCCAAATTATCTTCATCAGCATCATCTCCATTAGAAATACCTTTGCCTTTATAACTAGCTAATGCCAGCAAAGCTAAATCTCTCGATTTTTTCCAGTTCTTATCAGCCATTACAAACTCCATTAACTCTTCCCAATGTTCCTGTAAAGTAGGAATTTTCCCTGCTCGTGACCAAAAATCAGTAATAAATTCTCGAAATGTATCCGAATTTTTACATCGACCTAATCCGGTTCTAATGCGTACTGTTTCCCGGTCGAAGTTTGGAACTTCTCCCCGTTTCTTTGCTTGTTCAGAAATTTGTCCGTATGTAAATTTAATTGCTTCATGACAAGCTTGAACAAATAGTTTTTCGCGTTCATCTGATTGAATTTTTTGAATCACTTGATATAGTCCTCCTCTTTCGTAAGCTAGCTTTTTGAACATTTCATTACTGTTTACTTTTTCTGAAATTCTTGAATACCAAGGTTGCTTTCTTGCCAAGTTTTCAGCTATTAGTTCTTTTGCAAAGTTAGTGGCAACAAATCCACCTTCTTTACCTTCAATGGCTTTGTCTTTCAACCAATCATCACAAACCTTATAGTTGTGACAAACCTTGTCACTGGCTTCTACCACATACATATCTGTCCGAGTTTTTTGTTGAGTTGCCCATGCAACAGTTCCCAAAGTTAAAACTTGGCAACGCGGTACACCAAAGTCTTTAGTAATATCTATTGTTGTTTCCAAAGTCAAAAATCTTAGTCCCGCATCGCCCAAACCAGAAGCATGAAAATCTTTATAAGTGGCATATCTCAAATGTTGATTTTGGCGGTATTGAGCATATTTTTCTAAATCAGTGATTTCTGGAACTACCAATGCATATTGTGCACGTTTATCTCGCAACTTCGAGCGCAGAATGTAGTAATAACAAGCAACGGGAGCGAATAACAGAACAAATGCGTTTTCTGGAAGTTCTTCAAAAGAAGTATCAGAACTGAAAGCAACATGACGTACCACTGCACCAGGATTTAACCATCCAGCAACACTAATGGGTTTTGTCAGCAATTGTGCGTTTTTATCACAAAGATTCCCAGCAAAATCTTGATAAGCATAGCTTTGTAAGGCTTTATATGTAACCTGAATCTCTTTTTCTCCCTCACCTAGTGATAGAAATTCGGTTTTGGTTCCACTCGATTTATGGGTGCTGGTATGCTGTAAAAAAGTACCAAGAATTCCCTGGTGCACAATCACATTCGCATCCTTACGCATAGTTTGCGAATCTAAACCGCGAAGGGCAATTAGTCCATCATTTATTTGGAATGATTCTTTTAATAGCCATTCCAAAACGGTTTTATCGCTGCCTTGCCAATTTAAGATGACTTTTCGTTTAGAAAGCTGCCAATTTAAACCCTCCGGACAAGCCACTTTTTCTATTTCTAACTGGTTTAAAGTCATCCATAATCCAGCTAAACCAGCACAATGCAACAAAGTAAAGCTAGGATTACCTAAATCAAACTCTAATTTCACTGCTCTGCCCCTACCTCTTCAGTGTAGCGGATAATACCTGTTGGAGTTACAGGATAAAAACCTTTACGTCGCCATTCCCAATATTTGTAGGTTGGATCAATTCGGATAGGTACTGACCAAGCTTGTGCTTCCTGTTTGAACAATTTCATCCGGGATTCATTTATGCCTTGTTTGAGTAATTCTTGTCTGCGCTGTTCGGCAATATCCCAGATTTCTGTCTCATCCTCATCCAATAACACAGTCATTGTATATCCTCCTTCACGTAGAAAATCTGGGCGATTACACCAGTTATCTTCCAACCAACTTGATTTAACTTGCTCGACTTTCTCAGAATTAAGACAAGCAGCAAATTCAGCTAAATCTCGTTGAGAAATACCTGTTTTACCGGAAAATTCCTGAATTAGTTGCTTTCCTGTTGCAAGCTCTGCTGTATCATAGGGTCGCTTATTATCCCAAGGATAAATAATTGCCAGCCTTGTCCCTTCTCCCTGTCTAGTCATTCTGCGGTTCAATCTTCCCAAGCGTTGAATTAAAGATGCTGCGGGAGCCATTGCAGATATCAATAAATCAGCACTTAAATCCAACGACATTTCACAAACTTGCGTAGTGATAGCCAAGACTGGTTCATCTTTTCCAAAGGCTTCAATTACAGCTTTATGCTTTTTGAGCCTATCTTTGTAACGGTAACGACTGTGATAGATTAATGGTTCGATGCTTAACTCTGGTAATTGTTCAGCAAGCTTAATTTTGGCTGTGCGATAAATTTCGATACAGGTTTTGACAGAATTAGTCACCCACAACACTTTCTGTTTATTTTTGAGAGCTTCTATTGCAGGTTGCCAAATTTCCTTGAGTTCATCCAAGTCAGTTACTCCAACAACATATTTAATGTCGTAACGCTTAAGTTCCTCTAGTTCCTTTGGCCCTTCGATGGGTTCGTCTAATTCTTCGCCTTGTTCTGCAAGTACTTGACGAATAGCTTGTAGCTGTTCAGGAGTAAAGCTAGCACTCATCAAGAGAATAGGCGCACCACGAAACGCTTTGATAAATTTCAATAGCGCCCCGAAAAGACGTGCATCGTAGGCATGAACTTCATCAAAAACAAAAGCTGATTGAGCGATCGCAGCCCAAGAGTAAAGTGGTTTACGATTGTTTTGAATTAAGCCCAATACGGAATCAACTGTACAAACAATTAGTTTCTTCCGCCATGCCTGAAAAGCCATCAGTCTAATATTGATACTCTCTGAATTATCTGAGTCACCAGAGAATAGTAATTCTCTATCTAAATCAGCACGAGAGTGCATTAAATCAGCTTCAATTTCTGTGCCATGTGCGTAGTCAATATATCCTTGGGAAGCTGTACCTGTAGTTGGATAGGAGAAAAATAATTTACGTCCTACAGCCCATTTTTCTCCCCAAGCATAGGCACCAATGGTTTTGCCTGTTCCGCAACCTGCTTTGACGAGCGTTACTCGACGATGCGATTTGGCAACTAACTCTTGAAATGGACGTAATTTTTGACCTTTTAGGCGTTGATTGACTAATTTCTGAATATCTTCTTTTGAGAGTTGCAAAGATAATACTTGCTCAATCCATACCTTAAAGTTTTCTTCAGCTAGAGGTAACGCAGAACCAGCCAAATCTGCTGCAATTACTGTTGCTTTCACCGCAGCAATGAATTTTTGCTGCTCCCAATCTAGTTGAGATTCAAATTGAATAAATTCGTTGCGTAGATTTGTTAAAGCCTTTTGTAATTGCAACTTTGACCAATTTTCTGGAGGTAGTTCTGGTAGTGTTTTAGGTAATCTTAAAGCTTGATGACCCATTTTCAAGACTGCCTGAAAATCTGAATGATGGGTATAAATTTTTAATTCATCTCCAATGCCTGAAGGAATTTCGGCTATAAATTCCGCAGCTTGATTATTTTGATTTAACCCTATTTTGAGATGATGCCCCATTGCTGCCCAAATAGCAATCATCAAGTCGGCATTTTGGCATTGTTCCAACCATTCTCTAAAGCTAGGTACTTGCAATGCCAAAATGCCACTAATAATTTCATGACGCAGCATTTGCCTGTTTGAATGCTGGTTTGAAAGTTTCACAATCCGCTTTCTGAAATTTTGGAAGTTTGGATCTGGTGATTTTTTAAGAGTTTTTAGGTAAACCATCTCCTGAAAATGTTGGTTTGCTTTACCCCAATCGTGTAAATATGCACCCAATCTAACTGTCGTTGCAAAGTAATCTAAATCAATATGTTTTATCCCTAATTGCTGAAGAATGGACTTACCCAATTTATCCACCAAAACATCAGCCGCTTGCATCACCAAGCTAATATGTCCTGTATACTTTGCAGAGCCTCGTGCTATATCGTTTTCGTTCTCCTGCCGCGTTGATAGGGATTTTGCCAACAACACCTTAAACATTCCTACCTCCCTTATAAGGCAAGAAATATCCACAACCAAGGTGTCTTTTGCCACCAATTCCCCACTGCTGTAACTTTAAAGAATCCTCATCACTTAATTCTGAAATCTCAGTTGTAAAACCAACAATTTTATATCGTTTGACTTTAAGCGTTTTGCGACTAAGTTCACCTTTCTTATCTACCGGAATAGAAAGTTTACCTGAAATTTCTAAATTATCAAGCTGACGCTGTGCTGCATTTAAAAAAGATTCTGGTTCGCTATATCCTTTGATAACAACAATTCTTGACTTAAGCGTCTTTGCTGGCTTGAGCGTAAATATTTCTGGAATACCAATTTGAATCTCATGTATTCCTAATCGAATACTTTTTCCAGCTAATTTATAAACTAATGAAATTTGAGGAATCGGTACACGAATTCGTAAGCAGGATTGTTCTGTCAGAAGAATTTTACCTTGTTTATCAGCAAAACCAGGAATTGTCAGAATACTAAGTGCTGTTTGTTGACGTATCTCTGGAATGATGTGAACGCACGCTGCAAAAAGAGCATAATTGTGGTCAGCAGGTGCATAGTTACCCCGCACTGGAAAGCAAAGTTCAACAAATGGCTCAAGTTCACTACCTGCATCCTGAAATGCAGAAAAACCTACAGATGCAATCACTTCAGGAATCCTCCTAAATGACAAATCTTAAATAACTAAAATTTTCAAAACCTTACGGCATCTGAGGTAACAAACAAGAACCGACAGCACATCATGCTTCGATTCAAAACTAGATTGTATTTCAGCGTGAAATTCTACATCTACATTTAAATCCTGAAACATCAGAATAAACTAAGAAACAGCAAAAATTTAGCAGGATGTCAAGTTATTTGCTAATGTGTTCAACGCCTTACGACATCAAAGGTTTGGAGCAGGCACGGTTATGTTAATCCCAGCTGCCCTGAATCACTCAAAGGTGTTAAACCTTGAAATCGTGAAAGTGCTCAACGCCTTACGACAGCATAGGATAGAATTAACTTTCACTATATACTTAATTTCCGCCATACCCTACAGCAAGATTAGAGCCGATAAAACAGAAAATAAAGAAAACGTTTAAATAGCAGTCTGTACAAGAAAAAAGCAGATACTCAAATTTTTCTGAGGCGATTTTCAGAAGCGATCGCCCCTAATCCTCACAACCAAGGAGTGATAGCGCGGAGCGCCCGCCGGAGGCGATCGCACCCAATAGCAATTTGTGACCTACCATTTGCAGTAGCACCCAACCGATAGGGAGATTGAGAATATGCCTCTTCTCAAAAGAAATGACAGCGCCATGCGTGACGTGTTGACTCATGCCAAAATCATCGCCGTTGTTGGTCATTCTGATAAACCAGAACGCACCAGTTATCAAATCGCCCAATTTTTACGGAGTGTGGGCTATACCGTCTACCCCGTGAACCCAACTGTCAAAGAAATCGATGGTCAACCGAGTTATTCTTCCCTCAAAGAAATTCCGGGATCGGTGGACATTGTTAATGTCTTTCGCCGCTCTGAATATTTGAGTGAAATTGTTGATGAAGCAATAGCCATCAACGCCAAAACTGTATGGGCGCAACTGGGTGTTGTAAACCAACAAGCAGCACAAAAAGCCTTAGATGCAGGACTAAATGTGGTTATGGATGCTTGCATGAAAGTTGAGTATCTGCGGTTGGGAATTGGATGAGTAAGCAAAATTAATCAATTAAAAACAGAACTTAGGCTACCGTACCTGGTTTAATAGATAAGCGATCGCGTCGGTCAACTCGTCTAGTCTACTCAGTATAGTAATTTAGGTTTAGTATTTTCCCTTACCAATATCCCTGCATGGAGGTTTGCGTTATGGTAGAACCTGTTCATGGCAAACTCACTGATACCATTTGGCCCAGTCTGCCTGTTGCGGCATGGCAAGATACATATGCAACGTTGCATTTGTGGACTCAAATCATTGGTAAAATTCGGCTGGCGCTGGCTCCCAAAATTAACCACTGGTGGCACTCTACACTTTATGTAACCCCACGTGGACTAACAACCTCTTCAATTCCTTACGAAACACGCACTTTAGAGATTAGCTTTGATTTTCTTGAGCATCAGTTACTTTTCGATACTAGCGATGGCATAAGGCGAACAATCGCACTTGTTCCTCGCTCTGTAGCTGACTTCTACCAGGATGTTATGGGTACACTCAGCGCAATTGACGTCCCCGTTCGGATTTGGACAATGCCACAAGAAGTAGACCAGCCAATTCCTTTTGAGCAAGATCATGTACATGCAGCTTATGATCCTCAGTACGCCCAGAGGTTTTGGCGTATTCTGGTGCAAGCAGATCGGGTGATGAAAATATTTCGCTCACGTTTTATTGGTAAATCTAGCCCTGTACACTTTTTCTGGGGCAGCTTTGACTTGGCTGTTACCCGCTTCTCTGGGCGTCGCGCTCCAGAACATCCAGGTGGGGTTCCCAACATGGCGGATTGGGTAACAAAAGAGGCTTACTCGCATGAAGTGAGCAGCTGTGGGTTTTGGCCTGGTGGTGGGGCAGTGGCAGAACCTGTTTTTTACTCCTATGCCTACCCCGAACCGGAGGGATTTAAAGACTACTCCATCCAGCCAAAGGAGGCATTCTACAGTTCCGATATGCGAGAGTTCATTTTGCCCTATGAAGCAGTGCGGCGAGCTGATGATCCAGATGCAGTACTCCTTGCCTTTTTGCAGAGTACCTATGATGCAGCTGCAAATAGTGGAAATTGGGAGCGAACAGCGTTGGAATCTACCTCATGATCTACAAGACGAATAAGCCTAAATATTTTTTCAAGTCAAAATCATTATTAACCGTTAATGGTGATGCGATCGCTCCACAATAGGCCAATAATTAAAGATACTCAGGAGTGCGATCGCATTACAAAGCTGTGATGGACTGGCTAGAACACGGCACTCAGGTACAGGTACGCCATCATCGTCAGTAATCTGTTTCAATTCCGGCTAAGGAGCCTCAAAGATTGGCAGCGGCAGTACGGCGCAAGGAGGAAAGGCCCAGAAACGCCCTTCATACACAAATAAATCTGTCCATCCACGCTGGTTACACCAGTTGACATAAATTGCTAAAGCATCACTATCAATTAGCTTTTTTAGGCGTTCTAGACCGTACTTGA
>JANBVI010000041.1 GCA_024239075.1 Fischerella sp. CENA71 | reverse complement strand
ACTCACTATCTGTGGACATGAGCGGTTTCCAATGACACAGCTCTCTCCCGAGCAGATGGAGCGAATTTATCGAGGATCGATTCAGGCAAATTGAGAGCGTAGGATATGGGATATAGAGTCCGGTCGCACGTTGCTCCCCACGCCACTGCGCTGTCATGAACTCTTCCCACTTCTGATCAATCTGGGGTGGTTTGTCTAGCTTCAGTCCCCAACTTCCTGGTTTGGTCTGTTGCTCTTGTGTCCGCTCAACGAACTGGCGATCGCTTGTTGGTGTCGTAGTCTTGGGCTACTACTAGTGAGATTGTGGGGGATGGGGTGTTGGGGGATCGCAATCAGGAATTTTGCGGGCGGCTCTGGGTTTAGACATGAAGGGAAGAGGGCGTGGCATTGCCAGTAGTTTTTAATGTAATTAGAGACTTGAGATATGATTAAGATACAGTTGATAAGTAACTAACTGTATAAATTCTGCTATCTCTTCTAATAATGGAATTTTATTAACACTTCGATAGACTAATTCTTTTAGTAATATAAAGTTTCTTTGAACAGAAATTTGATTTACATCTATATATTCAAAATCTGGTATTACTGAATAATCGCTAACGCTTTTTATCAAATATTCTCTCCACTCTTCTGGATATTGACAATAACTGCCTTTCTCATTTTCTTGAAATACGAACGCAAAAGTACCTGACGCTACATCAGCTATTTGTATTCCAGGATATTTTTTCGAGTCAACAAATTCAATTGGGGTAGCTAAATTAAAACTTATTGGGTGTTTTTTGCCATTAAGCTCCATAAATAGTTTATCTTCATAATTAATCATTCTATTGAAAAAATCAGGTTGTTCTTGAAGAGGTTTTGATGTATCACAAAAAACTTTTAAATTTTTAAATTTAAGTCCCCATTCTGCTAAAAGAGAGCCAAGTGATGTTAATGTAAGGTCTAAAATCCATTTCCCTACGCCACTACCTTGTAAAGATTCTAATTCTTTATTTATAGCATCTCTATGAGAAATACAAAATGTTATAATCATCTCAATGAATAGCGAAGTTTCTGTTAAACTCGGAGAACTGAACATATAATCCAGCCCCTCGCTGTTCTTAGCTTTCATTAGTTTATAAAAATCTGTAAAAATTTCTTCTGCATATTTACTTTGCTGTTGGAATTCAAGATATAGAATATTGCTAATAAACCTATGAAAATCAATGTTATAGAATAAGGAATTTTTAGGTGATATTGTTGGCTCAAATACATATTCAAAAAATTTACATGCAAGATTGTATTTTTTATGATGTACAACAACTTTCATGCGCTCATGAAAATTTTTGAGTATGTGTGTAATTGCCTTTTTCCCTCTACTGTACTTTATTAGTTTTTGAAATTTTAATTCATTAGCTTGAACCTTGTAGTCTTTGATAACTTGTTCTACAAATTCTTTAGCTTCTTCATGACTTACAGCAACAGTAGCATAAGTATAATAAAAGGTTTGTGAATCAAGAAGATTGTTTCCTGTGAAACCTGATTCATCACAATAAATTTCTTGAATAGTTCTTTGAGTTTCAGACATTTTACCTAACATAAAATATTAATATAACTGTTAAGGCATGGTGTGCGATCGCACCTTTCCCAAAAAACTGGAGGGTGATCGCTATACTGTTATCTCATCTAGATCCCATTTAAAGGATTTGTAAAGACATCAATTTTGTGTCCAGCAATTTGTTCTGTAAAAATAAGTTCCGAACATTGTGAACGTAAACTTTTCCAAAGAATAGCTTCTTCATAGTTTTCAATTTCTGTCGGAATATAATCCAGTAGTGTTTTAGAGCAAACTATTATTAAACGTCTTTTAGCTCTTGAAAATGCAACATTTGAGCGATTGAGACTAAGAATAAATTCCACATTTTTGCTAATTGCTGATGGATTACTTGCTGTTGCAGAAACAATTACATTATCACGCTCACCCCCCTGAACTTTTTCGACGGTATCAATTACATCTACAGCCTTTTTATAATAAGTTGCTAATTCTGTTTTTAGTAGTGATCTTTGTGCGCGATGAGGTGTAAGAATTGCAGTAGAACTATCAGGAAGTTCTCCTCCTGCCTCAATAATCTGTTTAATTATTGCCACTTCAATTTGATTACTACGTTTTGATTCACGTTCAGAATGCAAAACAAGATAAAGTCCTTTAGTTCCTTGTAAAAGCTGTTCCCAAGTTCCTAAAATCTCTTTTTCTTCTAGATTTTGTTCTTTTTCCTTGCCTTTTAGTTGAATATCATCTCTTTGGTAAACTGGTTCAATCAGTTTACGAATTTCATAAGGTAGACGAAAAGTATTATCTAAAGGAGAACGTAAAATTGCTTCATCCGCTACTAAAGTTTCTGAGTTTTCTTTTAGATTTTGAATTGCTTGGTAGGCACTAACATAAGGTTGGTAAAATACAACAGGAGGACGATCTTCATTTTCCCAGTCATGGGTAACAATAGGAGCAAGTTGTCGGTGATCTCCTGCTAACATAATCTCACCATCATTTCTGACTAATGTAGCTAAAGCCAAAAAGTGAGGGAATACCATCATGCTTGCTTCATCAACAATTAGAGTAGTTGTTTGAAAACCTTGAGGATAAAATTCAGAAAAACTTGTAGCCTTTTGCAGTGTATTTAACATTTTAAAAATTGCACCTGTTGTTCCACCAATAACTGCTATATGGTTATAATAAGTTCTTCTTTTAACTGTTTTTTTCCCTCGTAAATCATTAATTTTCTTAAAGCAAGATTCTGCGGGAAAATCAATTATACTTCCACCTATTGTCTTAATTTCTTTAGAATACGCTTTACCTAACTGAATTGATGGAACAGAAAATCCATAATTTGCGGCGTGTTGTTGCAATACTGGTAAAAGATTATCTAATCGTAAAAGTAAATTATTTACAGCCGTATGAGTATGAGCCGTAATAATAACAATATCACCAGCAGAACGACGCGCTAGAATCCTCATAAAAGTAGCGATCGCAGTTGTTTCTGTTTTCCCAGTTCCTGGTGGACCTTGTAAAAGTTGAATTCTTGTCTTGAGTCCATTTATCACAGCTTCACTTTGCTTTTCATCTAGTCGATAATAATCGTTTGGAATCTCTTTTTTTGGGATTTGTAAAGACTGGAGAAAATTTTGATATGCTTGATAATCAGACTGAGAAATTGCAGTTTGTAAGGGAATTTGAGGATTTTGCGGAGCTAACCATTGGCAAACATGATTTCCTTGACTATTTTGTAGTTTTTGATCAACTCTTCCAGCTACAAAATCTGAAGGACTTTCATCTAAAGTTGCGTTCTGAAAAACTTGTGTTATGCCTTGATAAGACTTACTGTAAAGTTGATAACGTTGTGACTGACCAGGTATAACAGAAAGCTCTATCTGCTTATTATCCCAGTTAATTTCTTTCACAATACAGGTGCTTCCACCGTATAAAAGTTGAGTGATTGTTTGACCTTTATGTGGATCATCAAAACTAGGACTAAGCCTCACAAATGAATCTTGAGCAATTGTGCAGTTAGCTTGCAAGACTTCAGAAGTGATGTTATGTCCATCAAAATTAATCTCTGCTGCTAGTTTGTTGTTACCCTGGAATACTACATTTTTTACAGGTATTGTTCGCCCCAAAGAAATACGATATATAGGTGGTATTAAATGACTTGCAATCCAATCTGTTACTTTAACGTGCTGATCTAAACGTAAAAAATCTATAGCTGCTTGAGCAGCATCATCTATATCTAAGCTAAAATCAGGTAAATCAGCAATTATTAAAGATTCTTTAGTTATATCTGAATTTTTAAACCTAATTCCTTCTTCAATCCACCTAATAGCATGAGTACGAGCGCGAAAATACTCTTCTAAGTAATTAGGTTTCTTTGCTTCATTGTAGTTTTCAATGGAGTTTTTTAATTTTTGTGTAAGCTTTGGATCATTAGGCTTAGGGAGTTTATTCCACAACGCACGCCAATAAGCTGCACTCAACGAATTAAAATATCTGAGCCTAACTTCAAACTGATGTTTATGGGTACTTTGAGAATTTGGTGTTGCCCATTGATGATTACTATCATCTATTTCTAAATTAGTTTTAAAGTCAAAAACATCTTGAGAAAAAGCCTGATCTAAATTAATCTGTTGTCCATTAATGTCGCGTCTCCAGTGGTAACGTCTCCCAAACCATTTGAGGGAGGTTACAACTGCTAAATCTCTTCCTGTCCATCCTAAAGCATAACGACGATCTACTTCATCATAAAGACAAGAATAAATCAATTGTTCTAAACTTTCACGACAACCAAGTAATTCTCGTAAATGACTGAGAAGTTGAGAGTCTACGCGAGAACACCCCTCAACCAGTTGAGTCATTTCCTGGCGTGACCAAACATAAAAATGAATTGGTGCTTTTTCTGTTCTAGCTACTTTTGCAATTTTACCAACTAATTTTGATAAAAAGCCCTGTATTAGCTGTTTTTCCGAACCATTATCTATTTTGTAGTCTCCTGTCCATGCAGATGTTTGAAATTCAATTAAATCTTCACCTTCAAGTTCTTTTTCTTTATAAATCGGTTTATTATTTTCATCACTTCCTTCTTCTATATATTCTTTAAGGTTTGTGTCTGGTTGCCATTTTCCATCTTCATTTTGTATAAATTTCGGATCTAATTTTCCTTCACTTTTAGTGACATGAGCAGCTAACGCGCCTATTCTATTTTCAACATAATCATACTCAACAGAAAGATAGACACGAATCAGGCGGTCTTCATTAATTTTATGTTCTGGAAGCTGACTTTGACCTGAATAGTTTGGAAGTTGTTGTACTTCATAGCTCTCCGGATCAGAATCTCCACCAGGAAGGGTGTGTCTACGGGTTTCTGCTTTTAATTTAAGAAGTTCTAAATTTTCTGTAAAACTTATATCTTGTTGAATTTGATTAGCTAGATTTCCTGTTAAATCAATATTAGCTAAATCATCAATATTATTGATACTTACCTTATGTAAAGACTTGACAATTGATGAATCTATTCCTAATAATTCTAAACGACGTTCTCTAGCACTTTCAGCCAAACAATGAACACTCAATGTACAATCACTACATTTTTGATCTAACTCATAATCTAAGTCAGCTAAGTTAGCTTGTACAATCCGGTATAATGAACCATCAGAAGCTAATAAACGGTTGATGTCAGATTCTATAATATCCAGGTTTAGAGATTTAGATTGAAGAATATCTTGGCTTTTATTAGTATTTTCATCAATTCTAACAACAACACATTCAATGTTTTCAGGTTTCAGTTCTAATTGATTAATAGTGACTGGATTATCTTTTATCAACTGACGTACTATCATTCGATAGACAGCAACTTGCACTTGATGATAAGTTCTATCTTTTCGAGATGCTTTACACTCAACTAATCGCAATCTAGGTTCATCTTGTTCCCATAAAATAATTGCAAAATCTATTTGTCCACTAACATTGAACTCACCCAGATTTCCTTTTATGGATATTTCTCGTCCATAAGCTGTTTGTCCAACTGGCAATTTCTTTAACTCTTCAACAAAGTTATTCCAATCAGTTGGTTGCAATGAATCTGAATTTTGATTACCTTGAGTTAAGCTAAGTAACCCCATTTTTTGAAGTGAAGTTTCCCATTCTTTTTCTCTTCTGTGACCTTCTTCCTCTAAAACTGGGTCTAAAGAAGTAGAAAAAATCAACTGATAAAAGGGAACTTGTTTAGCAATTTCATAATTATTTATTTTTAACTTAAATCTGCGATCACAGGATTTATAACGAATATATTCAGCAATATCAGTTACTTTAATTGATGGTTTTTCTGCTGACATAATAATACCAATTATTTGTATACTGTTTGCAGTCCAGAGTTAGT
The DNA here is from genome assembly GCA_024239075.1 of Fischerella sp. CENA71. Taxonomy (GTDB): domain Bacteria; phylum Cyanobacteriota; class Cyanobacteriia; order Cyanobacteriales; family Nostocaceae; genus Pelatocladus. Next base: position 1,005 of record JANBVI010000041.1, on the reverse strand, counting down.
TTTGCTGCAAGAAATGTTTACAACATTCCAGAAAATAGATAATCACCTTACAAAATTACCGCTTTTAACATTACAAATTTCAAAGATTCAGGGGATATAGGTTAATTTGCTAAATACTTCTTTAGCAACTCTTTACCGCGATCGCCTATTGTATGCAGTTGTACTTCAATTTTCTCCATTGCTAATGGCGATGGTTTCGCACGCCCATTCTCCCATAGGTTAATTGTGGGATAAGTCACACCCAAAGTAGCTGCAAACTGTTCTTGTGTCAGCCCAGTCAAAAACCGAAGTTCACGAATGAGCTTGCCAACTTCTGGTTGATTGATTACCAAGAGCTTCCTAGAGGTTATTTGGCTTTTAAACGCATAGCACATGATGTAGCGAATGATATATAGTTTGCTGTATTTTAGCTACATGTTGGCTTGATAGTAATCCGGACAACTACAGAAAAATTTTTGCCTTTACTGGGAGACACTTAAATTAAACGTTTTCCATAACCGAGGTAAGCGATCGCCCCTAATCCTCACAACCAAGGAGTGATAGCGCGGAGCGCCCACCGGAGGCGATCGCACCCAATAGGAATTTGTGGCCTACCATTTGCAGTAGCACCAACCGATAGGGAGATTGAGAATATGCCTCTCCTCAAAAGAAATGACAGCGCCATGCGTGACGTGTTGACTCATGCCAAAATCATCGCCGTTGTTGGTAATTCTGATAAACCAGAACGCACCAGTTATCAAATCGCCCAATTTTTACGGAGTGTGGGCTATACCGTCTACCCTGTGAACCCAACTGTCAAGGAAATTGATGGTCAACCGAGTTATTCTTCTCTTAAAGAAATTCCGGGATCGGTGGACATTGTTAATGTCTTTCGCCGTTCTGAGTATTTGAGTGAAATTGTTGATGAAGCAATAGCCATCAACGCCAAAACTGTATGGGCGCAACTGGGTGTTGTAAACCAACAAGCAGCACAAAAAGCCTTAGATGCAGGACTAAATGTGGTTA
>JANBVI010000040.1 GCA_024239075.1 Fischerella sp. CENA71 | reverse complement strand
GGTAAAGAAATCGCCACTTCCAAAGGTTGAGGAATATTACGTAAATTCACTACATAATCACCGTATCGCTTGATATGCCTATTCACGTAGGGACTTAACGCAGCAACATGACGCTGGTGAATCACCTCTCCCTGTGCAGCTAAAGTTTGAATCGCCAAAGACATATCAACCGTATTTTGCAAAATCACAGCAGAAGCAACCAAATCGAGGTATTTCAACCGCTTTTCCTGCTCAATAGGGTCATTTTCTGTAATCGCCCCTTCCTTGCCAAAAAAGACCCAATCCAAGAACGCGTGGTACATCTCCACAATATTCGTGATGGCATTAATTTCAGAGCGCATCCTCACGTTAGAAATATACTCCAGCAGAAACATCGTTCGTACAACTTTTCCCAACTCTAGAAATGCCTGATAAAGTCGGTTCTTGCGACTGTAACTACCCAGCTTCCGCAACAAAGTAGAAGGCATCACCTTCCCTGCCTTAATCGACAGCACCACCCGCATCATGTCATACCAATGAGTTTTAATCAGATTCCAATTGACCACACCCTTAAACAAAGGGTCGAGATACTTGTAGCTGACATCTTCACTTGGGCGCACAAAAGCATGATCCTTCCAGTTGCGAATGCGCGGCATCAACTTGATACCCAACAGGTAAGAAATGGCAAATACAGGCCCAGATTGCCCTTGGGTATCTGCGTGCAACGTATCTGGTTGAATATCGGAGAGATTTTTCAATAACCCATCCAAAATATACACCGCTTCCCACACACCACAAGTAATAAAATGAGTAAACAAAGCAATGTACTTATCAGAAACATGGTGATAAGCAATACCACCATATCCGCCATAACGGATGTGATACTCACTGTGGAGATTGTTTTCGTATATCTCAAACTTACTGCCATCAGCGGCGGCACGCTTCCCAGTACCCCAAACTGACGGCAGGCTAAAACGGTTGTAAGCATTGATAATATCTCGAATCGCCGCTTCAATATTGGACGTACTGACATGGCGACGGTTGGTATAAGAAATCATGTGAGATGTGACTGCACCCTGTGAATGTCGTGCCATTTGGTTTGGCCCCAGGTTGCAACCATAGCTGAAAGTGGTAAAAATATAACGCTCCACAGGCTGCTTTAATTTGGGTTCACTTCCCGAAAGTGGGCCAAAATGTTTTGTCCAGTTCAACCAATGCTCAACATTGCAGAGAATGTCTAAAATACTACGCTCAGGCATCAAGGTACGGATTTTAGCTTCTAAAGCTTCCACCTCTTGTGGTTGAGCTACCGGTGTAATTTTTTTGAGAACAGGTTCACCAGCCTGATTAATTGTGACTTGTTTTTCGACCGCACAAATGGCATCAACTTCTTCTGCAACAGAGGTTAATGAGTCGCGTAAGTATTCTACAAAATCTTCTGGATTGTCTGGAAACCCAATTAAACGACAATATTCTGATATCAGGGGTTGACATTCAGACTCTGACAGAAGTTGCTCACGGAAATCAGCGTAAGAAAGAGAACCAACAACACAGGCATCCCCCGCTTTAAAATCATCTGCCAAGTAAGAAAAAATACAAATTTCTAGCTGCTGACGTACTAACACTTGAGTGCCATTCACCTCTTGTATCACCAACGCCCGCCATTGTTTACCAACAAAACTCAAGTCAATTTCAAATGGCAAATGTCTACCGCGCTTATGTTCGTTGTCCAGAATAAATGAAAGTGCATCAATTACTGATTCATCAGCAGAGGTTGAGAGAATGTCTAAAGACCGTACTAAATCAAATAAAACTTTGCGGTGAGGCGAATAGAACCGCCACATCAAAGGTAAATGATTATTCGTGTTGTACGCCGCAATCTCTTCATATTTTTGTAGCAGTAAATCTGGCCCACCATGTTCATCAAAGATTGACTGTACTTTAGTTCCCAAACTTTGAGCGTCTTGTGCTTCCTTGGATGCAGTTAAAACCTCTGCCAGTGTACCCAATAACTCTGATGTCTGCGCCAAATGTTTTTCACGCAGTTCCTGTAATCGCTGTTTGGCATTGTTTTGAATCTTAAGAACACGCTTGAGGAACATTTCCACTAAATGGTCACGAGTTCTGACCTGTGCCTCGTACAGCAGACATAAAACTAAAGTGCGGCGTTTGGAAAGATTAACATCTCGCAACTCCGAAATATCTAAAGCTCTGGCTTGGGCGGCGAAATATCTAATTTTAGTCAGGGCAATGCTGACTAACAAACGTTTGGCATCACCAAAACTCATGAGCGCATCAAACTTAGTGAGAAGTTGTTTCATCCCCTTGAATGTTGCACTTTTAGGAGGCGATTTTAAAAGATTTAGTGTAGCAATTGATTCATCAATGTCTCCAAGTAACAGTTGGTCTAAGTAAACCATTTCGGTGCTTGAAAGACCATTGTTCACCCGCCCAAACAGTCGATTATTCACAAAAGTACGGATATGACCAATTAATCGGTCAAGAGTGCCAAACGCAGGTAATTCATATCTTTCCTTGACCAACTCCTCTATTGCGACATTGATTAAATCAGCCGGGTGGTCTTTTACTTCTGCTTGCTGGGCAACTAGAATAGCAATCAACTTTTGGGCGGTTTTATCATATTGTTTAACCCCCAGGTAAGAACGGATAGCCCGTTGGTAAGTATAACCTTGACGTTGTGACGGGATGGCTTTTACCCAACTTTGTAGCTTTAAACACGACCGTAAATGTTTAATCACTGCATTGGGTACACACTCAGGATGAGGGAAATATCCAAGTCGTTGAAAAGATTTCAACATCACCATGAAACAGAGAAACCCTTCATGGCTCTTGGTGCGAGACTTAGCAAATTTAATTTCTGCGGAGGTTGGGGTATAAAGTTCTGCTAGTTCTTTGGGGTCGGGGTATTGTTTAAATTTCGGATAGGCGGTACGGTCAATTAAGGTCATTCAAGTCAAATTAACTACATAATATTCAGGAGTGAATCACAAACAGGCTCATCCCTCACTGTTCAACCACACAGTATTTTATATTCTTTGTGGTAAACAGCGATAATTGTCATCAAAATATGGTTGCTCACTCTCTCGCTTGCTGTAATTTTTGACCAGAATATTTCCAGGAATATCAGTCTAATTTATCAACTTTAGTCAACATATTAAAAGCAAGACGTGCAGCTTCTTCTGCTTTTTGTGATGTAACTTTTTGATAGCGTAAGGTTGTTTGGATACTTTCATGACCCATCAATGCACGCAGTTGTTCAATACTAATTATGCCTACGCGCTCTGTGGCAAATGTATGTCGTAAATCATGAATGCGTACTCCCTGAAGAAGTAAGTGTTTATTGGTAATTTCTCGCCAGTAGTCATGCAGTGTTCGGTAGCTTATTCTACTTATCTTCATCGTCACTGGATGCTGTGCTGTAAATAAGGCAGGTGATTGTTTATGTCGGTCGTAATTTATATATTTATTTAGTGCTATCGCTGTCGCTTCGTTGTAGAAACACCATCTTTGTTTATTTCCTTTTCCCAATACTTGAAATTTCCAATTTAAGAGGTCTACCGATTCTAGATTTAGTGCCAAAAGCTCACCAATTCTACATCCTGTGTGATGTAATAAATGCACAATCGCGTTAAGGCGGCGGTCATCGGCTACGGCTTCATACAGGATTTCTAACTGTGATGGAGTTAAGAATCGTATAATTTCATCTGTGCGATGTTCACCTTTTTCTCGTGAAGGTGGACGCTGTTTGATTCCCCGAATGGGGTTGGATTTTATGTATCCTTGTTCTACGGCAAAGTTAAATAAGCTTTGCAGTATCGCTTGATGCTTGTTATGAGTTGTGTATTTTAAATGTGTGAGAGTATTTAAATACTCGACTAATGTTTGACGACTTATAATTTCAATTGGCCAGCTTCCATATTCTTGCAATAATAATCCCAAGGTTAGAGAATATGTCTCCTTGGTACTTAATGCCAGCCCAGGACGTTCTAAAAATTTAACTACGACAGTGGCTAATGTTACTGTCTGTTTCACTTCAATTTGTGTGATTTTCTCAAGGTTTTTTCTGACTCAATCATATATCTTTTAGGCATGAAGCAAGACATCCTTTTATGGATACTTTTAAACTGCCTCGACCCCAAGAATCCCTGGCTGACTATATCAAGCGCATTAGAACATCTTTAGAGATGACTCAGTTTGAGTTGGCTATTGCGGCGGGAATTCATTCTCGGTCTATTGGGAAGATTGAACGGGGGTTAACCACCAGACTTAATCGCAAAACGCTGCGTGGTCTTGCTGGTGGCTTAGGCATTCCCCAGGAATATCTGGAAGCTGTTGAAAGGGGTGAGTCTGTTAAGGGAGTCAATTCAGTTAAGTTTTGTCCACAGTGCTGGACTCCTGGGACGGCGGCTGATCCCCTCTGGGGTCAAGTTAGAGCTAAGTTTTGTTATCTGTGCGGTATGCAGTTGCAGACGAGTTGTACTCACTGTGGTGAGTTAGTTGTGTCTTTGAAGTATAAATTTTGTCCGATGTGCGGCAAGTCTTATAAACAGAAGAGTCAAAATCGCTGAAACCTAAATACAGCAACTGTTTTCAGACCATCTTGCCGAAAATTACACGTATCTCGGCTCAATACCTTGTTGGGGTGTAACGATTTTAGTTCCCCGCAGGATTTGAGATGTGAGTCCTTTGGGAAAGATAAGAAAGACAATTGTTATTAGAAGATTCAGCCGCCACAGTCCCAACCAGCCTACACCACTAGATAATGCAATGAGCATTAAAAAACCGACTGTTGCTAGAGCCATCTTCAACGGAAATGGTTGCTGTCGGTTGTTTGACCAGTCAGCTGTAAATAATAGTAGGGGGAACAGTGGCCCAGCTATTTTCGCTACCCAATAAGCAAAAATTCCCAATCCAACACCAAAGACGAAAATTAGCAGGGAGACGATATTAACGCCAGCGTACGCTTCCATGTTCAGCCACTCCTTTCTATCGGCTTCTGTCTCTAAAATGCTGTTGTTGTTTTTCGTTTGAGTTTGATTGAGAAATGCCGTATTGAGAGCGGATGGCTTCTAATCGTTCCTGCAACGATAAGTTTTCCCAATCCTGCTGCTGGTTAGTTGTCTGCTGCGGTTGTTCTGAAATTTGTGGAGATTGTGTTAGTTCTGGCTCTGGTTGTGTGCTTGCTTTTTGCTCAGAGTGTTTTTCAGCAAGATAATTCCAACTAACGCCCATCTCACCTGCTAAGTGAAGACCACTTGGGGTAATGTTTTTTGCCCATTCCCCAAAGCTAGGCGATGCATCTTTGTTGTAATAATCAGTGGGCAGATAGCCAAATTCTTTACCTAAATAGATTTTGTTATCGCCTTGTTGAGTGTTGGTGTCCTGGCTGGGTTGTGAGGTGCTGTTTTCTGGTTGTAAGTTGATGTGTTGTTGGTTGAGTAAATGTACTTGTGGTGTGTCTTCTTCTAGTTCAGAGTCGCTCTTTTTGGTACGTTGTTGCTTGGTGTAGTAATCATTGTCGTTCATTTTGTAATACCTCTGTTGTGTGTACCACCTGAAGTAGATGCACTCTATAGACTCAGCCCATGATTTCGATTTTGAACCCTTTCTTTTTCCTCTTTCAAGTGTTGCAATCCAGGCTGAATTTTTGGGATGAGTTGCTGGAAGTGCTGTACTTCTTCACTCGTTAACTGGGAGGGTTCAACGGGTTCCCATTGAGAATTCTCTGAGTTATAAGAGGCCTTCATCAGTTGCGCCCCATCACTATTTCTCACCAATACCAATTGGTCTAATTCATCCCAATAAACTGTGTGCTTATCACCTTCAAAACGATTTAGATCAACTACTTTTAAAATTCCAGCAACAATAGGCGCTACAGTTTGGGTACGTTCAAATTGCACTTGAAAGGAGGTATTAGAGAGTTCTTCAGTAATAAATTCTTCAGAGACAACTTCTTCAGCAACAAATTCTTCAGCAACAAATTCTTCAGCAACAAATTCTTCAGATACAAGTTCAGAAGCAACGACTTCTTCAGTAACAAGTTCGTTTTCTTTTTGAGTGGAACGAAGTCTACGCTGCTCAATTGCGTCCAGATTTCTATTAATGTTTTCAATTGCTTCTGCTGTTGCCGCAGTGTTAAACCTAATTCGTTCAAGGCTAGTACGAGCCAAATGCTTACTTGCCTTCAGAGCTTCATCTACTTTGCTGGAGTCTTCAGTCACTCGTTTTACTCCTCTTCTTAATTTCTATTTTTCTGACGAGGAACGAAGAGGCAGAGGGAGCAGGGGAGGCAGGGGGAGCAGGGGTGCTGGGGAAGCTTCCTCTGAATGCTCTTCGCTTTGGACGGCTTTGTTGCTTCTGTAGCTTTTGAGGAATGCCCTTCGCTTCGGACAGGTGTTGCTGACGAACAAAGAGAGTTATTGAACAATAACTTTTTTCTTCCTCTGCTCCCTCTGCCTCCCCTGCCCCCTCTGCTCCCCCTGCTCCCTGCCTCCCCTACTTCTGCCTTGGATCAGTACCTAATTTTTTCTCAATTCGTTGTAATTTTACGTTCGCATACTCCACTTGCTTATGAATACGCTCAATCTGCTGTTGGGTAAAGTTGGGCAATTCTCTTGATGCTAATTGGAAACCCACTTTGTTGATCATTAATATCAACACACACCCAACTAGAAAACACACTATCGTGACTACAAATCTTGAATTCAAAAATAAACTACAAATGCTAATTGAAATACTGTTTAATAACCTCGACCAAAATGAAGCAATCTTCGACTCCAAGCTGATTGTTGAATCTTCCTTATTGACCAACTGCTCTATTTTTTGCATCAACCATCTCTGATTACGCGCTAAATCTTCTATCTCTCCCCTTATTTGATTTAATTCTCTACTAAGAGATACTGCCAAAATCTCCCTTTTCAATTCCGACATTTGAGCTTGGTTTAACTCCACTTTCAATGTCTGATTTTGGGATAGCGCTTGATTTAAATTCACCAACAGTTTTTTTAAATTTGGTATCTCCGATACGAAGCTTTTATATGAAGGTGAAACTTCAGTCAATGCTTGCAGTTGAATTAGCTGTTGCTGTGAAGTTAAATCTAATGCGTTCAACGCTGTAGAGAGCCTATTGCACGACTGAGCCAGGTTGTTGATCTTCTCACTTTGAGATCCTGCATCTTTTAATTGCTGTGCTGTTAGTTCCGTCCACTCTGACAATTCAACTTGTAATTTTTTAAATAATTGTTTCCACTCATGTGGTGCTGTCTCCGTCAGTTGTGCCAGATACCCTATATACTGCACTAACCGAAATGCTGGATCTTCTGGTCGCATTCCAGAATCTACTGCAAAGCGCAACACCTTTGCTTGAAACTCTGGCGGTTTATCTTCTAGCAATTTATCCAAATGAGATTCAGTCATCAAACAACCTCACTAGTAGCCTGAATCAAACTTTTATGTGGGAACTTTTTAAATTTCTTAAATCGAGAAGATAGAGAGCGCCTGGAAAGCAAGTCAAATTTACTCCAGTCCCAACTGCGATGCAGCCCTATTAAACTCACTCTCGCAACTATCCACCCACCCAAACAACCTTGACTGATTGCTCAAAGTTAGCGCCTCATGTGATAAGGCTTCTCGAAAACTTAAATCGTTACTATCTATAAAATCAAAAATATCGTCAAACAACTCCGGCAAGTTCAACTCAATTGCGCCCAAATCCAATGCAGCCTGCCGCGCCTTTGAGTTGTTGTAGCGAGTAAACTTATTTTCTGCACCCCAGTAGAGATTCCTAACTATCACATAGTCCACTCGACTGCCACAAAACTCTAACAGCCTCTTTAATTGCACTACCGAATCCTTGACTCTGCCCAACACACTCACCATCGTGATTCGGTAGCCCAAACGCTCGGCATTTTGAAATAAATAGATGTCGTTTGCCAAATCCTCAAAATACTCTGCTGCACCCGCAGGCAAATCAACCAATGAAACTTGAGGAGTCAACAATTTTAAGTCATCTTGCAAGGCATCCGCACCACCTCGATGATTCAATTTCAGAGTTTTTACTCCAGGCGGAATATTGTTGTAATGCCTCCACAACTGAGGATTAGAAGCGTCACACTCATAAGCAATGCAATTGATATTGCGATTTCGGTAAATATCGAGCAAAATCCTCGCTACTATGCTTTTCCCTGTCCCCCCTTTGTCCCCCGTACACATCACAATCCTTTTGTTTACTGCTGATGGAGCGGTTTTCTTCTCAACAGCAGTTCGAGTTTTGATCATAAATCATCTGGGTTATAGAGTTTTGGCTTGAAGGTATGCGATTCACCCTGTAACTTCGATTCCGACTTTGATTGACTCTGTGCTTTTGGCTGTGATTTGGCTGATTGTCCTGACTGAGACTTTCTTCTTCCTTTTTTCTCAGCACTATTGTCAGCTAGCTCCTGAGATTCAGTAGCGCCCTGGTCAACAGTAGTTGACTCTCCCTGATTAACAGTAGTCTCTTCTGGTTGCTCAACATCAGTCTCTAAAGACTGCTCAACCTTCTTTTTCTTGCGAGTGCGAGTACTCTTTCTCACCTCGCCCAATAAATATTTCAGCCGACTGCCACTAATGTGAATATCTAGCCCAGCCAATAGCTCTGATATTTCATCGTAGGTATAATTCTTTTTTAAAGCACCCTCAATATAGCGTCGCATCTGACGAATTGCTTCTTTAGCAGGAACATCAGGCAACTCTTTAGACTTCAATTCCTTCAAAGCTTTTATCGCCTCTGGAATCTTGTCTTTGCTTATTCTTTCAGTATCTTGTTCTTGGTGCATTTTAATCGTCGCGTAAAATTATTTGTTAATTCTAATATTTCCTCCGTAACTCTGTTAGAAATATATACTACTAAAGAAAATATGTACTATTTTCTCCTGATAATGCAAAATATATTTACATTTGTTCAATTTCCACCTATCTTGCCCCTATTCCTCACTCGCTCGTCTTCTCTCGCCCACTGGGCAACCCTCATCCCCAAAACCCGCCCAAAAACGGGTTAGGAGCCAGCCATGCCTTTTTGGCTCCGCCAAACCCTCGCTCCGCTCGGACGGCAGGGCTGGCACAAGGGGAGCGCCCCTTGTGAATCCCCCAATTGAGTTACATCATTAGCCTTACCAATAATCAAAAACTTTGACACGGAGCTATGAAAAAATAGGGACATATTCAACCAACCAAACTGTGTCATATAATTAGCCCTTCTCTCAGTCTCCCCCATTCCCTAAAACTTATGCCCAAACGTATTAAATTCAAAGCCAATTACAGAACCCACTCTTACAGCCTCCGATTAAGCGATTTGGAACTCGAATGGCTACACATGAAAGCAAAAGATGCAGGTATGAGTGGAGCCGATTTAATACGCCGCTTAACTTTCACCAAACCACTACCCAAAAGAATCAGCAAAATCTCACTCACTACTTACCAAGAACTGGGACGAATCGGCAACAACCTCAACCAACTTACAAGGGTAGCCAACACTGCCATCAAAATGGGATATCCGCCACCAGCTAAACAGGAGCTATTAGAAGAACTTTTAGAACTTCTACACGAATGCAGACGACAACTCGCACAAGTCGATATTGATGATGAGGATGACGACCTAGAATCAGAGGATTTTTCAGATGATTGGGAAACAGATTAAGGGTAGAGGTTTTAGAGGTCTACTAGACTATTTACAATCCAGCCAAGAGTCAAGATTAATTGGCGGTAATATGAGCGGTAGAAACGCTCTCGAATTGTCCAGAGAATTTAAAGTCTCACGCCAACTTAATCCAGAAGTCGAACGGGCAGTTTATCACGTCTCACTCTCAGCTGCTAAGGATGACCAACTCGATGATTATCAGTGGTGTGATATAGCAGAAAAGTACATGGAAAGGATGGGCTTTGATTGTAATCAATATACCATTTTTAGACATGCTAATACTGATGATGACCACATTCATATAGTCGCCAGCAGAATCAGACTAGATACCGGAAAAGTCGTACATGATAGTTGGGATTATGTACGCTCTGAAAAAGTCTTACGAGAACTTGAAAAAGAGTATGAACTAGTGCAAGTAGCTGGTAGCAGAGAGAAACTAGCAAGAACACCCACAACTGGACAAGTTCGGCGCATCAAAAGAGAACAATCAGAGTATGAACGTGGCGAACGAGAAAACCCACCACAGCGCACCATCAAACAACGACTGCAAGAACTCATTGACAACGCCACAATTGACAAACCAACTATGCCCCAATTCATTGAACGACTGCAACAACATGGTGTAGAAGTTCGACACGGGTTAACACGCAACGGTAAATCAAAGGGCATTTCTTATGCAATAGACGGACAACATTTTAGTGGCACACATTTGGGTGCTGCTTACACCTTTCCAGGGCTGCAAAAACATAAAAGTGTTGACTATCAACCACAACGTGATGATGCGCTTATATTGCAGCTGCTTGCAAACCCAGTTAAGCAGATTCAGAGTCACCAACAATCACTCTCAAACAACCACACTAACGTAGATTCTGAAGAAGAACAAATTCAATTTGAACACACCCAAACTGTAGCCCCCATCCTTGCTAGTCTTTTAAAAGCTGTGGACTCAAATCGATTTGAGGGAAATCAACACACAGCTTACTGGGATGAAAATCAATTGGTTCTGATGAGAAACAACGATGGGGTACAACTCATGAGAGCATCCTATAACTCGCAGAAATCACACTGGGAATCCGTCGAGCGCTCCCAAATGACGACTGAAGAAGTACAACACTTTCAGCAACTCATTCCCAAAATTCAGTCCAGATTGGACTCACTGCAACAGGAGAAACAAAGGTCTTTGAAAAATCGTAGTCAAGGGCTTAGTCGATGACCAAGAAGACACGGAAAAACAGAGACGCAGTGACACAGAGAATTTTTCTCTCGTTGCGTCACCGCGTCACCCTGTAAGAGGGAGTATGACAAAGTACGTGCAAAATTACCCCCAACCTACTAATTTTCAAACGATGACGACGTTTTTTGTTCTAATGTTACGCAAACGTCGGCTTACCTCCTTTCCAAGCAATTGGGTAGCGCGCACAAGGCGTTGTAATTGGATCGGTTACATTCGCTGGATAACAATTAGGTGGACCGTAAATCCCATAAGGATCAATAAAATACCATTCGTTATTTGTCAAATCACGACGGCAAAAGAAGATATGCAAATGAGTATTCGAGCCACCACCCCACGTCCAACTGGACTCGTCACTCGTACAACCGCAGCCGCCAGCCGCCGTGTTACCAGCCCATGCAATATGCTCTCCCGCCGCTACATATTTACCGAGAAGGCTGTGATCGATTTTGTGTACATCAGTACCCCAGTATTTCGCTTGGGGGTTACGAGTTCCATTTAAGGGGCAACCAGTAGTGGCAAGATACGATTTAAACTGCGACAGTCTTGGCTCCGACAGCGATGGAACGGTCTTCGACCATGATGCTTCGCAATCCTGCATTGGACCGTCGTGCAAGTGCATATAAACCGTGCGAAATGCGTCAGTTACTCCGTTCACATCATGACTAAGCACCATCGTATTTCCAGACCAATTATCCCAGCCAATGAAGATTACCTTGCCCGGCGCAGCAGCGAGAACTTTAAACGTGCCACCATCGTCACGACTATAATCTATCGCGTGATGCCAGTTTTTCGGTGAGTAGAGCCATGGCCCACGCCGCTTCACAGCAGTGTCGGAGAAAGGTAAGGTGAACGGTGCATCGTTAAATAAGAGTGCTGAGAGGCGCACGAAGCGCTCGGTTCCCTCAGAGTCCACATTGGGCCAACGATAAACTGTTGTGTCACCACTAATTTGATAGTTGTAATTGCCCGTTGGCATCACAACTTGATTTAAGCATTGGCTATCACAGCTACTCTTATACGGAAATACTTTGAATAATCTCAAGCCATTATCTAAATAACCCTGATCACGACTTATAAACATTTCATAGTCATAACCAGTAACCCACCATTGATCACCACTACCTGAACGCCAAACCCCTGTGTACTTCCCATCATGTACTTCTATGTCTACAAGTCTCAATCCTTGATCGAAGTACTCTTTATCTTTGGCTTTGAAGTCGTTGTAACTCCATCCAGTAACCCACCATTGAGCACCGCTACCTGGACGCCAAACTCCTGTGTACTTCCCATCATTTACTCGCAGACATGTTAAACGCAGACCCTGATCGAAGTGCTCTTTGTCCTTTGCTTTGAAGTCGTTATAACTTAAGTCAGTAACCCACCATTGAGCACCACTACCTGGACGCCAAACTCCTGTGTACTTCCCATCATGTACTTCTATGTCTACAAGTCGTAGCCCTTGGTTAAAGTGCTCTTTGTCCTTTGCTTTGAAGTCGTCATAACTTAAGTCAGTAACCCACCATTGAGCACCACTACCTGGACGCCAAACTCCTGTGTACTTCCCATCATTTACTCGCAAACATGTTAAACGCAGACCCTGGTCAAAGTACTCTTTGTCTTTTGCTTTGAAGTCGTTGTAACTCCAGCCAGTAACCCACCATTGAACACCAGTACCTGGACGCCAAAGCCCAATGTAATTTGTACCTGTTGTCATTAGAAATATCTCCTTTTTATCAATAAATTTTTGCTTTTGAGCAAAGTGATCGCGATTTTCAAGGGAACAAAGTTATATAGCTTCTCAGATCAGATTCGCCTGCCACAGTGTCAACAATATCTGCCAAGACTAGTGAGGACACAGTTGGCGAATGTACTACATGTTTGTAAATTTAAGTATTACTTAAACTAAAATCTGCAAGAAAGTCGCTGCGGCTTTTAGTTGTAGCATTGTTGCATATGCATTTGTAACACTTTTACCAACAGTGTTAGCATCCGTGCAAAAACTTACGCTAAACTCACCAAGCAGGCAGAGAAAGCATTCTAACAATTGTTAAACTTAACGAAAGAATAAGGGTTGTACCTTCTGAAGAAAGTGCTAGCTAGGTTCTGTTTTAGGCAAAGCTCGTCAAGTGCGTAAGTTTCTGCACGACTGCTACCAAAACACCATTAGATGCCATCACGTTAAAGAAACAACATTTGAACCAATATTATCGGCAAACCGAGTTAGCAACCTAGCTGGAATATTAGGAGAATTATTGTCCATTACTGTTCCAGTGTTGACCGGAGTTCTGTTGGGGCAATTGTCATCCTTATATTCGTCACGGTTTCCAAGCATATGCCCAAATTCATGGGCAATTGAAACATCGTCTTTAACATCCCAAACTCTTTCATTGCTTCGACAAAACTCCCCTTCCCCGCATTGTTTAACTTCAACCGCGTGATGTTCGTTGCTGTTAACCCATTGAACTTCAAACGTAAACGGACAAGTAACTTCGTCAGAACGACCACATCCCCATTTATTGTTCCAAGTATTCTCAATTCTGTTCTTCCATTTAGATTTGAGATCATTCATGGTAGCAACTGAAATACCAGCATCTGGATTAAGTTTGATCCGAACCCTAATATGACTCCAGGTCTGCTCAAATGCAGCCCACCCGTCATCATATGTACACTTACTAGGATAAAAAAATGAGAATTCCTGCCGGGCCAGAGATTCTAGCTTGGCTCGCAAAGATACACTTCCTGTAACACTTCCACTGAAGATGCCTTTAACAACAGAAAATCCTCCAACAATACCCCCATATTTACGTGCAATGCCTTTAACGCTTAATGACATATCTTCCTTTTCATTTTCAATTACACTCGTTAAATCTTTGTAGAATTTGTCTACTTATTAGACACTGCCTCCAACTTTTTCAAAAGGTTATTTTAGAGATAAGCTCGTCTTCTCGTAGGAAAATGCTGCTGTTTGACATATTAGTCTTGTCAAAATCAGTGCTGTGCTTTAAAGCCATTTACTGTAAAGCAATTAGGACGGGAATTAAACTATTGCCTTCTTTAAGTGGACGTAATGCTTTTCCAATTACTGCACCGAAAGCTTTTGCCGGATCGTCTGCTTTCATGGCGTAACCAGGAGTTGGAGAGGTCGTTAACAAATCCCCAACTTCAATCGGTGAATATTGAGCATCTACTTTGCAATAAACTTTGCCCATCAAGGCTACTGGCATACGTTTGTGTTGAGATTGTTTCTTATCTAAAACAATGCCTGGTTTATACTCACCAGCACCAGAAATTACACCTGCCACTTTGCGATCATAAGCTACTGTGCTTGGTTGCAATTTTCCTTCTGAGTCTATGACCATAACCGTTCCCGGTTCAATATCTTCTAATCCAGATATATCGAATTCTTCGGCACAATCGGCGTTTTTCAACAGAATATCTCCTGTTTGCCCGTTCAGGTGGATATTTGCATTATTAAAGTTGCTTAAATCAGCAGCTGTAGCATTTCCGGGATAAAGTGCAATATTACCTGCTGTTGTGTTACCGCCACCAAGACGTATGTTGGCGTTTGTGCCATCAAGTACCATAGTGTCCTGGTAAGCACCGTTTCTGAGGGTTATAGTCCCTCCTTGATTTCCTCCGCCCAGAGTTAGATCAGCCGCGCTGCCATCTAGAGCAATTGTCGGCTGTTCATTTGTGTTTCTGAACGTCATACTACTGCCTTTACTTCCACTACCCCCAGTTAGGAAAAACGTGTCCTTTCCATTGTCACTAAAAAGACGCACATCTCCACTGTGTCCATTGCCTTTTAGATATAAGGTGGCTGTGGTGCCATCCAATACAGTGTTGTATAAACTAAGAGAAGCGGTGTTGGTGAGTGTTAATACCGGAACCCCTTTTGGATTTGTCTGGTTGGGACCATAAATAATTTGCTCGAAAGTTGAATCTGGATCGATAGTCAACACAAGTTGATCATTGGAATTCAAAAATTCAACCTTACCTTTAAATGGTGGAGTCATTTTACTTCTCTCCTTTTTATTTGAATTGCCTATTCAATGTAAAAATACGCATTATTTATTTTGTTAATGCGTAAATGAACAAACAAGAAGACAAAACTAAGACGCAAAAACGTCAAACAATCTTTGACTTAAGATTGTTACTTCTTGGAAAGGCTTTGCATTAATGTTTTCTAGGTACTTATCAAAGCTTGTTTAGAGATTTATGCAAGTTTAATAAGAATATGCCAATATTTTTTGGATCTTCCTAACTTTTGGTACTGCTGACAAAAAACAGCTTAATATTTAAAGCTTCTAAAACTCGACATTTATTAAGACTGTTGAATTTCAATTTGTATTACCTAATAACGAGTTAATCAGGTTGCGAGATATTAAGAAATATTTCGCCACCAGTTTCAAAAGTGGTCAAGAACCCAAATAATTCAGTCGCTGTACTGTACAACTCGATTTGGAGTGAGCATTCTGGTTGCCAGGGGGGATCGGCGCATCCCCCCTAGAACCCCCGCGCAGCCTGTTGCCTCCTGAGAGCCGAAAATAAGCAGATCGCATAGCAATCAGGTTAATCGCGGCTCTCAGGAGATTCGCTTCGCCAACAGGCTTTTTGAGGAAAACAAGCATACTATTCAAAAACCAAAACTACGGGCTTAGACTCTCATACCCTTGCACTTCTCTAGTTGGTGGGTTTTGACCAAACGTAGGGCTTAAATGCTTTGTCGAGTGGCGTTTGAGCAATGTGATTAGTGTAGTTGTGGATAACTTTCACAGCAATACCAAGAATGACCTCTAAAACATGCTGCTTTGTGTAACCAGCCTTTATAAATGTCTCAATTTCTTCGTCAGTTACCCAACCACGAGCTTGCACCAACAGCTGAGTAAAGTGACGCAGTGCCTGTAGTTTAGGGTCTTGCAGGGGTTCACCATTTCGCATCGCGTCTATATCATTGGTGGACATGCCAACCATTTTTGCCAAGCCTGAGTGTGCTGCCATACAGTAGTGACACTCGTTTTCATAATTTGCTGCCAAGTAGACTATCTGTTGTTCAACTGGGCTAAAGCTGGTTGTGCTGAAAAGATCCCACAGAGTCATACCACCCTGCAAAAGTGCAGGAGAAAGAGCGCAGATACCCTCTAGGTTGGGAATGAAGCCAAATGTTTCCTTAGCATGGCGCAGAGCTTCTTTAGATGCTTCGGGCGCTGTTTCTAGAGTATAAATGGTGAATTCCATTGTGCTGTATTTTTTGAAGTATCGGCATAATGCGACATTGCATGTCGGAGGGGAAAGTACCGCTCGACAACGCTTATTAAACACTTGTCGCTTAGTAGACAAACTTGTCTAATCTTTAGTAGAGTATCCTAAGTAGACAAACTTGTCTACACACTGAGAAATCTATGGCACCAGAAACTAACCAAATCTATGATCGCATTCTAGAAACCGCTTCGGAGCTTTTCTACCAAAAGGGGATTCAGCACGTCGGAATTAACGAGGTAATAGCTGCTTCGGACGTTGCCAAACGAACGTTTTATAAATACTTTCCCTCAAAAGATCAACTTATTTTGGAAGTGATGCGCTATCGCGAGAAGCAGTGGTTGCAGTGGTTTCACAAAGCTGTTGAGGAGCGAGGAAAAACAGCTAAACAAAAGCTACTCGCAACTTTTGATGTGCTAGGGGAGTGGTATGCTCAACCAGACTTTCGGGGGTGTCCATTCATTAATGCAGTCCTGGAAATTGCAGACGCAAACCATCCAGCACATCATGTTTCTGTCTCGTTACGTGAGGCTATTCGCACTCACATTATGAAACTAGCAACAGAAGCAGAAATTCGTAATCCAGAAGCATTCTCTCAACAGTATTTGCTGCTTATTGGTGGTGCCAGTCTCATGGCGACGATTGAAGGAACTCCAGCAGGTGCAAAACATGCCCGTCAAGCTTTATCTATTCTCATTGATGGAAGTTAGTGGCCTTCACAAACAGATAAAAATCATTTAATCTATGGGCATCGTTACGATAGGTAAAGGTGTCTAACTAGGCATCTACTTAACGAGGATACTATTAGGGTGTCAGTAGAGTTGATATATAAATATCTATATTTACAAAGGACTGACACAAATCAGAATTTCAAGCCGCCACAACATATTGACCCGCTTTTGCTGCCTCTCGCTCAAACCAAACCTGTAGCACCTCCTCTCTCCCATCATCAGGCGGCACAAACTCATAAACCATATGCCGTGAACCCCTACTCCCCAAACGCGCTATATATGTCAGCTTGCACCCTAGTAGTCGCAGCAGTTTTTGAGCGATCGCTATCGGTGTATCTTTATCCTTAATAGTGATCCCCAAATAATTTTTAATTACATACTTATGTTGTTTGGCTAAACTTTCTAGTCGCAGCAACTCTGGGTCAATCCCCCGATACTGCCGCCCAGGTTCTACTAAGACTGACACGCCCAACTCTTCTAGCAATCGCACCGAGGCTAATAACTGTCCCCGGTTAAAATCAGGTTGCCACACTGCCTCTTGTCCAGTCTCAGCCTGTGCCTTGGCTCTATGGGCATCGTGCTGTGCCACAAACCCCCGACCAAGCGTAAGATAATAATACAGCCGCAGCTGTGGATACCAACCAGAATCGTCCTTTTCCACCAGTTCTGGTGTCACCTCTACACCATAACGCTTCACCAGTTCCGTCTTGCGCTCTCGGTAACGTTCCTGTTTCGTCTTAGCCCGTTTCTCCTTTGATTTTTCATACTCAGTATCCGAATAAGTTTTCGACACGCTGATTCCATCACATTCGGCTTGATATAAACCGTTGCTCACAGTCATCACCTCAGTCGCTACTTCAGACGCACTTTCTGTTTCTTCAATTGGGACAAGGCAATAACCATCCAAAGCCAGCCCCTCTAAAATTGTTTCTCTGTAGCGTGCCATCCCAGCATTAATCACACAAGCCTTAGCAGCCCAAGTATTTAACGACTCCCGTTGAAATTGCCAATCAACTCCCCCAAAATCATAATCACAGTCATGGTCAACAACCGTCAGCAAATGCATATTGGCACGAGTCGCAGCCTGCTGGCTAAACAACAACGAATTCTTCGATGTCGAACCATTGCCAATTCTCGATTTACTTAGCCCACAGCGAGAAATCCAAACGTGACGCGGCACAGTTTCACGCAATCGCGCTAATATTTGTCGAATTGAATTTTCAGGTTGCACACCACTAGCAATCCCCCATACTCCTGTAAAATGCCCCTGCACATCAATCGATACCCCAGTTTCTACACTTGGGGAAACAATTACAATGTCATACTCACATAACATTTGATTTAAATGAGCCACGCATCCAAAAGCAGCATGGGTGGGGTCAAGCACAGTTTCCCCATCAATTCGCAAAATGCGTTTATAGGGGAAATAATTTAATAGCATCTGCTCTAGAGCTTGTGTCCCCCAGCGAGATTGAGCTTTTTGACCACTACAACAAATTAGCGGTACTCCCCCATTTCTAATATCCTCAATTAACGCTGCCACCAACTCACTGGGGTCTCTACCGGGATAAACGTAACAATTTCCTGCTTTTTGTTGATATTCATTAACAATGACAAATGGCTCAACTTCAAACCCAGCTAAAGAGCGCACGTACTTAATATCAACATCGCTAATATCAGCACTCGACAGGTAAACTTTACCATTTACACTACCCAAAACATTTTGGATGAGCTGCTTAAAATTACGTAAAATATTTACCCGATGCTGCTTAACCTCCGTAGAACTGTTAAGCAAATGCCAGAACACCTGGTCAGCTTCATCAATAATCACAACAGCATTTGTCCAATCCGAAGGATTAAATTTAGCACTTGATTGCGCTCGCATCGAGTCCACACACAGACCATAACCCAACAATCCCCCAGTTTCTGAGGTTTTCAACTCTGTGACATAATCGATACCAAAGCGATGACATAACGCCTCCCCTAATTGGACGCGGTGCGTCAACACCAAAACCTTTTGTCCCCGTTCGTGCGCCTTAGCGACTTCTGTTGCTAAAAACTCAGTCTTGCCAGTACCTTTTGCTGCTTTAATTACAACCAACTTGGCATTTTCCGGTACAAGCACCCGACCCAAAAATCTTTGATTGAGTGCTATTGCTGGCGGATAGGTTAAAAGCGTGTAAAGCTTAACTTGCCATTTTTCTAGGGATTTAGCAGTGTTGTAAAGGGCATCAAATGCTTCTCGTCCCTTGGCAACAATAAAATCATCAACGCCCTTTTCTCCTCCTACTGGCAGGTCGATGATTTTAACCTCACAATCACCAGCCATAAGCAAACGTGCTGTTGTGTACGTCGCTTGCTGTACCCTCTGCACTGCCTCCGGCTTGTTGTCGCGGTCAAAACAGATGTAAAATGTCCGTCCTAGCGTTGCAAAAAACTCTAAATCCGGGATTAAAAACGGCTTACCAATCGCTTTATTATTCTCATCCTTGGGATTGCGATAACCAGCATTTACACCGACCAGGGCAATAGCAGCATAACCAGCACTTAATAACGCTGCGGCTTTTTTCGCACCTTCACACAGGACGGTGGGAACATTATTTTTCCACACCCAATGCCAAAAACCACGTGGGTTAAGTTTATCCTCTTCACTCACGGCAATACCACAGCGTAAGCTGACTTTAGCCCAAACAGCATCCGTGACGTACAAAAACAAAGCCCGTGTTTCTTCCCGATAAGGATGCTCGTATTTGATAATTTTGTGAATTTTCTTGAAGTCTCGTCTGGGGAAATTGGGCTTGAAACATCCCCACTCCATCTGTTGATAGTCGTTTAAAGGGTCAACGCCACTGCACCACCAGCCCCCATTCTCGATATGACGGTACTTAATTAAGTCCCCGTCTCTCAATCGCCCATCGTTACGGCGCTTGATGTTGGGGCTGTAGAGTAAATAATCGTAGGCAGCAGTGCCAGACAGTGATTTGACGTTGAGGTGGATTAGTTCAGGGTCTACAGCGCTCGACAGCCATTCCGTGAGGTGAGGAGAGTCGAGTGTTGTAGAGGGGCACAGGGGAATTTGCTCCTCTGCTCGGACGCTCGGACGCTCGGACGCTCCCTCTGTCTCCAGATGACTCTTTTGAAAAGTTCCGTATTCATTAATGTTGTGGGCAAAAGTCATTTTGGTACTCTCCGATGATGGTTTGTGTCCATCGGAGCTACCCACTTTTTAGGACAAAGCTAGCGTTGCTTTAATCAAGTGCTACATCAAGAGATTTTCTTTTGAGAGTAATAAATCAGTTGTCCCAATTAAAGGGAACTGAAATTTCTCGTGCTGAAATTCTCATATAATGGTTCATTTTCATTTAAGCTACCTTTGCCTCTATTACGCAGACGTTGTTAAATTGAAGTTGTTATATAGGTTTTTATGGTTGGTTGCCTAATAGCTAACCATGTGTCTGCTTGTGGGCAACTAGCCGATTTCTTAATGTGTGACGCCGCTTTCTCCTCGCTTCCCAGACGACTGGTGTAATGCTTGGAGCTAGGACATCAGATAGTCCAGAAAACAGAAATCAGCCAATTGCGTTAGTTCAACGGCAAATAAAACAGCTAGAAATTGAAAAATCCAATTATTCACGACGTTATCCTCATATACGAGGCATCTAGTCGTAAGATTCATCCAACAGATTTTGTGGCTAATGAATACCTAATGGTTGTCTACATTTCGCTTGAAATCTGGAGTCGGGATAAACTGTAGCGCTAGATGCCTTTTTAAAATTTCTCGAAAAAAGGCATGAAATGTCCGACCCTGTATGCTAATATTGCCAACAGGGACGAGTCGTGATGCTTCGTTAGCTTTGAACAATTTGGTGTTTTTCTGACCGACCAAGTCTTCCAACGCCAAAACTGTTGTCTAACGACTCACCTGATCATTCTTACTATCTGAATATACTCCTTTGGTTGGTTTACCTCCTTTGTCGTAGACCGACCTAATTTTTTGCAGATATGCTGTGGTTAGATTAGCATTTTTCCACTGTTTTTTCAAAGAAAATTATTGGTGAGTTTAGATGGACTTTTTTTTGACTCCCAAAAATTATTTTCAAATTGCCACAATGCAAGCAGCAAGCGAATTATAGCCACTTTTATCTAATAGAATTAAACATAAATACCTAATGTTGCCCAGTGGGCAACATTGGGGGAATTTTCATTGGTTTACTCTAATGAACAAGTGTCAAAAGCTAAAAGATTTCTTATGACAACTAGGTTTATGCTACGTAGAAAATGCACTTCTTTTACAGCGACTACCCCCGCTCCACACTCTTGGCTTAGTCTTTACTTTTTGGGACTAGCTAAATCAGGTCTCACAGCAAGAAACCAAAAAATTTGGGTATTAATCATAACTTCTCAACTGGATGGGCTACTGCCGTTACCAGATTGCCCAAGCAGATGTTGAACTACGGTCGAATTACCTCCTTATTTTGTTGTACGTGATCGCCTGTTGGTTTTTCTTTGGTCATTGCTTCTCCTTCTTGCTGGGTGTTTGTGGTGGATTTTGAGCCTGTCTTTTATAGGGCTTGCTTGTAATTTCTATCCCATACTTAGCAGCGATCGCGTCGTTAACGATCCGCTCAATTACGTTGCTTGTGCTTCTACCCTCCTCCTCCGCCCATTGCTCAAGCAATTCTTTTACCTCTTCAGTACAACTAAACATCATTCTCGGCCGCCTTGGCTTCCCTCCCATAGAATTGCATCCACCTTCAACACTTGTCTACAGATTGTTTCAAGTTTACCCCTTTATACGGAAGGAGTCATTGTTGATGAATGCTGTTGACACTTGTTGCAGCATTCGCTAATATAGCACACAGAGGACACGACACAAGCGCAATCAGTGTAAATCCTGCGGGTAGCTTAACGCCAAGTGTCGAGCCAAAGCAAAACAGATATTTAACTTACACGGCATATCTGTGTGACCGCGCAAATAAGTGCGTTGGTCGGCCGAAGTGCAGCTCTGAACCTTGAAAATTGATAGCTGACCGACCACTTAGCCCGGAGAAAGGGGACACAGGGAATGTAACGGAGCCAGTCCTTGAAAATTGGGGGAGGATTTTTTGGGATATCTCGTTTTACTCCCCGATTAATCAGTGGGGTACGAATCCTCACCCAATTTGGGTGCGGCAAATTCGAGACGGGGCAAACCCCTCGGCTTTCAACAGCCTTAATCAGGCTGTTATTAGTCGAGTGAGTAAAACCAATGGAAAAACAGAACGCCTTAGTTGTTGTGCCAAAGTCAACTGGATCTAAACAAGCGATTGTTGATTCTTTGCGAAAAACTCTGGAGGAGCTTTTTGAATCCGCTATTCAAGCGGAAGCAACTCACAGCACCGGGTATGCATCAAGAAGGACAGATAGACAAGAGAAAATACTTAAGATTTCTCAGTTAGTCCTTGAAGCTATTGCCCTGAGTTCCTCCATTTAAAACGAGTTGTTATCGACACTGGTCTAGTATTTTTGATCTTAAGCATTTAGTACTAGTCGCTGATTATACCCTATCTACTCCGCCCGGAAATGCCCGGAAACCCTTCCGGGTAGTCTCCCTTGTAGGTTTGAGTCTCCGGGTAGAGTTCCGGGCGGAGTAGATAGGGCTTCCGGGTGTTTCCGGGTAAAAACTTCCGGGTGCAAAAACTCCTAGTATTTTTGAAAATTAACCAGTCACCCGGAAGGCTTGAAAGCAATTTTAGAGATGTTTGATAACAGATATTAGCAAGTACTAAATATGACTAATCTACGTAAGTAATGCTATGTGCCAATGTCGATAACAACTCACTTGTAACTCCTACTCCATAACTAAAAATGGCTAGACCTCAAACTAAAAAAACTGAAATCTCAGCCGACACAACATCTGAAGATGTTTTACTTCATACCTCAGAACTGCCTGATTTTGAAGGGGACAATGTTGTCAGTACAGACAAAACTAAGCGGCAGGCAAGTTATGACCCTTTCTTTTTGATTGGCGACTTGGCTAGAAGCTCTTGTAAAAGTGTTGTTTGGCGCGATGGCATCGAACCAATGTTTATTAAGTTGTCATCCATTATCAAACAGCTAGACCATCATCCAGAGTACGAGCGTGGCGGCTTCACCCTTATCAAAGAGATTGCGACCGATGAAATCAAAGACGGCAAGCCAGTTTTAAACAATAAAGGTAAGCCCAAAAAGGTAAAAACCAAGGTAGTAGAGCATTGGATTGTAGGCGATCGCGCACTGGCTCATGACAGCCCTACAATCATCGCCGAGGACAAGAACGACAGTAAGATAGCTAACTTCCACATCTTATTGTGTGGTGTAATCTCCTGTATTCAAAGACTGGATGAACTTTCAACGGGCAAGGGCGAAAAGAATCGCACTCTGACAATTAACTTAACAACTCTGTCAATTGCTCATCCGGCCGAGTTGAAGCGAGAATTAAAAACCTGCAAGTACATTGTTAAAGATGGGGTCAAATATCGCCTGAATTTTACTAATAATCAGCATGGTTATCCAGAGGGTTACGGTGCAGTCTTTGCTGGTAAGAACCGCTTTGCTGATGCTACGACGTTGTATGTAGCAGACTTAGGTGCTGGTACATTCCAGATTGCTGAATACTCGCTTCTGGGCAAGAATCCTCAAAAAAGTTCGCCTGATAGCTTACATGGCGGCGGCGGAATACAAGCTCTCAAGAATGAGGTGTTTGATGCTTTATCCAATACTGATTCCAGTAAGGGTGTTGCAAAGTCTCAAGCGTCAGTCATTCTGGAAGCAAGCAAGTGGGTTAACAATTCCTGCCTTGCTACGGACTTAGAAAATAACCCTGTAGGTACTGCTATTCAAAAAGCCATCAATACTTGGCTAAGAGACACCATAGCTGGCAAAGCAGTAGAGCGATTAAGCCTGATTTCCAGAAAGTACCCCGTTGTGTTCTGCGGTGGTGGATTCAAGATTGAAGCTGTCAGAGAAATCATCAAAAAAAGAATCATTGAATCTGGAGGAATTGAGGCTAATCTACATTTTCCTCAAGAAAACATAGAAATCTTGGGCGTTATGGGTGTTTACGAACATTTCTTAGCGCCAAAACAAGACGCACAACAAACACAACTACAAATAATCACAATTGAGGACAAGGACAATGCAAATGACCAACAAGCCGCCTAGATTAAACTTCAACGTACCACGAGCGCTCGTCAACGAAGTCAAATCAATCGCGGACGCAAACAATATTGAGCCTAGCTGGTGGCTACGCAAGGTGATTGAAAAAGCGGTTGCTGAGGCGCGTGGTCAGAAGCGAATCGAGAAAGTTTTCTCAAACTACAAACAAGAAAAAAGATGATTTTTAATCCATACAGCCTTGAATCACTATCTGAGTTACCTAGCAAGGAAACTAAACCTATGCTGACAACTGACCAATTAGACCGATTAGAAATCTGCCGCGATTGGCTTATTGAATTGGCTGTGTCAGATGAATACTTAAGATTCCCCAACACAGGAAAGCTCCAGTATGCGATTCGCCATATTGAGGCGGTACTGTCTGAGAATCAACCTTGTGATTACATCCCCCAGCCTAAACCCAAGCGACCATCCATCAAAAATAGGTTGCGTTCGCTAGTCCTGGAAGCTTCCGTACACACTCTAAAAGCAAGTTTCATAGGGATTGTGTTGTGTGGTCTAGGTACAGTGTTCTGCTACGGCTTAGATAGAGTGCAGCAGAGCAGAGGTGAAGATTACCAACCCATTTGGAGCAACCAAGCCAAAGTATTTTCTGGACTGGCTATCTGTAGTATCAGCGTTGCAATTGGTGCAGGTGTGGTTGGTGTGTGTGCTTCTGGAGGTGAACAAGATGAATGATTTACAGCTTGTTCATTGCGTGACGCTGCTTACAATGAGCAAAACCTACAGTATTGATGGCGTTCTGTACCGTTATTTGTACAGCAGCGACAGTATCAAACATACTCAGTATTTTTTTCGACCTCTGCCAGCACAGAGAAAGACGGCAGACCTAAAACTCAACAGGGACAAGGTTCTACGTCAGGTTTATGAAGTACCTAGTTTGTATAGACAGCATTTCTGCACCATGACAGATGTAGCGATTCAGCAAAGTCTGTTTTGAGGGTAGAGCGATCGCTCGATAAATCAGCCACGAAAATCAGTGATCGCCTTGGACAATGCATCTAAGCCGAAAAACATAGATACATAAGGATTTTACACCATGCCAAAAATTAAGCATCCAGCCCCTTTGGCTATCACCATTGCGGGTGATGAAGATAGAACCCACTACTTTGACGACCGCTCTGAGTTTGACGATTTTGTTAGAGGTTTGCTTGTGGGTGAGGACGAATTAAGAGAGTTTTCAACTGATTTCAAACTGTATTCAAAAGTAGCTGGGGAGTGGGTAGAGGTAGATTTTGACCCCTACAGTTATTTCACAGACATTGATGACACTCTTTACCCACTAGCACACGGTCAATTGTTAGCCAACTATAGCCAGTGGGTGAACCACAAAATTCTGTGGGATATTGCTCAAGGTAACTCCAAGGCGATCGCATTAATCGATGATGCGTTTACTCGTGATCAAGTGGAGACGACATTTAAGAGATTAAGTGAAGTAGGCGCATGGGCTAGTGATGAATCTGACCCAGCCTTTACTGAATACTTAGACAGCACAGAACAAGAACTGTACGCTCTAGCAACTCAAGGAACTTCGTTTGTTGATGAACATGAGCCAGAAGCTTGGCTAACGGAAATCTAACGACTAATACCCAATGACTAAACGTGTCATTATCCGCACTGAAGTTACTGATACTAACGCGGATGGCGCGACCTCCACCACAACAACTTATAGGGAGGAAGAGTCAAGCAGTTCAGGTTTATTAGAGGCTTGGATGGCTCTTGTACTTCTTCTTTTCACTGGACTTCTGTTTATTACAACTTATCGTGTCGTGTCATCAATTACACAAATACACCTCAAACAAACAAATGGAATTCAACAAGTTGACCACTACTAACCAATCGCAAATGTCTGTTGTCAAAGGTGGTAAGGGTGATTTCTCCACCAATGCCGCACAAATGGGTAAACAGGCTGCACTACCTCAAGCTATTTCAATGCTGCAAGGGCTTTATCAGTCCTACGGGCTGCAATTAAGCGACATCAATTTGGCTGACCCGAAGTTTAAGGATAAAGTTGTTGCTGTGGGCAAGGTTGCAGAAGTAGCCCGGTTAAACACCAAAGCCTTAGCCCAAATGTTAAAGCACACGGCAACCCTGATGGCTGGACAGGTTAAACTAGCTGAGTTTTACGCTGCCAGTACAAACATAGTTGTTGAAGGCAAAAAGCGGATCGACAAGTCCACTGCTGACGCATTCCTGGCGCTTGCTGATTACAACAAACATGCTCAGTCGTTAACCGGGAAAGTTGACCGCAAGGTCAAAGCCCTGGATGCAAAGTATGAACTTATGGGGCAACTGGGAGAAGGCAAGCTCAAAACCAGTTTGCAACTAATTGAAAATCAGAAACAAGCTGGAGAGAAACGGCAAGCAGCAACCGCACAGTTGCAACAGACTCGCCAAGAGTTGTTGGCATCTGTTGGCATCAAACGGCAGAAAGACGCTGAGTATATCCGTTATGGGCATTTGAAATCTGACAAATAATTAGGAGGAATGGGGCGGTAACGCCCCTTAAGACTGTATGCAATCCAGTTTTGAGCCAAAACCAAGTGGTAAAGGCACTAAGTTTTACATTCACTTAAGCAATTGGGCTGAATTTCTCTCATGGATGAGCGCAGGTGTTGCAGTTGCTTTTGTAGTCCAAATAGCCCCCAAGTTGCTTTTGATTTACCCAATCGCTTTTATACTGACCATTACCTATTTTGTTAGTAATATCCCTCACAACAAAACGGCTAGCTTACTGCGTATTGCGGCTGTCTTCTGTTCACTGTTTGGCTTTTGGAATTTGGTTTGGCTCTACAGAGATACCGTGTCAGCCGTTGTTGTTGGAGCGATCGCATTAATTATTGTTGGAGGGGGGTATGTGCTGTGGCTGAAACTACGTTAAGAATTAGCTATAAGGAATTAGCCCTTGGCAGTTTTACTGTGGGTTTAGTGAGTCTGGGGCTAGCAATACCAGGCTATTTAAAGGATTGGCGTGAGTATCGCATTTGTGAAGATTATTTTGGTATTACCACTTGCCAAAATAGAGCCTACACAATTGAAAATCCCTCTCAACCAAGGTTGCAGCCAACAAAAGTTTACTTTAACGAAGCTCTAACAAAAATTTTAGGTATAACAATAGCCTGTGCTGCTTTCCCTTTGGCTGGGTACGCAGCCAAAGAAATGGCTTCAATCAGCGAGTATAACGAGACTGTGGAGGCGATTAACAAGACTGCCCAACTGCAATCTTTAACTCAGGAACGAGCTACTGATCTAAAACTAGGTGGGGAAGCCTACGAGGCGATGAAAGCCATTGAAATGGCGGATGCAATTGATAGATTCCGCGAAACTCTTTATATCCCTGTCAGTGCAGAAGATGTAGATGCTGAAATTGAAGCAATCCAGCAGCAGCTAAAGCAAGCATCTAACCGTAAGGCGCTGGAATTTGAGATTGACGCAACAGTCCAGCCAGATGAACCTCAGAAACCACAGATTAGTGAAAACGCTCAAAAGCTGTTTGATTATCTAGGAAGGAAGGAAGCAACCAAGGACAAGCCAATGAGCGTGAACACCGTCAATAAAAACGGAGTGATTAAAGATGCGGATGCTGCAATGATTCGTGAGCTTTTTGCAGAACTGGTTAAGGCAGAACTAGCTGGTCTTGATGATGACGGCAACATTTATCTGATTTAGCTAACCACTACAATCTTGTGTGTACATCCGATTGCCTTTTTACTTCAAACGATAAAATTTCTTGGCTCAAGTTTGGAACTACTTCATCTTAACTTCATATACCTTACTAAAAAAATTTCGCTAGTTCATATTTTTGTTAAAAATCAGTTTTAACTAGCAGTTAAAACTGATTTTTTATTGTATATAAATACACAAAATGTGAAGTTGCTTCTCAAGCCATAAAAATACTGAGATTCAAAAAATAAGTATTTATACAATTATGCTTTAAATCATATTTTTAATACATTGTAGGCAGTAGCTTAAGGTGCAATTGTTTAACTTTAGATATTTTTAGTTCAATGCTTAACAATACATATAGAAAAGAAGCTCAAGAAAGACTCCGCCGTGCAGTAGAGAAATATGAAAAAGCCTGTCAGCGTTTACAAAATGCTGCTGAAACTCTTTATCAAACGCGAGTAAAGCGTGGAGTAGAAATTATCAAACTATGTGAAAGTTATATTAACACCTTGACAAATTCGCCAAAAGAATTTAGCAAAGTCGTTACTGAATTGAAATTTCAGCTTCAAGAAATTACAGGTAAAGATTGGGAGCTAATTTATGCAGAACCCAACACAAACGTAGTAGGGTCTACTGCTGGAGCAGGAGTGATGGCTGGAGCGGGAGTTGCTTGTTTTGGCCCTGCTGCTGCAATGGCATTTGCAACTACTTTTGGAACAGCATCAACAGGTGCTGTAATTTCTTCTCTTTCTGGTGCAGCAGCTACTAATGCTGCTTTAGCCTGGTTAGGAGGTGGAGCTGTTGCTGCGGGAGGTGGAGGTATGGCGGCTGGAAATGTATTACTAGCAATGGCTGGTCCTATTGGTTGGACTATTGGCGGTGCAGCTTTGATTGGTAGCGGTATGTTCTTAAGTAAGGAGAATAAAAAAATTGGTGAAGAAGCCAATAAGCGTGCTTTTGAAATTGAAGGTTTGACACCTAAAGTTGATGCTAAAAGGACAGAAGTTTATCTTCTTGAGGAGCAAACTGTCAAACTAGCTGACCTGATTTCAAACGAAGTAGAATACTTCCAACAAAATGCGCCTAAAGATTACCACAAATTTAGCCAGCCTTTGAAAGCAAGATTGGGGACTTTAATTAATTCTATCCAAGCCCTAAGTGAGTCACTCAAAAAAACAGTAGACCTCAAGATATAGAAATATATTTGAAATTAAACGCGAGTTTGATGAGTCAATTTTGCTGATGAAGTAATCTGGGACACAGCTAGCAAAACAGTGCAAAAATATAAATATTTCAGGACTTTATCGAACTCGCATTCAGTTAAAGTACGACATTATTCTTTACGAATTTAAAAACAATGCGAGTTTTTATGTATGGAGAATTTAGAAAATAGGCATCAGACAACTCAATTTGTTGCGGCAATGGTAGCAGAAGACAATTTACGCCATGCAGAACAACTAGCAGCAGAATTTAGTAAACAAGACCGTGCCTTTTTTGCAGCAGTTCAAGAGGTTGATAAAGTCCGTAATTTTTTAGATAGTCCTGAGAAAATCTTGGGTAATGCAAGCACAAAGCATGGTGAAATTGCCGAGCAAGTAGAGGTTGGTATACGTAATGCTAAATCGCTATTGAATTCCACTACACCTCGCGCCACATTTGAGGGAGTTGGTAGAACAGCACCGGAAGATTATTTAATTGATGGGGTTCAGGTACAGTCTAAATTTATCAACGGTACTGGAAATACTCTTGACCACGTTCTCGACCACATGAATAAATACAAAAATTTTGGAAGAGACGAGTCGTATTATCATATTCCTAAAGACCAGTATGAAATTATCCAAAAAATTTTGAAGGGCGAGCATGTAGAGGGAATCACAAGCCGCACTGCTCAAAAGATACAAGAAAAAGCTCAAGAGATAGAGCAGTTATCCGGTCGTCCTTTTAGTCACACCGTTAGGCCTGCCTCATCTAACTATGCGGATGTACAAATAGGAAAAGTTGACGACACGCTCGACCGTCATGAGCAACAATTGAAGAGAGATAACGAACAAATTAAAGACAGAATACACGCCGATGCTCAACCTAACTTTGCTGATTTTGGTCGTGTTGCTGTTAGAGGTGCAGTTATTGGAGGTAGCATTCGGTTTGCTACAAAGCTTTACGTTAAATATAAGGAAGGCAAAAACGTCTTTAAGGGTGAGTTAACACTTGAAGATTGGAAAGAAATTGGGTTAGATACGGCTACTGGTGCTGCGCTTAGTAGTATATCGGCAACGGCAATTTATGGGTTAACCAATTTTGCTCAAATGTCTGCCCCCTTGGCAGGTGCATTCGTTAGTGCAGGCATGGAAATTGCTAGTTTGATTGGTAGTTTGAATCGAGGAGAAATTACTGAAGAACAATTTGTTGAGTTAAGTATATTCGCTTGCGCTGATTCAGCGATGGCTGCTACTGGAGTAGCCATTGGGCAAGCCTTGATTCCAATTCCTGTTGTTGGGGCAGTGATTGGTACAATTGGCGGTCGTATGGTTTCTGACTTATGTAAGGAGTTGTTAGGAATAGACGCGCAACTTGCCAAGCGAGTAGAGCAACATTACCAAAAGTTTCTTTCTCAAATTGACCAGGCTTACAAGGCTACTGTTGCTAATCTTGTTGCTACGTATGAAAGACTGGGCAACTTGGCCTCTACGGCTTTTGATTTTAATTTAAATTTTGAATTAAGACTGCAAGCAAGCATTAAATTAGCTGAAGCATACGGCGTTACTGATGACGATATTATTCACGATATAGATGAGCTTGATGCATTTATGTTGACCTAATTTAGGCATGACATCAGATGTGATTTAAACATTTAGTCTTAATTAGTCCTACCGTGCCAAACGCTTATAGTGTTGCAATTAAAACTGCTTGCCTGCAAGGGTTTTAAGTGCCAGTGCTGCTCACTCCTGTTGCCCGGTCGTGGCTATAACATCAAATTGCAGTTACTTTATCTCGGTTATAGTCATGCTAGAAGGTTAAGTTTTAAAGATGCCTGCAAAAATGGACATAGCATTACCAGAGCCTGGAGAATGTAGATATAATGGGAAATTTGGCAATTTCTGCCATCGTCCTGGCATTCCTAGTCAAGGAGGACTGTGCTACTGGCATAGTAACTTACCTAAAACAAGAGATAAATTTATCGAAGAGTATCTATCAGGAGGTCATTTTGAGGGAGTAGTTATTGCAGGTATGGATCTTTCAAATTTAAATCTACAAGGTGCATTCTTAAGAGGATTTACAGCTTATCAATGCTCATTTGATCAGACTAATCTTAGCCATGCTTTTATGCAAATGGCAGTTTTTGAAGGTTGTAATTTTATAGAAGCAAATTTAGATCACGTTATAGCAACCCATGCAAAATTAACCAACTGCATCTTTTACAAAGCGAGCATCAAAAGTTCAGATTTATTAGCAGCTGATTTGACTAACTCTAATTTTAATCAAGCAAATTTGCAGGATGCCTATATAGGTCAACCTATGCTCATAGTATTTCCCGGCTTAGGCAATGCGGAGCAGTACCGTACATGCATTGAGGGAGCCAGCTTTAAAGGCGCAGATTTTCAAAATATTCATCTAGATCCAATATATCTAGATGCTCTTAACTTACAGGAACCTCTAAAACAAGTATGGTTATATAAAGTCCAGTTACAACTAGAAGCAGCTAAACATGCCAAAACTAACAAACAAAAAAAAGAAACATTAGAAAAGTTGACAAAAATAATTCTTGAGAAAATACCTGGCTTGAAAGTTCAGTATGAAAGTAAACGTAGGAAGACAGATGAAATTGATCTTATTGTAAGTAACCAGAGTCTAGTATTACTTAATACAGGACTTAGTGGAGCTATATTTGTGGAATGCAAAAATGAAGCTAAATCTGTTGGCTCTGAAGTTGTATTTAAGTTAGCAAGTAAAATCCCACCGGGAAATTGGGGTCTGATAGTGACCACTAACAATTTAAGTCGAGATGCTGAAAAAGCAATTAGAGATCAACATCTGCGAAATATCAAATTAGTTTTTTGGGATAAGTCAGATTTAGAGAAAATATCAATCGGAGATGACACACCTGAAGAAAGACTTATTGATCGATACTACTATATTCTAAGTCTTTAAAAAATTTATCTGCTCAATACTTGTAGAGCAATTGATAAAGTAATTGAGGCAAAGCCAGGAGAGTTAGTAATTTAGGTACTAATTCTGGAGCATCTGCCTTTATCTCGCAGTTCGCCTAATACTCTTAGCTGAATTTTTCATTAGAGAGTATGGTTGAATCAACACCTCAGCTGGAATCCCTAATAGACATATCCGCAAATGAGCATCAAAGCCTTGTACAGCAAGGGTCAAAACCTAATTTTCGTATAATTCTAATGAGGAATGCAAACGCCGAATCATCTCCTCTGCTATACAAAGGCGTCCCTGACCTGTGCATCTGCCTCAAGCAAGTGCGGCGGAAGCTTAGAAACTTTGACAATTTTCGCATTAGGTGTTTATTAAATTGACACTTTAAGTATTAGTTAAGCATACTATGTACTGAAGAACCATTAATGTCAGCATTTTTATTAAAAAATCAAATAATAAATATTATATTAAACAATTGAACCTACTTTAGATTTCCAACATTCTAACTTTAGACTTCTTACGGTACTCATTTTTTTAAAATCACTATCTTCAGATACTATAGTTAGATTGTGCTGAATGGCTGTACAGGCTATCCATAAATCGTTGGGATATATTCCTATATCTTTTATGTTGAATTTTCTTCTACTATTCTTGTCTTTTGGTGCAAATTTATCAATAATTTCAGCATGGAACTGACCATAAATTTTAGACGTATCTTGATCTATTGGATGTATAATTAAATTTTTAGCAAAGGACTCTATTAAATCTGTATTTTCTTTTTTATTAGTTGATTTTTCAGCCATTAAAATTAACTCACCATATATGATACTGTTAATAGCTATTATGGTATCTTTCGGTAGCGATGCTAATTTATTTATTACGTCTGTGTCTTTTTGAATAATTATAAAACTACAATGATTTGTATCTAATAAATACACTGACTCCTCACTTTCTTCTTTCTTCATTGATAAAATCTAAACATTCTTCAAAATCATCTCCTTTCCATTCAGGGGAAGATTGAATAAAATTTAATAATGATTGTAAATTAGGCTGCTCTTGTTTTAGTTTTTGTAATTCCCATAAAGTTGCTTTTGCCACATGTCTAATACTATTAATATAAGTTCTTATTTTCTCTTGATTTTCATCACTCTTTGACGTTTTTATGTAATCCCTCAAACCTTTATTAGAAGACAGATATTCAGAAGTATTCTCAATGGTTTTGAGTACACTTTTTGGTATTAAAATAATATCTTCATCCTCTAATATCTCCAAGATATAAAGCATTGAAGAATATAAGTTTTGCAGCCAACTTAGTTTGTCATCAACTGAGTTCTTAATAGCTTCTAAGTATGCTATTGTAATTTGTAAATGTTCTGCTTCTTTTAAACTTTTTTCTAAAGCTGTAAGATTGGCAAGACTTTCATTGATAAGTTCTCCTACGACTTCATCTGTTGTATACTCTTGACGCTTTATGATGAAATTTTTAAGATTATTGCGGAAATCACGTATTAATTTTATTTTCTCTAATGGCTTTTCTGGATCTTCATATTTTAAGTTAAACTCCCTGATAAAATCTGTACACTCCTTTATTTCATGTATGATAATGTTGGTATTATTATAATTTAATATTTTATTTAAATTCTCAACTAAATTTTTAATTTTATTACTTAAAATTAAACTAGATTGCTGAATTGAATTTGTGAGCTGAAGATTATCTTCAGTCGATAAAGATGTAATCATCTTTTCTTCTCCAAAATAATTTTATTTTTCACACAAATGCTAAGAGTATAAATCTCTTTTATTATACTAAATACTATTTACATTACAAAGTTTATAAGCTTATATAAAATTGGCGCGGAACTAGTGAAGCTGCCATTAGAGACGATATAGTTAACTTTGCCTAAAACTGTCGGTGGAAGGATAATATTGCCGTTTTTACTGTCACTTAAAGGATAATGTGGCCGTTTTTAAAGCATAAAGTGGCCGCAGAACAGAACCTATGATAGAAGCGGATTTGAAACAATTGAGTGCGATCGCTGTAAAGTATGGTGAAAATAGGACAACGCAAAAATAAGCATTCCAGGATTTTAAAGCGGCCACTTTATCCCTTAAGTGACAAAAATAATGAGTATTACAGCCTCCGTTGTGGCAATATTATGGTTCCAGTCGCGGCAATCTTATCTTTCCACCGACAAAAACAGAAGGAAACACACCAGACTGGAGAAGCTTCAAACCCCTATTTTTTCGTTGATTGAATGAAGGCTGCAAGTTCAGCGGAAGCTGTAGCCTACAGTTGATATCAACACTGATAGCAACGATTTATCTACCAGGGGTATAGAAGCAAGTATAGACAATTTGATCAGATGCAAGAGGAATAAAATTCCAACACTGTGACCCCCAACAGCTGCATAATATACATCAGTATTGGAAAGAACCATTCCCGATACCGCTGTTTGGGTGGAGTCAATGAGCAAAGACACAGAATCCGTTGAGTTAGTTGTAGTCCAAAAATTAGAAAATGCCCTCAGTGCCAAAATTGAGGCATACTTTGCCTCGGTAATTGACTCTGACCCCGATGTGTTGGAGGAACTGCTTAAGTCTAAAAACAGTGAGGGGACTCGTAAGGCTTACCGCAAAGACATCACGGATTTTTTTACTCGCATGACGGGTCAGCGTCCTAACCGCGATTCTATCTTGGAGTTTTTACACCTGGAAGGTCACAAAGCAACGCTGGTAGTGACTAAATATAGAGCTAAGTTGAATGAAGCTGGTTTGTCGCCTAACACTATTAATAGGCGACTGGCTGCAATCAAGTCTTTGGTTGCCTATGGGCGAAAGCTGGGAGTTTGCAGCTATGCTGTGGATGTGGACAGTATCCCAGTGCAGGCTTACCGCGATACTAGCGGTGTCACTGAAGAAGAATTTTTAACTGTTATTAAGGGGTGCGATCGCTCGACGTTGGCAGGGAAGCGGGACTATGCTTTGTTGCTGCTGTTGTGGGGCAATGCTTTGAGGAGAAATGAGATTAGCACCTTGGACTTGAGACATTTTGACGGATCTAAGGGGACGCTATCAATTTTGGGTAAGGGCAAGCAAGTACGAGTGACAATCAACCTGCCAAAAGTCACTGTGACAGCTATTACTGACTGGCTGATATCTCGTGGTGGTGATATGTCCTCGTCCCGCCCGTTGTTTACGTCGGTGGATTTTTATGCAGAAGGTCACAGGTTAACCGGGGATGGCATTTATAAAATAGTCAAGCGATTGTTTAAACGTGCTGGTGTTGAAAAGCACATGAGTCCGCACCGTTGCCGCCACAGTGCTATTACAGCTGTACTGGAAAAGACTGATGGCAATGTGCGGAAAGCCCAGAAACTTAGTAGACACGCTAAATTGAACACACTTCAGATTTACGATGACAATCGCAACCGTGATCAACTGGAGATGTCTGAGCTATTAATGGACGGGTTGGATTAATAGTTTGGAACTGGCAATAGATTCCAGTTTGTTTATTGAACTGTTGATGATGCGGTTAACCATGATACTTATTTTGGGAAATATCTACAACTTTCCGTAATTTTTCTGTAGCCTAATTTCATCCATCTAACTGAAGATTTTACTAATACTATCTTTTTTTAGCTAGTTATGAATAAGGAAAACAAAATTGCTAAAAAGCTCGATTTTCTTAATGCAAATTACGCATTTGAGAAACAAGAAATTATTGAACAAGGCACTTATTATACTAATTATAGACCTAAGACTGATACTGATGTTGATCGTTATAAATGCCTGTATGTACAATACTGGAGAAATTTCGTTATCCTTTTTGAGGATGATGCGTCTTTTGGAGATGAGTTTCTAATTATTGATAGAAATTATTTTGATACTACTAAAGCACATAGTTTAAAAGAACGCTGTTATCGTTTTCTTTCAGAACTAAAAGAAGATAATAGTAGTCGTCCTGAAAATGGAGATTTACTAAGTGAGAAAAACACCTGGTGTATACTTTCTGAAAAGTTGATCAAGGAAATTAAAGGCTATTACAATGCTATTATCACT
The DNA here is from genome assembly GCA_024239075.1 of Fischerella sp. CENA71. GTDB lineage: Bacteria > Cyanobacteriota > Cyanobacteriia > Cyanobacteriales > Nostocaceae > Pelatocladus. Next base: position 7,627 of record JANBVI010000040.1, on the reverse strand, counting down.
TCAGTAAATGAGGATGAAAGCCATTATAATTTAGTAGATAAAGGTGTTATATTTCGCAGAATAACTTCTAATTTATTTGCTCTTTTATCCGCAGTTAATAATCTATGGGAAGCGTTTCAAGCAATAACTATAGTCAAAAACACTAGATTTCTTCTTCCGGAATCTCCAAAAAACATTTTTACAGATATTTTAACAATAGGGCTAACTGAGCATGATAAATATTTAGTAGATACTAAGTTAGAAAACCTACCCAAATTTAAACAAGAAGTTATTTCTTCTGATGGTGACGAAAGCAGTTACCGTCATTTCTATCCTGAAGATGTACAAGTAGAGAAAGAACGCCGCCACAAAGAAGCAGAAGAAGCAAAACGGATCGAGCAAGAACTACTAGAAGCAGAAGCAAGGGAGTTTGGTAACTTTGGGGTCTACGCAGCTATGGTTGCCGAAGGAGAATTACACCCAGATGACCCAAGGTATCCTTTTTGAGACAATGGGCAGGTATTTATTGCAGGGTTATATAATTTTGAACTTATTAATTAAAATTTTAGCCATAGTTATAAGGCTTTAGTTTTAATATTCATTTTTTCTTTGCGCCATTTGTCCACACTTTTTTTTAACTACTGTGAGTTCTGTAATTACACTCAATATATCCATGCTTTCTATCTGCTTACTATACTCAAACAGAATTTCCATGATAGGTAAAATCATCCGTTGCTGAAAAGTCGGTACATAGGAATATGACGACATCTCACAACAACCTTATACAAACCTTTTTCCATGATGAGATTAGCAGAAGAACTAATTTCAAGGCATGGTTCTTTCATTTCGTTAGAGCAGGATAAACTACTCTGATGACTCTGGTGGTGGTCTACCTTCTGAATTCTGATTCGTCTCAGAAGCAGCCCGCGCTGCTTCTGTAAGAAGTATTTCTTTTAGAAGCTCCTGTGTTTTCTGCTTGGCTTTAGCGCGAGCTTCTTCTGACATTTTTGCTCTTAGTCTTTTAAAAGACTTAGCCATTTTTCCCCACCTCCCTTTTTAGAGTACGCAGATGAGTTTCATACTGCGCCTCAGCGATAGGAATATTGGTGGTATACCATCTATCATCTCCTGTTTTATCTCCACCGACAAGGAGAATGGCAGTACGCTTGTGATCAAAAGCATAAAGAATACGATACGGGCAACCTGCGTGCTGAACACGCAGTTCTCGCAAATGAGAGTACCTAGAACCGTTGATTTTGGAACTGTATGGGAATGGAAGTGTCGGCCCAAATTTTTCAAGTAAACCGACGACAGCATCCACGTCAATTTGTTCCTCCTCGCTCAAAGTATCCCACCACTCTCCAAATTTATCACTATACTCTACACGCCATCCATCGGTTTGTTCCGATATCTTAGACGAGGTGCAAGATACACGAGGGCTATTATTAACTTTTCTCAAATTTTTAGCTTTCCCCTGTTTTTTGAGTCCGCTACGATTTCCCATGTTTACTTCCCCCTTACTTACGTTTAGACACACCTATCCTGTGTCTAGCCAGGATTGTGATGTTCTAAAACATGGGGAAGAAAAACTATGTCATCGCTTACTTGAACCTCGATAAACAACTCAAAAAACTATGGATTTGTGGGCTTTAAGAGTAATTTAGATACTCTTTACTTAAGAGAATTATTACTAATTAACCTAAGTAAAATTAAGCATAACATCACTCTTTTGAAAGTGTCAATAAGAGAACACTGGTAGTATTTTTGTACAGAAAATAGTTGATAGCCATCTCCATCAAACCTCACGCAGCCCAATCTCTACACAATAACTCTGCCTGTTGCAGCACCGTCACCGTCGCCTTCTCCTGCTTGTCTGGTGGATAACCATATTTCCGCAGCAGACGCTTGACTAACCTTCGCAGGTTCGCTTTGACACTTTCTTTCACAGTCCAGTCAATGGTGACGTTGCTGCGGATAGTTTGCACTAAGTCACGGGCGATCGCCTGAAGTATTTTATCCCCTAATGCCTGCACCGAAGTATCATTTAAATCCAAGGCATCATAAAACGCTAACTCATCATCAGTTAGTCCCAAGTTCTCACCGCGCTTGTAGGCTTCCCGAATTTCTTTGGCCAGTTCAATCAATTCGCTCATCACCTGGGCAGTTTCAATGGCGCGGTTTTTGTAACGTTGAATTGTCTGCTCTAGCATCTGGGCAAAGGAACGGGACTGTACTAAGTTGCGGCGCGAACGACTTTTAAGTTCGTCATTAATTAATTTTTGTAGCAGTTCTAAAGCCAAGTGACGCTGGGGAAGTAGGCGCACATCTGCTAAAAATTCATCAGAGAGGATGGAGATATCAGGATTTTGCATCCCGGCGGCGGCGAAAATATCCACTACCTCATCACTGGCGACGGCGTTAGAGACAATCTGGCGAATCGCAGTATCTAAATCTTCTGGGCTGTTACCACCAGCTGTAGTGTGTTTAAGGAACGCAGCGCGGATGGCTTGGAATAAACCCACCTCATCCCGAATTGCGATCGCCTCATCACTGGAACTACACAATGCAAAGGCTTTGGCTAATTCGTTTACAGCCTGGATAAACCGTTGTTGTCCATCTTCCAACCCCAGAATATAATCCATTGCTGCCGGGATAAGGGAGACGCGCTGGCTGGCTGTACCAGTGAAAAACAACTGATAATCAAAACCCTCTAACAGGGCTTAATGCTAGAGAAAGTGTCACCTTGTGCCATATCCCGTTAGAAAGTTCCAAATTAATTTCGGAGTCGGAACTTTATCCTTTTCGCACTCGTTTTAGTGCTTGAAATTCCGAAATTCAAAACCAAAGTTATAGAAATGTTCCGACACTATTGAAAAGAGGAACAATGTAAACTTTTATATATTTAGAGGTTAAAAACCTAAAAACCAGTCATATCAATGTGTTAAAGCACTTGGCACAAGATGACACCTTCTCTAGCCTTAGCCCAACAGTGCGGTTACGGTTTCGTATTTTGTCAACATCAGGGCAACGGCTTGTTCTTGGGGAACGCCAGTTTGCGCTTGATTGTCAGCTGTGTAATCTCTCAAAGCTTCCCTGAGTTGTTCGGCTATGCCCAGGTAATCAACAACCAAACCCCCTGGCTTGTCTTTGAAGACGCGGTTAACTCTGGCGATCGCTTGCATTAACCCATGACCCCGCATTGGTTTATCAATATATATAGTGTGCAGACATGGGGCATCAAATCCTGTGAGCCACATATCCCGCACAATTGCCAGCTTCATGGGGTCATGTTCATTTTTAAACCGCTTGGCTAGTTCTTTGCGTCTGGATTTAGTGCGGATATGTTGTTGCCATGCTGGGCCATCCGCAGCTGAACCGGTCATGATGATTTTGATAACGCCTTTGTTATCGTCTGGGTCATGCCAATCAGGGCGTAATCTGATAATTGCATCGTACAAATCCACACAAATTTGACGGCTCATGCAGACAATCATGGCTTTACCGTCAATAATTTCTTGGCGACGTTCAAAGTGTTCTACGATATCTTCGGCAACTAAATTAATGCGTTTTTCTGCACCTACTAAAGCTTTTAAATTTGCCCATTTGGTTTTTAATTTTTCTTTGGTTGACTGTTCTTCTGATTCTGTGACTTCTTCAAATTCTGGGTCAATTCGGGGACGTTCTGATTCTGCTAATTCCAGTTTCGCCATGCGTCCTTCATAGTAAATGCGGACGGTGGCTTCATCTTCAACGGCTCTTTGAATATCGTAAATATCAATATAATCACCAAATACTGCTGGTGTATTAATATCAGTTGATTCTATGGGTGTGCCAGTAAAGCCAATAAATGAGGCATTTGGTAAGGCATCCCGCAAGTGTTTAGCAAACCCATAAGCAAGATAACTGTCACTTTCATCTCGACTGGTAACTACTCGCGCTTCTAATCCATATTGGCTGCGGTGAGCTTCATCTGCAATCACAACAATGTTGCGACGGTCGGATAATTTGGGGTATTGCTGTTTTGGTTCTGGTGCGAATTTTTGAATGGTGGTAAAGACAACGCCACCAGATGGAACTTGCAAAAGTTCTGTTAAATGTTCCCGGTTTTCAGCTTGAGTTGGGTTCTGGCGCAGTAAATCTGAACAGTCTGCAAAGGTGTTAAAAAGTTGGTCGTCTAAATCGTTCCGGTCTGTGAGAACAACCAAAGTTGGGTTAGCCATTGCTGGATGCTGAATGATTTTTCCGGCGTAGAATGCCATTGTTAAACTCTTACCACTACCTTGGGTGTGCCACACCACACCCACACGTTTATCACCTGCTGGGGATGTGGCTGTCACTGTGCGTTCAATGGCTTTATTGACTGCATGAAATTGGTGGTAACCTGCCATTTTTTTGGTAATATCGCTACCGTCTACTTCAAAAACAATGAAGTGTTTGACTAAATCAAGGAAGCGATTTTTGGCAAAGATACCTTTAATTAAAACTTCCAGTTCTGCGGTTTTTCTGGGTGCGATTTCATCACCTTCAATTATCCGCCAAGGCATGAACCGTTCCCAGTCAGCGGTAAGAGTTCCGACTCTGGCTTCTGTACCATCTGAAACTACTAAAATTTCGTTATAGGGAAATAAGCTAGGGATATCTTGTTTGTAAGTTTGGAGTTGGTTAAATGCACCTTTAATGGTGGCGTTTTCATCTCCTGGGTTTTTCAGTTCAATTACCCCTAAAGGTAAGCCGTTGATGAAGACGACAACATCAGGACGGCGGTCTTTTTTATTTTCAATAACGGTGAATTGATTAACTACTAACCAGTCGTTATTCTCTGGGTTGGTGAAGTCAATTAATTGAATTTGCTCGTAGACAATTCTTTCTGAGGTTTGGTATTCAACGTTTACGCCATCTGTGAGCAATTTATGGAAGCGGCGGTTATTTTCAAATAAGTTCGGTGTGTCGGTGCGTGTAAGTTTGCGAATCGCTTCTTCTATTGCGTCGGCGGGAATTTGGGGATTAATGGTTTCAAGGGCAGAACGCAGGCGGTTAATCAGGACAACATCAGCGTAGTCTTGGCGTTCAGGGTTTGAGGAATCGGGGGAAATTTTTGTGCCATTGAGGGTGCTGTAACGCAGTTGCTCAAACCATTCAAGGGTAGCTTCTTCAACTATACTTTCTGTAAATTTTCCTGACACCGATGTTTTCCTTTGAAGCTGGGCTGTCGGTATCTATTTTGACTTAATTTTTTTAGATTAGGTTGCTATTTTCAGTAGATAAAATATAAAGTCTATCAAAAACGAGGAATTGAAGACGGTAAACCAACCCTCATAAATAGTCTTGCGAACGCTTGGGAAAGATGTTCTAAGTAGGGAGATTTGAGTCTCCACCGAGAACCTAACTCTGTAGCTTGTTTCAATGTATATTCGTAAGGTAGGGTGTATATTTCTCTAAAATTTACAACCAGCGCTTCTCTGTTATTCTCTGGGTTTGTTGGTGATGCGAGCAAATGTAGACCTTCGATTCTACTGCTTAAAACCTCATTCCACTTACCTTTTTTCTTAAAAGATTCGTTATTTTCCTCAAATTCTGGAATGGGGTAAATTGCACACAGAACTACTTGACTTACCTTTTTATTATCTAGGTCACAGCTTTGAGTTAGGACAATTAAATCTAACTCGTTTACCTCTATTTGTACATCTTGAATTTGGCTGTTTTTTCCATAACTTGTAGGATCAAATACTGGTATTGGCACGATACACCCAGGCAAGTAATCACCTTGCCTGAGCGTTGGTTCATTCACCTGTACCCAGAAGGGTTCTATGCTCATTCTTCGTCTAGAATATACGGCAGAGGTTTTTTACGCCCTTTGAACTGGGCACGCATAGTTACCTGCTCTGAGCGTTTTGGTGGCACTGGATTATAATCTGTTTCACTAGTGTTTTCAATAGATTTCAGATATTCTTTAATAATCGTCAAATTATGTCGAATTTCATCAGCTAACTCAGCAATTTGTCGTCCTTCTGGACTTTGTAATTGTGAATTAGCTTTTGGTTCCAGCACTAGTAATCTTGGCGGTGATGAAACTCCGTTTGGACGTAAAGGAGCAATAGTAGCCATTAGTTGATCAACTCCCTTGTGTGATCTGTAATGCAAGCTTCAAAAGCTTTGTTCTTTTGTTCGTGCATTTGTTCCAGAGTCCCCCAAAGTCCTATTTCATCCTTGGGAATATCCCGTTCTGCAAATAGGTCTAGATCCAACAGTATAGAAACAAACTCCGGTGTTGGAGGAGGAACTAATGCTTGATTAAGAACAAGCATTGTTGTTAGGTTGTCTTGGGGTATTTGTAGCTGCATAAAGTAGCCACTTAATCCTTGTGGTAAGTCAGAGGAAACTTCAGGAAACGTCCTTAAATAGTCCTTTAAATCACCCACAGGTAGAGGAATATCTAGCCTATTAATGTACCTGACTGCTAACCGAGCAATGGCTTCTGGATGTGTTAGTGATTGGTATATACTCCACAATCGCTTTGCTTCATCTCGGAATGTTTCCCAACAGTCGTAGGGAGCAAGCCGACTGAAGGTAAAGCCATCCAAACGCATTTGAAGAATTTGTTTTTGGTCGTCGCTGAAGACTCTATAACCAATTTGAGATTGGCTTGCTGTCGCCCCAACACTAGCACCAGCAATGATTTGCCCCTGAAACATAAGCATCTCCTCACGCTTTGGGTACTCTGTTTGAATGCTTGAGTACACCTGGGTCAAAACATCAAGTTTAACTTCTTGTGGAAGTCGAACTTGTATGTCAATTAACGCTTCGGTTATAGGAGCACGTGAGTAGCGTGTTTTTGCTTGCATACAAACTATCGTAAACTGCCTATATCAGCAGGGGCAATGTAAGTTATTGCGCCTTTACAATATCCTTAATTTTGGTCTAAAAAGTTTAGCTCCTAAATTATTTATGGGTTCATGGACAATGTCAATTACACTGCTGTTACAACCTTCTCCGCTTCTTTAACGCGGATTTCACCTGATAGGAGTTTAGGTAGTAGGGTGTTGCGGATGGATGCGAGGGTGCGGGATTGTTCACAATTGGAGCTAATCTTTCTCATTAATGGTGCAATTATATCTCCAAAATATTTAGCAACTTCTTTACATGGAACAGTGATAAAAAATTGGGAAAAACACTCAGAAGGTACTCTTTGACGACCGCTAGAACCTGTCATATTTTGAATAGCAAACGTGCGTAATTCATCACTACGTGCTAAATAATAACCATATTCAACTGGTAGAGGTGGCTTTGGTCGCAAAATAATATATTCAGTTGAACCCCAAGCAACTTGTTTATCTTCTAAAAAATCTACAAAAGCACTTTTACCATTTTCTAAACAAGGTGTTATTCGTGCTAAAAGAGTATCGCCATTTATAAATTTTGTTCCTGAACCAAAAGCTCGATTTATCCAACTATCAGGCCGATGTCCTTGTGTTGGCATATTCGCCACCCGTGACAGGTTAAGAAAAAGTGCATTTTGTCAATCAGCTAAAATACTCAAAAAAAGTTAGTGAAAATGATAATCGTAGCTGGGGGTGGGGGAAGGAGGCGAGCGACGCTCGCCTCCATCCCCCAATATTTGATTATCATTATCAAATTAGTTTTTGATAGG
>JANBVI010000039.1 GCA_024239075.1 Fischerella sp. CENA71 | reverse complement strand
GAGCAAATGAGATGTCACTAGATTCTCAACTAGCTGTATCTTCTGATTTCACTTCTTGATCTGTATTAGGGGGTCATACCCCCTATTCGCCAGCTGTATCTTTGAAAAAGTCGGGGATCTGAGTTTTGTGAGAACCACAACTTGTCAACGGAGTTCAAAGACTCGACGACGAGTATCAAAGACTCGACGACGAGTATCAAACACTCGACGACGAGTATCAAACACTCAACGACGAGTATCAAACACTCGACGACGAGTATCAAACACTCAACGACGAGTATCAAACACTCAACGACGAGTATCAAACACTCAACGACGAGTATCAAACACTCAACGACGAGTATCAAACACTCGACGACGAGTATCAAAGACTCGACGACGAGTATCAAAGACTCGACGACGAGTATCAAACACTCGACGACGGAGTTCAAACACTCAACGACGAGTATTAAACACTCAGTTCTACAAATTTGTGCTGAATCACATAACATTTCTAAATCATTCATAAACAAAAAGATTCCCGACTTTTAAAAAAGTCGGGGATCTTGGCTTTCTCAATATTCACAACTCAAAGTTTGGAGCAAAAGAAGCTCTGTAATTTACTCCAAACTAGAAGCAGGTTTAGCTGATTTACTTCTGATTGCTTTAAACCGTTCTCCCAATTGTTCAGACAGAGTCTTTAAACCTGGAGTGTTTTTTGCCGCAGTCTTAACGTAATCATAAACTGTTAAACTGCTGGTCATGGCTTCACTTCCGACTGCCAGTAGCGTATCATCTACCTGTTCGGTGATTTGCTGCATAGAAATTAACAGTTCGTTGAGGATAATAGCTAATTGATAATCTCGGACAAATTCTTCAACGTCAAAACTAGATGGCAGAATGTTAGGGTTAGACTGAGCAGCAGTGACGCTATTACTAACAAAAGCTAGGCTTTTATCACCCATTTTCACTAACTTACGTCGTTCTTCTGTGCTGAGAGTAATCAGAAACGGTAGCTTTTGTTGGATTGTTTGTAGCGCTGCTTTGATTTGTTGGATATCTTCGGGAGAAACGGAGGCCGTAATATTCTGGTAAGCCATAGTATATTTACCTGATAATAATGAGAATTGAGTAGCATATTTTGCTAAGTGTTAGGATTCCCATTGGTAAATGCGATCGCACATTTTATGGCAATTTTGATCACAATTGAGGAGCTTGAGCGCCAACAAGTGTTATACACACTGGTAAATAATAAAGTGTATCTTTTATTCTTCTGTCTGCTTAGTCATACGTTTTAGCGCCAACGCTGATGGATATCTACCAACTTCCATCAACGCCCGCCGTTCTAAGATTCGTTCTTCGTTGTTAAAATCCAAGATGCGTGCTGTCACTTCTGCAATATCTGTAAGTGGTTGAATCACAGCTTCATCTAGTTGAAAATGCTCACCCCAAAAGTCTCTACGTGGATTGAAAAACCGCACCAGTTCTCCAGTCTGCCAATTAATTGAGCCTAAATCCGTCCCTTTTTGCAGATTGCAGTAAATACAGGCGTAACAAAGATTATCTGTTGTCGTGGAACCACCATGTTTGACACTAATGATATGGTCAACTTGATAAGTTGAAGACCTATCAGCTTCAGCAACTAGGCAGTATTCACAAAAATAATTAGCACGACTTGCAACAAAACGGCGAAGTTCTTCATTAATATAAGGTCGGGGTATTCTCAATTATTACTCGGCATCAATATACTTATAAGCTCGTGCTTTTGCCAATGTCATTATATGTTCCAACGTCAGGAAATGGTCTAATTCTTTTCTTTCTTGTGGCGTCAATTCTCCCATTTTGTGTTTGTAAACTAGGTCTTCTAAACGCTCCTGTGCTGCATTTGAGAGTTTAAAATCTATAACACTTTGGGGAGTAGTGCCAGCAGCAATGAAATCTATAATTTCGTCGTAGACTTTGGTTGTATTTACAGATGTGGTCACGTCGCTTCGCTCCAAATTCAAAATTCAAAATTCAAAATTCAAAATATTTACCTGGGCATATACTCAGCTTACATTCTCACTTTCTTACACTTCTAATTCTGCCAACTTCTTCTGAGCATACTCCCGCACTTTTTCATCTGGGTCATTCTCTGCTCTGTCGTGCAGAAGTGGTAAAGTCTGGTCATTCTCAGAAAATTGCTTGACGATTATCTCCAATGCAATACGCCGAGGGTTGGGGTTGTACTCGTCATGACTACCCTCAAAAGAATCATGGACAGCACAGTTGTGGTAAATGTCAAATAACTCCAGCTGATACCTGAAGTATTTGCCTAAAGCTTGAACGGCTGCACTTCGCACATCCTCATCTTGATCATCAGTAGCAAGAGTTTTGAGGAAGGCTTTAGTATCCTCATCCTTGAAGTTGCTGGCTAAAGCTTCAACGGCTGCACGTCGCACAAAATAATCTTGATCAGCAGTAGCACGAGTTTTGAGGCTGTCTCTTGATCACATCTACGCACAGCTCCACCGGTAGAGGAATCTCGTATGCCGTGGATTCGGCTACTGAATGTGTATTTAGCAAATAAGCTTCCAGAGTACATGGTACCCAGTAGATTTGTGCTGCTTGACGCTTTCCCATTGATGGCAAATGGCAAGATAGACCAAAAGGCTCTATTAAAGTTGCGGGATACAAGTTTGACAAACTCTTTTGAATACACGATTCCTCGAAACTATATTGGTTTTGAGTTGACAAGAATTTGGGAAAAATTGTTAAAAGTCAGTCCCATTGGTATACACGACAACTTTTTTAGGTTAGGAGGCCATTCGCTGTTAGCAATACGCATGGTAGCAGAGATACAGAAGGCTTTTCCTGGAAATCAGAGTATAAACATCACTCACGTTTTTAAACAGCCTACCATTGCAGGATTAACAAAATTGCTTACAACCCAACCAACTGTTTCACAACCTGACTTATTGTTGCCAATTCAAATTATTAATGGGTCTCAAAAGTCACTGTTTTTAGTACATCCAGGTGAAGGACTAGCTTTTACTTATAAAGTATTATCAGGTTATCTTGAAAACTACACAATATACGGGATTAATAACCCAAGATTTGGAGATCTTACTAATCCATTTAAAAGTGTTCAAGAAATGGCTAGTTCTTATATAGAGAGCGTTTTTAGTGTTCAAAAAGAAGGCCCTTACTACTTGGGTGGATGGTCCTTTGGTGGAGTGGTGGCATTTGAAATGGCAAGACAAATCAAGGAAAGAGGACATCATGTAGATCTTGTAATATTAATTGATAGTTACAATTTTTCTGCTTTTTCTTTACAGACTGCAAAATCTGAAGAAATCGAGTATTTCTTGTCAGAACAGGGTTTAGATCCTACAACAGAAGAAGGTAAAAAATTGCAATTTGAGTTAGAAAATAACGGAAAATTATCTATTAATTACTGTCCAAAAGTATATGAAGGACGAGTAATTCTGTTTAAGGCAAAAAATCCTGATCCACAGTTCCTAAATATTTCTGTAGACTTGCAGAATGGTTGGAAAGTATGTACTGGGTCAAAACTTGAAGTTTATACCCTCCCTGGAAGACATGCTGATATGTTTGAGCAACAAAATCTTGGAAATTTACTTGAGGGAATAAGGAAGGTTTTAAATATTGAGGAGAATTTCTAACAATTTGTCTCAGATTTATCAGCTTTATGAGCCATATTCTACCAACCGAGAGCAATGCTGAATGAGTAATCCTTACGCCTCTGATTCTACAAGCGAAACCAGGTGCTCATCCCCGCACCACAGATATGCGAAAATCCAACAATTTTTTCCTTCAAGTGCAGCAGAAAATGTTGTTGCAATCACAAAGGCTTCTTGTGCACATTCAATTTTAGTTGTTTTAGTGGATGAGGGTGAGTCATAGCATTCTGGCTGCTTTGGCTCAGAAGGTAAAGGTTCGCAAATATCCTTTATTAAAAGGTTGATGTGATAGGAAAATTAACTTTAAATTACGTGAAAGTTTAATGCATTGCAGATATTAACCTAGAAAAACTGGAGGAAAAGGGAAACCTCGAACCGATAGAGGAATAAAGTAGAGATGCAAGTTGCAGATTTTATATCAGTCACTTTTGCTTTATGAAAAGATGAAAGTTGACGCCCCTTGGATGTACAAATAGAAACTTACTACAAAGGAGAAATAGGTAATGAGTTGGGATGAAAAAGAAGACACTCAAATTTATAAGGTTGTCGTGAATCATGAAGAACAGTATTCAATTTGGCTAGTGGACAAAGAGAACCCTCTTGGGTGGAGAGATGTTGGAAAAAGTGGTCTTAAAGCAGAGTGCCTGGCATACATAAGAGAAGTTTGGACTGATATGAGACCGCTTAGTTTACGCCGGATGATGGAAGAAGCAGCTTGCTGATAAGTTGGTAGCCTCCCTTTTCTAAACAGCAGATTTACATGTCAAGTTGGAAAGACCAAGGAAAAAACGGACTATGATAGAAAAAGAGCCTAACCTTTTGTCTCGACTAGATCAAGGCAAACTGGAGTTGATGAGCCAGATATTTAAGCCTAATCACAGTCCTAATTCAGTGTGTCTGTTTGACCGGCCAACTCCGCTCGACCTACTAATAGGTGATCACGTTCAGATTCCAGGTGGTCTGTTAGTAAAGCGCGACGATCTTGCCTCACCAATAGTTGGTGGCTCAAAGCAGCGAGCCCTTGAACTCATTCTCGCTGAGGCTCTCAATGCTGGCATCGATACGGTTGTAGGTTCAGGGTTTGCCGGTTCGACTTCCCTAACCGTTCTCGCTGTCGCTTGTGCACGTCTTAGTCTGCGGTGCATTGCCGTTACATCTCCGGTACGCCAGACCCCGACTGTTGTCTCCAACCTGGCAATCGCGGTGGCTCACGGTTGTCAATTCAAAGTAGTCCCTAATGGCACGCCGTTGCGCTCTACTGGTTCCGCTGTGCAGTCGGTGGTAAAGGAGCAGGTTGGCCAAGGGCGCCGAGTCTTCGTTGTTCCCTTCGGCGCAACCCATCCACGTGGGATTGAAGGCTATGCTCAAGCCATCGACGAACTCGCCGGACAACTCAAGTCACGACGTCTATTGGTTCCAACGCGGATTTATGTGGCGTGTGCAACTGGCCGCCTCGCGTTAGGGCTTGCAATCGGGGTCGTCGCTCGCCAACTGCCGACGAAAATCGTCGCCGTCCGCGTTGCGCCACTTGCACCTGGCTTTGAGGATTTTACAGAGATATTGGAGGAATCCTCGACGGTGGAGGCACTTCTAATCAACCAGGACGAGATCCTCTCTCGAGTGCGTTTGGTAGATGGGACGGGAGGGCAACCCTACGGCGCAATTCTCCCAACTGGTCAACGTGCTGCCAAGGTCTGCCAGCAAATGGGCGGTCCGTCCCTCGACCAGACTTACACGGCAAAAGCGTTCGCGATAATGCTTGCCGAGTTAGAGGCGACACCGAATGCCCACGGTCCTTGGCTATTCTGGCATTCAGCGAACGGGCGGCATCTGTCCCCGCTCCGTCGGGACGAGGCGCTTAAACAGGTTCCTGGGTCACTTTTTTGTGGTGTTCAGTAATAGTTTTTTTTCACAATGTTTTGTATTAGAGTAGTTTACCAGAATGACTGTAACGACTATTAGTTTGCCATAAAGATTTTGACAGGCTAACGAAGTTTCTAGAAAGCAATGCTCGTGCTTAAATGAGGACTAAAGTCCTCACTACAAACCTATCAAAATTAGTGTGGTGGAGTACTATAAGTAGTTCAGTAATCGACAGAATCGAGAACCTGAGCGAAACTTTTTCCCGGAACAATTATAGTGGAAAGAAGTCGTCCGATCCTCATCGTCAATACCTAGGCTAGACCGTCTCAGATGGATTGGAACTTAGAATAATTAAGTCTTGCCGCCAGCGATTATTGATTGAGGAGGAAAACATATACTAAGTAGAACGAGGTAAAAAACAAACTGTGTAAAAACAAGTAAACACGTAGAATATGTATACTAAGGTAACAAAGATATGGGTAGCCGTTTAAGGGTGTTTCTGACTAGAGAACAAGATAAAACTCTTTTCAAATTGGAGTGGCAACATCTCAAGAAAGAGAACTAGCCTCGAAAGCTTTTGAAGATGAGTTATACCTTGCTTATGCTGTCATTGATGGGATTCAAAGAAGAGGAGCAAAAGGAAACTACAGTACACAAGGTGTCAGATTTAACTCTCATTCTTCTGCTTAACTCTTTGTTACATACTTGTAAATTTTCTCTACGACTTACTTATATGAAAACTTTAAATCAACACTTATCGGAAGATCAGCTAGCTATTTTACCAACTGAAGAAGATGTTGCTTTTTACAAGGAACACGGCTGGTATATTTCAAAAAAGGTACTTCCTGAAGAGCTGATTGACGAGGCAATTTTAGGCAGTGCAAGATACTACCGTGGAGAGCGGGACATCCCACTTCCCGTAAAGACTATTTATTGGGATTGGAAGCCGGAAAATGGAAATATTATTCGCAATAACGAATTTGTTTCTTTACAAAACAGAGAACTTAGGAAGCTTGCTTTCCAGCCAATTATTGGGGCAATTGCTGCACGTTTAGCCCAAACTAGACAAATTCGCCTGTTCGCTGATTCTTTGCTTGGTAAACCGCCAACAGCTAGTGATAGTGAGCATAATGCTATTGGTTGGCACACTGATAAAGCATTCTGGCCCACCTGTAGTTCAGATAACCTGCTCACTGCATGGATTCCTTTGGAAGACTGTGACGAATCGATGGGACCACTAGTTGTACTCGATAGCAGCCACAAGTGGTCAGACACCCAAAATTTAAAGTCTTTTTATGGTCAGAATCTAGAGAATCCGGAACAGAGGTTTCGCCAGGAAGGACGCCAAGTCTTGGAAGTGCCTATGACCTTAAAGAAGGGCCAGGTAAGTTTTCATCACTGTCGGGTCGTTCATGGCAGCTACCCAAACTACAGCCAGTCGTTGCGCTTGGCAATGGCAATACATTTGCAAGACAATTCTAACCATTATCAATGCATATGTAATACTAAAGAGGAACAAATTGATATCCGTTACAACGCTCTATGTCAAAAACTGCCAAATGGCAATCCAGATTATAACGATCCGGTGATATTTCCCGTTTTGTGGTCAGAAGATGTCTAAAATTTTATGAACAAGTGAACTGAAGAGTATGGACGTTACGGAATGAGAATATGAATCCGGTGATCGCAGACAACAAGGCTTTGGTAGCAATCGTGCAGAAACTTACGCTAAGACAAACTTTGCCTAAAAGATAACTTAGTTACTACCTTCTGAAGAAGCTATAACCCTGATTCTTTCGTTAAAAGGCTATTTGACTTTACTTACAAAGAATGCAAACTAGGCAATTTAAAACAAGAATCCAGAATACTTTCTGTCCTTATACCAATTCACGAAAAATTTGATGCAAATAAAGCATCAAGAATAAAATCCCAACCTGTAATAGAAGCAACGATTGATGTGTTTAATTTCTCCAAACGCTTCCAGATAAAATGCCTCAATTCTTCTAACGTTCCAAAGCTTTCCCATGCTAAATGTCTTTTAACTTCCTCCCATAATCGCTTGATGGGATTAACTTGTGGTGTATGTGGAGGTTGAAACAATAAAATTATATTCTCTGGTATCTGAAGATGCTGACTAAAATGAAAAGCACCATTATCTAACTGAATGATATGTATATCTTGGGCATAAGTTGCAGAAAACTTTTCTAAGAAAACCTGAAAACAAGCTGCATTTAAATGAGAAAATTCCCAGATAAAGTATTCTCCAGTTAATGGTTCTACTAATCCATATAAATAAAAATTCTCTCGTTTCCATTGCATGATACCAACAGGTTTGGTCCCTTTTATTGTAATTAATCTGCCAACTTCAGTTTTCAACCCCACACGGCTTTCATCCTCACACCAATATCTGATGCTTCTGTTTTTGTCTTTTTCTGGTATGACGTATTTTCTAATTACTTCTAGGTATTGCGGGAGTTTTTTTTAAACTCTTCTTCCGCTTTTGGCTGGTGTTTAACTCCTACTGCACGCGGCACTTTTAGCTTTGCTTTCATTTGATAACGCACTGTATCGTGTACTACTTTGTATGAAGCTTCTACCCCCTCCACCGCTTTTAACCATGTTCGTATTTCTTCATAAATGCATGAATCCCTGTGGGTCATCCAGTTCTTTTAAAAGCTGCTCTCTTACTTCCGTGTTAATGATTGCTGGTCGCCCTGATCCCTTCTTTCTTGATACCAGATTAGTAATTCCCGACTCTGTATAACCCTTTAACCACCTTTGTACCGTCGCACTCCCTCTTCCCAGGACTACTGCCAAATCTTGTATTGTCTTTACTTGCCCTATCTTCAGTAAATACAACGCTTGAATTCGTTCTTTCCCTAATGCTGTTTTTTGTTTTCTCAGCAGATCATGTAATTCCTCGGCTGACTCTTTTATTTTTACTTTGGTGAGTCCTGCCATAAACTTCTGCTCATATTTCTTCCCTCTTTATCTTTATCATTTTTTTAGTGAAATGGTATTAGCGTAAGTTTTTGCATGGATACTACTAGAACGCCGTCTACCCTAGATTTATTGAGGCTGGTTAGCAAGACTTACATGACACAGGTAGAAAGCGAGAATAGATCACATCGTGAGTATTTCTACCGGAGCGAAACTCATAACTAAATCTTGTTATGGATAAAAGAAACACACTCATTGAGCGTTCTTGTATCAATTATCCCTCTTATGTCACTCTCCGAAAACAAAAATCGAATGCAACTTTTAAAACTCTGACTGGGATTAAGTTTGTGGCTTTATTTTCTAATATGATAGAGATAATCATTACTTCAAACTAAAATTCTTGTCTGGTAAGGGTTATAGCTTTTTATCCAGGGAAAGTGACAGAAGAGGGTTATATTACTCTATGTCCTGATAGTTAAAACCCAAGCATCAATAGTGCATTGAACAGCCTGAGCGCAGAGTATGGTTTACAGTTCTTTTTCATGATGTTTTGTGTTAGAGTGATTTATGAGTTAGGGTAAAACGAAAAATCTGCTGCCCCTAACTTTATAAGTTTGAATTACTCTAAAGAAAAAACGCACTATTTGCATAGCTCTGGGGCTATGGTTGCTCTCCATTCACAAAGGAAAGGTTTCTCAGAATGACTATAACGACTATAAGTAGTTCAGCAATCGATAGAATCGAAAACCCGAGCGAAGCTTTTTTCCGGAAGAACTATGTGGAAAGAAGTCGTCCGGTGGTCATCGTCAATACTCAGCCGAGACCGGCCCAGATGGATTGGAACTTCGAATACCTAAGTCGTGTCGCTGGCGATCATTTCCTTCCAGTGTACGATTGGGGTGACAAGGGCCCAACGGTTAATGACGATTTCGTGATTAGGCAGATGAAGCTCGCGGAGTTGATCGAGTATGCCACACGTGTGATCAGCACAAGCAACCAAAGATACTCTATCTGCCAGTTGGCGCTTGAAGAAGTCCCACCCTTAGCACAAGAGTATCAGACACCAACGATTCTGGAAAATGCCGAAAGACTAGATCGGCTCCCAGCCCCCTTCCGCGAGTCACGGCGAATTGCTCTATTCATCAGCTTCTTCAGAGGAATACACTGGCACAATGGCCGTGAAGTGCTCGCCCAGCTCTTAACCGGGCGAAAAAAGTTTGTGCTCTATCACCCGAAGGACTCTCGCTTTCTCTATCCACGCAAATTGATTGATTCGGGGTTGGCTTGGTTCGACGAGACCGAGGCAGTTTTTTGTAGCGAGATACCTTTCGAGAATGGAATCGAGAATATCGACCGACGCAGATTTCCACTGTTCGAACAAGCAACGCCGATCGAAGTGGAACTCAAGGCTGGTGAATCTCTCTATATACCTACGCATTGGTGGCATTTTACAAATGCACTTGAGCCCTGCATCGTCATTGCGGATTTCTGGGATGCGCCTCTTCATCGATGGGGTTATCCCATCGCTTGGCGAAGCTTGCTCATGAAGCCCTATCGCAAATACCTGTACAGACGCTTGCTAAGATTTAAGATGTTTAGTAGGAATCAGCAGGTACTCAAAACAACGACGTAATCATGGTCTTAATGCGCGAACGTCCTATCCAGCGTCTATTAGTCGGCTTCGATGAAAAGCCGTTCGACGTTTTCCTAATTCAAGTTGATGGCTTAGTAGCCGTGGGCCTCAAAACCCCGATACGCGTGGACCCAGAACAGACCGACCTACGAAAATGCTGCTTAGTTGAGCCATCGATGCTTCTCGGACTCGTCGTCGACATTCGCGTATCGGAGACTGGCTATGCAATATGTTACCGGTCGCTCGAGGAAGGCGAGGCAGAAGCTCTGTTCACGACTACGGCGGAGTCATCAACGGCGGATCTCTCCTATCCCTTCACTCGGCTTCGCAGTCAAGGTTATGCTGAGACAGTGCAACCCCTCCACTTCTGGAATCCTAGCCCAGCACTCGTGGCTGATCTCAATCGTGACGAGGCCTTTCTTCGAGTGGAAGCGGTTCGCATCCTGCGTGAACAAGGCTTCTCGGCTGGTGTCGTCTATGATCCAGCTTGCTCTACCGGCACCTTTCTGTCAGAGATCAAAGAAGCTTTTCCAGAGTCCCGGGTAGTTGGGCAAGACCTAAACGCAGGAATGATCGCACTCGCACGCCAGCAAATCAATGAGGTTTATCATGCTGATGCTGCATCCCCGGTAGTTCCACCTCAGTCAGCTGACATTGTAGTCTGTCGGCACCTCAATCTTGATGTGGTCACGACTCAGGATGCGGAGCGCTTATTCCTAATAGCTGCTAGAACCGTAAAGCCCAGTGGACTGATGCTTGTATTTGGTCACACACCAGTCCTCCTTTCCTCTGCATGGTTTGAGGGACTAGGATTCGAGGTTGTGCGGAGAGTGAGTACGATTTGCGGACGCCTTGCGCTATTTCAGTTCTACGTGCTGCGTCAAACTGGTACCATACATTTGCCGGACTTACCGATTGCCCTAGTCAATAAAGTTAATCATTCAAGAAACTATGGCAGGCATTCCGAGATTAAAGATTTCTAATCACTGGTTAGCTGCGAACTCGTTGGCAGCCTTCGACGAAGTCTAATTATATGCTTGAGGTGCTCCTTAAGTAGATTTACCATAATCGGTTGTCACTTCTAATCCGCTGCATCAAAGAGCAAATCCATGCAACAAAATCAAACAGCTTTCAAGATCCTCACTCAAGAACAAGCGGTGGGGTTTTTAAACGACGGCTACGTTGTTGTTCGGCAAGCGTTTCACCCGGAGACGGCCAAGCGGTTGCTTCCGTATGTTTGGGCGCGGCTGGACGAGGATCCTGAGAATCGCGCTACCTGGAAACGGTCGAGCCCGCAAATTGAGGAGGTCATCAAGGAGGGGCCAGTTGCCGACATTTTTACCCCTCGTTTCTGTAGCTCAATTGATGATCTTGTGGGCGAAGGGCGGTGGTTTCCTTGTCCTTGCAAGGAAGGGTTTGGATGGGTTTTAGTGCGATTCCCCATGTGGCACGGTCCGTGGCGTCCGCCCACCACGGGCTGGCACGTGGACGGAATGCATTTCCACCATCACTTGACGTCACCTGAACAAGGTTTGGTGGGCATCGAAATGCTGACCGATGTCGAGCCTGGCGGCGGCGGAACGGCAGTACGTATAGGGTCTCATAAAGTAGTAGCTCAAATTCTAAATGAATCTGAACCCGACGGATTATCTTATGCCCAACTCCGCTGCATCGCGGAATCCGAAGCAATGGACGACTGTCCCATCGTAGAAGTGATCGGTGAAGCGGGTGATGTGCTCTGGATGCATCCATACCTCGTTCACGCCCGCAGTCCCAACATACGAGACACGGTTCGCATAGCCGCTAATCGGTGTATCGCCTTGCACGAGCCGATGAACCTGCAGCAAGAATACAACTCGCACTATTCTCTTGTGGAACGCGCCATTTTCATGGCTCTCACCGATGAAGGCTTCTCAGGATCGAAAAGTTTTCAAAAGCATTACCAACTGTTCCTTTGAGCTAAATCACACGATCCGACGAAGTCTTTTTAGAGTCTGCCTTTTAGGCACTTGTAAGAAAAAAATTGCTCAGCCTTATTTCTTGATTCTTAGTCAGGAGGCAGCAAGACTAGCAATTTTTTATTTAAGCTCACTCTTAAGTAACTCTGTTGTACGTAGACTTTCCTGTGATTGTCCGAGGGGCGATTCGCAAAATTATTCACAGGCGAGTAATTTCGTCAAATCCAAAAATGTCGTTGGATACTAACTTGCATTTAAAGAGCTAATTCTCAAATCTCAGTAAATCGAAAAGTTCTCCCCCTTAAGCGATCGCGAATCAGGAAACACGTATAAGCAAGTACCAAGATATTGTTCGCCACCCATTATGAATGAAAGAGACATCCCTATCTCACTCCTTCACTCCCTCAATAGTCTTTCCTCAGAGAGGGATCACATCTCAAACGAGATGAACTAGCTAGTAAAGCCTTTGAAAATGACAATGATTTGGTGATCGTCATTATTAATGATACAGAGCAACACAAGATTAATACCAAGTTAAGCGTTTTACGTTTAATTAGGGTAATCTGACTTGAAAAAGGCAGAAGGAAGGGATAAGAATGTTCATGGATCCTGGTGTACCCAATTCATGACGGCTACTTAATCAATATTTGTATTAGAAAAATATGAAGTACAATCAGCTTGGAGAAAGCGACCTCAAGGTTTCTGAAATTTGTCTGGGTACTATGACTTTTGGGCAGCAAGTAACTCTTGAAGATGCTCACAAGCAGCTAGACTATGCCATTACCCAAGGAATCAACTTTATCGACACTGCGGAAATGTATCCAGTTCCACCCCGTGCTGAAACTCAGGGACGAACTGAGGCTTATATTGGGGAATGGCTGAAGAAACAACAGCGTTATAAACTAATTATCGCTACCAAAATTACTGGACCAGGTCGTGCTGTTAAATGGGTGCGGGAAGGAGCTTTAAACATTGAAATTAGTAATATTAAGCAAGCAGTAGACAATAGCTTGAAACGTCTGCAAACAGACTACATTGACTTATATCAGATCCACTGGCCCGACCGTTATGTTCCCCTTTTAGGACAAACAGAATACAATCCGAATTTTGAGCGTGAAACTATTCCTATTGCTGAACAGCTTACAGCTTTTGCTGATTTAATAAAGGCTGGCAAGATCCGCTATCTGGGTTTAAGTAATGAAACTCCGTGGGGACTTTCTGAGTTTAGTCACGCTGCTCAACAGCTAGGATTACCCAAAGTTGTTTCTATTCAAAATGCTTACAATCTGCTTAACCGCGAATTTGATAGATATTTAGCAGAAGCTTGCTATCATGAAAAGATTAACTTGTTGGCTTATAGTCCTTTGGGATTTGGTTTATTATCAGGTAAGTATGCTGATGGCAAAAAACCAGAGAATACACGACTTACACTGTTTGAAAACTTTGGACAGCGCTACTTCAAGCAGAATGTACAGGAAGCTGTAGCCGCTTATGTAGAAATTGCCCGTAAACATAATCTCAAACCCGCACAATTAGCTATAGCTTTTGTAAGGAGTCGTTGGTTTGTCGCTAGCACAATTATCAGTGCTACAACTATCGAGCAAATCAAAGAAAACATAGGGAGTGTGAATGTCGTTCTTGAAAAAGAGATTCTGGCAGAGTTGGATGCTGTTCATACTCGTTATCCTAACCCAGCACCATAAACAATTCAAAATTTAAAGTAAGTTATCAGTTTACCTTTACCCTCACAACGTATGTGTATTTTTGTACTAAAATCATCGCGAGAACGACTTAGTTCCTCGTCTTTTGGCCCCCTTTTTTTCCAACTACTACGTGTTGGTAGGCACGGATCACTGTTCCGTCAACATATAAACTTCCCAAATCTAATAACTCATGCGATGGCTTTAATCTTCAAGCGTGAGCTAGCCACATCGGAGAAATATCAGTCTTTTTTGCAGCAGTGTAGTCAATGCTGACAATAACTGCAACAAACTGAATTCTCTTTTTTGTCCACTCCTGCACAACTGAGATTTTTCTGCCTCGTATATCACAAGTGATTGAACAAACTCAGAAACGAATTTTCAATTCTGAGAAAGTACCTGCTAGCGAAAAAATTGTTAGTATATTTGAATCTCATACAGATATAATATGTCGAGGTAAAATCAATGTAGATGTGGAGTTTGGACACAAAGTTTGGTTAGATGAAGTTGACGGTGGCATTATTAATAATTATCGAATTCTAAAAGATAATCCTCACGATACTCAACAATTAGTCCTAAGCCTTGACAAACATGTAGAAAACTTCGGTTCATCGCCAAAAGTCGTAACTACAGACAGAGGTGTTTACTCTCAATCAAACGAAAATTATGCTCGATTATTAGGAATTAAAGAAGTCATCTTACCCAAAGATGGTTATCGAAGTAAAGAACGAATCAAGCATGAAAGAAAAAGAAATTTTCAAAAAGCTCGTCGTTGGCATAACGGAGTAGAAGGACGTATCAGTTTTCTAAAACGTTGCTTTGGCTTACAACGCTGTTTATATCGGGGAGAATGGGGATTCTCTCGTTGGTTTGGCTGGGGAATTATTGCTCATAATTTAACTATTATTCAGTCGAGGCACTCTCAAAAATAAAATAAATATTCCTGCTAAGTTTTAAGTTTTTTAACATCCAAATAACTTAGTTTACTGAAATATTAGTTTCCCCAAAAAACGAGCAAAGTTTTAATATTTTACTTTGCTATAAAGATATAGTTGAAATATATTATTATTGGTTATTAACAAAGTTTTATATCTAATTTGTTCAACAGTTTCGCACCAGGAACTAGTCTAAACTCCGGTTACTTATATTTTTACAAAACGAGGTTTTAAATATGAAGGCTATTGGGTCAAAGACTCTAGATAGAATTATGACTGCAGCTCTTCAAAAACGGGGAATGACACATGAAAATATAAGATATGTTGTTAATGGTCTGATCGAGACATCTCTTCGAGGTAATGATAGCCATGGCATTCGTCTATTTCCTATATATCTCAGTGAATTAGATGGCGGAAGAAGCAGAATAAATGCAAATATTAGATTTGAGTCACAGAGCAAAGCAGTTACAATCATAGATGCAGATCATGCCCTTGGTCTTGTAGTCGGTATGGTAGCAGCTAAGGAGGTAATTCAACTCTGTAAGTCTTATGGTGTTGGAGCCGTGGCAGTTAAAAACTCTAATCATTTTGGTGCAGCCTCCTACTATACATTAGAGATTGCAAGAAATGATTTAATTGGAATAAGCTTTTCTAATTCAGATGCTCTTGTAACACCATTTAATGGTATAGAAGCATTTTTCGGCTCAAATCCATTAAGCTTAGCAGCTCCTGCTGAAAAAGATGAATTATTCTGTATAGATATGGCAACAAGTCAAGTTTCTTACTCAAAAGTTAAATACTACTGGGAAAACGGCTTGCTACCAGAAACAGGATGGGCCATTGATGATAAAGGAGAGGATATTGCAGAAAGCAATCGCAAGCCTGTAGCATTGCTACCTATGGGCGGATACAAAGGTCAGTGTCTTGCAATGTTGGTTGAAGTTTTATGTACTTTGTTAACAGGTACACCCTTAGATCATGAGTTAACTCATCTCTATAGTCAGCCTTTTCATGAAGCACGCCAAGTAGGACACTTTTTTATCGCATTAGATATTGCGTCATTCCAAAATATTGCTATATTTAAGCAACGTTTAAGCAAGTTGATGAATTTAACTCGCACGCAAGTATCTAAACCTGGTACTTCTATTATTTCACCTGGTGATCTAGAAAGAGATACTGAAAAGCATCGAAGTGTCTATGGGATACCATTAAGTAATTGGGAGTTTGAGCAATTTCAGCAAATTGCAGAAGACGTGTGTTTACCTTTATTAGTAAATTGATTTTAGTCAATTTTTAAAAATTACATATCTTTATTGTACTTTCAAGAAACACTGGCGGTGGCCACTCGTGAGAGGTTAAGATAAAGTGTATTTTGTCAATCAGTTAAAGTGGCTCAACATTAGAGGTTTTATTCCGCAAGCTCAAAAGCTTGGAAGACTTGAAAGCAGGGCAGTTGACGGGAAAAATTTGTACAGTTATAGATTGGGTTAATCGTTTACCTATTGAGGTTTGGTTTCATACTAATCCCGCCGCTTCAGAAACTAATTTTGAAGCCTGTCTCTTGATCACATCTACGCACAGCTCC
>JANBVI010000038.1 GCA_024239075.1 Fischerella sp. CENA71 | reverse complement strand
ATTAACAATTTATTTTTTCTCACCCTTGCACCGTCCTGGCACACTTGCTTGTGCTTTGGTCGTCAATTTTTATGCTTAAAAAGTGCAGTAGAGTACTGCACTTTTTGAGCTAGCCTATCCCCCGTGAAGTTTTTCTCAATCTGTTTTCTCTTGAGGGGTCTTACCCCCTATTCGCCAGCTGTATCTTTAAAAATGGCGGAGCCTAGCACAGCACCCTTAAGGTGCTGTGCCACCACCACGATAAATCATGGAGCTTGTTGAATATATAAAAAGGCTCCGCCATTTTTAAATTGATTACATCGAAGGTAACAAATGTTCCCTAGTCCTAACCTCTGAGTATTTGTGAGAGTTAGTGTAGAGCGACGAATTATTTGACCGTAGCGACAAATTAAAAGTCCAGTTCTTCACACCTGAAAGCTTTACTGAAAGGGCTAATTTTAGGGTTGCTGCCATGAAGTTGTAGAAATTGTTTGAACAGACGATACAGAAGGATTTTGATTGGTGACAAATAATCTTTCGCTCTGGTCAAATAATTCGCCGCTCTACACCCTAATGGTCGAAATAAAGTAAATAACTGTACCTTATGTAGATCTATCTCCTTGTTGCACTTCGTCTTTGGCATATATGTAGTTTTCTGGATTTGTAACTAATTAACATTTATGTTGCAATTGTTTTGGTTGTGATTTAGTTCAAAACCTTTTTAGAAAAATTCTGGTTTTAGGGAAACAATCTCTTAACAGAGAGCTTTGAAGTATATATGTTTTTAATAGCTCAGGGCAATAATCTTTAGCAATAACCAGCAAACGCGAGATATTAACAGCTTAATTATAATAGTCAGGCATATTAGAAATGAACAGTGATAAGTCTAATGAAATGTGCCTTAGCAGCGTTTGTCAGCAGGCAGAGTCAGCACTGCAACAGAAGGTTGAGTGGCTACGACTGTTGATGGCAATAGCAACACGCATCCGCCAGAGTTTGAGTCTGGATGAGGTTTTGAACATTACTGTAACTGAAGTACGGCAGTTTCTCCGAGCAGACCGAGTATTTATGTATCGCTTTGACCCAGACTACAGTGGCGTTGTGGTGGTGGAATCTGTTGATGAAAATTGTAAATCCGTTCTGAATGCTAAAGTCCAAGACACTTACTTTATGGAAACCAAAGGTGAGGAGTACAGACAAGGACGCATTCAAGCTGTAGAAGATATTTATATAGCAGGTCTTACTGAATGCCACTGCAATTTACTTGCTCAATTTCAGGTCAGGGCAAACTTGGCAGTCCCTATCTTGCAAGGAGAAAAGTTGTGGGGATTATTAGTTGCCAACCAGTGTACGGCACCTCGACAGTGGCAGAGGTGGGAAATTGATTTGCTTGAGCAATTGGCAACACAAGTAGGCATTGCCATCCAACAATCTCAACTGCATGAGCAGGTACAATCCGAACTTGCTGAGCGCAAGCAAGCGGAACAAAAAATTAAAGAACAAGCTGCTCTACTTGATATCACTACTGACGCAATTTTAGTCCGAGATTTAAAAAGCAAAATTTTATTCTGGAATCAAGGTGCCGAGCGTCTCTATGGTTGGCAAGCTGATGAGATTTTGGGACACAACGCCGAGGAGCTTTTGTACAAAGAAATTTCACCGCAACTAAAAGCGGCTCTTCAAGATGTCCTTAACTGTGGCTCATGGCAAGGTGAGTTAGATAAGGTAACGAAATCTGGTCAGTCCATTATTGTCGAAAGCCGCTGGACACTAATGTATGATGAAGCGTCCCAACCCAAATCCATCCTTAGTGTTGACACTGACATTACTGAAAAAAAACAACTTCAAGCCCAATTTCTGCGTACCCAGCGTTTGGAAAGTCTCGGCACGCTGGCTAGTGGCATTGCCCACGATCTGAACAATATCTTAACACCAATTATGCTTTCGGCTCAAATGTTAACGCCTAAACTGACTCATCTCGATGCGCGGCATAAGCAAATGCTCTCAATTATACAAGATAACTCTAAACGTGCGGCTGATTTGGTCAAGCAAATTCTGACATTTTCACATGGTTCTCAAAGACAGGGCGTTTCTTTAGAAATAGAACCTTTACTGTTGGAAATTGAGCAAATCGTCCACAGCACATTTCCGAAATCTATCCAAATTAGGAGGAATCTACCCAAGCAAAACCTTTGGACTATCAAAGCAGATTATACTCAAATTCATCAAGTATTAATGAACCTATGCGTCAATGCTCGTGATGCCATGCCCAAAGGTGGCACGCTGGAGATTTCTGCAAACAACTTCTTCGCTGATGAAAACTTTGCCAGGATGAAGTTGGATGCTAGGGTAGGACCTTATCTGGTAATTACTATCAAAGATACAGGATTTGGTATTCCTCCACTCATTTTAGAGCGCATTTTTGAACCCTTTTTTACAACTAAAGAATTGGGCAAAGGTACAGGATTAGGTCTTTCTACTGTGATTGGCATTGTCAAAAAATACGGTGGGTTTATTAGCGTGGAGAGCGTTGTAAGCGAAGGCACTCAATTTCAGGTGTACTTGCCCGCTCTCAAGGAAAGCATAAACCAACAAGTAGAAACTTCTCCTTTACCCCACGGCAATGGAGAATTGATTTTAGTTGTAGATGATGAAGCTGCCATTCTGGAGATTACTAAAACTTCCTTAGAAGACTTCAACTATAGAATTTTGACTGCTAGTAAGGGCATTGAGGCGATCTCATTATATGCCCAACACAAGAATCAAATCAGCATGGTATTAATGGATATAATGATGCCCGATATGGATGGGTTAACCGCTATCGGCATCATGCAGCAAATGAATCCACAAGTTAAGATTATTGCTATCAGCGGCATCTCAATGGGCAGCCAGGTTGCCGCATCTGCTAAGGTCGATGTCAATGTTTTTTTGCACAAACCTTACACTATCAGCCAATTATTATGTGTTATTAATAGCCTTTTGAACTCTGCGATTGAGATTTCATAATTTCACTATATTGTAAGATGAGCATATATACGGAAACCTTGGCGTAAAAAGGAGAGCGAAAAATTTCGGGGGAGATGAGAGACAAGACACGGTAAGATGACTCAATGATTGATCCGGCTGAAAGAGTCATATATCAATTAAAGGTAGTGCTGTTGGGCATTAGCCCAATGATTTGGCGACGGGTAAAAGTTAGTAGCGACAGCACAATAGAAGACTTGCATTACACGATCCAACTGGCAATGGGGTGGGAAGATATCCAAGAGCACCATTTCATCATCCACGGTAAGCAGTACGGGATTATCCAACCAGGGGGAACAGTATTTAGCGATGCTGCACAGCAGCCGCTACGCGAACGCGCCTGTGAAGTAAAACTCTCGTCCCTTGGGTTGAGAGAGAAAGAAAAGTTTTTATACGAATATGACTTCAGTATCTGCCCATTAATGGGTGCATGGCGTTATTGGTGGCGGCATCAAATCAGAGTAGAAGCAATACTTACTCCAGATTCAAACCAAACTTACCCAATCTGCACTGACGGTAAGTGTAGAGCGGCGAATTATTTGACCAGAGCGAAAGATTATTTGTCACCAATCAAAATCCTTCTGTATCGTCTGTTCAAACAATTTCTACAACTTCATGGCAGCAACCCTAAAAATTAGCCCTTTCAGTAAAGTTTTATTGCTTTTTACCTCATCTCCATTCTACTCATCCAATACCTTTTTCTCTCAAACCCTTACTACGCATCTATCATAACTCTTCACCCTTTTGTTAAGAAAGATGCGACTAATGCATAGATATCGTGTGTAGCATCTAAAATTTTTGTATTTCTTTATTTAGCCAAAATCTGGAATATTACCCCGCAGAGTTGTATACAATCTCAGCAATAACCTAATCATGACCTTGTAATTATGCTAGACTACTCTGGTCAAAATCTCCGAGGTCGCTCTTTTAAAGGTCAAAATCTGACTGGAGCAAATTTTAGCAAGGCAGATATTAGAGGGGCTAATTTTAGCAACGCTATTCTCAAAGATGTTGACTTCACAAGTGCTAAGGCTGGACTACAGCGGCGTTGGGTAATTGGGTTGCTTAT
Organism: Fischerella sp. CENA71; assembly: GCA_024239075.1. GTDB lineage: Bacteria > Cyanobacteriota > Cyanobacteriia > Cyanobacteriales > Nostocaceae > Pelatocladus. The sequence goes on along the minus strand of JANBVI010000038.1, from coordinate 47,025 downwards.
AATCTCATGCTTCGTGTTGGCAGTATCTGGGTATTTGTCAATTATCATTAGTTCATCATTAGCATATATTTTCAAGTTCACAAACACTCTAGAATTCTTAGGAGGGATAATCGCCTTAGTTATAGTGGTAGTATTTTGTATTATCACTATTCGTAAGGGTTTAACAGCTGGTTTCGGATTTCTCGCCGGCGCCTTAGCGGTCGCGGTCGCGATCCCGATCGCCATCCTCTACGCCTTCGTCTTAGCCGATGCCGGATTTGTCGGCGTGGCCGGAGCCATCGCGTTGGGGGTTGTCCTAGGCGTCGGCTTTGCCTTCACTGTCGCTATCGCCTTCGCAGTCTCCGGAGCCTTCGCCTTCGCCGTCGCCGGAGCTATCGGCGGAGCAGGAGCTTTCGTCGTCGCCGTCGCCGGACCCATCGCCGGAGCCTTCGCCGGAGCCGTCGCCGGAGCCTTCGCCTTTGCCGCCGGAGCCTTCGCCGTCAACATCGCTGGAGCCTTCGTCGTCACCATCGTTGGAGCCGTCGCCTTGATACTATTTAGTGTTTACATTGGGAGGCGTAGTTTAGCGGGAGATGAAAAAGATGCTTGGCTTCGCTCAGTCGCTCTAGCCTTTACAGCTACAGGTGGAACTAGCTTTCGTAATGCTGATTTAACTGATGCTGATTTTACGAGTGCAACCCTCAAAAACACAGATTTCCGAAAGGCAAACCTGACACACACTCGTTTTTATGAAGCGAAAAAACTTGACTTTGCTAGAGTAGGCAACACGATATTAACTAAATTGTCTGTTCTAAAATTACTCGTTACTGGTAACGGTCGAGGAAAATCCTATGTTGGTGCAAACTTGAAAGGCGCTAATCTCATAGGTGCTGATTTGAAAGAGACAAATCTAAAAAACGCAAATATTAATGAAGCTACTTTTCAAAGAGCCTGTTTAGAAGGAGCAAACCTAACTCTAACTCAGGCTGTTAGCACTGATTTTTCCAGCAGTCAAATGACCAGCGCTTGTGTAGAAGCATGGAATATTGAAAGTACAACTAAGTTAAATAATGTCGATTGTCGCTTTATCTATCTTCTAGAACATCCCAAGCCGGAAACAGACGACAGAGAACGCCGTCCAAGTAGTGGCGATTTTCAAGCAGGAGAATTTACCAAGCTATTTGAAGAAGTTTTAAATACTGTTGATTTAATTTTCCGCAACGGTATCGACTGGAAAGCTTTTGTTACTGCTTTCAAAAAAGTGCAAGTCGAAAATGAAGACACGGAACTAGCTATCCAGAGTATTGAAAACAAAGATGGTGTATTTATTATTAGAATCAAAGTACCTGTTGATGCTGATAAAGAAAAGATTCATAGTGATTTGATGCAAACGTATCAACTGACGTTAAAAGAAGTTGAAAAATATAAAGCACTATCACAAGCTCGATACGATGAGATAATCCGTAAAAGCGCAGAGATGACAACTATTGTTAGCCTTTTAGCCGCTCAAACTCGTAATGTTCAAAACTTCCAATTTGGAGATAATGAAGGGTATATATCTATGACTAACAGCAATGATGCCAGCCGCAATATTAACATTGGCAGTGTCGGGAGAGATTTTAATGCTAGCGGACAAGCTTTAAATTTAGGTGAAATCAGCGGTACAGTGACAAACACCATCAACGAGTTACCAAAATCTTCTGAACCTGAGAAACCAGGAATTAAAGAATTATTGACGCAATTGCAAACAGCAATTGAAGCTGATAATAATTTAAGCGACGAAGATAAAGCTGAAGCGTTAGAACAAGTGAAAGCTTTAGCAGAAGCGGGAAAAAATCCTCAAGAAGGCGCGATGCAAAAGTCTGCAAAAACGGCCATGAAGATTTTAAAAGGGACTATTTCTAATTTCCCAACTGCGGCAACATTGGTTGAAGCGTGTAGTAAATTGTTGCCGCTAATTTCTAAGTTTCTAGGGTTTGGCTAACACAACATCTACTCAGTCTCTGGTATCCAAGCAATTGTACTATATCCGTATCCTGGAGTGATGGGACGACCACCCCGCCCACCTTGAGTATAATGTTCGTATGTTCTTTCTTTGAGAGTGCAAGCATCTGGCCTCGACCATGCGGTATGGTCTCCTGCTAAGATGATACGTCCTTGTTTTGGTATTTTTTTGCTGTACAGTCGCATCAACTTGTTGCGTTGCGGTCTAGTATCCTGTATCGCCTCGTAGATACTTGGCCATTGACGACGAAAAATTGGACACATTGATAAATCTGCCAAGCTATAAGCGTTACGTGTGAGCAATATTGCATCCATCAGCTCAAATGTTGCATCCTTTGCCCGACATAAATATTCGTATGTGGCTTGACGAAATTCCCGCAATTGTGCAAAAACATCCATAACAGTCTATGAGAGTTGGTTGTGCTTCTCTCATCTTCTGTTACAGGGTGTCCGCTTTTAGTGCTGGCATCCTTTCTTTTTTTTTAAATGCTACACCCCTGTTTTTTTTGATTTTAGTCTCAAGGGGGTAAATGGGGCGTGAGTAACAACGGATACTGTTGGCGAAAGTGTTACAAATGCATAAACAAAGGTATTACAATTAAAAGTTGCAACGATAAATTGAAGGTTTGCTCTCACGTAATACTTATATTTACAAATATGTAGTACATTCGGTCACCATCCGCAGCATCACCCGCCGCATGGTATCTCTGTGCTTATCGTCGGGTAAGTCGTCATATTCCTTATTAGCTCTGCGTGTCAGGGAACCAGCAACGCCTCCCTCTTTGTCGAATTCAGCATCAAGTATGAGGGCGCGATCGCTACTTTCCCCAGCTTCCCACTTTTTAGCAAGTTTAATGTAAAGTTCGCTGAGTGTAAAAGATAGCAAGGGTAAGGCACCGGGCATCTGCCCCACTTCATCAACTAACTTGTCTACCGGATTTCGCTGTCCTGAAAGCTGTTCAAAGTAAAGTGCCATTTCTGCTGCGGGACGCTCAATCGCTTGTCGCAACTCATCTGAGCGCATTGCACGGACTGGAAAGCGAGCTTGTGTCCAATATGACTTGAGCGCCTCAGAATTGAGGAAGCACGGTTCAAAGTCAGAGCGCAATGTCACCACTATGGTCAATTGCGGCAGATTAGCTGCTAGAGTTGCTTTTAGCAGTTTTAAGAATTGTTGCGACTCCGTAAGATTTGGTTGCTGATTTTGCTTATCTTCTTTACTTTGAGAACTTAGGGTAATTAACTCCTCAAATTGGTCTATAACTAGTAACAGCCTGAACCCAGGTCTTTGTTGACTCCATGTTTTGACAATTTTGATAAATTCATTTGGGTTTTGTAGGCGTTGGCTGAGTGGATTGAGACAATCTAAAACTACCTCTTTTAAAAGCTTCTGTTCGTTCGGAACGCGACATAAATTATTGAGAGCATCAAAATGATCGACAATTAGAAACTGCTTTGCTTCTTTCGTTCCTCGCTTCCAAATGTCAATAATTCTCTCGTATTTATTAACTTTTTTTTCTAATTGGATAATTTCGTCTTCTTCGCTATTTATATCGCCATCATCAATTCTTTGGTCTAAAGCTATAATTTCTTGTTTTACAATTTCATCAATAAAATGTAAATTGTCTAGCTGCTTGCTGACAACAATATCGTTATTATTAGTAACAAATAAAATCGTCCTAGCCAAAGCTGTAAAAGGAGATTCACTAGGACGCATAGGTTTGAGAATATACCACTCTTGGGAATGATTCTGGCGCAGATAGGGAATGAGTCCTGCTTTGACTAAGCTGGATTTCCCAGAACCGGAAATTCCTGAAACAACAGTTAGCGAACTCTTAGCATGGGAAACCTTCTTATACAATTCATCTACCAGTTCCTTTCTGCCAAAAAATAATTGTGAATGCTCTTCTTCAAAAGACTGTAATCCTCGATAAGGATTATTTTTTTCAGTTAATTTTGGTGCAGGTTTTAATTTCGGATCGGCACCAGGAACTAGAAATATGTATTCGCCTCTATCATGTTTTGATAAAGTCCATATCCCCGGTGTTTGACTTTCATTAGAAGCAGTTTCTACATGGTCGCGCAAGTAGAGATAAAGTTCTGTTGCTGTAATCACTCCATCTCCTGCGGATTTGCCATTTTTAGCAGCGGGAATCACATCCCCTTCACCCCGCAAAGCCTTGAATAAAGCTTCTGCAAAAGGTGAATGATTTATTCCTCCTCGGTTATCACGGAGAATGTCTAATGCTTCTTGGTTATGGGCAGCAGAAGTAATTGCTTGCCATGCCGAGGATTTGATAAAGCGGTCGTAATGTTCTTTACGGATGACTGTCGGAATCACTGTTGCTAATCTAGCAGTTGACCACCGGAAAGTTCCAGCAAAGCAACAATCCACAATGACTAGCAAGTGGCGACACGAAAGTGCAGTCAAACATTCGTGCAACTTCTGCATGGGGAGCAGATTTTCATTTTTTTCTAGATCTGCATCCTGTGGCACGAGATAGCCCGCAGGTCCTTTATCGCTATCGCGTGCTATTCCATGTCCTGCAAAATAGAAGAGTAAACGGTCGTCTTTTGTTGGCTGAATTTCTTTAGACAGTCTTTCCTCAAGTAGGGTTAATAGATTCTTTAGCGTTGGTTTACACTCAGTCTTATCGGTGATTAAAATCACTTTATCATACTGATGTTCTTCTGCTAATATCTGCGCTAGCACCTCAGCATCACGTCTAGCCGTCTGTAGCTTGGGAATCTTGTTCTGGTATTCGTTTATGCCAATAACTACTGCCAAACTGCGCTTGAAACTTGTTATTTTCTGTGCTTTGACTAGTGTATTTGTTTGGCTCATAGTTGCGTACCTAGTTTGTGAGAATACTTTTGTGTGGCTTTTACCAGGCAAAAAGAAGCAAGCATTACAGAATCAGGAATTTTGGTTTTGACTACAGATTCACTCGTGCAAAGCTTTGCTCTATTTAAGTCGCTATTACCTTTACGGTAACCTGTTTTGTCGTCCATCCACGGCTAGGATCAGCAACAACTTGTACGTTTCTACTTGTAGAAGGTTGGTCATCAGCTCCCACAGCCGCTAGGAGTTCTTCTAGTTGATTTCTGGGGGAATTGAGTCCTCTAGTGGCACTAGGAGGAATTGGTTGGTCAAGGGACGGTAACTCTAACCACCGGAAATTAGCTTGCCCAACTGTGACAAACACTTTAAATATGTCTGTTCCTTCTTGATAACCTTTTGGAAGACTCATTTTGAGTGGAATACATTCTTCTTGTCCGGGGTCGAAAGGAACAAAATTTGCATTATCTCCTAATATGTCGAGTAGAGAAATCGACCAATCGGAACTTAAAGCCAGTACAACCACGTTGAGAACTTGGGAGAACTCATTGCGGATACGCAAAAAGATAGTTCCCCCTGCTTGCACACTGGGATTACTAGGATCATTAAATGGTTGAGGGGATGGTTGCCTTGTTCGTCTATAATTAGCTTGCTTGCCAACTAACTCAACCACGAGCTTTTTCGTTAGAGTCGTCCCAAAATTATCCAATTCCTCTGTAGCTTTGTACTTAGTCAGATGCACCAGGCGTTTCACTAACTTGGCAGGTGCATCAGTTTCGCCTACTTTCAATGGAGGTCGTAAATTAGGAAAAGGCTGACCTGTTGGTTCACAAATCTCGTATTCACTATGCTTGTTGATAGAAACTTGGTAATCAGCAACTTCTTCACCAGCAACTAATTTCACCCAGCCATTTCCTGCTAAAGCGTCTGCAACCGCTTGCAAAGCTACTTGTTGATTTATTTCTTTTGGTGGTAAGTCCTCCAATTTTGTATTTTCTGGAGTGCATTCAACCAAACGGATTCCTCGAATAAGATCCACAGGTGCGGATAGCATGACCGCACTAGCCCCTGGCTCTATTTCTCCTGTACACAGCGTCTTAATCACTTCTGCCCAAACATCAGTGACATCGATTTCTGTGATTTTAGCTACAGCTAAGTAATTGTCTTCTTGGGTAATATCCTTTATTCCGCGTGGGTAAATAGCAAACTGAGATCCTTCCTCTACACCTTGGACTATGCCAGCATTTAATTTAAGTCGCACTGGATTATTTGCTACATTTACTTGCATCACGGTGACAGCATACTGGAGGGATTCGTAATTGTTGCCGAAAACCAAACGGTTACCCTCACCTAGCAGCATGGGTGTTTGTTGCTGAAACTGACTGTGGATTTTGGCGTTGATGCGTGAGTAGAGTTCGTTATAAGTCAAATTCAGACTGCGGTTTTGTAGAGAATCCAACAACCAATACGTTAAAGCTCCATTACGTTCTTTACCGTTAAAGGCATATTCATAGGCATATTCTGACGGACGACAAGCCGCCAGTAAAACATAATCTTTAACATCCGGAAGCATCCCACCTACAGCAGTAGCATTACGAGTTCTTCCTGTTAAGTTTTGCCAAGTCTTCACCAATTCGGATGCCGATGCCACTAAACTTTCTGTAGGTCTTCGTGTTGTGTCAACAGTGTTTGTGTCAGCGCCACGAATATCAGAATCTCCGGCTCGCGTTGCTCCTCCTGAATGGCAGCTATCTAACACAACTGTAATAACTAACCCTTTACTCACCATTCTTTGCAGGAGTGCGGCTAACTCCAAGTCGCGAAGATAACGAGATGTCGGTTTACCAATATCAAGGGGAACAAGCGTTTCATCAGATCCTTTTTCTCGCTTGATTTCTTGATAAATTGTTGCTGCACGTCCGCCGTGACCAGAGTAGTGAATGTAAACCTGGTCACCTGATTGAGCCTTTAAAGTGAGTTCCTGAAACATCCTGACAATGTTCTCGTAGGTAGGCCAGTTTGAAGGTGACTCGGATGGCACAGGAGAACCATCAACATTAGAAGCTGTTAGTTTGTAAATTTGCTCCGACGGCAGATTAAACTGCCGCTTTAGGAAAGCTTCCACATGGTTAATATCACGCACGCATCCTTTAAGACTCCTATAAGAAGCACCATCGGGTAATTCATTAGGGAGATAACAATCAATACCTATTAGCAAAGCATACAAGTAATTCATTACTTAATAACCTGTAGACGTTTTCTTGATAGGCGTAAGCGAAAGGCCTTTCCAATTAATAAAATATCGGTGCCCTCGCGTTCCGCCTGAAGGGCGGAACGCTCACCAATTCTTGGGTTGAGCCAAAATATATTTGATAGGGCACCGATATTTTATTTTTTGGAGATCCCAAATCGGCAATATTGAGCTAACTCTTCTATATTCTTATTGGTGCAAACAAAATCAAATTATGCATTTATTTCAGTCTTACAGGAAAAAACAGTATTATCACTATTAATTTTTTATTTTTTATACTAGTAACCATTATTTTTTTACATCTCCAAGCCAACCAGGAAAACATAAAGACCTAGAAATCAACTTTGCAGATAGTTAAGGTTGAGTGTTTAAGCAATTACAAACTCAAGTCTGCTTACGCAGACACGGCAGATGATGAGCATTGATCTGCCATGTATGTTTATTTATTGCACTTTCACAAACTAATCAATCCCAATCGACCAGCACAGCATTATTTAGGTTTTGCAAAAGAATTAGATGAGCGCATCACCAGCATCGACAAGGTAAAGGAGCAAGGCTCACCCAAGTTGCTATGGAACGAGGTATTACGTTTCAAGTTGCTGAAGTATCGAAAGGCGATCGCTCTTTAGAAAAACAATTGAAACGCCAGAAAAACAGCCGTCGTTTTTGCCCCATTTGTAATAATCGTTATCTTCAAAAAAGAAAACTAAGCTATAGATAATTCGACCATCATTAAACTTGTCCGAAAACTCCAAAGCCAGACTGTTCAAAGCTTTAAGGCAAAACTTCGATATTTGCATAAAAACGCAGTAATAAGGCTTTTAGTTGTTTACTGTTAGTTTAGAGGCATAAAAATTAACTCCTTGCTTTTAGATTTTCTTGACTATTCTTAATAGCTAAGTTGGGAGAACTAAGCTACCAATTCTTAATCTAACTAATCCACAAACTGTTAAAATAATCTGCTCGTAAGTGTCAAGTTGTAATCTAAATATTTGTGAAGCAACTCGAAATATTTTAACTAGTCAAATTAAATGCTCAATAAATATCCGATTACTAGCCAAAGCCTTATTTTCATCTTTTTGCTGTTGACTTAATTCTTTCTTTGGTTTTCTTTTATGAGAGGTAGTAATGTTTTCACCTCCTTGAAACCCTTTATCTCCAGAAAAAGGTTGAGACTTATCAAATTGTTTCTGAGATTTACGAAGCAATTTTATATCGGCTGTTGGTTTAGGAACGCCTACTTCTACCTCCACTATATCCTTACCTTCTGGCATCCCGTTCATTAGACTTTTTAATGTATGTTGTCTTTTCTTGCCGTCAAAATATTTTTGTTGCTCTTGTTGGTCACAATGCCTATATATTGGTTGTTCTAGACTATCGACTCATAGCCGAAAATTGGTTAATATTTCTTGGACAAATAGTAAATCACTCTCATTATTTGAAACTTGTTCTAATAAACTAGCGGGCAAAATGTCTCTCAGGATTGATATCCAGTAATCAAAAGTATCGTTAGCCTCTGTCTTAGATATCCCAAATAACATTCCTAACACTTGAAATGTTGTCATCTGTCTTAAATAAAACAAGCATAAACATACTTGCTCACTTATTAGTAATTTTTCTGGACGACCACCACCAGCCGCATTAACTCTTATTTTTCGGATCTCTTGTTTAGTTTTAATTTCTTGATGGCGTTGTCTGGCGCAATTTATCAGTGATTGTAATTGTTCATAACTAATCCCTAAAATCTGCTTTGTTCGTAGTGGATATTTCTGGATATAATCAAAAACCATACCTAAGTTTGAAAAATGGTAAACACTCAATTCAATGTTTTACCATTTTTTTTCCCTAAGTTAATATTTCGGACAAGTCTATTACTGTTACTGCTGTCAGCAGCAATGGAACTCCACAACGATTTCGCGGTAGTTATGTGCTGCGAAGAGTCAATGACGTTCCTGGCTCAACTCAAAAGCAGCGTAGATGGCATATCTACTCGGCGAAGATTTCTCAAGACAAATAACGGGAGCTTCTGTGGGGACAAGTGCAGTCAACTCGTGGCAGGGCAAGCCTTTCAGGCGACGGACGCACTCCTAGATCAAAAGTAACACCTCTATTTTTTTAATTCATTAACACTCAAAATACCCATTTTGTCGGAGCGCGATCGCTCACCTATTGGGAATATGGAAAAATGTTTGCCGACCATTGGTCGGCAAATTCCAACGCCGAGCAACTGTAGTCGGCTGCGCTGTACGAACGTTTAGCAGCAGGCAGTAAGCCTTTCCAAAAAATAAAAAGGAGCGTGCCCTATCAAATATATTGTGGCGAGCGTCCAAGGACTGGTAAGCGTTCCCACGAATGTGGGAACGCGAGGGCGCTCTGATTTGATTTTTTGGAAAGGCCTAAGCATCCTTGCCTTGAAGGGCGTTGGTCAGGCGTGTCTTCGCCGGGTAGGGCGCAGCAAGAACTCCACACTCTCCAGCTTGAATGAGTCGAATAAATATAAGCCTGACCAACTTCGGAATTGCTCAACCCCGTCAGGTGGTCTTGCTTTCTTCCTAGTAGAGATGTTGTAATAATGCTGAATACCAGCTCAATTGCGAACCAACACTAAAACCCAATCACCGAACAGTAAACAGGCAGATGCCAAACAGAGCGGGATCGCGCTCTGTGAGAAATCCGCTTTCGCCTTATGGCGCGCCTCGACGGCGGGGCAGATTTATTCGTGGGCTTGTGCCTAACGGAGTATATCCCCATTGCTCAACTGTCAAGCGTTGAGGTCTGTAAGGAAAATATTCATATCCCAAATCAAGATTGATCAAGTGTATCAACGGCAGTGTAACAGTGTAATGATCGTCTTTTGCATAGCAGCAAAATGCTGGCAATTGCGCATCATCAGGCGTACAGGGAGCATCTTCGGCGAACAGAAGATTTACAATAGGCGATGTTCTGACTTGAAACATCTATTATGAGCTTTGCTAATAAAACCATTGTTCTGACAGGTGCATCAGCTGGAATTGGCCGAAGGCTTGCAATCTCGTTAGCCCAACAGGATGCGAATTTAGTCTTGGCAGCTCGCAATCAACAAGCATTAGAACAGACACTTACTGCTTGCACAAACTATCCAGGCAAGGTGATTGCAGTAGCTACAGATGTAACTCAAGCAGAAGCTTGCCAGCAGTTAATCACTCAAGCGATCGCAGCATTTGGGCAGATTGATGTCTTAATCAATAATGCCGGAATTGGAATGCTAACACGCTTTGATGAAGTGAGAGATATCTCCATTTTTGAGCAGGTAATGCGAGTGAACTATCTAGGTGCTGTCTACTGTAGTCATTATGCCCTACCCTACCTGAAAGCCAGTCGAGGACTATTAGTGGCTATTTCTTCAATTTGTGGCAAAACAGGTGTACCCACTCGCACAGGTTACGTTGCCAGTAAACATGCCATGCAAGGATTGTTTGATACACTGCGGATTGAATTGCATTCAACAGGAGTGGATGTAGTGGTTATATCACCGGGGTTTGTAGCAACCGAGATTCGACAACGAGCGTTGGGCGCAGATGGAAAACCATTAGGCAAAAGTCCGCGTGATGAAACTCAAGGCAATATGTCAGTAGACGAGTGTGTACGTCAAATTATCTGGGCAATGGAGCGGCGTAAACGAGAACACATCATGACGTTGAAAGGTAAAGTACTGCCTTGGGCAAAGCTGATTGTGCCGGGATTGGTTGATCGTATAACTGCTGCTAGCATTGGCAATTAAAATGATTTGGTCTACCTTTTATGAGCACTTGAATAATTAGCTCTAAAACAATTAGGTGTGCGGCAAGCAGATTTGCCGAAATTCAAGCAATGGTCTGATGCTTTTATTGCAAGTTTAGGTCACATACTTTCTAGGCTCAATGGTAGCGAAGCTGAAACCAGCCGCCACGCATCGCTTGAAAGCTTTGTCCAGTAAAGGTTTCGCGAAAAATTGAGATTGCCTCTATTTTGGAGGATTGAATTCTCTACAAAGCTTATGCAGCAATGGTTTCAAGGATTGAAGGGTTGCTGCTGACGGAGAATGCCACAAATTTTTCTGAAACTCTTTCTCACAGAGGTTTTCCAGCTTTACATGGCGGCTGGTTGCAGCTTCGCTACCATTGAGCCTCTACGGTCCTTACTACGGACCTATGATCCCAGAAAACCCACACATTAAATTCTTCGACGGTGATTGTCGTGGCTACTTCCGAGTTAACCTCAACCATGAGCGTTGGCAGACCGATGTGCGTATCGTCGAAACCGTGAGCCGCCCAGATGCACCCGTCTATACTCTGGCTTCTTTTGTTGTTGAGAATGGTCGTTCAGGCATTCAAGCATAATGCAGCGAGAATAGATCATTGTTGGAGAGGGATGTTACTGCCTAAGTGGAGGTAAAATTGTAAGCAGTATAAAGTACTGCCCTAGGTTTAAATACAATCACCACTTTGTAAAGGAAGCGATCGCTCATCTCGGTTAACAGATTGTTTGTCGTTTTAACAGATTAACCCTCTTTTGTTACTACGAGGAGAGAAAAATATTGCCTCAACTCTGAACGCTAAACAAAACAATGAATTGTGCGAGTCTCCCAAAGGGAGGAGCTTCGCTAACGCACCCCAACTTTCTCATTTAAATCCCTTTGTTGAAAAAAGACGTAAAAATAGGGGTTTGAGGTTATTCTCTGCCGAAGGTAACAAAAGAGGGTTAATGTCGTCCTATCATAAACTGCTAAAGTCAAGTCGACTCAAGGAGTTGTAATTTTTTGAGCATTACTCACAAGGCATAGAGCGCGCGAGCGCATCAACAACTGAAAATCTTACATCGTATGGTTTTCTCTTGCGATGACATCAGTGTGTTAAAGCAACAAAGAATCTGTTAACCGATATTACCGTTTTCATCTGCGGAGAACTTTTCCCATATATTTTTATACTCTTTTTTGATTTCATTAGCCAGCAATTGGGGATTTAAAATTTTAACATTTTCTCCATATTTTAAAATACGCTGGCGAAACCAAAACCAATAATCTATAGTTGCTTCGATGTCACGAAATTTTCCTTCCGGGTCGCTGTAAACAACAATTTCATCTTTGCGTCGAGGCCTGTAGTTAGCCAATTGTCCGCTAGTGCGATAACGTATTTTCAATGTTGGAAAATCACAAGATACCCAATGAGTATTGGATGCAGCACCCACACTTAAGATTTTATCGAGGCGAAAGATATGATTTTGGTCAATGTTGTGCCAATAGTCAAACCGCCAAGAACGCCAATCGGGAATAAAGGCAAAGAGGTAGAGAAGACCGTCATGCAGCCGCAATTCGGAACGGTCAATATCCCAGATTCGTCCTTCTGTTGCTGGTTTACTTTGGTAGCGAATAGTATAGCGGCATTGTTGCACAAAACGTTCTTGGAGTTGGCGAACGATTAGATCTAAATTGCGATCGCTATAGTCAACGGGAGGACTAAAATCGACTTTAACAAATGATGGAATGTCTAATTCATTCAGGTTGCCAATGCGTTGAATTTGGCTTGCTTGTGCTGAAAAACCCATATCAGCTAGGAAATATGCCGCTATTGCAAGGGCTTCTCGCTGTTGAGTTGATAAAAGAACCGGAAAATTTGACTCTACTAGTTCATAGGGGCTGTGAGTTCCGCTAGCAATTTCAATACCACAATCTCTGAGTTTGCGAATCGTGCGGGTGAGTTTTTGTTTCACATCAGCATTATCTGTAGATTTGCCATGCTGTTCGAGAAAGATAGAGAGTAGGTCTGCTAATTCTTCGCGTCTTCGTGGTTTTTCGGTTAGAAGTCTGAGGATTTCTAGAGCAAAGGCGATTTGATTGTAATTGCCATCACTTTTGCTGGGCATGGTATAAGAAGACTTCTCAATAAATTTTTCTATCAAACAATTATTATATAAGCTGATACTTGGAAGTCTAGTTTCATACCCAAATTCAGATTTGTTTTAATCACGTTGCCGGGTTTCATTAATTTGAAAGCAGGTTTGTAGCCTGCTTTAATAACTCCCGCTTCAAGTTTCAATCCCGTTGCCGGGTTTCATTAATTTGAAAGGTTATTTTTCAAAACTAAATAAATTTCATTGTTTACCTGTTTCAATCCCGTTGCCGGGTTTCATTAATTTGAAAGCTTGCAGTTTCATCCAATGTAAAATTTGATTTTTAGTTTCAATCCCGTTGCCGGGTTTCATTAATTTGAAAGTGTACTAGTAAATTAAACACTATAAAAGACATGCCTAGTTTCAATCCCGTTGCCGGGTTTCATTAATTTGAAAGTTCTAATGAAGCATCGCGGCGTTATCGCGATCGCAATGTTTCAATCCCGTTGCCGGGTTTCATTAATTTGAAAGTTTGAGCGGCTTGCTTATCGACAATATTAAATAGTTTCAATCCCGTTGCCGGGTTTCATTAATTTGAAAGATTGTTAATGCTTTCGATAGCAGCCAATGACTTAGGTTTCAATCCCGTTGCCGGGTTTCATTAATTTGAAAGCTGGCCACAGCTTTTTTTCAAGGAGCGAAAGCTTAGTTTCAATCCCGTTGCCGGGTTTCATTAATTTGAAAGAACGAATGTTTGAAAACTATATAGAACTTGTATCTGTTTCAATCCCGTTGCCGGGTTTCATTAATTTGAAAGCTTTAATTGAACTTGAGCAGAAAGGATTAAAAAGTGTTTCAATCCCGTTGCCGGGTTTCATTAATTTGAAAGTAAGATTCAAACCCTCGAATTAACAAAGGTAGTGGAGAGTGTTTCAATCCCGTTGCCGGGTTTCATTAATTTGAAAGGCTAGAACTTGATGGTACAAATCAATTACGGCTGTTTGTTTCAATCCCGTTGCCGGGTTTCATTAATTTGAAAGTTTGACAATATCAAGCCGAAAACTCGCCAAAAACTGTTTCAATCCCGTTGCCGGGTTTCATTAATTTGAAAGTAATTCTTTGCCATAACGCATATTTTCACTAAGCAGTTTCAATCCCGTTGCCGGGTTTCATTAATTTGAAAGCTTTTTTTTGTTTTCTGCTATTAGCCATTGTTTTGTTTCAATCCCGTTGCCGGGTTTCATTAATTTGAAAGTCTTAAGGCTAACGCTTTTACTTGCGACCAATCGTTTCAATCCCGTTGCCGGGTTTCATTAATTTGAAAGTGAGCAGGAATACGAGGAGACACGCCAATTCATTGTTTCAATCCCGTTGCCGGGTTTCATTAATTTGAAAGATATTTTGCTTACACTCTTTCTGATTTTGAAGGAATGTTTCAATCCCGTTGCCGGGTTTCATTAATTTGAAAGTACATTAGCGCTGCTTTGTTGGCAAGATACGATGATGTTTCAATCCCGTTGCCGGGTTTCATTAATTTGAAAGTCTTTGGCAGATTCCCAGTGAAGGGATGATCTGGTGGTTTCAATCCCGTTGCCGGGTTTCATTAATTTGAAAGCGCGCTACCTGCGATCGCAGGCAATAATTCATCAATGTTTCAATCCCGTTGCCGGGTTTCATTAATTTGAAAGATGAAGATGAAAAGAGCGTTGAAGAAAAACCTATTAATGTTTCAATCCCGTTGCCGGGTTTCATTAATTTGAAAGACAGATAAAGTACTTGGTCGCCATGGCTTTTGCTTCGTTTCAATCCCGTTGCCGGGTTTCATTAATTTGAAAGTCCCTATCGGTACGTACAAAGTCTCTGACACTATATAGTTTCAATCCCGTTGCCGGGTTTCATTAATTTGAAAGAAAACGTCGGCACAGATTGAGATGCTGGCTGAAAAAGTTTCAATCCCGTTGCCGGGTTTCATTAATTTGAAAGGCCGCCAGCCACAACCGAGTTACAGAGCGAGTTCTATAAGTAATTTTGGCGGGACTGTTTTAAAAGTCCATTTCATCTGTGAGAAACAGTGAGTCAAAGATTACTCAAAACTCTGAAATTATTGAATTGTCAAGGTTCTGGCGATTTGGCGGGAGGTGGGGGGTTTTTGCCCATGCTTTCCCCTGCCAAAAACTAAGCTGGATTTGCAGATTATAAGCTAATTTTTTTACTAACACAAAGGATAACTTTACAAAAATTAAACAGTGTTATTTATGTCGGGAAAAAAGCATTGATATCAAATTTTGATGACAACATTCCCGAAACCAGTAGTAAACTGAGTGCAAATCACACAGGGTAAGTAAGGTGAAACTTTCTTTACAACCTCTTTACTCTCAACTCAACCCAGGATTTGAGAACTGTCCCCTTGGCTGTAAGTCTAAATGCCTTGTCACACAAAGAGCTAGCGACCTTCAACCACCCGGCGGATGCGTCTGTCCACTTTCATCACACCAAGCGAACACTTATCGTGAAATTATACATGGTGATGCAGATATTATCTCTAATCAGGCGGCAACAGGAGATGGTAAAAGCCTGGGTGCAAATTTACCAACCCTCATCAATCCTGATTTTCGCATCATGGGGTTATATCCCACAATTGAACTTGTGGAAGACCAAGCGCAACAGCAATACAAATATCATGCACTGTTTGGGTTAGATGCTGCTCAACGAGTAGACCGTTTATTTGGTGCGGAATTAAGCACAAGGGTAAAGCAAGCAATTAAAAGTAATAAATTTCAAGAGTTACTGCTGGCGATTGAACAAAAGCCAATTTTGCTAACTAACCCCGATATCTTCCATTATATCACTCACTTTCAATACCGTGACCCGGCTTATGGTAGCGATCAACTACCATTAGTATTGGCAGAATGGCCTGATTTGTGGGTATTTGATGAATTTCATATTTTTGGGAGTCATCAAGAAACAGCGGCGTTAAATAGTTTGGCTTTTATTCGTCGCAGCCAAGAAAATCAACTCCGTCCCCGACGGTTTTTATTTACTTCCGCCACGCCGAAACCCGATTTTATGCAACAGTTACGCACAGCTGGGTTTAAAGTAGCTGAGGTAAAGGGAGTTTATGCAAGTGAAGCCAAGCCAGGATTTCGCCAAATTCTGCAAGCTGCGGAATTAGAGTTGGTGGTATTAGCCAAGGATGCAGATACGCAAACATGGTTACAGGAAATGATTCCCACCATTGGGCAAATTTTAAATGCAGAGTCTTGTGCCAGGGGATTAATTATAGTTAATTCTGTGGCGAAAGCTGGTCAAGTAACTCGGTTGCTAGATGCATTATTAACAGGGGTAATTGTTCGTGAAATTAGCGGACGTATCGACAGACAACAAAGATTGCAAGTCCAAAGCGACTTGCAAAATGCACAACAGCCAGTGTTAGTGGTGGGTACATCCGCGGTTGATGTTGGTGTGGACTTCAAAATTCATCTGTTGATTTTTGAAAGTAGCGACTGTGCAACAGTAACGCAGCGTTTGGGAAGATTAGGGAGACATCCAGGTTTTAATACTTACAAAGCATTTATTTTGATTCCTGGTCATACTCCTTGGGTAATGGCGAGACTGCAAGAAAAACTCAGTTCCCATCAGACAGTCACCAGAGAGCTTTTAGCAGATGCGATCGCCTACGCCTTTGACCCACCCAAAGAATTTGAACAATATCGTCAGCGTTGGGGTGCATTGCAAGCACAGGGAATGTTCTCGCGGATGATGCAAGAGAATAAACAAGTCAGTGAATTAGTGCGTACTAACATGACAGCAGATTTAGTTCGCGTATATTCCCAAGATTTTAATTCAGCACGTAAACAGTGGTTCGGAATGCAAAATACCCTTATTGGTAAAGCCACCCAACAAGAACTTTTACGGTTTCGGGGAGGTTCTACCCTCCAAGCTGGGGTTTGGGATCACAATAATTTTTACACTTACGACTTGCTACGACTTTTACCTTATGCGCGAGTAGAAATTATCGACCGCGAGACATTTTTAAATGCAGCTAATAACTCCGGACGAGGTGAAGAAGAATTTTCCGATGATTTTATCAATGTTTATCTTCGCATTCAATCATGGGTTGAACAGCGAATTGAGCATCTGAGTTTACATACCAATCATCTAAGTAGCGAATTACCAATTGGCGAACTTTACTTGCTAGATAAATTAACCCTCATCGGACATCCACAAGCTGATGTAATTAACTGTTTGCGACAAAAGAAACTCCTTACTTTCTTAGTTCCAGTCAACAAAAACAAACAAAATAGCCATTGGGAAGTTAGCCGTACCCTTAACCTCAGTCCTTTATTTGGTTTATACCGCTTAGTTGACGCTAGTGAACAAACTTACGCCTGTGCATTCAATCAGGATGCATTACTTCTCGAAGCTTTAAAGTGGCGCTTAAAAAAATTCACCACCACCCGCTTTGAATCTTCAATATTTTAATTCGTTTCGTAGTAAGGACTTTAGTCCTCAAATAAGGACTGTTAGCGGAGCGTTCCCGAAGGGTAGTCCTTACTACCAACCTTTAATTATTGCCACCTTTCTACTTAAAATTTTGAATTTTTATGTCTACCCTCCTGCAAACTCTCCTCATCGAAACCCTTCCAGAAGATACAGACCCAATTTTACGTTCCTATATTGAGAAATTACTGCCACATCTCGAACAAGAATTTACCGCAATTTCCGCTTTAGGTGGAAGTTATGAAGCGCATTATCAACTATTGTCTCAGTTAGGAGACCGCTTTGCTCAAGAAAATGCACAAAGATGGTCAAGCCGTGCTGACCAAAACTTATTGGTTCATGTTCTTAATGGCTTACTCACAGCTTGGAACATCAGCAAACATTTACAGCAACCTTTATCGGAAATTGAAAAATATCTCCTTTGTTTAGGTTTAACTCTGCACGATTACAACAAATATTGCAACGGACAAGGAGAAGAAACACCCAAAAATTCCGAAGTCACAGAAATTATAAATCTCTGTCGTGATTTAGGCGAAAAACTTAACTTTCAATTATTTTGGTCAGAATGGCAAGAATATTTAATAGAAATTACTTACTTAGCACAAAATACGCAAAATAAAGCTGGTACAAATATTTATCCTTCTAACTGGGCTGTACCAAAAATTCCCGACCGTCGTCGTTTAGAAAATCCCCTGCGTCGGCTGCTAGCTTTTGGCGATATTGCAGTCCATTTCACTGACCCCGGCGATATTGATACTCAAACCGGAGGAGATAGGTTGCGGGAACAATTGCGACGTTTGAATATTAACAAAACTTTGGTTTATCATCGCTTGCGAGATACCATCGGAATTTTAAGTAATGGTATTCATAACGCCATAATGATTTTTGCTAAACAACTCGATTGGGAACCAATTTTATTTTTTGCTCAAGGTGTAATTTACCTAGCACCACCAGATAGCGAAACTCCAGATATTCACCAACTTCAAGAATTTATTTGGGAGCAAATCAGCGGAGTTTTAGCAAATAAAATGATGGGTGGCGATATTGGCTTTAAGCGAGATGGTAAAGGCTTAAAAGTTGCACCTCAAACCATAGAATTATTTGCGCCAGAAGAACTAATTCCCAAACTACCAAGGGTAATTGAGGTCAAAGTAGCAAATAGCAAAGACCCAGCAACACCGAAACGGTTAGAAAAATTAGATTTAACTGCAACTGAACGAGAATTTCTCAACCAAGGTGCAGATATTCGCGCTGATAAAATCGCTGAATTTATTTTCTTAACACAGAAAGAGTTTTTTGGTGATTCACCAGAATATATCACTTGGATGCTCAATAAATTAGGAATACAAGATAAAATCTCACCCGAACAAACCCAAGTTCAATCAGGAGGTGTAAATTATGGTTGGTATCATGGAGCTGCTTATTATGTTGCTACCCATGCAACTTTAAAATCAGAAGAAATCTCAGAACGAATGGAAATTTGGGCAGAAGATTTAGCTAATTGGGCAAGTGAGAACAACTTACTCCCTCCACATTCTAGCCCCATCCGTGAAATTTTCTCTCAATATTTAACGCAATATTTAGAAGTTAAAGGCTGGTCAAGCAATTATCCCTCATTCAGGGCTGAATTTACAGCTTATACTGATGCGAAAACCAAAGCTGCAAAACAACCAATTTGTTCCTTAAGCTCTGGTGAATTTGCCTCAGAAGACCAAATGGACTCTGTAGTGTTATTTAAACCACAACAATATAGTAATAAAAATGCTTTGGGTGGTAGACAAATTAAACGCGGAATTTCTAAAATATATGCTTTAGAAATGTTAATGCGTCAAGCTTTTTGGGCTGTCCCTGCTGGCAAGTTAGAAGAACAACAACCAGTATTTTTATATATCTTCCCCGCTTATGTTTATTCTCCCCAAACAGCAGTAGCTATCAAATTGTTAGTGAACAATATGAAACAGATTAATCTCTGGGATGTTCGCAAGCAATGGTTAGAACAGGAGATGAATATCAATGCTTTGCAATCAGTTGCTTGGTTAACAGAAGAAGCCACATCAGGACGCTTTCACAACGATAAATACAATAAAGAATACTTGCCTTTTATGGCAATCAATTATACAACTACCAGAGGTAAAACCCTTACCGATGCGTGGGTACAACCTGCTTTCCTAGCTTTATCGCTACCAATTTTACTCGGAGTAAAAGTCATAGCCACTAGTAGTTCAGTTCCCCTATATAACAGTGATCGCGATTTTAGAGAATCTGTAATTCTCGATGCTCCTGCATCATTTTGGAATTTGCTGGGATTGTCTAATTCTCTGCGAATTCAAGATTTTCAAAATGCTATGCAACGGCTTTTATTTGCCTATAGTCTTCATTTAGATACTCGTAGTTCTCCCCCCGATGCTAAATGGCGAGATTTAATTAAAACAGTGCGCGAGGTAACAACAAATGTACTCAATATTTTTGCTTTAGCAACCGAAGGATTGCGACGTGAGCAACGAGATATACCCAGCCAAGAAGAAGTTAAACGTTATTGGCAATATGCCCAAGCCTGGGTAAAACAAGATAATTCAGCCACAAATCAAGGAGCATATATTATGCAAATTACGGAAAAAATTGTGCAACAATATCGAGTATTTTATCAAGCAAATCTCAATGAATCGAGCCACACCATTTTACTGCCACTATCAAAAGCATTGGAAATGATTTTATCAGTTCCCCAACAAGTTGATGTCGATGATTTAATATTGCAAGCTTCTGGACAAATTCAAGATGCGTTAGAACGCCAAGAAGTCTATAAACGCCCTTTAATGATGGATAAATCAGTTGATAAAGCCACAAGGATAGAACGCGAATTAACAGCAATTCATACATTTATGACAACCTGTGTACAGGAATTATTTCTCGAACTTTATAAAGGCGATCGCGCTTTATTACAAGAAAACCGCAATCGCATTAAATCTGGGGCAAAATTTGCCTACCATTGGTTAGCTTTGCAAGAGAAATCTGCAAAATCATCCTAATTGTTTCATTTTTGTAGCCACCTTTCAATCAAAATTATCAAGAGTAAAATCATGAGCGTTCTAGCAACTTTAAAACCCGAATTCCAATCTGCATTTCCCCGTTTAGCATCTGGTAAGTACGTCCATTTCATCCTATTGCGTCACAGTCAATCATTTCCAGTATTTCAAACTGATGGAATCCTTAATACTGCACGCACACAAGCTGGTCTAGGTATTACAGATGAAAGCAAAAAACAAATCAGCCGTTTGGTAATGTTCAAGCGTAAACAGACGACTCCCGAACGACTTGCTGGACGCGAATTACTTCGCAGTTTGAATCTGACTAGCGCCGATGAAAGCAACAAAGATAAATACTGTGAATACAACGGCGAGAAATCATGTAAAAAGTGTCCTGATTGTATTATTTATGGATTTGCGATCGGCGATAGCGGGTCTGAACGTTCCAAAGTATATTCAGACTCGGCTTTTTCTCTAAGTGCTTACGAGGAATCACACCGCAGCTTTACCTTTAACGCTCCTTTTGAAGGTGGAACAATGAGTGAAGCAGGAGAAATGCGTAGCAGTATCAATGAATTAGACCATGTGATTCCAGAAGTAACATTCCCCACAGTTGAAACTCTGCGTGACCCTACTTACGAAGGTTTTATCTATGTTCTGGGTAACTTGCTGCGTACTAAACGTTATGGCGCACAGGAATCGCGGACAGGAACGATGAAAAACTATATCGCCGGGATTGCATTCTGCGATGGCGAAATCTTTAGCAACTTGCATTACACTCAAGCACTTTATGATGCTTTGAAGGGTGATGCCCCGATTGCTGATATTTTACAGCAGGTAGAAGAAGTGGCAAATAATTTACTTAACGATGAACCTGTACGCAAAACAAAACTACTTTTTGGTTCGCAATTAGAAGAACTGCTAGATGAAGTCAGCACACTGTATCAAGATGAAGCTCGTTTAGTAGAAACAATAAATGCACTCTATGGACAAACTAAAGCCTATGCAGAATCCTTTGGAGCATTGAAGAAGAAAGGTAAGAAGGATTAACTATTATTTGTTGGTGTTAAGGTGAACACTCCACCTTAACCCAAATTTCAATGCAATTAAAGGATTTTGCTATGGCAGTATATCATTGCACGTTGACGCTACATGATAATATTTTCTTTGCTACGCGGGAGATGGGGATTCTTTATGAAACAGAAAAATATTTACATAACTGGGGATTAAGCTTTGCACTTTTTGCAATTCATTACATTCCCCAACTATATCGACTCCAAGGAGAACTGGCACAAAAACCAACATATTTAGATGCAAGTGCTGAACAAAATCTTCTTCATCTAAATCAAGCTGGAATTTATGTATTTCCTGCTCAACCTATCAATTGGTCATATCAAATTAATACCTTTAAAGCTGCTCAAGTTGGCTATTATGGCAAATCAAAACAGTTTGGAGATAAAGGTGCAGATAAGAATTACCCAATTAATTATGGACGAGCTAAAGAAATAGCTGTTGGGAGTGTATATCGTACCTATATTATTGCTCCTGAAACTACCAAAATACCGCGTTGGATACGCTTGGGTAAATGGGCTGCAAAAATCAGGGTTGAAGTTGTAAAAATTCCAGATAAAGTTATGCATACTAAAACTGGTGATTACACCTGTTTGCATCCTTTAAATCCGTTAGATTTGCCAAGTAATACTCGAATATTACTTTATAACCGGGTTGTTATGCCTCCTGTTAGTTTAGTCAGTCAGGCACAGTTACGCGGTGAATATATAGCAACAAAAAAAGATGATTGGCAAAATTTTAAGTCAACTTTAACGGAACTTCAATATCAACAGCTACCAGAAGAAATTTATTTACCTACAGGAGTATTTTATGGAGCAGGAAATGTTGCAGCAACAGCATAAATCTTCCACATTGCATTCAATTGTTGTTGAACTTGCAGCTGCAGATGTGGGAGACATACCACCTACTTTATCTCGTGCATTGCACGCACTAGTACTTAAATGGTTTGCAGCAGCCAGCCCATCTGTTGCCGAAACTATTCATGCTAGTCAAAATTCACCATTAACAATTTCGGGGTTATTAGGAAACCGTCGTCCAAGCGGAGTGCGTGTCGGAGATTATTTTTATTTTCGGATTAGCTTATTAGATGGTAGTTTAGTTGAACCTTTAATGCGCGGGTTTGAACAATCAGAAAC
The DNA here is from genome assembly GCA_024239075.1 of Fischerella sp. CENA71. Lineage (GTDB taxonomy): Bacteria > Cyanobacteriota > Cyanobacteriia > Cyanobacteriales > Nostocaceae > Pelatocladus. Next base: position 24,375 of record JANBVI010000038.1, on the reverse strand, counting down.
TCAATCTATAGTACTAGGTGATTTTCCGTTTGTATTACGAAATATCTATGCATTGCCAGGAACACATCAATTAGCAGGTGCAGCTGAGTATGGGTTACTGTCACACCCGACGCAAGTGTTGACAGATATTGAAATGTATTTCCTCTCTCCTACTAGCTTCAAGCAAAGTCAAGGAGTACAAACTTTTCCATTACCCGAATTAGTGTTTAACTCGCTGCATCGACGGTGGAATATTTTTGCACCAGAGCAATTTCATCTTCCGGCTTATGAGTGGGATGCTTTAGTTACAGCCTACGATCTTAAAACCTACGCACTCAAAATGGAAGGAGGTACAGAAGTTGGGGCGCAGGGTTGGGTTCGCTACCGATTTAGTAACCCCCAAACGGCTCGGATTGCCACTATTTTGGCAAATTTTGCTTTCTTTGCTGGGGTAGGGCGTAAAACTGCAATGGGGATGGGACAGACACAACTAAGCAATTCAAAAACTCAGAATTGGAAAAAACCTTGTCGAAAGAGTTTTGAGACTAACATCAAATGAACGAACAATACTATCTCCCCCTAGCTTATCTAAATGCTTGGGAATATTGCCCTCGTCGTTTCTTTCTGGAATACGAGCTTGGGGAAAATGCAGATAACGAACACATGATTATTGGTCGTCATCTGCACCGCAATGTTGATGACGAAGGCAAGAATGTTGAAGGTGACAAAGTAGTTTACCGACATCAATGGCTATGGAGCGATCGCCTTCTGGTTAACGGCATTATCGATGCAGTAGAAGAAAAAGATAGCCAGCTCGTTCCTGTGGAATTTAAAAAGGGACGTATGGCAAACCATAAGAGCGATCATTTTCAATTGTGTGGTGCAGCTTTATGCTTGGAAGAGCGTATAGGAGGCTCTATTGCTTACGGCGAAATATTTTACTACGCCAACCGCCGCCGTGAACGTGTAGATTTTACATCTGCATTGCGACAAGCTACAGAACAAGCAATTTCAGCAGCGCGGGCTGTCATAGGTGGCATCATGCCTTCACCAATAGACCACCCGAAAAAGTGCCAAGATTGCAGCTTACAGAAAATTTGCTTGCCAAAAGAAATCAAAAAATTACGTCTTGAGGTTTAAATGATGTCTATTCTTTATGTAACTCAACCTGATGCAGTACTAAGTAAAGCGGCCGAAGCTTTTAAAGTTGCTTTAAAACAAGAAGATGGTGGTTGGGAGAAAAAATCAGTTCCCGCTCAAACTGTCGAACAAGTTGTATTGATGGGAAATCCGCAGATCACTGGTGATGCTCTGGTCTATGCTTTAGAACTGGGGATGCCTGTGCATTATCTTTCTGGCTTTGGTAAATATTTGGGGTCGGCTCTTCCGGGGTACTCTCGTAACGGTCAATTACGGTTGGCGCAGTATGCTGCTTATTATGACGAAGCTCATCGTTTGGAGATTGCCAAAACAATTGTTATTGGTAAGATTCAAAATCAACATAGTGTTTTATACCGCCATGACCAGAAAGATAATCCTCTCAAATCTCGCAAACAGCTAGTTAAAGAACAGACAACTCTTGACGAAGTACGAGGTGTTGAAGGATTAGCTGCACGAGAATATTTTGCTGCTTGGTCGGCAATGCTTGAGGAACAATGGTCATTTAACGGGAGAAATCGTCGTCCTCCAACAGATGCAATAAATGCGTTACTGGGATTTGCTTATGGTCTTTTGCAAGTACAAGTAACTGCTGCTGTACACATGGCTGGTTTAGACCCTTACGTTGGTTATCTACACGAAGCTACCAGAGGACAACCAGCAATGATATTGGATGCCATAGAAGAATTTCGTCCTCTCGTTGCTGATAACTTAATACTTTCGGTCATCAGCCATAAAGAAATTAAGCCCAACGATTTTACTGATCATCTGGGTGCATATCGACTTTCGGAATCTGGACGTAAACAGTTTTTACAAGCATGGGAGCGAAAAATGAATGATGAGTTTAAGCATCCCACCTTTGGCTATCGTTGTAGCTATCGTCGTGCGATCGAATTGCAGGCACGTTTATTGAGCCGACATCTACAGGAGGGGGTTCCGTATAAAGCCCTGACACCGCGATGACTACTTTGTTCTACCTCATAATTTATGATTTGCCAGATAATAAAAAGGCGAATAAGCGGCGAACTAAATTACATAAAATGCTTTCTGGCTACGGAACTTGGACGCAGTACAGTGTGTTTGAATGTTTTTTAAATGCTGTACAGTTTGCTAAATTAAAAGTGCAAGTTGAGAGTTTGATCAAACCATCTGAAGATTCAGTACGTATTTATGTTTTGGATGCTGGAGCAGTACGTAAGACTATTACCTATGGTTCGGAGCAACCACGACAGCAAGAGACGATAATACTATGATGCTATAATACAAGTGAAATTTTGGCAGGGCGAAGCATAGGCAAAAACCCCCTACCTCCCGCCAAATCGACAGAACCTTGACAATTCAATAGTTTCAGCAGTTTCAGTAGGAACATGGAGCCTAGTTATAAATGCCGGAAACGGACTTTTAAAGTAGACCTGCCAAAAGTGGGGTTGGGAATGGCTCTGTGATTAACTTCTGGCTGGCCGACTTTCAAATAAATGAAACCCGTTCGCGGGATTGAAACAAACAGCCGTAATTGACTTATATCATCAAGTTCTACTTTCAAATAAATGAAACCCGTTCGCGGGATTGAAACGACACTCAAGTGGTCGTTAGCGACAGAGCTACGAGCTTTCAAATAAATGAAACCCGTTCGCGGGATTGAAACAGAGATTTATGCAGGCATTGACAGGAAGTTGTAGAGGGCTTTCAAATAAATGAAACCCGTTCGCGGGATTGAAACAACAATATTATCCTAAAGAAGAAATTAAAAAACAGACTTTCAAATAAATGAAACCCGTTCGCGGGATTGAAACAGGCAACTGCATCTTGAGTTTCCTCTGATTTCTTGGTCTTTCAAATAAATGAAACCCGTTCGCGGGATTGAAACTTTCAGTTTTTATTACTACTTGTCTACCTTTAACTTTCAAATAAATGAAACCCGTTCGCGGGATTGAAACTATTCAATGATAGCAAGGTTGTTAAAGCCTTGGAACCTTTCAAATAAATGAAACCCGTTCGCGGGATTGAAACTCTGCTTACAACTACTACAATCGAGCCAACCCAATCACCTTTCAAATAAATGAAACCCGTTCGCGGGATTGAAACAAGTTCCATACCCAACTAGTGCTAGGTATCAGCAAACTTTCAAATAAATGAAACCCGTTCGCGGGATTGAAACAAACCACATCGGGTCTCGACCTTCCCAAGTCCGACTTTCAAATAAATGAAACCCGTTCGCGGGATTGAAACAAGAAGTAGGAGAGCCATCAGGCAAAACCACAGTACGACTTTCAAATAAATGAAACCCGTTCGGGGGAAAGTAAGACACTAGCTTGAAAGAGCGCTGTAGGCGAAAGTAGGCAGCAAAGTGTGTTGCTGTGGATGAAAAGTTTCTGCACGTTGTTGATCAAAATAGTTAACTCTTAATTCTCTATATGGTTCATGACGCTGAATAATATGGTAAGCAATTACCAATATTGAGTGAGTAACAGCCATTGTTGCACGCTTTTTACCCCGACGTGTGGCAATGCGACGAAATTGAGCAGCAAGATAAGTACGGGAACGAGATGCTACATGAGCTGACTGCATTAAACCAGAACGAAGCGTCTGGTTCCCCTTACATAATCTTTGCTGAATCAAGTTATGGGCTAGCGATCGCACCACCAAACAAACCACTCAGTAAAATCTGAGTGGGGTTTGTGTCGTCAGAAAAATGTTTCCCTAACGAAAAATCTTGACAATATATCAAGCTAGTATTATCTTGAGTTAACTAAGTTAAATTTTGGCAAGTCAAAGCGGGGTCAAAAACCCCCTGTATTCGCCAAAATCGCCAGAACCTTGACAAGATAATACTTATAGCGTTTCAAGTATTGGAAAAGTTGCAAATAAATTGCAATAAGGGTGGCTGAAATAGACCTATTTTTGGGGTTCGTCAAAAGCCTTCCCAGGAAGCTTGCTCTGATTAAGTTTCAGCATCGAGCAGTTTCTAAAACCTATTACCCCGCAAGGGGACTGAAACCAATAGCCATTGTGTATCCTCTGTGATAGGGTATACCGGTTTCTAAAACCTATTACCCCGCAAGGGGACTGAAACATGAGTAGTTGTAGCATCATGGAAACTCTTAACTTAAGTTTCTAAAACCTATTACCCCGCAAGGGGACTGAAACAGAGAATCTTCGCATTTAAAATATTCATTAAATAAAGATGTTTCTAAAACCTATTACCCCGCAAGGGGACTGAAACAGCCAGGGAACAGTTCACAATTGGGAGCAGGGCGTCAGGTTTCTAAAACCTATTACCCCGCAAGGGGACTGAAACTCAGTCAGTGCGATCGCCTGTTTAAATTCATAATGAGTTTCTAAAACCTATTACCCCGCAAGGGGACTGAAACATAAAATAATCTTAAATGCCCTGGAGTATCTGAGGCTTCAGTTTCTAAAACCTATTACCCCGCAAGGGGACTGAAACTACGCGATGCTAAGGCAATTGGGATTGGATCTCCGTTTCTAAAACCTATTACCCCGCAAGGGGACTGAAACCCGAGGTGTGATTGTAATCGGTGTCCGTTCCTCTTCTGGTTTCTAAAACCTATTACCCCGCAAGGGGACTGAAACTATTTAAAGCATTGCATAACGCGATCGCGTCCTCTTTGTTTCTAAAACCTATTACCCCGCAAGGGGACTGAAAAGAATTTTACTTAAATCTACATGATCGAAGTCAGTTATGGTTTAAATCGCGTGTATCATAGCGTGATGCATTTTGATATTAAAAATGGCAAAATCTGGATACAGCAGAATATGACAGATGTAGATTTAGCACAGGAAATTTTAGAGATGGGAATACCTAAAGAAGATATTGTGTTGGGTTTACAACCACCTTATAAACGTTCATACACGGGATATGGAGTGGCGTAACAAAATGGATTGGCTACCCTCAATTGATTTATTTCACCTTCGGGATTGGGTTATTGCTCAAACTCCAACTCCCACACCTTCACCAGTATTAACTCCTGCGAAAAGCATTAATGATATTGAATTACTAAAAAGCCAGTTAGAATTTCTCAAGGCTACAAATGCTCAACTAGGTGAAAGCTTTAACAGATTTGTTGCTGCAATGCAATTTACCTTAGTAGTATTTGCATTTTTGGGTGGATTTTTAGCTTATGCTGTGGGTAAGAATTTAGATGATGCAAAAAAAATAGCCAGTCAATTGATTAACCGAGAAGTAGAGAATAAAATTACAGATTTAGTGCAGTCTGAAGTAGAGAATGTCAAGCGTTCTTTGCAGCGCGAAAGAGTCATCGGTTCAACAATTGTAGATTATTATTTACCTAGTAATGACACAACAGAACCTTATGATTGTAAGCTGTTGCGAACCAGAGGTTTTGCAGAAGTTAGATATAGAAATCAAAAGAGAAAACCGAAAAAGCCAGTTGGAGATATTTTTGTCTTAGATTTGATAAATTCTAAGCTCCTGGAAGGACAGGAATTTGCTGGATTATCGAAAGAAGAAGCGGAAAATAAGCGGGAAGAAAAGGTAAAAGAACAGATTGATTTAGCATTAGATTGGTTGGACAAAAATACTGTTTTGGTGATTTATGTTAAAGGAAGATTTAGAGAAATAGATAATTTAGCAAGGCGAGTTGATTACTATTATATTCCTGTAAATGCACCGATAAGTTTGCTCGGAATTGTTGCAGATTCTGCTTATGTAGCATATGGGCAGGGTAATCTGTAAGTGTTGATGATGAGAAAGGTTAACTACTATAGTATTTAACGTGTTTGATACTGCTGTCTTCTTTAATTCCCGTCACTTTGACTTTGACTGTTTGTTTTTCTTGTAAATTTTTGGCATGTTTGGGTTCTCTTTCATTGGGAATTAAAATATCCCCTACTTGATAGGAAACTTTATTACCAGTAATTTTGACTACTGTAGCATCGAGTATCTGGTTAATTTCAAATTTCTGGAATTGATTTGCAGTGGTCTGGCTTTTGGGTTCTGGAGCTGATTTCACTACAGGTGCAATTGCAGGTAAGACTTCGCCACTTTCAATTTTCTGCTTATAAAAACGAATTAAGCGTGCCGACCAGCCGAGTATTGTTAATACTCTAGCAGCATTGTCCTGTTTGATGTCAAAGTATTGTTCGCAGGCATAGAGAATACTGTCATAATATTTAGGGATATTACCTGTATGCCCAATTTGTTTACCGTATTTGACTAAATGGTCTAAATAGTTAAATAAAATAGATAATACATTGTTTTTGCTCTGACCCTCAGCTTGACGAATTTTTGCATAAAAATAAGCAATGACTTTTTCTAGTTCAGTCTTAATCCCATCGGAATTAGAGCGAGATTCACGATTGAGTGATATTTGTTCTTCAGCCAAAATCCGTGCAATGTTGTGCGCGATTTGTGACTCATATTCTGTTAACGAATAAGCGCGTTCGTCGAGATAAACAGCCATTAGTAATTATCGTAAGGTTGACGGGTACTGGGATAAGTTAAAATTTGACTTAATTGTTCTAACTGTGGCTTTTCAATTAAATTTTGATTGTGGGCTGCTTGTATGTGTTGAAGAATAAATTGCTGCAATAGTTTGCCCTCTAATTTTGCATCATCTGGATTGGAGAAAGACTTATAGTGCTTACATAAATCATCTTGATTTTGCATCACCTGCACTGCCGGGATTTTCACTATCATTGTTCCCATACCAATGGGTTTTCCTGCTCCTAGTTTGAGTGCAAAGGGATAATTCGAGTCTTGCCCCAAAGCAATTAATAGCGCTCCTAGTTCTTTAGATTGAAGATTTCTAAAGTGTATCTGTGTTGAAAAAGTATAGTTTCTACTTGCTTGTTGGACGCGAATTCCATCCTTTTCACCTTTATCTAAAGCACGAACCATGTGATAATAAAACTTACGTCCAGCAATTTGACCTTTATGATAATAGTTGCCTCCATGAGGTTTTGGCGACCATAAAGCAGGCATATAACCAACACCAAAACCATTTGTGTTACAGCGTGCATCTCGGATGTTAATTAATCCTTGCCAACCCCAATTATCTCCCGATGCACCAAAAACAACTCCCGCCGGACAAATTTCATTTTGTCTGCGAGCAGGTAAGCGATCAGGTGGTTTATTGGTTGTTGGCTTTACGCCTAAGCGACTATTAGTAATTGCTTCATAGATAGCACGAATACAACCTTTTAAAGAACTACCTGGAATCAACAGTGTTTTATCTACCCCCTGCTCCATTGTCTTGATTAGGGGTATACCATTTTTATCAATATCACTACCCATCACAGCTACTCCAGTGGAAACGTGCAGCGCTGTCTGTACTTGGAGAGTCAGAAACAAAGTACCGTGCAAGCAATTGCTTAGGTATTTATCATGTCCAGGAGGAGTGCAAGCGCTGGGTGGTTTATCTGGAAACCGAACGAGTTCGTATGGTGCAGGTGCGCGTTCATCTGAACCACCATTGTTATTAGAGCGATAAGAACTGTTATTCATGGGAATTTTTTAACGTTAAGGCGACAAAGTGAACCGTAGCTGTGTTCTTGTCTCGAAAATAGCGTTGGGCAATATTATTGACTGCATCCGATTCCAGTCCTTTGGGAAAGCGAGTCTCATCTTGGGGATGTATGAGTACATTTTGCTCAATTATTTCCCAATTGCGTTCGATCGCCCTAAAACCCGATACTGCCTCTTGTGAACCCAGTAGCAATACCTGATACTTACCTTGCTTAATCTGCCAACGCACTTCCAGCACAGAGTTAAACAGTTGTCCTTGTGGACTAGGAAAGGGTTCGGGGTGTTTTGGAATCACACCATTGATAGGAGAGTTTTTTAAGCGATCACGGATATCATCTTCCAAGTTGGCAAATTTATCTTTTCTTCGTTTCCAAAACCCCCCTACTCGATGCGTCCAACGTAAAAAATAGTAACTGGGTGCAATTGTCAGTTCTTCCAATCGCTCGATTAGTTTATCTGTTGAAAGAGGTTTTTCACTTAGCCAAACTTTGCACATAAAGCACCTCCTTCTTCTAACAACTTGCTCCAGGCCGCAACGCTTTGCATAAATAACTCTGTAATATCGGTTTTCTCTTCCCAGCGCAGTTCCACGCCAAAGCCATAAGCCATCGATTTTGGTGAGACTTTAGTAACTTCATATTTGTCATTTGCTGGAAACCCGTAAGGATTAGCACCATTTTCTTGTAAAAATTCTTCAGCACCCGCAAGATAAACTTTATCCCAAGGCATTGAACTGCCAAATGGATAAATTTGTCCTTCGTCGTCCAATATGCAGCCTGGATATTGCACAACAGCACTGTTGTACTCTAGGCGAACTATACCTAAGCCTCGTGATTTAGCAAACCCAATGCCAAACCAGCCTGCATCTAAGTCACGCAACACCAATGCAATTAATCCCAACTGTGCTAAAGAAAAGTTTTTGAGGTGGATTTTGGTCTTAAACGCGCCACCAGTGCAGACTTGATAGTCAAAAGGGCCGTGTGCTACCGAACTAAATACCCTATCTATGGCGACACCGTTACGTTCTTCAATTTTGATGGGTACTGAAGTATCAGGATAGGCATCTTCAATGCGGAGACGGCTGGCTATTATCGTATTGCCAAATATCTGGTCAGTAAAGGATGATTCTTTGTAGATTTTGTAAATTTCATCGGCAGGTAATTTCTTTTTTAATTCTTCTTGAGCTTTAATAGTTTTTTCATTTAATGGATTACTTGCCCAAATAATTTCGGTATCAGAATCAGAAGGTTTATCGCTTCCTACAGTACGCACAATGCGTTCAGCATGGGCGCGAATTGCACCTTTGAGGGAACTGCCAGGAAGATAAATTGTTCGTCCGCTAGCATGGTAAGTTTCGACAAATTCCATCTGGGGTTTAGTGGGATCTGCACCTTCCCGACCAGATTTAATCAGAATAGGACCATCTGGAACAATTGTTAGGTCAAGTGTGCAGTGGTTAACAAATCGCTTATGCATGATTTTGATGAGAAGAAGTTGCTGTTGTGTTGATGCGTTTTTGAAGTTCGCTAGAAAGATGATTAATAAAAGCGTCAGCCCAAGCTTGTTTTAAAGGTTGAGCGTTAATATAAGGAGAAGTGGGATTAGAGTTACTATCAATTAAAGCTTTGAGATAATTTTGTACTTTCTGTGGATCTGTTTGTGGTTTGTAATTTTTATCTCGTTTGTAATTTTCATCTCGAACATCAACCCATTTCATCTCCTCAATTATCAACTTGACAACTCCTAATCCACGAGAACGCCCGCCACCCAGCAGAATTTGTTCAGTTTGAAATTGGTGCAAGCCAATCATTAACATTCCTAACTCCCATTCTTCGGCATTTTCAATTACTGCATGAAATATAAAAGGAGTTCCGGCTGGTACAACTTGAAAGTCATAAAGTTTGCCATCACCAGCAGTTTCAGTATCTCTATCAATAGCAACGCCATCACGTTCTTGATACTGCCCAAACCAATTTTCTTCAGGTTTGCTAACTGTTAAATCACGAATTTGAAATTTACTTGCCAGCCACGGCGAACCAAATAGCGAAGAGACTAAATCAGTTTTGTTGATAATATATTCGTGTAATTGAGCTTCCTTTTCTTGTGGAATTAAATTTTTAATACGCTCTTTAACATTAGCCATTTCATCTGGAGGAATTGACCATTCTGTTTCATGGGCTGGGTTAGCAGCAAAATCATGATGAATGCCGCGCAAAAAACTTTCTAGCCGTGAACGTAATGCTCCTTTTAAACTCGAACCGGGAATTAATGGTCTACCTAAAGCATCTTTAATAACTGGCAAATCAGAGCCAATTGGTTCTGTGGAACGTCCAGCACTGATTCTCAAAGCTGTAACAGTTTCAAGAATACCAATAATTTCTAGACGATTTTTAAAGATTTCAAACATATTTTTTACCTAAGATTAACTTTCAGAGTTATTACTGTCATTGGTATTAATGTACTTGAGACGACGAGAACCGTAGCCAAGATAACGACGGGTTAATTCTAACCAAACAAGTTTAAATTTTTCTATATACTTAACTTCTTCGACAATTTTTTTTGCTTTCTGCTGAAGTAAACTATCAATATCATTAATAATTCTTTGGGCAATTGAATTTTCTCCTACACCCCACTTTTTATTACGACCTAACTGATAGCGTAAAAAATTCTTGATGACTTCAATACTTTCTGTTGTATCTGCAACATGCATTAAATTTCGATATTGAGATTCTTCTAAATTTTTACATGATTCTTTATCTTTTAATATTTCTTCAATAGCGATGACTAAATCATCTTCAATTTGACGAATTTCTTTTTGAATTTTGAGCTCTTTTTGTTGTATTTCTCTTTGCTGCTCAAATTTTTGTTGCTGTTCAGTCAAATCCGTCATACTGCATTCTCCCGAAATATTTGATGAAACTCGTTGCAAATTTCCACTTGTCCAAACCCCTCACAGGTGCGATCGCCTACACCTCGCCACTCTAATTTAGAGAGTGCTTTCTCCCACAGTTGCCGATTTGGAGTGCTAAATAAATAAACCGACCCTTTATTGGTTACAAGTTCAACATCTTTCATCAAACCCCAGGCGCTATTCCAACCCGAACGGTAACTGTAGCTACTGTAAGCAGTGTGGAGTTGTAAGCTAGAGTCTTCCACAACCGCAAACTGCTTGAGCATTTCTGGTGAAATTACAGTAGTATGCTGCCAATTATCAGTCAAAATTGCGTCAGAGTGTAAGTTCAGTGTGAAGAAAGTGCGTTCACGAAGTGACTCTGTAAGAGTCTCGCTAATTGGGTTGGGTGTGCGATCGCCAAAGGCATCAGACCATTCTTGCCAGCGTTTGTACAATTCTTGATTAAATTTATTAATTCGACTAGAAATATCATCAGTAAAAGGAACTTCATCGGCACTAATTTTAACCTTACCCAAGCCGCGCGATACTGAACCACCAAGCCGAAAAACTTTAGAATTATCGTTGATAAAATCAGTGAGTTTTTTGGCTAACGAGTCATTAGGAACATTAACATAACCGCGATAAACGTAGTTATCCCATTGCTTATTTTTGTTCCCATTAGCAGTGATAAACGCTTCATTGAGAACTTCGATACTGTATAAAATATCATCACTAGATGTAGCACGATAACGATTAATGCCAACCCGCGTTAACAAACGACTTGTAGCAGCATGAGTGCAGTGTTGCCCGTTATGTTTGCTATATAAAGAATTGTAGGTTTCAACTCGCGGGTCTACCCCTTGTTCTAATGCTTTCAAACTACTAGGGTCATAAGGATGGTTAAATTGTTCGGCACAAAACCAGTCGATTAATGTATCGAATACACCATGTCCCTTGGGTAAAAAGCCTGGATTGGCTTTGGAACTAACAGCTGTTGCGGGTAAAACTTTGATCGTATTATTTACTATCTGATGCTTAGTGCCAACTTTAGCAACTGCGGGGTAGGCATTTTGAAAGATAGCTGCATTCTCTTCTAAAAATAAGTGTGCGAAGTCACCGCCGTTAGCTGCTAGATTTTCGAGTTCCATTCCAGCACGGTGTAGGATATGTTTAGCGATCGCACCACGCAATACTGAACCTGGAATGTATTGTTCCACCTCATTGATAGAACCGCCTGGTTTTTGTTTACCAATTGCCAAGGGTGACAATGCTTTGATAGTCAGTTCAATTCGTTTCATGCAGCACCACCGACTGAAACTTGACGATTTGTTAGATACTCCTTAGCATCCAAATTTGACCATATTGCGTCATCATTAGATAATGTCGGTAAATTCTGCCAATGCAACCATCCCAAACCTGTTGATTTACTGCCTCCTAAAGCATAGATGCGGCGTAAAGCAGCAAAAATCAAAGGCTTTGCTAAGTCTGGACTCTGAGACTCAAAGGGAGGCTGTAGGTAAATATCACCCTTAAATTCTAACTGGGCATTTGTAGGAGATGTTTCTAATAAATAGAGTTTGTTTTCTTCAGCAGTGCGGCGACGACGGTTGATAGTGACACCAGGACGAAAAACTTCTGCTAGTTCATCAACTGGTGTTGTACAGATAAAATCATCCACTATGATGCGAGATGGTAAGATTGGGTCGCCAAAAATTTGCGACACAACGCAGTGGTAGCCTTTGTAGCCACTAACTTTATATATTTCTTGAAATTGACTCCACACTTGGCCTTGATTTGGACAAAGTTCTGTTGCTACGGGTGCATAAAAAATTTGCCAACCTAACGCCCGTGCGAGTTTTTCACATTCGTGGCGAAGCCTACCTTTAATCTGGGAACCAGGAATCAACAATCGTCCTTGGGCGTTGTGGACAATGGGTTTATCTGCAAGTGAGCCAGATGAACCACCAGCACCAACACATAAAGCTGTATCAATAATTGCATTTATTTCCCAGTTTTCAGATGCTCTTTGAGGAGGTGTATTCAGGTCAATCATTGCTTGACTCCTTGTTCTTGTTGTTCTCCTTGGTTAGCTAGTGTTGGCTCATCTTCCACTAGAAATGGGTATAAATCTACCAAGTCGCGCCAAATAGTTTCATAGATGGTTTTTTCTGCTTCTGCATCAGTTTCTTTTGGCTTTATAGACATCCAAGGAGCAAGATTACCGTGATTATTTTCATCTTTTGGTTGACACCATGCCTTCTCAAAGTTCCTTTCTAGTTCAGGTTGTCCTTGTTGCAGTCTGACTCGGAAGTAGCGATAGTTGAGTATGGCAGTATGTTTGCCTCGCTCTAACAAGCTGCGAATTTGATATAGTTGCGATTTCGGAAATTTGGCTTTTTTAAGTGCTTCCACAGTCTGTAATAACCCTCCTAATTCATGAAGGGTATAAGGTGAAGAGTATAGTTTGAGATTACCTTTTGTTAATCCTTGTTCACGGAACTCTTTGATATCTGACGCAATCATGGTTACGGCTTTTAATACTAAAAAGTCAACCGTTCCTCCGTAATAGTTATAGTTGCGTTTGAGTTCTTTAGCGAGTTTCTTTGACGATTTCAGCAGTTGGCTGGTGAGTTCTTGTGCGTAGTAAATGGGTGTATTTTCCGCAGTTATCAAAACACCTGCCGACATACTTAATTCGCATTGAGATGTATACTCAGATGGGTTTTTCCCTTGATAGCGGTGGACTTTTTCCGGATTGTAGGGTGTGTTAAGCCGAAAAGTTGATAATTTTAGTAGGGAGTATCCTTCTCTAAAAAAGAAATATCTTATTAAAGTGTGTAACCCTGATTCTACCAACCAATGTAAAAAATATATTTGCCAAAATATAATGCTACCTTTTAATATTTCTCGTTCAAATTCTTCACCAATAGTTTTGGCAACATCTAAGGCTTTATCCGCAGGGACAATTAATAACACATCATCGCCACCAATCGTAATAATTTCAAATGGATAAATCCACTGACCATTACGGTGGGCGTTATCTGGATCGTTGAGATTATTGAGTCTGCGAGGTTTAAGATGTTTTTCCAACGCAATGTAAACAGAATTCTGCGTTGCATTTAAGACCTGTTCGCTAAACTCGCGGTACTTTTCTGGTGTGCGGATATGCTGGCGGAGGTAGCCACCCATATTGTTACCATCCGCATAGATATAGCCAACAAAGCCGCGAAGTTTGCTAACGTTACCTATTTCACGCAAAGAAAAGGCTTCCGTTACTGGGTCACCTTGCGTTATTTGATAATATTGGTGATCGCTTGCTGATTGTTCTAAAAATTTGTGAAATCTTGTCACCCAACTAGGAAAATAACCAGGACTCCATAGTTCCTCTTGTCCTGACTGTCGGCTAAATCTAAACTTTTTGTACCAACGTCGTCGTTGCTGGCGATCGCGTTTGCTGCGCTGTCCGACAATGACTTTTCGTGCTAAAGCATCGGAAAAACTAGGCGTTCCTGGTAAATTCGTTTCGGCTACAGCTGCTCGATTGTCAGTTTCATCCCGTTGCAAGTAGGGATGAGTTTCAAACATTGGCGGGTAAGAACGAGTGGGACGTTTTGTCGGTGATGCGTTTCCGTTACGGCGATGGGTAAATTGGTTGGCAAGTTTTCCCACAAGTTCGTTGAAATTTTTGCGTTGCCAAAATTTCTCTTCTGGGTCAGATTCACTTGATTGGTCAAAATAAGCTTTAATAATAGGATTATTTTGTTTGTTCTTGTATTCTTCAAGCCACAGAGTATTTTCAATAGGATTTTGCAGCAACCCAAAGCGGAATTCTAAAAGGCGGAAAGTATCACCAACAGCACAGGAATTAGCAGTCAGAGTTTCGTGAGTGTAGCGTTTTTCAATTGCATTGGCGAGTTTGTCGGTAAGCGCGGCAGGGCAGAAAGCAAGAAGGCTACCACCTGTAGAATAGATAATCAGTTCGGGGATAAGTGCTTGTACTAATTCTGCGAATCCATTGTTATTAAGCCATTCCCTCATCCGTCGTGGATGTCTACCTGCACCGAAAAACCCAGGAATATCATCTAGGTTAATGCGGTCAAGAAGTGCTGAAGCACCGCGAATATCGTTTAGTTTAGCAGCTTCAAAGACATATTGTTTTATTTTCGTTGCTCCACCATAAACCAAACCGATGGGTGTAGTATCTTCCTTCCAAAGGTCTGGATACTTGTCTTTTAGTTCTGAGAGCGTCTTAGGTTTGTAGTCTTCATCAATATCATCATAAAGCCGCTCTGCTAGCTTTACAAAATGTTGCATCTCATCTGGTACAACATGAGAGTAATCGCTCTCATTTTTTCTTTTATCAGCCAATGCCTGTTGCATTTTTTTCAATCTACTGAGTTCATCCTGACTCAGATTGTGCTTTTCGCCCCAGGTAAGACACCAGGCTAGTGCAGTAATTGTGCGCGTGCGAGAGTCGTTGTTCATGACTATGAATTAAGGCAATTAGCGGTTAGCAACCACCAGTTAGCAGATCTGCTGTCTGCTGATAGGCTTTGGTAACCAGTAATATTTTTATCTTTTAAGTATTTACACTATTTCATACTGAGTTTCCAAAAAAAAAGGAAATTTTTCAGTATTTTTTTGTTTACGGCTTACGCCTTTTCCCCTCACGGGGACGGAAACTCCAGTACCTTGCGGCACCTGGCATGTGGAGCGATAATCCTGGTCGTAGACTACCTTTTCCCCTCACGGGGACGGAAACGTCAAGTTTCAAAGCTTTGGATACTAACTTGATTAGTTGCTAAATACTAATGCCCGGCTACGCGATCACACTTTTAAAACTACTGTGACTTTAAAGCGCGACGGGCCAACTTAACATAGGTTTTAACGGTTTGATAGGGCATTTCCAAGTCTTGGGCTACAAAGAGCAATGACTCTCCCATTTCTCGCCGTGCTAAAATTGTTGCCCATTTAGAGGCTATTTCCTGTGCGCGTTCTCCTCCTGTGCGCTTGCGCTGTGACAGAAATATGTCTGTCAGTTCCTCAATACGTTTAGCCAGCAAACTTTGTACATCTAGCACCTCTGGCGCTGCTTGATTTGACCAACCCAACCGGGTTTGACCCAATCCAAAAGTAGTTTTATGGCCAGTACCACAGTAGGGTGCGAGTTTTCCTAAAGCATAAAACAACTGCTGAAACTCTGGTTGTTGTGATGCTTGTTTAGTCAAACTAAACTCAATTGCCCCAGTAAATCCTGTAACTGCACCTTTTTTACCAGCTAGCACCTTTGTGGTTGTAAGTTGGCAACGAGTAATTAATACGCAATTATCCACCCAATCGAGAAATGCGTTCTGGTCAACTGGCATTCCAGAAAAGTCATTCCAGCGACGCAGGTAGCTGTGAAAGATATTCGTTGGTACTGGCAAGGGGAAGTGATGACCTCTGCGGCGGAAACTTGTAGGACTCAGGAATTTCAGGGTAAGTGTTTCCCCATATTCCCAATTAAGTAACTGGGCATAGGTCATAGTTGGGTGAGCAATTTGACAAGAGCATATTTGTAAGGATGCATTGCGCAAGTTAAGTTCTTTTGGTAAATTTTGTACCCACTGCAACAGCCACTGCACTACTCGACCAGATAAAGCCGTGACATACCAGCGATAGGTGGTATTCGCCTTTAGTTGCACTTGCCGACCGCTACTAACGATTTCTCCATCGAATGCCGAAATAGTAAAAGGTTTTTCCGACTCGCCATCGTGGAGGTAAGCAGACAGTTGAGGATCAAACGAATGTACTTGGTCAAGAAACCAGGCGTGGAGTCCGATGGTGTATTGGGGATAAACACAAGCATCTGCTGGTGAGACTAATTCAAACACCAAGCCGACCAACTCTGTATCTGGTGACCAGATGAGGTTAGATTCAGGAGAATTTGGCTTTTTTGCGGTGCGTAGTGGCATTTTGTGCTTATAAATCCAAACAAATCAGAATATACCCGCATTTAGTGCGTTGTTTTTGAAATCATTAAGTTCTCATCATTGTATATCAAGTTGCTATTTACATCCCCATAAGGGAAACAAAATCAACCCATATCCCGGAGGTGTTGTAGAAGTGTTGATATAGTAGTCTGCCAAGCTAAGGCACTTACTCGTAATAAAAGCAAGCGCCGTATTAAATATATTTTGGCATCCGCCCAAGAATTTAGGCGCTTTCGCCAGAAGGGCGCGCTTCGACTTAAGGGCATTTTATTAATTGGAAAGGCCTAAGTAATACCTCTAATTGGTAAACTAGCCAAAAATGGGGTGTAACATGGCAAAAAAGCGATGGTAGTTCCTAACATTCGTTTCAGTCCCCTTGCGGGGTAATGGTTAGTAGAAACCTACCTTCCTTTTGACGAGTGCGATCGCACTTTTACGTTTCAGTCCCCTTGCGGGGTAATGGTTAGTAGAAACTGGGACACTATCGCACTTTTAGACATGTCGGGGTACAGTTTCAGTCCCCTTGCGGGGTAATGGTTAGTAGAAACTTGTAATTCATCGGGTTCCAAAATAAGATGGAAAGGTTTCAGTCCCCTTGCGGGGTAATGGTTAGTAGAAACAAAAACATTGAGCGTCACTTATGGATTAACTGTCTTGTTTCAGTCCCCTTGCGGGGTAATGGTTAGTAGAAACTAGACGCAACCATTGAGACAACAATAGAAGGTTTTATGTTTCAGTCCCCTTGCGGGGTAATGGTTAGTAGAAACAGATGCGGCGGTTTATGCGAGACAGGTTAAATCTTTTGTTTCAGTCCCCTTGCGGGGTAATGGTTAGTAGAAACTAGACGCAACCATTGAGACAACAATAGAAGGTTTTATGTTTCAGTCCCCTTGCGGGGTAATGGTTAGTAGAAACCTGAAGCTTACAAAAACTTCAAAGAAAATGACTTAGAAGAGTTTCAGTCCCCTTGCGGGGTAATGGTTAGTAGAAACTAGCAGGATCAACAATAATCCATTCATTGTTATTTCTGGTTTCAGTCCCCTTGCGGGGTAATGGTTAGTAGAAACTCTGCCATACTGAAACTGTTGCAGAGTAACGATTCTGGGAAGGATTTTGACGAACCTCAAAAAAGAGTCTATTTCAGCCTCTCTTACTGCAAGTTATTCTCATCTTCCCAAAGATAGGAAACGCTGTAAGTATTAATTTTTCAAGGTTCTGGGGATTTTGGCGGCTCTCCAGGGTTTTTGACCTAGCTTAGACACGCCAAAAATAATCCTGATTTATTCAGGGTAATACTAGCTTGATATATTGTCAATATTTTTACTGGTACTCCCATCCATCCCCTTTCGGGGCGATGTGTTTGTAAAGAACTGCGGCAGAGATTGTTCGTGGCGAGATGGGAAGGTTTCCATCCCCTTTCGGGGCGATGTGTTTGTAAAGTTAATAGGTTTTACAACTTATTGAATGCACCAACATGTTTCCATCCCCTTTCGGGGCGATGTGTTTGTAAAGAACCGATGGATATTTCGGTATCCAGGGAACAGAAGGTGTTTCCATCCCCTTTCGGGGCGATGTGTTTGTAAAGAGGACGGGTTTTCGTCCCCATGATGCATGTAAGTTTCCATCCCCTTTCGGGGCGATGTGTTTGTAAAGTTCCGTTTGGGGTCCTTACTGCGGACTGCTCGCCAAGTTTCCATCCCCTTTCGGGGCGATGTGTTTGTAAAGTTCTCCATCCTCAAGCGGCCGGAGATTTTTTATATAAGGTTTCCATCCCCTTTCGGGGCGATGTGTTTGTAAAGTAGGTGAATTGTCATCCTTGCAGCAAGGAATCGTCAGTTTCCATCCCCTTTCGGGGCGATGTGTTTGTAAAGATAGTTAACGCAATTGCAATAGGGAATAATCAGGTTTCCATCCCCTTTCGGGGCGATGTGTTTGTAAAGCCTTGGAAAATTTACAGCGATGTTCAAATAGCCCAGTTTCCATCCCCTTTCGGGGCGATGTGTTTGTAAAGCACTAGTGACAATCCTAAACTTCTGGCGGTTGAGTTTCCATCCCCTTTCGGGGCGATGTGTTTGTAAAGAGTTCACATCTGGAACGCTTACACAGAGCGGGTTTTAGACTCCCTAATCTACACACTCCTGAAAAAAGGAAAAATTTTTCAGAAAAGTTGCCTATTTTGTAGCCTGGAAACATTGCTGCATAAGGCATCGACACGCTTCAACGAAGTTATGCGGTTTTCAAGGTTCGGGCGGAGTGTGTAGATTGGCTCGATACACTCTGATTCAGAAAATAGAATGTACTTATTTTGGTTGTCAAGTTTTTGACATATTTAGTTACTTTATTCTGTAGCTATTTGGCGGTATTACCACAAACAAAATTGAAAATCGAGTGCAAAATATACGACATCTTTTTGCACCCACAGCCCAACACTCACCATGTTGGGCTATTAAAATCTCAAAAATAAATAGAACTAGTTGTAGACAGAATAGAACTAGTGTCATATAATAGAACTAGTTAAGGAGGTGAGGGGAATGAGGGTCTTCCACGTAGAAAAAACAGGCAGGCTTCTATGGGAGATCCCTCTAAGGGATCTCCAAAAAATAAAATATCGGTGCTGTCGAGTATCAAAATAGATTTCGTTTGTCTCAAAATAGATTACGCGGTTGAAAGAGAGTGAAAGTGTTGTGTGGGAAGGGTTAGAGGTCAAAGTAGTACACCCGATATGATACACAGTTGTCGTCTCAAATAAAATGACGTAAATTATGATAATAAAGTATCAAAATAAATTTCGTGTGTGTTGAAAGAAATTTTAGGGTGTAAAGAGGCTGGAATCGTTGTCTGTTAAGGATTATCACGTCTGTATTCAACTCAAATGTGGTTTATCTCAAATTCAATGTCGTAAATTTATAAAAAGAAAATCTCAAAGAAAATATCTGATATAAGAGAATAGAAATGACAAATTAAAAGCTAAAACCTTTATTTATAAGGAATTAACTGAAAGAAAAACTTTAAAAAATATCAAAATAAATATCGTAAAATTTGGAGTAATACAAATCTTTGCCAAGGAAAGTGGAAACTAGCAATCAAACTGCAAGCGGTGAAACAGGTCACTTGATTTCGTCAGTGGAAATATCGGATGCGGCAATCGAACGTATCCGAGCAATGCAATATCTCAGCAGCGCACCAGATCGAGCTAGCTATTTACAAAGACAGCTCGCAGTAGCCAAGCAGTTAGGAATGACTGTGAGGAATGTGCAACGCTTAATGCAACAGTGGCGGAAGAGCGGAATGAGTGGTATCATCAGGCACTCGCGAAAAGACCTTGGCTCACATCGAGTCTCGCAAGAGTGGCTAGAATATATCCTCAAGACTTATCGTCAGGGAAACCGAGGCTCAAGGCGAATGAGCCGAGCGCAAGTGGCAGTGCTCGTTGCAGCAAGAGCTGATGAATTAGGAATATGTGATTATCCAAGCCGAGCCACAGTGTACCGGATATTGCAATCAGAGATAGACAAACAAGCTCAAAAGCAACGAGTGCGATCATTGGGATGGCAAGGTGAGAAACTGACGTTGAAGACACGAGAGGGACTAGAAATTGAGATAGTCAACAGCAATCAAGTTTGGCAATGCGACCATACCAAATTAGATATCTTCGTAGTCTCACACTCAGGAGAACTTTTAGGACGGCCATGGCTAACCACAGTCGTGGACACGCACTCACGCTGCATCGTCGGAATGTATTTGGGCATGGAAGCACGTAGTTCTGATGTAGTTTGTTTGGCATTACGCCACGCCATCTTGCCTAAGCAATACAGTAGTGCCTACGAACTGACGCAAGCATGGGGTACATATGGAATACCGCAGTACTTGTACACCGATGGCGGCAAAGAATTTAATAGCAATCATTTGGAGCAGGTTGCCAACGAATTAAAGATAGTTTTATGCCAACGGCGATATCCAAGCGAAGGGGGTATTGTTGAGCGTCCATTTGGGACATTCAACAGTGAATTATTATCGACACTACCTGGATATACTGGTAGCAATGTTCAGAAACGTCCCAAAGGCTCACAAAAAGAAGCCAGCCTGACGTTAGAGCAGTTAGAGCGACTAATTGTCCGCTACATTGTAGAACATTACAATCAGAGCCTCGATCCACGAACTGGTTCACAAACTCGCCTCGGACGGTGGGAAGAGGGACTGCTGGCTCAGTTACCATTGTTAAGCGATCGCGAATTAGATATTTGTTTGATGCGACGCTCAAGGCGGGTGGTATATCGAGGTGGATATATTCAGTTTGCCAACCTGACCTATAAAGGAGAGCATCTAGAGGGGTATACAGGAACATGGGTAGTGCTTCGCTACAACCCACGAGACATTACCACCATCCTGATTTATCAAATAGAGGGTAGCAAAGAGCGATTTCTTACTCGTGCCCACGCAGTCGGTTTAGAAACCGAAGCATTGTCGTTGGTTGAAGCTCAAGCAATGAGCCGCTCCTTACGTCAGTCAGGGCAGCTAGCGACTAATCAATCGATCTTAAAAGAAGTACGATTGCGCTCCCAAGAAGTTGGTGAACACATACAAGGCAAGCGTAAGCGCAAATCTAAAACTCAGACAAGCAGTACACAACTAGAGCAGAAAAGCTCTGTGGTAATGTCAGTGCCAGAAACAGTGATTGAGAACTCAGAAGATAGTGACTGCCAAGCAGTGGCGGTTGTACCAGAGGTGGAGGTGCATGATTATGAAGAGTGGCAACAGGGGTATTGGTTGTAGTGAAAGCATCAGAAGCTGATATACAACGTCTGCAACGACGTTGCGTTGTGGAATTAGAGCAAATGCAGCAGTTTCATAGGTGGCTTGATGGCAAACGATTGGCAAGACTTCCGTGTCGAGTACTAGGAGACTCGCGTACAGGTAAGACGATAGCCTGTGATGCCTACCGACTGAAAAATCCACCCCTGCTCCAACCTCCAGAACCACCAAGGGTTCCGGTAGTTTATTGGCAGTCACCTCCAGACAGTGGCAACCGTGAGATGTTTGAAGGAATTCTGTTGGCACTCAAATATCAACTAAGCCGGGGTACATTGTCAGAGATCCGAGAGCGAGTCTATCGTACACTCAGAGCCTGTAATGTAGAGATGCTAATTATTGATGAAGCACATCGGTTGCGTCCGAAAACCTTTTCAGATTTACAAGACATCCCAGACAAACTGGAAATAGCGGTTGTTTTGGTAGGAACTGATCGCCTTGATGCAGTAGTACGACGAGACGAGCAGGTTCATCGTCGCTTTATTGCCAGTTACCATTATGAGCGGCTTACTAGTGTTCAACTAGCTCAAACGAGTGCGATTTGGGAAGCTCACGTTTTAAAACTTCCCCAAGCTTCAAACTTGAGCAGTGCCAAAATGCAAAAAGTTTTAGCACCCGCTACAGGTGGATATATTGGACTATTAGACCGGATTTTGCGGGAAGCAGCAGTGCGATCGCTCGAACGAGGCTTGAATAGCATATCCCTAAACATCCTTAGTGAAGTTGCTGCTGAGTGTCGATGAAACAAACCGATGCTTTTGGTGAGTGGGTGTTTCGAGTCGAGCCGTATGATGGTGAAAGTTTTGGACATTATTTGGGACGATTTCGCCGCGCTAACTGCCTCAGCCGTCACTCCTTAGCCGAACTTGTCGGGGTAACAGGTGTGATGATCGGCGATTGGGAAACACCGTCGCGCCGTCGAACCCCTACTGCAAAGCAACTGGCAACTTTGTCGCAACTGTTTGGAATTACCACAGAGCAACTCACTCAAATGTTGCCGTGTGACCCTTTGGTTCTCAATCTGAGAACACGGCTTTGTCCAGCATGTTATGCCCAAGTCCCGATTCACCAAAAGGTATGGCAACAAGCCGGAGTTCATGTGTGCGAACTTCATCAACAACCGTTATTAACTGCGTGTCCTGCTTGTGGCACCGACTTTCGTCTTCCTGCCTTATGGGAGCATGGCTGTTGTGAGTATTGCTGGCTCCCTTTTAGCCAAATGAAACCAGCACTATAAATACTTTAAATTTAAGCATCAAACCGACTTTGCTAGTAGCAGTTTAATCATCCAAGTAATGTCTCTTCCTCCAGTAGGTTCGTGATCAAGTTGGAACTGACGTTTAAGTTGGCGGATTTGGTCTTGTTGCTGCAAGATTAGGGGTGAATACGTCCATTGTGCGGGTGTTAATCTTCGAGAAATAATCGCACGTTCAAGTTCTATTTTCTCAGTTTTGAGTGCCATGCAAGCGGCGAAAAAAGCAGGTTGCAAATCCTGAATTTGTTGTTCTAACTCAGCTAACTGAATTCGCAAATCAATCATGGTATTGATGATTTCAGTTGGGTTAAGTAAATCAGTTGAGTAGTTTTCGTTGAAGATGTTGTGTATGTCCTGTGGCATGGCTTTCTGTGATTGTGGTGAAATACTAAAAGCCTTTTCTGGTAGTAGTAATGCACAACAGGAGTATTGTGATATTAAGTAATGCTGTCTATTGATCGGATATTTCCAAGCAAAGTTTGCAATAAAACTTACTCACATAAAACCTAGAAATAGGGGAAGACAAGACCTTCCACTTCAGTTACCTCTGGGGTTTGTTAGTCTATCAGGCTTTATTTTTGTGGGTCATGAACTTCTGACTTTTCACGAGATGTGGAAAGGGAGAGAAGGTTCGTTCTTCAGATGCGCCTTAAGGCTGGGCATTTTATTTCGAGGATTGGCCTTGGTATAAGCACCCTGCCGCAGGCGATCGCCTGAGTGCAATTGCTCGCGAAGTTTGCGAAAAGAGAAATAAATAAAGAGGCAGCATCTAATCAATTAGCAGAGGTAAAATAATGGTGACATCATAACTTATGAACAACAAATTAATATGAGATAAAAAAAATAATAGCCGTGAATATGACGATTTAAATTAATATTTAATTCTGTTTATATTTAAACAATTACTATAAACATGAATGCAGTTTGTAGGAATAAAAAGCAGAAATAGTTGAATAAAAGGCTTGGTTTTACAAATGTATAACCGAATGCACAGACATGGTAGAGTTAAAGTGCATAGCGTGCTAGATGACACCTTGCAGACTCTAATTATAAGTCTACAATTGTAGACGATTTGTATACAAGAGGAAAAAATTGCGATAATGCTATACAATTGCGTTAATCAACAATAAGTAGTTATGTAATTGTAACGAGTTAAGTTATATCTAACTAGTACTATAAAAAGTAACCAGAAGCATCAACAACTGTTATGATATAGTTGTAGTTGTGAAATATCCGCGCCACTACGTGAACGCGTAGCGTGCCGTCCGGCATTTCGCGCCAGCGAGTGCTTCTGCATTTATCGGTTTACAACTGTAGACAAACTGTATACAAAAAAAGGAGAAAATTTTGAGATGTTATCCAGCAAGTAGTTACATAGTTTATTAACTGGTTTCTAAAATAAGAACTGGTTGATCAGACGTAATTATGCGATCGCGGGTAAATCACAGGTTTAATTAAAAGTATTAAATTATACATCAAGTTAAGTCTATTAAAATTGCTATAACTATTGATTAAACCTAATCCAGTTATTTAATTAGCTAAAATAACAACTAGTTAGATAAATTAAAGGACGAACCACCATAATGTAACTAGTTAGATTAAGAAGAATGAAAAGCTCAGAATTATGAAATACAAGAACGCCAAAAACCTTGCCCAGCAAGAGTTACACAAAAAAGATATAACCAGTTAGATGTTCAAAACAACTAGTTATATAAAATTTGAGGTTCGGGGATCAGCGCAGATATAACCAGTTCATCTGTTAATAAATATTAACAGATGAACTGGTTATATCTGGTGTCTC
>JANBVI010000037.1 GCA_024239075.1 Fischerella sp. CENA71 | reverse complement strand
AAGTGAAACAAGAGTTGTATGGTTGCACAAAAGTGTTTACGCAACAGACTTGGCGGGGCAAACGTTCATTCATATCCAAGTTGAAAGTACCGTAAGGATTGATATGCAGCCAAATCAAAGGTGAAAGCGCCCGCAAGTCTTGTTTTTTCATCAACTTCATCCCGCAGCGATTGTGATAACACCTGCTGAATCATCAATGTATTAATATACACTAAAGAAATTTGTAACAGATGTAAGGATAAGATAGCCAACTCTTGATCTTCTAAACGATTAGTAGCAACTTCTCCACCCTTACCATAAAAAATAAAACTGTTAGCACTATTCCAATTTTCAACGACATTTAACCCATCATTAATTTCTCGACGCAGTTCTAATGAATGCAAATATTGGCTTAGAAAAATCGTCTTGACAGCTTTGCCTAACTCACATAAAGCTTGATAAGTAGGGTGTAATAAATTTCCCCTAGTGAACCGTTTTAAAATCGCATCTGTTTCTGCCATTCCTAACCTGAGTGCAGTGGCATACTTAATCATTTGGTCATACTGCTGACGAATTAAATCCCAGTTGATTGACCGCGTGAGAACAGGTTGTAAATTAGGATAATCACTAGCACTTCCATTAATTGGTAAATATAATTTTTGCACATTAATGCGTTTGAGACGTGGCATTAACTGAAAACCTAGCAGATGACAAAAAGCAAAAGCTACCTCACTTTGTCCGTGACTATCCACAAAATTCTTCTCGACCTTCATCTCGGTACAATGGCGGAGTAAACCTTCAATCATGGCTGCCACTTCACTACTTGAACAGGTTTTTAGCTGCGAGTAAATACAAACAGAATTTTTTTCAACGTGCCAATAAATCATCACACCGCGTCCACCATAGCGAATGTGCCACTCCGTCATTAAATTCTGATCCCAAGCACCAAACTTTTTGGAATCAGAAGCACAAGCCGCCGTACCTTCTCCCCAAATATGCTTTAATCTGGTTCCAAAAATAGCATTGGCAATATTGGTAATGGCATTGCGTAATTGTTGTTTGTGAATATAAGCACGTTTAATGTGTAACAACTCCTGATAACTACTGCCTCCTATTTCATCACTTAAACGCTTCAGTCCTGTATTTGTTCCCAAACCATACAAGCACAGTAACAACCGCTTTTGTAATAGCTGAGAATCTAATACTTCCCTAGTTAAGACTGATTGAAAATGTTCAGTAAAATTCACACGTAAATCTGTTTCTTTAAGGACATCCAAAAGACTAGTCTTAGGCCAACGGCGATTGATTTCGGCTTTCAAGCGATATAAATTTATCGGTTCACTTTGAGGTTTGAGAGGTAAAACGCAAATCCGAGATTTTCCTTGATTTTTTATTTTGACGTACTTATTTTTCGGTAATCCTGATTCTAACTGACTCAGGGCTGACTGCATTTTCTGCTGTAAATCAGTAATAAACTCTTCAACATCGTCCGGGAGTTTTAGTGCCTGAAAATATTCAGTCCGTTGGGACTCAAAATCCGTTGGTAAATCCTCTTCAGGGTTACGATAACGATAGGCTCCAACTACCCAAATTTCTTTACATCTTAATTTCTCTCTTAATGCTTGCAGTACACTTAATTCATAATTAATTCGATTTACTTTGATATCCCCATCACTATTCTTTTCCAAAATTAACTCTTGCCAACCACTACGCAGCACACCTTCAATAGGAATATCTTCTGTTGAGTCATAGTATCGTTGGTTGCTGTGAGCATATTTTTTGAGTAATTCTAGTGCTTGAATTACTGGACGATGAACCTCATTATTGGAGCTAAATTCCAGTTGCTGTAAAATTAATGGTAAAATTCTGCGGTAATGTCTGCCATAAGAAGAGCGCATGACAGTATAAACTCGTTCACGGTAAGCATTACCTGTTAATTTGTATTCTTTAACTAAATTTAAGAGCGTTGTTTCACTCACAACTGGAAAAATAACATCTTTGACAACTCCATCTGATTGTTGTAAAGAAGCTTCTGCCATTTGAAATAGTAAATTGATCTTGCCATTGACTTTTTTAAAGTCTTTCAGTAGTTCTTGGTCTATACGTTTTTCAGCTTTTGTTCCTATACGATGTACGATTTGAATAATCAACTCTACTAAATTATCTACGATTTCTTGGCTTCTTAAAAGGGCGAAAATAGCAACTAAGGTGTAACGAATGGGTTCAGGATGACGGCGTAAGTCTTTGGGATATTCAACAACTACACGCTGTTTATATTGTTGTAAAATTTTCGCAGATATGTTAGTGAATAAATCTGGAGGTAAATCTAGCTGACGCAAAATTGATAATTTTTCTATTTCTTTTTGAAAACTTCCGACACCAATCCGACCTGGGTCTAATTTCAAGTCATTCCAGACCAATAACGCCTCCTCATCGATATCTAACTGAGATACTACTTCTAATGATTGCTCTTCAATTTTTTGAGGTTTGAATAAATTATCTATTTGCTCTTTAGTCTTGCTAGACAACTGAGCAACAGTTCTTTGAAAAAAATTTGACTCAAAACTAGAAAGAGCAGAGCGAGTGATACGTTCTAGACGACTTTGAGTAGGTGGTTCAATTTTTAATTCTCTTAAACGAGATATACCTGCACTTTTAAGTTGCTCATATTTTAATTCGTAAATCAATGCTTGTTCTGTTAGCCAGTCTGTTAATTGAAGAGCGTCTTTTTTACTAGCTTCTCGAAATCCAAAAAATTCTCTAATTTTCTTGCGGTAGTAAATTATCGACCGTCCTTGCCAATTACATTCATGGTAAATACTAGGTGAAATCTTGAGTTGTTGTGTGACATAGTTAACAACAACAGCAGGAATTTCATGCTCTGATTCAGGAAATCTCGCCTCTAACTCAAAAAATTTGAGTAATAAAGCAAAAATTAAGCGATTTTGAGGCTTTTTATGCACTAATAGCTCTAGTTCGTTTGGTAGAAGCGTCCAACACTCTACCAGTTCTTCTGGTTGCCAGTTTCGTTTCATCATCCCTCACTCACTTAACCCAAAATATTGTATCTTCTTTGGGCTACACAGCTATTTACAAATACTTTCTTCTGTTTTTAGCGCTGATAATATTGCTGTACTGCCAAGTAAAAAGGCTGGTTAATTAAGAGTAGAATTATTGGAATTGAGCAGCACATCAAACGCCTGACGTGCAGAGTATTCGGCTTTTTGTGATGTGACTTTGGAGTAACGTAAAGTTGTTTGAATGCTTTCATGTCCCATCAGCGCACGCAGTTGTTCAATGCTGATGATTCCTACACGCTCAGTAGCAAATGTATGACGTAAATCGTGGATGCGTACCCCGTTAAGTTCCTGATATTGATTGGTAATTTCTTGCCAATAGTCATGCAAGGTGTAATAGCTGAGGCGACTGACCTTTAAAGTAACTGGATGCTGTGCTGTAAATAAAGCGAGTGATGTTTTATGCCGAGAGTGATTGAGGTAGTTTAAGAGTGCTGATGCGGCATCTTCACTATAAAAGCACCAACGCTGTTTATTTCCTTTTCCCAATACTTGAAATTTCCGATTTTGGATGTCTACCTCTGCTAAAGAGAGTGCCAAAAGCTCTCCAATTCTGCATCCTGTGCGGTGCAATATATGTACTATGGCATTGAGTCGCAAGTCAGATTTTACAGCTTTATACAGTATTTCTAGCTGTGATGATGTTAGATATCTGATTGTATCATCACTTTTATGCTCGCCTTTTTCTCGGTCACAAATTCGCTGTTTTAATCCCCTAATGGGGTTAAATTTTATATAACCTTGCTCTACGGCAAAATTTAGTAGGCTTTGCAGTATTGCTTGATGCTTGTGATGTGTTGTGTATTTTAAATGACTCAAACTATTTAAATACTCAACTATTGTTTGCTTACTAATAATTTCTATTGCCCAACTTCCGTATTCACAAAGCAAAGGTGAGAGCGTTACAGAGTATGTCTCCCTGGTGGTAGGTGCTAGTCCAGGTCGCTCTAAAAATTCCGTCGCTACTGTGGCTAATGTAACAGCTTTTTTCACCTTAAATTGTGTGGTTACAACCAGGTTTTTTGTTTTCAAATTATATATCTTTTAAAGTAAATATTGACAGCTTTTTATGGATACTTCTCAAACCCCGCGACCTGGAGAATCCCTTGCTGATTATTTGGTAAGAATCAGGAAATTTAAGCAGATGACTCAGTTTGAGTTGGCTATTGCGGCGGGAATTCATTCTCGCTCAGTTGGCAAGATTGAGCGTGGTCTGACTACCAAACTCAACCAAAAAACTCTGCGCGGGCTGGCGGTGGCTTTGGGCGTACCCCAGGAGTTTCTGGAAGCTGTAAGTAAGGGACAAGAGGTTCAACTTCCCCAAGGTGTGAAATTTTGTCATCAGTGCTGGAGTCCGGGTCATGCTGCTGACCCTATGTGGCAAAGTGTTAAAGCTAAGTTTTGCTATCTCTGCGGTACACAGTTACAGGCTAGTTGTGCCAATTGTGGTGAGTTGGTGGTGTCTACTAGACATCGCTTTTGTCCAATCTGTGGTCATCCTTATAACTGAACTTCCCCCGGTGCAAATGTACTAAACAGACCTTAAACCCTTGCTACACAATAAACCTAGCTCTTGATGCACATATTAGTGTACCCATGTAAGCCCTGGAACTATTGGTACAAATGGGGTAAGCTAAAAATTGGGGGTCAACGCCTCAAATTCGCTCCGCAAGACCCTTTGACAATTTGTACCCAGTAAAGGCGAATCAAAAAACCTTGAAAGTCGCTCTGGTTAACAGTTAACTCTTTTTGCTTGGGGGGAAGTTCAGTTATAAAAGCAGTGCCAATAAAGCTAAAACTTAGGTGCAAACAAAGTTTCATCCCTTTATTTCCAGACGCTCTCTAAACTAAACTGTTTAGTTTGCACTTGGTGACAGCTTCGCCAGCTCTTCCCCTACATACTTTCTCAAAGCGATCGCTTTTCTACTCAATTTTCCACTTTTGGATCACTTTCCTGTTAAATCTAACTACTTGTTACCACTTTTGGATCACTTTCCTGTTAAATCTAACTACTTGTTACCACTTTTGGATCACTTTCCTGTTAAATCTAACTAGTTGTTGCTACTTAAGTTTTGTTAACTTTTTACAGCCTTAATTACCCTCAAACCCTTACCTCATATACCTTCTAGCCTTTTCGCTCTACTTTGTTATCATCTGTTACTGATTTTTAACTCAATCACATTTTTCTTCTTGATTCTACATTTTCTGTTTACTTTATACACAATTCATATTTACTTTTATTGCTTTTTATCCCATCTCTACTCTACTCACACAATTCCTTTTTCTCTCAAACCCTTTATACACATCTATTCTACCTCTTCACCCTTTTGTTACAAAATATTTGACTAATGCATAGGATTAGTACAATTGCACTGTAAATGGTGAAGTCGCCTTAGTCAAAACACTGATGTTGGATGCTTCCTTGTTTTTTGCTGGAAGCATCTTTTTGTTTAGAGGCAATTTTGATTGTAAAATAGCTGTTTTTTTAAGATACTTACCTTGGCTCGTAGCGGAACTTCTACTATGAGATAGAGTGGGGATTTTTCCGAAAATTTTTTGTCTTTCCACCAACACTGTAAACTCTGCTATCAGCGACTCTGCTATCAGATAGAGTCATGAATTTTAACCACATTTTTTGGAAAACATCTGAAAGCTAACTGAACAAAACTTTTCTAAAGAGATTACCAGATTGGAAGCGCATTTGGCTCAAGGCTAAATTTTATGAAAAAACTGAGATAAGTTGCTGCCAAAATATATCCTAATCAATAGGCTTGATGATAATTACTACTAGATTTTCATCTGTAAATAATACTTATGAGAATTTGATTCAATGGGTTTGAAGACATAAATTGAAGAATAATTGATCAGCAAGAAATTATGGATAACATCAAAGAAATTATCTTAGAAAACCTGCGTTATAGTGAGAAAACTGCTGGAGAATTAAAGGATGTGTCTGATTGTAGTTACAGCGTCCTTAATAAAGCCTTACAAACGCTTATTAATGTAGAAGAGATTGAACTAGGATGGAGTAATGACGATTTCCCTGTGAGAATTTACAAACTCAAGCGCCAAAAAGAATTTGTCCCCTTTTAGAGAAAGGAGCAATTTATTAACAAATAGGTGGCAATTATAGATAAATCTGGGCTTGGGAGCTTTAAATTCATATAAATTCAGGAAAGGTCTCACCTCTAATTACAAACTCTTAACTTCCAGGATGCTGCTCACCTATGAATGCAGTTCATTACTTTACTAGCCAAAGTTAAATCGGCTCAAACTCCCAAATAATTATGATTGAAGTAAATCAAATACAACTAGAAAAAAATTTAAATAATGTTAACTACCCACTCAGCAAACACGACTTAATTAAGTATGCTGAAGAAAAAGGTATTGATGAGAAAATTCTCCGAGCTTTGAAGAGGTTGCCTTTCGAGTATGCCAATCGTTTAGGACTTGATATTTCTCAATTTTTGCAGGATTTATCCAAGGGAGCGTATGTCAATCGTATCAATGCGGACATCGAAGGTGGACTGCGAAGTGGAGTGGAGGCCGCGCCCGCTTTGTTTATTAATGGAATTCGCTATCTCGATCGCTGGACTGTTGAGCAGATAATGGCAGCCATTGTTGCTGCAAATGATTAACGACAAGAATCAGAGATTTCAGCAATTTAGTAAGAATACAGAGGCGATCACAATGATGATTTTTACATGGAAAAAAGTTCAAAAATTGTTGCTGTGGTTATTTGCATTAAGTGTTGTTGTTGGAATATCAATACATTCAACACTAGCTACCTCTAAGGAATTACCTCAAGCGTCCAACTCTAAACCTGCGATCGTTCTTGTTCATGGGGCTTATGCTGACGGTACATCATGGCAACACGTTATTCCATTGTTGGAGCAAGATGGCTACAGAGTGACTGCTGTGCAGATTCCCCTCACCTCGCTTGCTGATGATGTAGCAACGACGAAGCGGGCGATTAATAATCAAAAAGGTTCTGTTGTAGTAGTTGGACATTCCTATGCTGGAAATGTGATTACGGGTGCAGCAGCTGGCAATCCACTGGTGAAAGCTCTGGTTTATGTTAATGCTTTCGCACCAGATGTCGGTGAAAAGACGAGCGATCTCAATAAAAGGTACGCAGCACCTCCGATTAGTACGGCGATCGTGTCTGATGCTGCAAACTTTCTCTATGTCGATCGCGAGAAATTTCACGAATTTTTTGCTCAGGACGTATCAAAGGCTGAGGCGCGAGTAATGGCAGCAACTCAAAAGCCAATCGCCAGCGCAGCCTTTGAGCAATCAGTGAATGAAATCGCCTGGAAAACGATTCCTTCCTGGTTTCTCGTGACTCAAAGCGATCGCGCCATCAACCCTGAACTTCAACGATTTATGGCAAAACGGATTGGTGCTAAGACAACCGAAGTTAACTCCAGTCATGTTCCTTTTATCTCTCATCCGAAAGAGGTTGCTAAAGTGATTGAAGCAGCAAGTACGGCTCTGTGAACTAATCCCAATTTTAAGAGAAGCAGTTTCTCGGTACATACAAATAGAACAGACCTAATTATTGATTCTAGGAGACCCGATCGTGCCGACTCAAAATACAGGTATAACTGAAGTCGATCGCAGTCAACCCTTACTGCATCAACATCGATATGAAATTCAGCAGTATGGTACTCTTCGTGATTTGCCAATTGTTCTTAACCCCAGTGCCCGCAGCGAAAGCTGTATTTTAGTCAATCAAATTTTGGCAGATACGATTATTCTCTATCACCTTTACAAGAAACATCACTGGTTGATGCGCGGACATACGTTTTATCAACTGCATCTATTGCTCGACAAACACGCCAGCGAACAAATTGAGTTAATTGATGCACTGGGTGAACGGGTACAAACACTGGGAGGCGTAGCGTAGACGCTTTGCGGCTTGTCGTCAGACATCGCTGACCCGCGTCATGTGGCAGAAGTCACTAAGATTAAACGTCCTCCCAACGGCGTTGAAGAAGTACCCGTAATGTTATCGCGGTTGCTGGAGGCACACGAATTGATCGTTGGGGAATTGAGAGTGGCGATCGATAAAACGGCAGCGAATCAAGATAGTGGTACTAACGATTTGTTAGTGAGCCAAGTCCTGCGAACCAATGAGACGCAAGTTTGGTTTCTGACAGAACATTTAGTGGATACACCATTGGTACGCAGTTAAATTCAGCAGATCAGGTGTTGTAAATGAATAACTAACAGTATTTCAGCGATCGCTCTTCAAATCAGTTCATTCTTGACTCCATTTATCCATTGTAGATAACAGAGGAAGAGAACTTTATGACTAATTATGACTACATTGTAATCGGTGCAGGTTCGGCTGGTTGTGTGGTTGCCAATCGTCTAACCGAAGACAGTGACACAACCGTGTTACTCCTCGAAGCGGGCAACCCAGCTACAAAACCAGAAATTCAAATTCCGGCGCAATGCTTTAGCCTATTAGGTTCTGAAGTGGATTGGGGTTATGTTTCTGAGCCGGAACCCTACCTGAAGGGTCGCAAAATGTTTTGTTCCCGTGGCAAAGTCTTGGGGGGCAGCAGTTCGATTAATTTCATGATGTATGTCCGGGGCAATCCTCAAGATTACGATCGCTGGCAGGAATTAGGAAATCCCGGTTGGTCGTACTTTGATGTCTTGCCCTATTTCAAGAAATCGGAACACCAGCAGCAAGGCGCGTCAGAATTTCACGGCGTTGATGGGGAGTTAAGCGTTACCGATTTAATATCCCCTGCTGTAGTTTCCCAACGCTTTGTAGATGCGTGTATGGCAATGGGATACAGCTACAATCCTGATTTTAATGGTGTACAGCAAGAAGGGGTAGGATTTTATCAATTGACAGTCAAGGATGGTAAACGGCATAGTGCTGCTGCTGCTTTTCTCCTACCTATTCTCCATCGTCCCAATTTGACCGTAACGACAGGGGCATTAGTGACACAATTGCTGTTTGAAGGCACTCACTGTGTGGGAGTGGAATATCTGCATGAAGATATGCTCCACCAGGTTAGAGTCAACCAAGAAGTGATTTTAAGTGCGGGCGCGTTTGATTCGCCCAAACTGCTAATGCTTTCTGGTATTGGGGATGCAGAATCTCTGCAAGCGATGGGAATTTCTGTCATTGCAGATTTGCCGGGTGTTGGTCAAAACCTTCAGGATCACATTCTCACTTGTGTCGTTCAAGAAGTTACTCAAGATATACATCCTGCCATCACTAGTAATGGAGTTGAAGCCGGATTATTTTTGCATAGCAAGGAGAATATGGCGGCTGCACCAGATTTGCAGTTCTTCTTCGGCCCGATTCAATTCTTGTCACCTGGTTATACTCCTGCTGATTTTGGATTTACAGGTGCAGTCTCTCTTACCCGTTTCCAAAATGTTGGCAGTGTTAATTTGCGGTCAATCGACCCTAAAGATCCACCAACCATTCGGATGAATTATCTACAAAGTCAAACTGATGTACAGAAGCTAGTTGAGGGACTTAAATTGCTGCGTCAACTGTTTCAGAGCAATGCTTTCAATGACTTTCGCGGCAAAGAAATTGCTCCGGGTGTTGACATTCAAAGTGATGCAGCCCTCGAAGCATACATTCGGGATACTTGCAGCACTGTGTGGCATCCGGTTGGCACTTGCAAAATGGGCATTGACTCAATGGCAGTGGTAGACCCTGAGTTGCGGGTATATGGGGTTGAAGGATTGCGAGTTGTTGATGCTTCCATCATGCCAACAATCGTCACGGGAAACACTAACGCACCGACTATCATGATTGGCGAAAAAGCGGCAGATTTGATTAAAGCGGAGCGTACCTCACAAAGCATTGCTAATAAACCCCTCTATGCTGCTTGAGAACTGGTTTATCACTTAAAAAGAAAACTCAAAACTATGAATTTACAAACAACTCAAACCACCACGACTGCTGACGAGTCGGCAATCCGTGCTTTCCATCGCCAGATGATTGATGCTTGGAATCGAGGTAGCGGCGAAGGCTTCGCTGCCCCATTCAGCGAAACTGCCGATTTCATCACATTCGAGGGTACGCATCTCAAGGGTCGAAAAGAAATCGCTGCATTTCATCAGCAAGCGTTCGACACAGTTGTTAAAGGAACACGCCTGGAGGGTGAGGTGGATTTTGTCCGCTTCGTGAACTCGCAACTCGCGCTCATGCTCGTAGTTATCAGGGTAATACTGCCCGGACAAACCGAAACTTCACCGTCAAGGGATTCGCTGCCGCTATACGTCGTAACGAAAGGCGACGAAGGTTGGCGGATCGAAGGGTTACTCAATACCCGGAAGTTAACGCTAGAACGTCAATTCTTCTTAGACGACTTTGACTCACTGAGCGCAGAGGCTCAACGTCAAGTGACTGATCTCGTTGTAAGTCTCAAGCAGCGTCATCAGCAATTAAAGGAGATGTAAGGAATGGCACTAAGTTAAAATACAAAAGACGATCGCCCTTACTCCCCACTACGGGCTGACTATTCTTCCTCCCGACTCCGCTCTCTATTAGCAACTGACTGCTTTAAACCCAACAATCAAAGGATTAGCATAATGAGAAAACTAGAAGGAAAAATCGCCCTTGTCACGGGTGGCAACAGTGGTATCGGTCTTGCCACTGCCAAACAGTTTGTTGCTGAAGGAGCCTATGTCTATATCACAGGTCGTCGCCAAGCCGAACTAGATGCTGCTGTGGAAGCCATCGGTAAAAATGTTACGGCTGTACAGAGTGATGTTTCTAATCTGGCAGACCTCGATCGCCTGTTTGCCACCATTGAGCAAGAGCAAGGACACCTCGATATCATCTTCGCTAATGCTGGCGGTGGACAAATTGCCCCACTTGGAGCCATCACTGAGGAACACTTTGACAAAACATTCAACACAAACGTCAAAGGTCTGCTGTTCACCGTACAAAAGGCACTGCCACTTTTGCCAGAGGGCGCTTCTATTATCCTGAATGCTTCGATTACTTCTATAAAAGGTACGCCAGCATTCAGTGTTTACAGTGCCTCCAAAGCCGCCGTGAGATCGTTTGCTCGGAATTGGATACTCGACCTTAGAGAACGCAAGATCCGAGTGAATGCCATTAGCCCTGGTGTGGTTCCGACTCCTGGTTACGATCATTTGGGACTGAATGACCAGCAGTTGCAAGAATTTGTGGACAGCCAAGCCAGCACCATCCCACTGGGACGAGTCGGCACACCCGATGAGATTGCCAAAGCTGTTGTTTTTTTGGCTTCAGATGACAGCAGCTTTGTGAACGGCATTGAGTTGTTTGTTGATGGTGGTATGGCACAGATTTGAAGTCCAAAAGATACTATTCCGATTCTTCCATTCATCGCTACGAGATATGAGGAGATCAACATGACAACGAGCAATTTCGATTTTACTGCCCGCGAAGCACTACGCCTGCTCGGCCCCGATCCCGAAAACTGGGTGCCCGATCGCCCTGGCATCGATCACAATGTTACTATAATAGGTGGCAGTGGCAGTGGTAGTACCTTTGCATTTGCGCTACGGCGTGCTGGGATCGGTCGCGTGACGGAGATCGATGCAGCCGATGACGAGGCTCATGCAGGCGTGTGGTTGACGCGAGCGCGAATGAGAACGCTCCGCACACCGAAACATCTGCCTGGGCCAGAACTAGGCATCCCAGAATTGTCCTTTCAAGCTTGGTACGAAGCGCGGCACGGTGCGGCAGCCTACGCGAAGATCGATCGCATAGAGCGAGTGACATGGGCTGAGTACCTCAGTTGGTATCGGCACTTCCTCGGTATCCAGGTTCGTTACCAGACGAAGTTGGTGCGGATTGAACCAGTCGCAGGTTTCTTCCGCTTACACCTTGAGGTAAACGGTGTCCCGCTCTTAGAGACTACGCGCAAAATTATCTTTGCCAATGGCGTGGCTGGCACTGGTGGCCCATACATACCTCCAGTACTGGCTGACTTACCCCGCACGTTGTACGCACATACCGCCGATGCCATCGATTTTGAAGCACTGCGCGGTAAGACTGTGGCGGTGCTAGGTGCGGCGGCTTCAGCTTTCGATGCAGCAGCAGTGGCGCTGGAATCGGGAGCTAAGGCAGTACATCTATTTGTACAGCGATCGGCGATTGCATCTCTGTCAGTTCTGCGGATACGGGATTACCCTGGTGCTTACGACAACTATTCCCAACTACCCGATGCAGCCCGCTGGCTCCAGGCTTGGCGCTTTCATCAAGCAGGCACCGCGCCACCCCCGAACTCGATTAAGCGAGCGATCGCTTTCCCGAACTTTCACATCCATCTATCTGCACCTTGGAAATCGGCACGGAAATTGGGCGAACGCATTGCCATCGAGGTGAACGATGATGTTTTCGAGTTTGATTTTGCGATCGCTGGCACTGGTTACTTCGTCGATCCAACCAAGCGTCCCGAACTAGCCGACTTTGCCCAGCATATTGCCCTCTGGCGCGATCGCTACCAGCCACCAGAAGGACTGCACAACGACGGTTTGGCGGCACATCCTTACCTCGGTAGCGCCCACGAATACCAAGAAAAAGTACCTGGCACTGCCCCTTATCTGAAAGACATTCACGTATTTAATCCTGCTGGTTTGGTCAGCTTTGGATTGCCAGTTGGTGACATCCATAGCATCCGCCGCGACGTACCTGCAATAGTATCGCGCATCAGTCACGACTTGTTCTTTAAGGACTGGGTGCATCATGAGGCACGGATCACAGGCGGTATTGACCCCGATTTTGAGGACTCGCTCTATGCTGCTGCGGTGTGGAAACAACCGATTGAGGCAGCGACCCGCTAGTAGTGTACCAACTCAAAATTGCTGCTGACCACAACGCAAAGTTTCCTTGGCAGACTACTAGGTGGATAATCTTTTCACCAGTAACAAATAATTCCGGCTCTTAAACGATGTCGGTAGAAAGCGATCGTGAAATGGCGATCGCTGCTGATCGAGCATCACTGTTAAACCAATTAACTTAACAGTGTCATTTCAACAATTTGTTTACTAATTATCAAAGGAGAATGTCATGGTTGCTCAAGTAAATTCACAAGCAAAGATTTTGGAAGTTGCAGACGATCCACGTCTTTCTAAAGGAGTGAAGGCATTTTTGAAAATGCTGAACTCAGGAGGTGTGCCTCTAGAGACATTACCTCCACTCGAAGCGCGTCAAGTTCTCGTGGATGCACAGGCTTCTGTTCCAGTAGACCTTTCAGGCATTGAAGAGTCTGAGAAGAAAATTATCGCTGATGGTTATTCGATTACGCTCAATATCGTGCGACCGGAAGGTGTCAAAGGCACATTGCCCGTTTTCATCTTTATTCATGGTGGTGGTTGGATACTGGGTGATTACCCAACACACAAGCGTATGGTTCGCGATCTCGTTGTACTTTCAGAGTTTGCGGCTGTCTTTGTCAACTACACTCGCACGCCAGATGCTCAGTACCCACAGGCGATCAATGAGATTTATGCCGCGACCAAATGGGTTGCCGAGCATGGTGAGGAGATTGGGGTAGATGGCAAGAATCTGGCAGTGGTCGGCAACAGTGTCGGCGGAAATATGACAGCAGTCACTGCTTTGAAGGCGAAAGAAAACGGAGGGCCACACATCAAGCTACACATCATGATGTGGCCGATCGTCGATGCCGATTTTGAAACGAATTCTTATCATCAATTCGGCGACAAACGGTATCTAACAGCACCTACGATGAAGTGGATGTA
Source organism: Fischerella sp. CENA71 (assembly GCA_024239075.1). Lineage (GTDB taxonomy): Bacteria > Cyanobacteriota > Cyanobacteriia > Cyanobacteriales > Nostocaceae > Pelatocladus. The sequence continues at coordinate 3,922 of JANBVI010000037.1, read as the reverse complement.
TGACATGTACATCCCTGACCCAGAAAAGCGCAAAGACATTTACGCATCTCCCTTACAAGCGACGGTTGAGCAACTCAAAGGCTTGCCTCCAGCGTTAATTGTGGTTGCAGAGAGCGATATTTTGCATGACGAAGGCACAGCCTACGGACGCAAGCTCGATGAAGCTGGGGTAGAGGTGACAACAGTGCAGTACAACGGCATGATTCATGACTTTGGGCTGCTCAATGGTTTAGCCGAGCTGCCAGAAGTCCGCTCTCTGTTTGTTCAAGCTGCTGCCCAATTGAAGAAACATCTGCAATAGGATGCGATCGATGTTTTTAGGGAAAGGAAAAGACGCTCTTCCATCGCTTTGCTGCTTACCGAGCTAGCGTAGGGGAAAAGGGGAAAGCAGAATGGCACTAAGTTAAGACACAGCCCTTGCTGTGAGTAGTTCCTAGCCTGGAGGCTAGGAACTAATTCTGAGAGACTCCGTCTCCAAAGGCGCGATCGCTGGCAGAGCCTCTCAAAATACATTCATGGATCGTTATATTTAAACTACTCTCAGGTACTTACTTGCTATGAACAGCCACATACCGAGTGCTAGGGACATTATCGGCTCATCACCGTTGATTGCGATTGAAAACGAAGCACCACCCAAGCTGATTGTCGATCCACCGCTTTCCGAAGCGTTAGGACAAGGACGTGTCTTTATCCAGTACCGGACGGAGAATCTGCGCGTGTTGCCGGTGTTCGGCAAAGGTGCCCTCGAAGTATCGCCGCGCATCGGTCATATCCATATCACCGTTGACGATTTGCCGTGGCACTTTGTCGATGCCAGTGGGGAAACGATCGTCTTGGTTGGATTGAAACCTGGGATACACAAGGTGTTGATCGAACTAGCTGACCCCACGCACAAAGTAATTACTAGCGAAACTGTGGAGTTTACGCTGCCCGATTCTAAGAAATCATCATGAAAAAACTAGAGAGAAAATTGCAGTTGTGACGGGGGCATCTGGAAAAACGCTGCACATCGCGGTGGTATTCATCGATCTGTATTAAACTGCTTTTGAGGTAATTCGGTCGGCACGCATTTACAGCAAAATTCAGAATCCAGAAGTAAAACAAAGTTCATACCTGGCTTTGAGACTTAGTTTGTCTACTTCATCAACTTGAAATTTGCTGTAAATTTAATACAACCATGCTGAGACGTTGGCAAAGCCTCTCGGAACGAGAATCGCGATTCTAGCGCTTACATACTATGAACAACCCCGAAAATCCTCGACCACCCTTGCCGCCTTTTGATAATGAATCCGCCATCCAAAAAGTCCGAATTGCAGAGGATGCTTGGAACACACGTAACCCTGAATTAGTATCACTCGCTTACACTTCGGATAGCATTTGGCGCAACCGCTCAGAATTTCTATCTGGTCGTGAGGCGATCGTCCAGTTTTTAACATGTAAGTGGCTTAAAGAATTGGATTACCGTCTGATCAAAGAGCTTTGGGCTTTTCAAGACAACCGCATTGCTGTCCGATTTGCTTACGAATGGCATGATGATTCCGGCAACTGGTTTCGCTCTTACGGCAATGAGAATTGGGAGTTTGACGAACATGGATTTATGCGATGGCGTATTGCCAGCATCAACGACCTGCCAATTCACCAAAGCGAACGCAAATACCACTGGATACTAGGTCGTCGTCCTGACGATCATCCAGGATTGTCAGACCTCAATCTTTGAAAAGCCCAACGACCATATCACTCAGTTTTTATTTTACAAGAAATCCACTGCTATGAATGCAAACAACGGCATCATTAGCCAGCTTAGTCAATATTCAGTGCCTGTAACCATCGATCGATTAGAAGCCGTCCTTCAAGTAAAAGGCATCACCATTTTTGCCCGCATCGATCAACAGGCTGAAGCCGAAAAAGTCGGACTAAGCCTGTGTCCTACACAGTTGTTGCTGTTTGGCAACCCGAAAGCCGGAACTTCCCTCATGGTGGCAGAACCAACGATCGCCCTGGATTTACCCTTGAAAATACTGGCATGGGAAGCCACTGACGGCAAGGTTTGGGTGAGTTACAACGATCCTAATTACTTAAAACAGCGATTTTCTCTCTCCGATGAGTTGGTGAAAAATATCGCTATCATTGCACCTTTAATCGATCAAGCACTTAGTTTCGCCGATTGTAAATAAGTCGCAGAATTTGCAGGCGATCGCACCTTGGCGTTTTAGAAACAGTATTTAGGCAGTGGTGTCAAAGTCTCAAATAAATGTCAAATTTATTAATCTTACAACACTTATGAAAACCTCTGCGTTACTTCTTGCTCTGCTAATCAGCATCTTAGCTAATTTTTCCTTGAGAGCTTCTGCTGATTCTACTGCTGGCCTCCTCCTAAGTACAAAATGCCAGGGTAGTTACAACATCAATATTTGGCAGAATTATACTTCTCGTGAACTGCTTTATCGCGCAACTAATCCCAACGGTAATCTAAGTTTAGGCAAAGGAACTAGCCAAGCGACAGAAGGCGCGCATTCCGGTGATTACCATCGAAATCGGCGGTCCGCGGATCTTTGATGCGCGGAAGATCGCGATGACCGTCGAAGGCAGCATGAACGTGCTCAAGCACTACAAGGTCATCGATGGTCCTATGGGTCGTACGTCTAAGGAAGCTGGAACCTTCTTCGGCGACACGTTTGAGACTATTCGTTCGACGAGTGGCGGTTTCCTTGAGTTGTTGGTCGACCTGAACGACAAGGTGACGCCGGGACAGAAAGTCGCAATTCAGCGCAATTGTTTCGGCGACATCGTTGCCGAGTACTCGGCGAGCGTAGTCGGCAAAGTTGCGACAATCGCTCGTGATGCACTCAGCGAACCAGGTTCACGGGTGATGCAAATACTCTACGACAGCACAGACCCGAAGTGCAACCCCAGCACCTGCGATGAGCCTGGAGATGACTATTGATGACTATTTTATTACTTGGAAAGGCCTGAACTGACAGAAGCCTCTGGCTGTAGTGAGGGGTAGTGTGACTGTTGCTGCGACCAGGGACAAACTAAACGGTGTAGTTTAAAAATCAAGAAATTTTTTAGTATAAACACTTTGAAAAGTACCGAATTTACGATTGGAGTTGGCACAATGACCAATTTCAACACAGTCTGCTCGCTCAACAGAAGCTATGATTGGGGGAATGCAAGGGTAGATTTCCGACTCTACGCAAATGCGGAACTTTCAGCACGATGGTTGCGATCGCCTACATCGCTGCATAACTGATTGCTGTCTCAAGATATCATAAAATCCTGAAACGCTTATCATGTAAGCCTTATATAATAATCCGCTCCCCTCGTTTCAGCTATATCCGCTTCTAGTGATATAAACTAAACAGTTTAGTTTGCCCTTTGTCGCAGCAACAGTCACACTACCCCTACTATGAGATATAGTGGGGATTTTCCCGAAAAATTTTTGTCTTTCCACCAACACTGTAAACTCTGCTATCAGGTAGAGTCATGAGTTTTAACCACATTTTTTGGAAAAAACCTGAAAGCTAACTGAACGAAACTTTTATAACCAAATTACTAGATTGGAAGCGCATTTGTCTCAAGGCTAAATTTTATAACAAAACTGATATAAGTTGCTGCACAAATATATCCTAATCAATAGGCTTGATGATAATTACTACTACATTTTCATCTGTAAATAATACTTATGACAATCTGATTCAATGGGTTTGAAGACATAAATTGAAGAATAATTGATCAGCGAGTAATTATGGATAATATCAAAGAAATTATCTTAGAAAACCTGCGTCATAGTGAGAAAACTGCTGGAGAATTAAAGGATGTGTCTGATTGTAGTTACAGCATCCTTGATCAAGCCTTACAAACGCTTATTGATACAGAAGAGATTGAGCCAGGATGGAGTAATGACGATTTCCCTGTGAGA
>JANBVI010000036.1 GCA_024239075.1 Fischerella sp. CENA71 | reverse complement strand
GCAACGTTGCATATGTATCTTGCCATGCCGCAACAGGCAGACTGGGCCAAATGGTATCAGTGAGTTTGCCATGAACAGGTTCTACCATAACGCAAACCTCCATGCAGGGATATTGGTAAGGAAAAATACTAAACCTAAATTACTATACTGAGTAGACTAGACGAGTTGACCGACGCGATCGCTTATCTATTAAACCAGCTACGGTAGCCTAAGTTCTGTTTTTAATTGATTAATTTTACTTACTCATCCAATTCCCAACCGCAGATACTCAACTTTAATGCAAGCATCCATAACCACATTTAGTCGGGAGCATCCCAGTTTTTATTACTCCTGAAAAGGTAATTAGAGCATGAGAAGGTAAAGGAATAATCCACGCGATTGTCCTCAATAGGAGCCGTCATGACAGAAGAAGATAACCAACTTTTAATCGAACATGCTCGTGCAATCGCTAAAATACTCTACAAAAATGCTCCTGTTGATGAACTGACAAGCTTAGGCAAAATTGAAGAAGTAGTGCGTAGCCAAATGCAAGAACATGTAATGCCTACTGTTGGGGTTTTTTTATCAAAAATGTCACAGGAGAAAGCACAGGACACAAACGAGAAATAAAAAGTATCATTGGGAAACTACAAATTACAAGTTCTCAAGCACAAAAGCTAGAACTCAGACCACATAGCCAATTCAGCCCATATTTAGAGGCATGTTGTCTAAGAGCGAGCGCTTCGGTATCATACGAACGTGCCGCAGAAGACGTAAAATATGCGACCGGGATAGAAGTGCCCACAAGTGTGCAGCAACGACTTGTACATCGTCAAGATTTTGAATTCCCCAAAGTACAAACAACAGTTGAAGAATTGAGTGTTGATGGTGGAAATATACGCACCCGCACCCAACAGGGAAAGCCATGTGATTGGAAAGGTTACAAAGCAGTCCGTTTACACAATTTACAAGCGATGGCTGCTTCATTTCAAGAAAATCATCTCGTCATCGATTGGGTCAATAACCAACCCTTGGCTTCAACTCTCACATGTATTGGATATGGACATGACGGTCTAAGCGAATATTGTCCGCGAGTTTAAACCACAGCAAGAGCGACGTGAAATACTTGATTGGTTCCACCTCATGGAAAATCTCTACAAAGTTGGCGGTTCGATGCAAAGAATAAACCAAGTCAAAGGGCTTCTATGGCAAGGAAAAGTCGATGATGCGATTGCAATCTTTGCTGAGTGTACGCTCAAGCAAGCTGAGAATTTCTGTGTTTACCTTGAGAAACATCGACACCGCATCGTCAATTATCAGTATTATCAAGCCGAGCAAATTTGCTCGATTGGCTCTGGTGCTATTGAATCTACTGTCAAGCAAATTGACCGTAGAACTAAAATCTCTGGCGCACAATGGAAAATAGAGAATGTTCCTCAAGTCATTGCTCATCGTTGTGCTTATCTTAATGGATTAATCTTTGCTCGCTAAATAAAAAGTGGGATGCTCCCTCTTGTCCATTAGCTCGATATGGTTATAATCGTGATGGTAAGAAAGGGAAATTACAGATAGTATTTGGGTTGCTTTGCAATGAGAAAGGTTGCCCAATTGCAGTGGAAGTATTTGAGGGTAATACTGCTGACCCGACAACGTTAACAAATCAAATTGAAAAACTAACTTCCAAACTGGGACAGTTCAAACAATTAAGTCTTCAATCAAGACAATTATTAAAAGCTTTAAGTAGTAAGCTTTTCTGCCTTAGCGACCATTTTTTCTCCATTGCTAAACAAAGGCGAGATAGCACAAAATCTGATTGATGCAGTCAGTGATGAAAATTTAATTTGGATTTTTTATGGCTTAGATAGATTTTATTCTGGACAGGGTTTATATGCTCTAGCAGAACCTTGGGATAAGCAATGTGTATCAGTACTAAAATCCCGCTTGGGAGAAGAGCATCCCTCTGTCGCCACCTCTTACAACAACCTGGCAGGACTTTACTACTCCCAAGGACGGTACAGCGAAGCCGAACCACTGTTCCAAAAAGCTTTGCAACTTTATGAGCAACAGTTAGGTGTAGCTCATCCAGAAACAATAATAGTCAGAAAAAATTATGCAAATTTTTTAAGGAACAAACAAACGTGGTAGTTGAATACTCCACATAAGAGCCATTTCGTTAAATCTAGAAGGTCAGTTTTTTTACTTGTGTTATTAAATCCGGACGATTCCAAGAATTGAATGACCAGATGTTGACGGTTTCTATCTAGTGATTGAATTGATATCACAGTTTTAGTTTTAGCAATAATAAATTTTATAGTTTGACAATAAACTAATTCATCTCTTCATTCAGTAAAGCCTAATTTTCGTCCTGATGCTGTCGGTTCTCTCACAATCGAGTTGATATTTTTATTGAAGAAACTTACGATATTGTTTGGAGTATCATACTGCCAAAAAAAGTTAGAATCGAGTTGCACATTTAAACGTTTTTCTAGTAGGGCTTGAAGTTCCAATAAATCTAGGGAGTCTAATCCCATATCTGCAAGCTTTTTGGAGCTTGTATAAACTGCTTGATATTGAGAACCCATAATCTGAGAGATACATTTTTCAACGATATCTCGTAAAGCTTCATTTTCTATTGATTGAGACTTTGTATTTGGCGTTTCTTCAATTAAAGATGAATCTGTCCAGCTTTTTAGACTTAAAAAGTTATCGTTAATTGCTGATTCAGTAGATTTGCTTTGGCGTGTTTGCAAATTATATTCAATTAAAATTCCCGTTCCTAGATTATCCGTATCTTCTGGACGATAGTTGGGGATGATTCCTTTAATTTTGGCTCCTCCCAACTCGTGGAATCGCACAATGGGATCTAAAAGCTGACCTTGCTCATTTCGCAGTTGAAGGTATTCTGCAATTGGTAGATGAGAGTGACTAACATATTTTTTACAACGGGTTATACCTACTACACTTTCAATGCCGCCTCTTAGGGTGCAGTATAGAAGCATAAACTCGCGCAATTGATCGCCCAGTCCTCGTTCCTGAAATTCGGGCAGAACATTTATGCCTAGCAATTGGATGACTGTTCCCTGCGGATTGTGGAGCAACGGCACTTGCTGGTAAGTCGTGTTTTGTAGAATTGCATCGTTGATAATCCTTTGAGAATACATCACAGCTACAATTTGCTCATCCCAAACTACAACTAGATGCCCGTTTGGGTAACGTTCAATTCTGTGTTGAATGTCATCAGCAGACGCTCGTAAATGCTCTGGCCAACACTGGGTTTCTAAGTTGATTAAAGCAGGCATATCTGATAAACGTGGATGACGAATTTTGTAGGGTCTGTTTTCAAAGTAATTGAGGGTAATTCGAGTAAAAGGGAAAGTTTTCGGGTATTTTACCGAAAAATTTGATTTTGGAAATAGACCAGCTTCCGCCGCTGACATAAGAAAAACTTCGGCTTCTATAAGATATTGTTTGGAAAATCCTTGAACAGCATCGAAATGCAAGTTTTCACTTTTGTTGAGAAATTGGTGAACTATCTGCGGTTCCAAACAGTGAACTTCCAGAACAATTAAACCATGCTTGGTAGCTAAAGAAGCCCATTTTTCTAAATGTTCTACCAAGCTTTGTATCATAATATAAGCAGGAATAGATGCGCCAGAGCGATCAACATAGACTCCCTGATAGGGGATGTGTTGGCGAATTTCTAGTTGCTCTGTTTTCTGAGGCGAGATAAAGGGGCGATCGTGGTCGAGGAATGAGCGAATATGCAGAATATTCTCTGGGTCGTAAATTCCATGAGCCTTTAAATCTTCTACCATTTGTTCCGGCTGCCCAATATCTCCGTGCAGAACTATATGAGGAAGGTCAGCAAGAGTTCTGGCACTGGCTGTTAAAGAAGCTTCGTTATAATCTACTCCAATCAACAATAAGGGATATTCTTCTATCGCTTTGCCTCTAGCAGAAGAGAAGCGAATAGTTTCCCACACACGTTTTAGGAGAGTTCCATCGCCACACCCCATATCGGCAATATATTTAGGCTGTTCTGCCAAGGGAAACCGATTGAAGATTGAGAGAATGCTTTGTTCGAGGTCGGTAAAATACTTGTGGTGTTGAAATCCGCTGCCAATGACATTAAGATTACGATCAATGTGGCTTTCTTGCCCAAAAGCATCCCTTTGGAATACTGAAAGACAATCCCCGAACAATACGTCATCCATCCGAGATAACATAGGAGTATAAGAAGCGACTATGGCAGTATTCAAAGCTCGCTCCTTAATAAACTCGCCCAGTTTAGTAAAGGTAAAATGACCTGTTTTAAAAAGCTCAATCCAACCAAGGTTAGTAAATAACTTAATTAAATCTTTTTGAATCGGAGAACTTAGTGAGGAGAACAAAGGTTTTGTTTGGGAGTTCTCAAACAAATTGTGCTTATGAAGTGCCAGTAATAGAGGAATAACTAGGATTCCATCTAAAAAATCGGCAATTAAGAGGTTATCTGTATTCCATCGTTGACAAGAGTACTCAATCCACTTTCCGAGCAAATCTGGCTGTTTACCTTGCAAGTATGATTCTATTGGTAGTTGATACAATTGAAGGACATCTTCTGGAATTTCCTGATGATTGGCAGCTTCTGGAGTCAAAGAGTATTTTTCTTGCTCGTTTCGAGAAAGCCAATGTAGAGATTCAAGCATCCTCAAAGCAACCTGGAAATGTCCACTATTGGCTTTAAGTTGTTCACTCATTTGCTCACAACAGAGAGATGTTTCACGAGCAAGCAAGTTGAAAAAACCTCTTTTTTTACAGGCGACAATAACTGGAATAGCTACAAACCCATTGTTATATGTATTAATAGTTTCTAACATAATTTTTCTCCAAACAAATTTTTGAAGTTTTGACAAGTTAATTAAAAGATGTACTACATCCTGAAATGCAACTTAGAGGTTAATGTCAATACATTTTTATTTGTTATTCCAGGTGTAGCGGCTGTATGCCCTTACGCGTAATAGAAAGGTTGCCAGTAGGCGAGATCATAACCATTGTTGTTGAGCCGTGACGCTGATGTCTGTCTCGTAAATGATCTCCATCTACTAGAAGCAATTTAAATTCAGGGTTTCCAAATTCTTTGAACTGAGTTTGCACATCTGTGCAAAATTGTTGTGGCTCCATTTTTGTTACGTTTCCGCTACTGACATACAGTGAAGGAAACTCAACGCATAGCTGCTGTAATCCAGGCAAATGGGTAGCAAACAACAGAACATGATTATTTTTCAGAGAGGGTAGAAAGAATGTCGGCATCTCAATATCGTTCTTGACTGGACACAGCACAGTCATTTTGTTTTCCACAAGACATTTTTCAGCTATTTCCATACCGTATTGATCGAGATTGAAATATTGTTTCACAGTCTCGAACCTTCCGATAAAAGAAGCCACATTTTGGTCGAGCGACCTACGTTTGAGGCTATTGATAATGATTGGAGAAACAGCCACTACAACATATGGCAAGGGAGAAGGGTTAGGTAAGACAACAGGCTGTCCTTCGCTAAGGTGCCGTTTGATTTCTAAAAGTGCTTCATCGCCATATTTAATAACAGTGACATTCAATGTCTTACATCTCCTTGACTAACTCAAGTAGCGTATCGTTAGATACTGTACCTACTGCTTGTGAAACTTCCATAACTCTTGAGTAAAGAATATGAAAATTTATGGACGAAGTATCTACACCAATCTCTTGTAGTTTTTCACGTAATCCCGCAAGTCCACTGTGTCTTCCGACAATAGACGTAATATTACGACCAATAACTTTCGGATTAAATGTGCTGTTTTGAATGTTTTGAGCAAGTGAATGGTGTATGCCTGTTTCAACAGTAAAAGTGTCTGGACCAACAAATGGTTGATTTGATGCATACTGGAAACCAGTCAGTTTACTCACTTCACAGGCAATCTTGTAAAGGCTGTCAAGACGGCAGCCACAGTCAAATAAGGGATTATCTTTCTCAAAATAACTGGCATATGCCAGAATTTGTTCAAGTGATGTATTTCCACCAGCATCACCCATTCCGCCAATAGTTGCTTCTACCTGATTGGCACCAGCATTAATTGCTGCCACAGTATTGGCAAGGGCAAGCCCCATATTGTTATGGCAATGAACAGATATGTCGATACTTGCTGGCAAGCTCTGTTTGATGAAAGTTACCAAAGATGCCAGACTATTTGGATTCATCGTACTCTGACTATCCGCAATTGCTATGCAGGTTGCACCAGCATCCACTACTTCGCCAACCAATTCACTCAAAAAATACTTGTCTCGGTTGCCACTATAAACCAGATAATACTGTACAGCCGGAAAAATATCTCGCCCATATTTCACTGCCTGACGCGATGAATCTACGATCCTTTTGTAGATATCAGGGTCATTCGTATGGCGAGTGTATAATTCATAGGGCATAACCCATGTCGTCAACCTAGAGCGGTCAATATGGTGTTTTACCGCACTGTAGGCTGCTTTAATGTCCTCTGGCATATGTCTAGCCAAGACGCTTAACTGGACTTTATTGGTGGCATCAGCTATTGCATAAGCACCCTCCCAATCAAGCTTTGAGGCGACGGGGAATCCAGCATCAATAATATCAACACCCATCGCTTCTAGTGAGACTGCAATATCAGCTTTCTGCCTGGGTTCAAGATGAATAAACGCCGCTTGTTCTCCGTCACGCAATGTGGTTTCAAAAATTTTCACTTGATTTTTGTCTCCTGATTCCTCACAAAAAAAGCAGTAAGCTATCACCCAGGGCTTGCATAGACTGAACAACTGACAGTGGATCGAGTCTAAATAGTGTTCCTGTGGTAGAGCTTGTGGCTGTCATAAATCCAACCCTTTAAATTACTAAATTTTGAACCTGAGTAGTCTTTTTCTTTCGTGTGAATGCAAAAGACAACGGACACACAAAAGTTTTAATTTTAAGGTTCAGCATAGTATGCAATAGTGTTGCAGTAGCACACATAGTAGCTTACTTAAAGCGATTAGCTTGATGAGTGTGAGAAATGGGAGTGCCTTGAAATTTATCAGAAGCGCACTTAAGAATTCTAATATTTCACAATTTTCAGAAGAATACAAGGACAGTTAAGACAGTTAAGAAATAATTTTTAGACAGTTAAGACAGTTAACAAAAAATGTTTTAATCTGAAAATATCTTCTAGCAAAATGCTGGATATTGGGGAAGATCTGGCGAAGCTGTCACTAAGTGCAAACTAAACAGTTTAGTTTAATAGCAGTCAGAACAAGAACAACAATTAGCCATGCACAAACAGGAGAATGGTTAGGAACTTATGGCGGTGCGGGAAATGGAGAAGTAAAAGAAGATTTAGAGCGATCGCATCACGCGAATTTCTAACTATTTAAAAGCCCAAAATCTGAAAGAAATTCATGGGATAGTAAGGTTAGATGGGTTGTATGGCACACCACAGATGGCAAGTCTGGTACAGAAAAATGGATTGGGATATGTAATGCGCTGTCGTGACTACCATCTGTTGGAGCATCTAGACGTGCAAGCCCGAATCAAAAGTGCAGCAAGTAGGGATTGGCAAACTGTCAATGGCAACGATTTTCAGAAAATGTTGGATATCGGATACATAGAGGAGTTGGGAAGAGGTTATAGCGCACCGATGCGATTGATAGTAGTGCGAACCCCAGAAAAATTACACCCCAACAGAGTAGGCAAGTCCCTTAAAGGTGAGGTGTATGAGTTATTTATGACCTCACAATCAGCTTCCAGTTTAAATGCTAGTGATGTATTGAATTTGTATTACGGACGTGGAGGGTTCGAGCGAAGATTATTTGAAGAAGATGAAGAGCAACAAATGGATCGGTGGTGTAGTTGGACACCATCAGAATAATTCGTAATTCGTAATTCGTAATTCGTAATTCGTAATTCGTAATTCGTAATTAATCAAAACTATATTTTTAAATTGGATATGAGAGAATAATTAATAATTGATTACAACTAGAAACATGATAGCAAATATAAATATTAGTATTGCTGAGAGGACAATTTTTTTTGCAATCAGGATTATAAAAGCTTGTTGTTTCTTGGATGAGAACCCAGGAGTTTTAAGAACGCTCTCAAAGCAATTACTCCGTTCAGGAACAAGGAATTAAGTTTAAATCAATAGCTAACTTTAGGTGTCCGTTTTTAATTCCTCTCGGAACTCGACTTTTGAAAGCTTGATTAATTTGTCTCTCTAAATCTTCAAAATCATTAATTTTGTTGAGATGATATCTAATATCATTTTCCGATGGGATTTTCTTCAACGTTTTGGCTGTATTCTCAATAGTATCCCCATTGCTTGCTGCTCTCACGCTTGATCTCAAATAAAGTTTTTTGATCACATGCACCTTGGGTTTTAATTGAGAAATTTTCTGCTAAACACTTAATAACTTCGTCTAGAGTTTCTGTCTCTGTTATAGCCAGTTGTTCTAACAAAAAAGTCAATTATTTTAACAAAATGATACACAACACTTTCATTATTTCACTTCTTGAAACTGTTAAAAAAATGATAATTTTTATTGATACATTAAGTAGCATATAGAACCTATATATACTGATGAATTTGTTGGCGATCGCCCTTTGGGAAAAAGTTTGTGATCTACTGATAGTGAGGAAATGAGGACAAGAAAAGTCACACCTAATCATCGTTGCCACATCTTCATGATTCTCGCAATCGAAAACCAATCAAAAACGGTGGTTTGAGGACTTGGAACCTCTGCTTCCGTTAGATGAATAATTTCCGGTAACGAAGTAACTTCATGGTCTGATTCACAGCCCGACGTACGACAGCGAAATAAATGAGTGCAATGAAACGGCGTTTGATAAACTTTTACTAAGTCTAACGATGTTTCAGATAAAGCCGTCGCAATCGCTTGCGCTCCAAAAACTAGGTATTTCATCAATGTTTCATTCTGTTGCACAAATATTCCATTAGAATTTTCCGTCTTAACTCGATAGTCATTGCTCGTTAATAAATATCCATTGGGCTTGAGTGCTCGTGCCAATTTTTCCGCAACTTCCCGAAGGATAGTCTGATTGCCTACATAGTACAAAACTTCACTACAGACAATTAAGTCAAACCGTTCAGGCGGAAGCTCGTCTTGAGTGATATCAAACTGAATCAACCGCACATTTTCACATTGCTGCAACACGCATCGCTGATTTGCTCTCATCAATGCAATCGTTGAAATATCTGCTGCCACCAACTGTTTCACACGTGCAGCGAGTTTAACAGTAAAGATACCTTCTGCACATCCCAACTCAAGTGCTTGTGAGAATGCTATGGGTGGTAGAAGCTGTAGCTCTTGCTCATACTTCCATTGTTCATAGGAACTGGAATACTGCCAGGGATCGCGAGCGAGTCGAAACAGCATATCAAAGCTGAATTTGAGCCATGCGCTATTCAAGTGCCTTTGCAATTTTTGTATTCTCATTGCTTATCGATTCAGAATGATTGAGAGGGGAAATGCAAATAACGGGTTTCGTCAGGGTTGATTTAGATGATTTAGAAAATATCAGCCGGATCAGCGGACTGTAGCTTCCGCATGGCGATCGAACCAGAGGCAATACACATTACTAGCGTCATAACAAAGACGAGAATGGCACGGCTAATCGACATGCTGACGGGAAGCAGGGTGGCTTGAGCATAATCAGACCAATATCAATCTCATCAGGTCGGCGATCGGGAAATAGACGTAGGAATGTGGAATCACTGACAATCAGGTTGCCGTCAGCTGAAAAGGAAGCTCCCATTGTAAACACGCCTATCACCCGAATGGCGGCATTGTTGAGTTGAACGGTTAACGGATTTGATTGCTGAAGTTCTGCTGCTACATCCCCTAAATCTGGACGAGCTGCTCGGTCAAACAAGGCATAATTCAACATCTTGAGCTTGCTCAGTTCAACTTTAGCATCGGGTATATCCATCGTAGGATTACTGGGATTGAAACCGTAAACTTGCACCTGCCAGAAGGTGCGCTTGTTGGGATTGCGCCATTGTCCGATACCTGTGTACAGAGCATTGACCGAAGCAATTTCATCGGTACCAACTGCTTGAAACAATCTGGCACGGGGAAAGGGTCTAATCGTGTTGACGTTATCTGAGATAGCACTAATCAAAAATAAATCGCCTCGCAGCCTATAATGCATTCCTGTAGCAGAAACATAGGCAGACTCCATCAGTCCCAGTTGAAAAAAGATGAGAATATCGGCAAAGGCAATACCCGCGACCGCCACCAGTAGGCGAGTTCGTTCTCGTCTAACTTGCAACCATGCGAGAGGTGTTTTAAGAAAGAATTTACGCAGCATCGTGAATTAGGGTTGAATACGAACTTGTACTTGCAAATTGGTTAAACTAACAACTCGCTTGCTAGACCCTTCATCCAATCGGATTCTCACATCCACTACACGGCGATCGAGATTCTCTCCCGGTTGGTTATTGAAAACTTCTTGCTGGCTTACTTGTAGCCCCACCCATTGAACTATTCCACGCAATTCTCCAGAAAAAGCTTCACTGGTAATTACACCTGATTGACCTGTACGAACTTTACCAATGTCGGTCTGGTAAATTTCTGCTACTACCTCCATCTGTTCTGTTGTGCCCAGAGCAACGATTCCGGTTGAAGTGATCGCCTCACCTGCTTTGGTGTGTACCTCCAACACCTGTCCCGCAATACGATTTGCTTTCACTTCGTTGAGTTGGGCTTGAGCCGTTTCTAACGTGAGTCGTCGCTGATCGAGCATAGACGCTGCGATCGCCCCTTCTTGGTAGAGTGCTAGGTAGCGATTGTGTTCTGCCTGCGCCACGTTTACTTCTGACTGCCGCCGAGCAATCGTTGCGGTTTGAGTGGCTATCTCTCCTTGCAATTCTTCCTCTAATCGCATAATCTCAGCCTTTTGTGCGGCAATTTGTCCTGACTGTGCACCAGCTTTTACCTGAGCTAATCTGGCTTGAGCAACGCTCACTTGCTTTCGTGCTTGTAACAGTGCTGTTTGTAGACGATCGCGGCTATCTAAAATTGCAATCACCTGGTTAGCCTGGACGCGATCGCCTCGCTTAACTAACAGTTGAGCCACTCGATCGTTATTTGATGTTGTGGGAGGTGCAACACGTACCACTTCGGAAACAGGTTGCAGTCGTCCTAGTGCAGTGACAGGTTCATCAACCGGAACATTAATAACGGATTCAGTCGTTGGTTGTCTGATCAAAGAGAACGTGTAATACAACGAACCACCCGCAATCGCAATTCCTACAGCAATAGACTTGTCCGAAATATTAACTTAGGGAAAGAAAAATGGTAAAACGTTGAATTAGGTGTTTACCATTTTTCTGAAATAGTTATGGTTTTTGATTATATCGAGAAATATCCACATAGAACAAAACAAATTCTAGGGATTAGTTATGAACAACTGCAATCACTGTTAAATTGCGCTCGAAAACGTCACCAAGACATCAAAGTTAAAGAGGAGAGTCAGAAAATTAGAATCAATGCGTCTGGGGGAGGTCGCCCAGCTAAGTTATCAATAAACGAGCAAGTATGTTTATGCTTGTTTTATTTAAGACAAATGCCGACATTTCAAGTATTAGGAATGTTGTTTGGAGTTTCTAAGACTGAAGCTAATGATACATTCCATGATTGGATACGTATTCTTCGAGACATTTTACCATCCAGTTTATTAGAACAAGTCTCAAATAATGAAAGTGACTTACTCTTTGTGCAAGAAATATTAACTAATTTTAGGTTATTAGTTGATAGCCTAGAACAGCCAATATATCGACACTCTGACCAAAAAGAGCAACAGAAGTATTTTTCTGGCAAGAAGAGACAACATACATTAAAAAGTCTAATGATTGGGATACCAGAAGGTAAGGATATTGTTGAGGTAGAAGTAGGCGTTGCTGGACCAACATCTGATATAAAATTGTTCCGTAAGTCTCAAAGTAAATTAAAGGGTTTCAAGGAGGCGAAAACATCACGACTCCTCATAAAAGAAAACCAAAACGAGAATTAACTCAACAGCAAAAAGATGAAAACAAAGCTTTGTCCAGTAATCGGATATTTATTGAGCATTTAATACGTCTGCTCAAAATATTCCGGATTGCTTCACAAAGATTTCGGTTAAATCTTGAGACTTACGAGCAGATTATCTTAACAGTTTGTGGGTTAGTTAGGTTAAGAATTGGCAGCTTAGTTCTGGCAACTTAAATAGTAGTAATAATTATAAATTTTAAAAAATCAGGAGTTGATTTTTATACCTCCAAACTATCACTAACTATCTCAAAGCCGTATCGCTACGTTTTTATGAAGATATCAAAGTTTTGCCCTAAAGCTTTGAACAGACTGGCTTTGCAGTTTTCGGACAAGTCTAATCAAAGCAAGCATTGAGCGATTGAATGTTTTTAGCAGTTGTAATGCCATAGCAAATGTCGAGGATTAGATGACCATCCAAAAAATACAATCGCAAATGTCAAAGAAATCACACGATTACTGTCGTGCTGATGCTTGCCTAATCATGAATTGCATAAAGGCATCCATCATGGCATCGCTAGCGAACTTACGAACGGTCACTAGAAATCCTGCTCCAGTACCTACGGGATATCGTGCTTTTGGTCGCTTTGCTTTGATGGCTTTCGCGATCGCATCTGCTACCACTTCAGGTTCAGAGGCAATCGTTTCATCATTGGCGATCGCTAGTAATTTTGCGCCTGATTGTGCTGCTGTTGCATAAGCAGTATGACCTGATGTTGTCATAAGCTTCTCAATGGCGATCCTTCCCCACTCTGTCTTGATAGGCCCTGGTTCAATGATGATCACATCAATGCCAAAGGGTTTAAGTTCCAACCTTAAACAATCACTTAATCCTTCTAAAGCAAATTTTGTCGCATGATACCAGCTTCCTAACGGTTCATAGATTTTGCCACCAACAGATGTGATATTGACAATCTTTCCAAACGACTGTTTTCGCATATATGGAAGCACCAGTTGCGTCAACCGTCCCAGCCCAAACAGGTTGACTTCAAACTGATGTCTTGCCTCATTCAGAGGAACATCCTCCAACGCTCCATAAAATCCATATCCCGCATTATTGATTAAGATATCGAGTCTGCCACAGTCATGAATGATGCGATCGACGCTCGTTTGCATGGATTGGTCTTGGGTGACATCCAGTTCAAGAATTTCTGCACCATTAACCGCTAAAAATTCTAACCTGGCAAGATTTCGGGCAGAGGCGTAAACACAGTAGCCCTCATTCAGTAGCTTCAGCGTTGTCGCTCTACCAATTCCACTGGAAGCACCGGTTACTAAAACGGTTCTTTTCATGAGCAACCACCATTCTCAAATAGATAATCGCTTAAATTGTGAAAACGATAACTCAAACCGATTTGAACACTGGAGAACTTCAAACCATCACTAGATTTTTTTGAAGTTCTCAGTCAGTTCTGCTAACCCCAAATCCCGCGTCACAATGGGAGCATAACCGAGTTCTTGTTGGGCTTTGCGATCGCTAAAGGTTAATTCCTGTCCAATCAACCTGACCATTGTCCGGGTAATGGGTGGGGCATCTTTTCGCCGTGATATAGTCCAAACAATTTCGCTCAGTTCAGCAAGATACCAGGCAGCCCAACGAGGAATGCTCAATCGTCCTGGTTTAACTCCAGCGGTTTCTAGCAATGCTGTTATCCATTTACGAAAATTGACAACATCGCCATCACTTAAAAAGTAAGCTTGCCCACCGGGGCTGCATGTGGCTGCTAAAATTGCCCCATGACAAACATTCGCAACGTGCGTTGTCATATAAGGATAGTTGCCTTGAGCAATCCAAACAAATTGTCCAGTCTTCACGGCATTGACTAACTGAGACAATGCGTGATCTCCCTTCCCCCAAATCCAGGAGGGGCGAACCACAGAGGTTCTAAATCCTGGATGATTTGCCGCAATGACTCGCTGTTCTGCCAAGCTTTTTGTAGCAATGTAAGGAGAAAATTTAGGCTGCTGTAGCGGGTAAGATTCATCAATCTGAGATAAAGGTTGACGATCAAAAACAGAAGCCGCTGCACCAATCTGCACAAAACAGGGAACATTTGCCGCCTGTGCTGCTGCTAATGTACATTCAGTTCCCAAAACATTCGTTTGATAGAACGCCTGATATTTACCCCATATATCAAGATAACCTGCAATGTGAAACACAACGTCACACCCTTGCATTGTTTGGATCATTACCAGTTCATCCAGCAAATCTCCTCGCACTGCTTTTGCACCCAATTGAGTAACTTGCTCTGCCGATCGGTCTGACCTTACCAAAGCAATCACTTCATCATCGCGATCGCGCAGCATTTTAATCATGTGACGACCCACAAATCCAGAACCACCCGTGACAAAAACTTTCATGATCCCCCGTTGCTGAAGTAGAAAACAGTCAAAGCGACTCAAAAAGCAGTGAAAACCTTACTATTGCCATAAGTCCATCCACTGAGCGGTATAAACCATATCTCGCATAAACGCAGTAAGGTCTAACACAAACGATGCTGCACAGAGAAACAGAACGGCACTACCAATTCCGAACATGACTGGATGACGGAAGGTGAGCATTGCCACGATCGCAGTTCCGCTCACAGCAGTCCAAATAATGGCAAGCCTGCGGAAGTGGGGAACTCCACGTTCAGCGCCATATTGATCGATGATCGCCTGTCGAGCAGCGTTAAGGTTTGTCTGAGCAGCAAACAAATCAGCCTCTAACTTTGTTGAAATGCCAACTCGGTAGCTGTAGGCGGCAACAACCAGACCACCTCCAATAATTGTTAGAACGATCGCAGTGGCTAACCAAGCACGCCTATGTTTAGTCCACTTGCTGTACCAAATGACCCAAGCAATTACAGTTGCAACTGCTATAGCAATTATGTAAATGAGTAAATCACGGCTCAAGGCACTGTAGAAATTGCGAATGAGTGAATCAGCGTTCATAGTTAAACAGAATCACTTTTAACTGACGGTCACACATGCAAAAGATATAACGTTGCAGCAACTGTTGTAGCAATCACACAAAGCTGAATACTCTATACCAATCAATTCAATGTCTTAAAATCCCGAATTGGAAAAACTTTCTGACGATTTCTTGAACTCGTTACCTCACCCATTGGAAACATACGAGACATCAGCGCATCCCAAGCGCGATCGGACAACAAACGACGAACCCAGACGAAAATCTTGCCGCTCAATCCGACTTTGTAACGAGTCTGAGGACGACGCACAAGAACCGCCTGTACAATCACCTTTGCAACATCCTCTGGATTCAGAATGCCCCAGGCATTTCCTCCAAACATCTGCTGAATTTGGGCTTCAATGTTCCGCTTGAATGCGGCATAGGGGCTATCACTTCCCGTTTGAGGCATCAAAGCATAGAGCTTCTCAACAAATGGCGTTCGCACTCCCGTTGGCTGAACCAAAACTACATCCACTCCAAACGGTTGCACCTCATAGCGCAGCGCATCAGTAAACGATTCAACCGCATACTTACTGGCGTGATACGCACCATTTCCAGGTGTGGTGAAGTTTCCGCCCATCGAACCCACATTGATAATGCGCCCATAGCCTTGCGATCGCATTCCTGGCAGCACAAGCTGACACATCCGCAGTAAGCCAAACACATTGGTCTCAAACTGACGGCGAATCTCCTCCATTGTCAACTCTTCTAGGGGACCAATCTGGTTGTATCCCGCATTGTTCACCAGAACCGAAATTGCACCATGCTTTGCTTCAAGCGATCGCACAGCAGCAAGCATCGACGCTTCGTCCGTAATGTCTAACTGAAGAATGTGACACCCTTTTGCCGTTAGATCGCTCAACGTTTTGGGATTTCGAGCAGTTGCATAAGTGGTAAATCCAGCAGATCTCAACGCCATAGCGGTCGCTTTTCCAATCCCAGACGAAGCACCTGTAACCAATGCAACTCCATGTCGTACTGCCATCGTTGTATTCCTCTTTTGTCGTTTATTGATGGAAAAATCACTTACTTAATTTTAGGTAAGCATTTAAGCAAAAAAATTAGCGGCGACGCATTCCATCCAACAGGATGTCAATTACATCCCTTGCTAAAACCTGCTTCGGAATATTCTTGTACCGATGCATATCATGCACCGTATCAATCAGAGACAAAAACACTGTAGCCATGAGTTTGGAATCAACCAGACGAATTTCTCCTCGTTCATAAGCCTGCCCCAGAACCTGCTGGATTGGCTTTACGAGACAGACCTCCCCCAACTCCTGTAGAACTTGAGAGTGTTCTTGAGAAAGGGCTGGGAGATCCGATCGTGCCAGTCGGGTCAGATCGAGTGGAGGCTGTGCCAGCAACCAATCTGCCATCTGGTTGAGTTGGCTAGATAAGTTAGGTTCTGCCTGGGAAATGACGCGATTCAATCCGTCGAGATGCCGCATCAAACTGCATTTGATCACCTCAACAAACAAATCTTCCTTACCACCAGGGAAATGGTAGTAAAGCGCAGCCTGCCGCACCTTAAAGGCATTTGCTATATCTCGCAATGTGACTGCTGTGTAGCCTCGCTCACCAAATAGAGCTTCAGCCAATTGCAGCAGTTGTTCTCGCGATTCTCCAGATTTTCCCTTAGCGTTCACACATTCTCCACTCGAACTGTCAACTTACTTAATTTATGGTAAGTAGCATAACGAAAACTTTGAGGACTGTCAAGCGGAAGGATATGAATGTTTTTCACAAAGATACCAAGATGTTCTGTGACTTAAAGGAAAAGATTGCCGAAAATTAAAGCATAAGCTTGCCGAACTCAGAGACTAACTAGCTTCTGTCTTTGTCATGGCGCGATCGCAAAGCCCAAGACTCTTATTTTATCATGGACTCACGGCAACTTTATTATTTAATAGAACTCGACAACTATTCAGAAAGATCCGAAAGAATCGAGAGAATAATGCTTTCAGCCTCTGTCACGGCAACTTTATCCTTTAAAAAAACGGCAAACAATTCCTTTGAGTCACAGCTTTTCAACCATATCTTGTCCTTTTCGGACAATTTATGGTGTAAGTCACATGAAGTTATTTATCTGACCAAGAAGGCATACTGAGAGGTACAATACACAATGTGTAAAATTTAGCTCTCATTCTTCTGCTTAACTTTCTGTTACATACCTGTAAATTTTTCTCCCGACTTACTTATGAAGACTATTTAATAGTAGGAGTAATAATTTTTTTAACCTAGCCCAGCCACCCAAACGTTTGGTAAATCGGCTGACGCTACTAAGTCTTATCGCTATGGAATTTGTGAAGAAATTCAATCAAACTTTCAATGCCTAGTTCAAATGCTTCCTCAACATTGCCGCCCAAGCGGAATGCTCCTGCCAGTTCCATGTGGACAAAGCCGTGCGTAAATGCAACGACAATTCGAGCGGCACTGAGCGACTGCTCTGGGTTCACCCACTGCTCGATAGTCTGTAGTAAAGGAGCCACAGCAGTTGCACTCACCTTAGTATCCGGCAGCATCTCTGAGGAAAGACGAGAATAAAGCAATGGGTAGAGCGTTGAATGCTCATGTGCAAAAGCACGGTAAGCAATCATCATCGTTCGTAAATCATCTTTGAGATTGTGTCTTTGTGCTGCATCTGCTAAAGCTTGCCCTAGCTCAACGAGCATCGCTTCTAGAACAGCCTTGACAAGCTGTGATTTATTTTGGACGTGCTTATACAATGATGGAGCGCGAACGCCTAAACAAGCCGCTACCATCTGCATGGACAGGTTTTCTAGTCCTTGAGTTTCTAACAAGTGTTGAGCGGTACGGATAATTTCTGAATAAGATGTTTTGGCAGGAGCAGGACACATATTTAATCTTTGGCAGCAGGTGAATTTGACTGTAGCGTCTGATGAGCAAAGTCAAGTAGATGAGGCAAAAGACGCTCTGGCTGTTCCCGATGTGGGTAATGCCCAAGACCTTCGAGTAGGCGTACTTCATCTTGTGGCATCATCGATTTGAGCCAATCTGCCTCAGCTTGTGGATCATCATAATCTGGATCAGCCGTACCCAGAAAATCGAGAACAGGAAGCTGGATGGTGGTGAGATGAGCCGGATTGCGCCCTGTAAATGCCATTGACTTGAAAGCATGAAAACGACCAGGTTCTCTCAGTTTAGCTTCCAGTCTCGCCACATAAGCAGCGAGATCATTGGGAGGTGTGCAGGGATACAGTGAGCGATAGTACCAGCCCCAGGCTGAGATTCCCCAAGGTTGCATGAGCATCACCTGAAGAATCAAAGGCATCACCATCCCTTTGACCCCTGTAAATGGAACCCGGCGGATCGGACTCAATCCGACTAATCCTGCCACTCGTTCTGGGTGCTGTGCCGCAAAGTAGGCAGTGCTAGCACCGGAAATCGAACAGCCAATTAATAAAGCTTTCTCAATTTTCTCAGCATTCAGCACTCGTTCAATGTCACTCGCCAAAGCCACAACATCATACTTATCCCACCCTACAGAAGAATCGCCGTGACCGCGCAAATCGGCAACAATGACTCGAAAGCCTGCCTCCACAAGCACAGGGGCAAGGCGATCATATTCCTGGCGCAAGTCACCCATGCCTGGGAAGCATACGATTGGTGATCCACTCCCACCAACCTCATAAGCTAGCTGCTCTCCATTGACGGTAGTTGTTTTGAATTGAAAATTTGCAATCATGACTGCCTCCTATGGCTAATAATGTTAGCCTTCAAGACTAATGATATTAGCCTTGAGGCTTGGTGTCAAGTTGGCAATCTTTTTTGACGAGATTAATATGCTTGATTTCCTGTAACAAAACCTTTCTTTTAAGTCAATTTTTTGAGTGTTTGAAGCCTCCCACAGTACGCAAAAATTTGGCGAAAGTTGTTTCTGTGCTTGAAATGCTTGGCTTAGTTTTAGCAAAAGAAAAATTATGGTCTTTAAGACTGAAAAGCCTATAAATTATAGCTTTTAGTGATTGCCATGATTGGGTACTTACTTCTTAGGATGAAGTGTAATCCCTGAAGAATCTAAAGAAAATCTTAAATACTCACCGTTCGCGCAATCGAGGATGAGTTTGGTGAAATAGATGAAATAACAGAGAGTATCAAAGCAGGCGATCGTTTCCCGTCGCCCTTGTGCCAGAAAGAAAGTTGTGTAGGGTGTAACGGTTTAATGGTAAGTGTGAAAAATGGCACATTTACCCCAACAAATAATATCAGAACGAATCGATGATGCTGACTTTTCCCGTTAAGTCTTGAAAGGTTTATGAGTAAAGGATTTGAGAAACGGCACAGTATATACGGTAGAGTAATTGAAATCGGGTGCTAAAGGTAACGAGCAATGCTGAACTGGTGGGAGAAAAACTTTGCAACCATAGAACTGGGCGATCGCCGATTGAATGAGCGTGCAATGTCGATAGGCTATGCTTTAAGCCTTGGATTTGGGAAAGGGCTGTCAGAAATCTTCAGCAATGGAACAGTACTCAAAAGAGCCTATGAGTTTTTGCCAACCCAAAAGTGCAATTTCCAAGCGTGATTGAACCGCACTGTCAAATGACGGCGGAGACTGTTGCACAAAGTGATGTAATGCTGTGCGTCGGAGACACAACTTTTCTTGATTATGGCAGTATTGAGGCTAAAAAAGAAGGTTACGGGCCAATTGGCAAAGGCGGTAACGGCTTAAGATTGCACAGTGCATTAGCGATAAAACCTGAGAGTGGTCAATCGGTTGGGTTGTTGTGGCAAAAACTCTGGAATCGGGAGCCAAAACCGAAACCGCCGCTAGATGAAACTCCAATCGAGTGGATGTTGCTAAGCACCCGCGCAGGAATAAGTTGGTCAGGCTTGGCAGCGCCGTACCCGGCGCTGCCCCCTCCACGAGGGATTTTGAATGAGTTGAATAAATATAAGCCTGACCAACTTATTTTTGCTCAATCCCTAACCACAGAAGTTATCCCAGATATCCAGACAGCTTCAATGATTTTACGCTGGTATTCTTATCGTTGGCGGGTTGAGGAATATCATAAAATTTTCAAGTCTGGGTGTCAGGTAGAAAAATATCGGCTTGCTGCTGAGGGTATGAAAACCCTAATTGGTTTTTTAAGTGTGATTGCTGTTGAGCTTTTACAGTTAACTTATTTACACCGCACTCAACCCTTAGCCCCGGCAATTGAAATTCTCAATCCGCTTGAACTCAAGATTTTAAAGGCTAAGTCTCCCAAAGCACCTAAAGTGCTAACAGTTTGTTGGGCAGTTGAAGCTGTTGCTCGGCTTGGCGGCTATCTCGAACATCGAAGCAAAACACCAATTGGTATCCAGGTACTGTGGTCAGTTTCGTTAAAGTTACACGACAAGAGTGAGGGTTGGCAGCTTGCAAAAGAGACTTAACGGGAAAAGCCAGTTTGAGCATTCGGTGTATTTCCCTTGCCCTGCATGGGTTTGAGGCTTATTTTTCCCTCAGAAATGTTTAAGTCCCGTTAGGATTGTCTGGTATTTTAATTTTATATTTCTTCATCTTCCACCGCACCTAATGTTTTAAGTGAGGCTTTTTCAGCTTCGGTTAAGCCTTTAACGCCCGTGATGTTCATACGTTCATAAGGTCTTTCGGGTATCAGAGTTTTGAGACAGTCGCCCGTCTTAACATCCCAAAGCTTAATTGTTCCATCCTCACTTCCACTTGCTAGCATTTGTCCATTTGGACTAAAACTAATAGATACTACCCAATTGATATGACCTTGTAAAACTCTGAAACATTTACTAGTATTCACATTCCATAATTTTATTGTTCTGTCTTGACTGCTGCTAGCTAAGATTTGACCATCTGGACTAAAAGCAACAGACCTGACTCTAAGAGTATGAGCTGGAAATGTTTTTAAGCACTGACCAGTACAAATATCCCAAAGTTTTACAGTTCCATCTATAATACCACTGGCTATAGTTTGAGCTTGAGGATTAACATTAACTGACCATACTTCGTTGTTTTCTTGCAAAGTTCTGATGCAATTGCCAGTTTCAATATTCCAAAGTTTTATTGTCTTATCCTGACTTCCGGTAACTAGTATTTGTCCATCAGGACTAAAAGCGATGGACTTTACCTCACCAGTATGGTCTTGCAAAGTTTTCAGACATTTGCCGCTAGAAACATTCCACAAATGTACTACTTGGCCATTACCACTAGCCAACGTTTGATCATCAGGACTTAAAGCAACTGGTAAAACCCAAGTGCCACGTCCCTTGAAAATTTTGAGACATTGACTAGTGTTGATATCCCACAATCTTAATGTCTTGTCAGCGCTGCCCGTGCAATTCGCCGCCCACTTACTAGCCATCCTTCATCAGTTTGTTGCTGTTCTACAGCCTCGCGTAAGGTGACAACGTCCTTCACCCCTGCCTCGCCTTCTATTCCACGCACTAAAATGCGGTCATATCCTCGCCTGCCTTGAATGTTAATAATCCACTCGAAATAGTTGTCTTCCCAAACTTCATAAGATTTTTCAAATACATAACCCAAAGTTTCAAACCAACCCCGCATCTGTTGGGCGAGGGCGATCGCTCGACATTTGTTTTCGCTTGAAGTTTCATTACCAGGCAATGCAGGATAACTTTGTGCTGCCAGTCGTGCTATTTCTGTACGAACACCTTCGAGCGTTGGCAACCTCTCAAGCTGTTCAGTTATAGTTGCAATGCTTTGATGCAAAGAAGCGATCGCCTGATTCATCAGTACATCAGCAGGTGTGCGACTGCGTTTGGCTACTTCCGAAAATACGACATAAAAAGCAGCAATTTCACGTCTGATGTCGATTCTCAAGCTTTTGATTTCATCACCCAAAGCATAAGCATCAACAAAAGCATCAACTTCAGACAGTAGAATTGAAGGGTTATTGTGGTCAAAAGCTTTGCGAAAAGCTTGTTTTATTTGTTCTTGTCGAAAAAGTTCTAATAATGGCTTGGGTTTGCCAATACCATACTCTACTAGAGTGTAGGCATAAATAGCGGTGAAATCACTTGGTGGATGTTCAGGATCGAGGTTAAATATTTTTAAAAGTTTAATAACAGTCTCATTACGCTGAAGCTTGTCCTTGAGAATAGGACTTGCAATCCCAGTAATTGCCTCAATTAGCTTGTCAAGAGGAATCGGTAACACAGGAAAAATGTGTAAAAGGAAGTATGCAACCTGTTAATTATCCTTATGTTAGCGTGTCGTTACTGAAAAATGGAGGAAGTTTTCTAAACACAACTGAGCGCGTCCAAGCGTATGCAACATTTGTAGAAAACATTCATTGCCTTCACCAGCTTTGCCTGACACGAGGTATTGTTCTAGGTGTGGAGACAATGTATCCTACGCCTCCTATTAGTGCTGCCCAGAACCTTTTGGACAATGCTTCAGAACTTACCCAATTTTGCCAAGATTCCCCACAGATTAAAATAGTTGTTGACTTGGCGCATCTCAACATTTGGCATGACAAAAGCTTAGTAGCTTTGAACCAATGGTTGGGACTTCCACCAGAGAGACTTTTGGAAATTCACATCTCAGACAACGACGGACGGCAGGACATACACTCGCGCATCAAAGATACTACTTGGTGGATACCGCATATTGCTCAATTTCCAACGGGAGTTCCTGTCGTGTTAGAGAGCCGCTTAAATCGGTTGCCTATCTCAGTAGTGCATCAAGAGTACGAGCGCATCTGTGCTTTGTTTTTGCTTCCAGATACTGCCTGTTGCTCTCCAGGCATAATACACTAATAATATTAAAAGGCCTTGGTTTGGCTAAAACGGGCAACTCAAAAGTTAAAAATTGTAACAAAACTCACTTTTTTCAATCTTCATCTGTTCTAGACTAAATAAGCATAATTACTCAATAAGGTTTGGAATAGGAAAAACCTGACATGACCGCTCTACTGCTTGCTCCTCCATCGTCTGAACGTTTAAATCAAATTTCCTGCTACTATGTGAATTTCAGCAGCCAAGTTCAGGTTGTTCGGATTGAGAACGTTCCGAATTGGTACTTTGAGCGAGTAGTGTTTCCTGGACAACGACTCTTATTTGAAGCGCCAGCCAATGCTCAACTAGAAATCCATACAGGCGCAATAGCAAGTGCAATTCTATCAGATCGCATTTGCTGTCAGAACTTGCAAGTAGATAACTCTCGATTTGCTCACCAAGAGCACAAACACTCAAGCGATCGCTCAAAACAATAGCAAATGCTCTAGGAAGTTTGAGCGAGAATCTGAAATTGCTCGTCATTAATGCGACCTGCTTGGTGTAGCGTTTGTGTGATCTCAGAAATAGTCAGAACTGAATGCGCTCGATAGCCATGATCTTGCAGTCTATCTTTAACCCCTTGTTCATGATCCAGAAACACCACAATATCCTGAAATTGTAAGCCAATAGACTTAATTTTTTCTGCCCCTTCGATCGCACTTTTGCCACTGATGAGAATATCATCAACGACAACAATTGTTTCTCCTGGCTGAAAGTTTCCCTCAATCACTCGTCGTGTTCCGTGTGCCTTGACTTCCTTGCGAGGAAAAATCATTGGATAATTCAGACGTAGTGCTAAGCCAGTCGCAGTAGGTAAAGAGCCATAAGGAATACCTGCAATCCGGTCAAAACTCAGGTCTTTGAGAATCTCGGCATAAACATTTAAGATTTTATGGAAGATTTGGGGATTAGAAATCACCTTACGTAGATCAATATAATAAGGGAATGTTGCTCCTGAAGCTTGGACAAAATTGCCAAACAGAATACAACCAATGTCGTAGAGTTGCAAAATTAAGTCTAAATGGGGATGAGTATTCAACGTGCAGACATCGGATAGCCACAGGTCACAAGTGGAAGCAGAACTGATAATCTGGTTTCTGGTTTGATTGATTTGATCGCGTAAAGCGCGGATTGGCTGGTTTGGGTTTTCACGACTCAACCAATCTTGAGGAACAGGGATGAGTAAACCTTCACCGTTTGCATTTAGTCCAGCACTCAAAAATTGGTTCAAGTCGGTGTTTTCTTGCCAAATGCTCCGAGCCATAATCAGTCGTTCGCTCGCTTGCGATCGCACAAGAGCTAAAACAGACAAGATCAGCTGTTTGGGTAATCACAAATTGTATCCAGTCCCGTAAGCCACAAATAATGTCATTTCCAGTACTGTTGTAGTGGGTAGGCATCATCTCTGGATTGGGGTCAAGTCCTACAAATAGTAGGCTCTGGTTACGGGCTATCGCCGCCTCTAACTTGTTAAAAAAGTTCATCTTTAAATTCAGTGAACAGTTATCAGTTGTCAGTTATCAGTTTTAATAAGTCCCATACAAAGGCGTGCCAGGTTTTGGTGGCAAGTTTAATACCCAGCTATAACCTGGTAACTGATAACTAACTGTATAAATAAGTTTTGCCTATAGTTGATATTGTCTTTATAAAAGTTAAGTAGCTTGATTAATTTTTGTAAAGCAATGTAAAGTTATTATTACAGGCAAAGACAACTCGCCTGATTCATTCATAAACAATTAACCGCAATCATAAGAACAATGACAGCAACCATCCAACAGCGCCAGAGCGCCAACGTATGGGATCGCTTTTGTAACTGGGTAACAAGCACCGACAACCGCCTATACGTAGGCTGGTTCGGCGTACTCATGGAGAGCGAAAAATTTCGGGGGAGATGAGGGACACAACACGATAAGATGGCTCAATGTTCAATTCTACGGAAAGAGTCATATATCAATTAAAAGTGGTGCTGTTGAGCATCAGCCCGATGATTTGGCGGCGTATAAAAGTCAGCAGCGATAGCACAATAGAAGATTTGCATTACACGATTCAGTTGGCAATGGGGTGGGAAGATATTCACCTCCATCATTTCATCATCCACGGTCAGTAGATCACAAACTTTTTCCTAAAGGGCAATGATCTGTAAGCTTTGTAGTCAATGATACTTTTTATCAGTTGGAGTATTAAGCAAGTAAGGGAGTAGTGATAAGAATCCCTTATAAAAAGGTAGCAACTGAGTTTATAAAAGTTAACCTGATGGAATATAAATACGTTCAATAACTTCATGTATTTTATCAACAGCTTGACGCAAGAAGGCTAGCATCTGTTTGAGACTAAATAATCAACGATAAATTAATCTTCTACCCTTTCTTTTGCGGCTGATTTTAAGCCATAAAAGGTTAACCCATATATTGACTAGAATAAAAGAGATACCAACGAATAATAATCTTAAAACTGGTTTTTTATTTGTTGTTCTGATTCGGCAGATATTTTTGAGCCTGTAACTACTTTCTATTCCAAATCTTTTTCTATAATCTTGATGGATAGAAGATAAATTCGTTTTTACCTTATGAACCACATAGGCAAAGTATTCGACCCCCTTTTGATGCCGTTTACCTTTTTTATATTTACAAACAATCCATAATTCAAAGGTAACAGAATCATTTTTATTTCCGTTCCTGGTCATAGTATATGTGGTCTTGTAACTTTTTCTCCCTTTTAAAAACTGTTTAATTCCTCCTTGCTTTCCGGTTTTTATTGCTGGCATGAGCAAAGGGATATCTAAAGCTTGTAGCCACCGAATGACAGGAACGTTAAAAAATCCTCTATCAAGGTAAAGTTGTTTTACTTGAATATGAAGTGCATCAAGTTCTGCTAACAGATAAGTAATAATAGCAACACTTGTATCTATCCATCTAACGCCTCTAATCGCAAGAGTTACACGTTTTCCTTTCATTAAAACATATAAAGTTGCATAGGCATAGAAAGAACAAGTCCCAGATTTTGCTTGACTGCGATATATATAAGGTAATTCGTTGTAACTAGGCTTGCCATAATAAGGAATTAAATTTAAATCAATTGCTAGTTTTAGGTATCCATTCTTAATTCCTTTTGGAAGCCGACTTTTTAAAGCTTGATTAATTTGTCTTTCTAAGTCTTCAAAATCATTGATTTTGTTAAGATGATATCTAATATCATTCCCAGATGGAATTTTTTTTAACGTTTTCGCTGTATTCTCAATAGTGTCTCCATTACTTGCTGCTCTCACGCTTGATCTCAAATAGAGTTTTTTGATCACATGCACCTTGAGTGTTAATTGAAAAGTTTTCTGCCAAGCACTTAAGAACTTCGTCTAGAGTTTCTGTATCTGTTATAGCCAGTTGTTCTAATGAAACAGTCAATTATTTTAACAAAATGATACGCAAGACTTTCATTATTTCACCTATTGAAACTGTTTAGACAATGATAAGTTTTCTATATAGATTAAGTAGTTTGTAATACTTAGATATACTGGTTAATTTATTGGCGATCGCCCTTTTGGGAAAAGTTTGTGATCTACTGAATCTCAGTTAAGATCGTTGCGATTAGGTGTTGGTTCTTGTTGCACCTCAGAAAAACGTGAGTACTTAACCGCATCAGTAGGAGGATAATCTGCCGACACTGCAATTAACCCAACTTTTAAATCCTCGAAATAAATCACACCTCCAATACATCGTTCAGCTTGGAAAGGGGCATGAAAAAAACCATACTCTGCAATGTAGATTGGCAAAAAGTCAGTAATTTTGACTGCTCTGCCAAAGATTTGCTCACAAGTTTTGTGAATAATAGCATCTAGGTATTCATTATAGGTAGGCTCACCCAGATCGGTAAATTCTGCATAATCCGCAAAATGATCCATGTAAAACAACCATATATTGGATAAGTCTGCCTCATTCGTTAATTTTTGCTTGAGTGACTGTAATCTGTCGATGTTCATAGTTTGAATATTGATGAGATGGGACGAGCAGACAGCATTATTTAGTCATTGATTAAGCAATGGTAAAATTCCACAGCCTCTAGAACCTTTCTGCCTTAGTGTTGTGGGTGGGTGCAATTGTGTTGTTTGCGAATAGGTTGAGTTGCTGGTGTGACAATGGTATTAGCTGAATCCGACAACAGCCATAATAAAGCATCCAAGCAAAAAATTATCAACAGTGATCGCCTTGCTCGAATATCTTCCAACTCTGATGTTGCATTGTTAAGTTTGATGTATTGCTTGATTTTTCTTGGTTTTTTCCTTTCCTAATACGAGTTAGTGATGTTAGATTTCCTTTGTTTGAATGCTTTGAGGTCATTTATGAACAAAAGTGAATTAGTAGATGCTGTGGCAGCAAAGACCAACATCACAAAAAAGCAAACCGATGAAATCATCTCAGCTTTTTTAGAAGTCGTAACCGAAGCTGTAGCGAATGGGGAAAAGGTAACGCTAATCGGGTTTGGCTCATTCGAGCGACGTGAACGCTCCGAACGTGAAGGGCGTAACCCAAAAACCAAGGAGACAATCAAAATTCCAGCAATTAAAGTGCCTGCATTTTCTGCTGGTAAACAGTTTCGAGAAAAAGTAGCGCCTTAAGCACTACAGATAGATTTACTTTACTAGTGTTAATCCAATCGCTACGGCTTTTTGCGCTTGTTGTTATGAGGACAGCATGGCTTAGTTTTAGCAGCAGAAAAATTTTGGTCGTTAAGCCTGAGAAGCTTATAGTTCAAGGCTTTTAGAGGTCATCTTTTTTCTATTCCTATGCTTGTTTATGAACTTTAACTGTCCCAAATTAGGCCAAAAATGGGACCCTCCTAAACGCAAATAACGAATTTCCGCTATTGCAGACTTCTGAGTGGTGATCAGCCAAGCATCGTAAATGGGACAGTTTATTCCGATACCTCACTAACGACCAAAATTTTTCCGTTACTAACACCAAGCCAGATTGGCATAAATTTTACTTTTCAGACATCCTCTAAAGGACTTGTCATCTTCTGTGACTTTTCCCGTTAAGTCTCTTTTGCAAGCTGCCAACCTTCACTCTTTTCATGTAATTTTAACGAAACTGACCACAGTACCTGGATACCAATGGGTGTTTTGCTTCAATGTTCGAGGTAGCCACCAAGACGAGCAACAGCAACAACCGCCCAACTATTTGAATCGGTAAGTAGATCCACCTGAAAAAACAGCCAACGGGAATGAGTTATCTATTTGTCTCAAAGACTGTCGCTGTGGGCGGCACAGCCCTTTAGGGGCTGTGCCAAGGTTGGCTGTTTTTTAATGTCCATGTACTTATAATCTTTCAAAGATTGCAGAGGTGCGATCACCCCTTGAAGGAAGCAACACAACCATCAAGAATTTTGTTGGGGATCTCCAAAAAATAAAATATCGGTGCCCTATCAAATATACTTTGGCTCAACCCAAGAATTGGTGAGCGTTCCGCCCTTCAGGCGGAACGCGAGGGCACCGATATTTTATTAATTGGAAAGGCCTTGGCTGTTGGCATCGCACAGTTGAGGTAGCTTAAAAAAGTCAGTGGGGTAGCTCAATTCCTCCCTAGATTCGCCGTAGTGATCGTAGTACTCAAAGGTTCCAATTTTCTTGAGAATAGGAGCAAAATCAGGGTATTTGTCGGAGCGATTGCAGAACCGAACCAATATCTCCGTTCCAGGAATCACGCCCCTCCAGCAATCAACAGAGAAACCGTTAATGGTGCTTATACCCTTGTAAACCATGTTGTTGGCTAACCACCAGTCACGACTAAACACGTTCGGCAGTGGTAAGGGGTTGAGGGTACACCTCGTTGCCCCGGTGTTCGGATCTTTTTGGATGAAGTACTCTTTGTCTGGGTTTGTACCATCAGACGAATCGAGGTCATATACGTTATAGATCAGAACCTCCTTATCAATATAGTAAGCTAGTTCGCGGTTGATGCCCTGCTTCATATCGAACTCATAGGTGGACACCAGTTGATTTTGGGGATTGCCGACTTCCTTAAACCTTCCTGAGCCAAAGTATACTAAGGGAAAATTCGGAAACGCTTTTGTGGTTTCGCTTTTAAGAGCTTCTTTTGTCAAAGAACTCTGTGTACTCTTACCTTGACCAAAGACGGGTAGCGAAGTTGCTAACAAGGTACATAAACTAAAGATGACAACCCACTTCAAGATACCGTTTTTCATTTTGAAAATGACTACTGTATTGCTTTAAAATCAATCTTCATTTGAAGGTGCTCGCCTGATTTTGTTCTCTTTATATTTCTTTAGAAACAGCTTTTTATGTTACCCATGGCTATCCAGTTTATCCTTGCTTCATCAGCGATGAAGAGCATATTGTTAGGAACCTATCCCACTAATAAAATTCTGTTAATCCAGATATGAATTGTGGCTAGAGAAAGAAAAGCGTTGAAGCACGCAGAAATTCGCTCCCATCGCACAACGAGACGGCGATATTTTCTTTGATACCAGGCGAAACAACGTTCTTGCTGAAAGCGTGGAACTGATATTTTAATTGGTCTGCCTCGATTTTTCTTGGTCTTCCAAACACGCTTGGGTAATTGTGGTCTAATACCGCGTCTACGCAAAGCAGCACGTTTATCCTTGGAATCGTAACCTTTATCCGCAGCTAACACCTTTACTCGTTTACGAGGTCTACCGGGTCTATTAGTTTTAACCTTGACACTATCTAACAGAGGTATAACTTGATCTCTTTCACTACCGTTTGCTGGGGTTGTGCGATTAGCCAAGGGCATACCATTACCATCAGTCAAGGTGTGTATTAAAATTCCTTTACCTTTATGTCCGTACTTAACACCTTCACCGCCACCTTTGCCAGGGGGAAAAAGACCCATCAACTTCACCGTAATTCCAGTTGATGAAACCTCTTTCTTCCGCCATTCCCAAGATTCGTGCTTGTAAATTTTCTAACGTTCCATCTGCTTCCCAACGCTTAAGCCATCTGTGCGCTGCACTTTTTGATGCCCAGATTTCTCCCTTTGGGACATCGCACCAACGACAGCCTGTTATCAATATATACAGCAATGTGTTCAGTACGTGACGAAATGGCGCATGAGGCATTCCGCGATCACGTTTTTCTGGTTCCTTGGGGAATATATCTTTAAACAACTTCCATTCCAAGTCGCTTAATCCTTCAAATCGCCCAGCCATACCCTAGATCAAACTTACCGTTATCAAGAGCAGATTATCATATTGCTGGTATTAGTGGGATAGATTCATATAGTTATACCAATTCTCTATGAAGTTGCACTTAATAAAGCGGAAGTGATGTAATCCCATCCACAAATTGAGGTTGTGTTGCAAAAACTAGTGGTAGTCTGGTAGAGGTAGTATTTGTACTTAGTATAGCTTGTCAAACCCACTTCGTCCATGAACCCCAAGCACCCTTTCAAGTGGCGTCACTTCCAATCAAACATCATTCTGTTGTGCGTTGGCTGGTACTTACGATATCCGCTCTCGTACCGTCATCTGGAGGAGATGATGCTGGAGCGGGGACTAACCGTAGACCACACAACGGTGTATCGATGGGTCCAGGTTTATGCTGGCGAACTGGACAAGCGATGCAGGCCACACTTGAAACCAACTAATGACTTATGGCGAGCAGATGAAACCTATATAAAAGTCAAGGGCGAGTGGAAGTATTTGTAGCGAGCTGTCGATTCTGCTGGCAATACCCTTGACTTTATGCTGAGTGCCAAACGGGATGCGCGCTCCTCAGAACGATTTTTCCGCAAGGCAATGAATGCTGAGCATAACCAGACACCACGGGTTATAAATGTGGATAAGAATGCGGCTTATCCCCCGGCAATTGACTCACTCCAAGAAGATCAAACTCTGACCGAAACCACTGAACTACGAAGAGTCAAGTACCCCAATAATATTGTGGAGCAAGACCATCGGTTCATCAAACGATTGGTCAATCCGGGCATGGGCTTTGGTTCGTTCAACACGGCCCGACGAACATTGAGAGGTTATGAAGCGATGAACATGATCCGCAAAGGTCAAGTTCAAGGTGTTGCCAAAGGAGATATCCAGGCTCAAGTAGAGTTTGTGTCTCAAATTTTTGGAGTGGCGGCATAGGAAGCGGGGAAGCGAGGAGGATCGTCTGTCCTCAAATTATTTTTGCAACACAACCATCCTTTCTAGTATCCCGATAGTTTCTCAACTTAATCCTCTAATAAAACGCACACCTACACCTTTACTTTTTATCTTATTTCCCAGTAGATACTATATCATTAAATGTATAAATATTTTTGCTTTACTACTTACCAGAGAGTTAGTGGAAGATATCAAGGAATTTGGTGAAATGCGATAATCTTAATCATTACTTTTAGTTATGGAAAATAGCACGAGTAAACAAAAAGTAAGCAACAGGATTTTCTGACTCGCTCTAAAGCGCTACTGACAAAGAGCCAACTTTTTGCATAGTACAGCAAAGTAAAAACATACTGGAAAGGAAAAATCTCATGCCAAGAATGGATAATTTGTACGAGTTACCCCAAAATCTTCCAGTACCTTTTGATGATGGAGCTTGTAACCATCTTTTGGGTATACAAATCCCTTCTGTTCCCTTGATCTCAACAGCCGGACGTATTGTGGATTTAGCAACTCTGACTGGAAGAACTGTTGTATACTGCTATCCACGCACTGGTAGACCTGACAAAGACCCGCCTAAAGGCTGGAATGAAATTCCCGGAGCCAGGGGATGTACACCGCAGTCTTGTACATTTAGAAACCATTACCAAGAGTTACAAGCACTTGGTGCAGGGGTTTTTGGTCTCAGCACACAGAATCCAGAATATCAGCAAGAGGCAGTTGAGCGGCTCCACCTCCCCTTTGAATTGTTGAGTGATTTAGAACTAGCTTTTACTAGAGCGTTACAATTACCAACCTTTAAAATTGAGTCGATGACCTTAATTAAGAGGTTAACACTTATCATCTTCGACGGGCGAATTGAAAAGGTTTTCTATCCTGTATTTCCACCCGATAAAAATGTAGAAAAAGTGATTGAGTGGCTATCACAAAACTAAGTCCAAATAAACGAACTTATATAAAATTATATTAAAAAAATTATTCTATTTTACGTAAAATCAAGACTAAAAAGTATAAGCAACTTTTCCGAAAAGCAGCAATTTGAGTTTGTATAATTCCTTTGAGATTTTGCCATAGTAAAATCTCAGTTCAATTAGGGGTAAAAGTAGCCAAGACAGATTTTGCCGCCACGTAAAGCTTGAAAGGCTTGCCATGAAAGAGTTACAGAAATAAAATCGCTGTTTTTATCAAAAAACTGAGAAAAAGCTTGTTTTGGCTGTACCAGTAAAAGTCACTAGTTTTTAGCACAGCATTTTGTCACGTAGCCACAAGGGTTTCAGACCCCAAAAATTAGAGGGGTTCAAATGGTACGGCTAAATGTAGTGGATCTGGTCTGCCAAATCCTAAATTTTAGGTAAAAGTTAGTTTTTTTTTTCTAAAGCCTAGTCTGAGTAAGCTTTACAGACGACGCATGGCGGCAAAATGCGCTTTGGCTACTTTTACCCCCACATGGTGAAGGTTCTGGCTACATCATTCCAGGAACAGGAATTATGGTTAATAATATGCTCGGTGAAGATGATTTAAATCCTCAAGGATTCCATACTTGGCTAGAAAATCAAAGAATTTCTTCAATGATGTCACCTACGATTGTACTCAAAGATGGCAAGCCAGAAATCGTTTTAGGCTCTGGCGGTTCAAAGCGAATTCGTACGGCTATTTTCCAAGTTCTTTCTAACTTAATTGACTGGCAAATGCCTGTTTGTCAAGCGGTAGAAAGTCCACGATGCCACTGGGATAATAATATCTTTAATATTGAACCAGGTTTTCACCAACAAGATCTGGTAAACCTGCTAATTGACAACGATACAAAATTCATTTCATGGCAGGAAAAGAATATGTTTTTTGGCGGTGTAAATACAGTCTCAAAAACAGCCACTGGACTCATGCAGGCGGCAGGAGATTCACGTCGAAGTGGTGTGGGAGTTATTATCTGCTAAGGCCTTTCCAATTAATAAAATATCGGTGCCCTCGCGTTCCGCCTCTTAGGCGGAACGCTCATCAATCCTTGGACTAAGCCAAAATATATTTGATAGGGCACGCTCCTTTTTATTTTCACCGAGATCCCTTACTGACAACGCCTATGCCAAACGTTCATACAACACAACAATCGCTCGGCATTGGAATTTGCCGACCAATGGTCGGCAAATATTGTTGGATTGTTCATATTGAAAGTTCTATGCTTGTACCAACTGAATTCGCCCGTCTGGCAACGGTGCATGGTACGGTTGCAGCAGTTTCCGATCCCCACGAAATTGCCAACGTTCTGGGATTAGTCGGGATTCGCTTTATGCTTGCCAATGCTGCTCAAACACCATTCACAATAGTGTTTGGTGCGCGATCACAGTAGTTGACGGTCAGTTAATCACAACTGAAAAGCATCTACCTGCCCATATTCAAAATGGCGAAGTTACCGCAGATATAGAACATGATGTTCTCAAAATTACCGTTGTCAACCGTTACCAAAATACTCCACCCGCCGTAGCATTAATTCAGAATTTTGGACTCAAACGAGGTGCGATCGCCTCTAGTGTTGCTCATGATTCCCACAATATCGTGGCTGTTGCTACAACTGATGAGGAACTTTGCGCGGCTGTGAATGCGGTGATTGACGCTAAAGGAGGTATTGCTGTAGTAGAAAGCAATGCTATCCAAGTGCTGACTTTACCTGTAGCTGGACTGATGAGTGATGTAGACGGCTACATAGTTGCAAAACAGTATGCTCAAATGGATGCTTGGGCAAAACGTCTGGGTTCTCAATTATTAGCACCATTTATGACACTTTCGTTCATGGCGCTGCTGGTGATTCCCGATCTAAAGTTGAGCGATTGCGGGTTGTTTAGTGGCAAATATTTGGAATTTGTTTCTCTTTTTAATGAATAGCTCTACGTAACCTACGGAATAATAAGGCTTTTAATTATTAAGATATATTTCACTAACAGTGTCAGTTAATAGTCTAAAAACCAATTGTAAGTTGTGAGGTAGATTCCAACGCTGCTCGCTCCCAATTTCCACTATTTGCAGCTGCATCATAGGTACTCTGCAAAAAGGTAAGGAGTACTGCATCTGGGTGATCAGCTCGCCGCACTGCTTCATAGGGCAAAATGAACTCTCGCATATCGGAACTATAAAATGCCTTCTTTGGCTGGATGGGGTAGTCTTTAAATCCCTCCGGTTCTGGGTAGGCATAGGAGTAAAAAACAGGTTCTGCCACTGCCCCACCACCAGGCCAAAACCCACAGCTGCTCACTTCATGGGAGTAAGCTTCTTTTGTCACCCAATCTGCCATGTTGGGAACTACACCTGGATGCTCCCGAGCGCGACGCCCAGAGAAGCGGGTAACAGCCAAGTCAAAGCTGCCCCAGAAAAAGTGTACAGGGCTAGATTTACCAATAAAACGTGAGCGAAATACTTTCATGACCCGATCTGCTTGCACCAGAATCCGCCAAAACCTCTGGGCGTACTGAGGATCATAAGCTGCATGTACATAATCTTGCTCAAAGGGAATTGGCTGGTCTAGTTCTTGTGGCATTGTCCAAATCCGAACGGGGATGTCAATTGCGCTGAGTGTACCCATAACATCCTGGTAGAAGTCAGCTACAGAGCGGGGAACAAGCGCGATTGTTCGCCTTATGCCGTCGCTAGTATCGATTTGTAACTGATGCTCAAGAAAGTCAAAGCTAATCTCTAAGGTGCGTGCTTCGTAAGCAATTGAAGAGGTTGTTAGTCCACGTGGGGTTACATAAAGTGTAGAGTGCCACCAGTGGTTAAGTTTGGGAGCCAGCGCCAGCCGAATCTTACCAATGATTTGAGTCCACAGATGCAGCGTTGCATATGTATCTTGCCATTTCGCAACAGGCAGACTG
Source organism: Fischerella sp. CENA71 (assembly GCA_024239075.1). Classification (GTDB taxonomy): domain Bacteria; phylum Cyanobacteriota; class Cyanobacteriia; order Cyanobacteriales; family Nostocaceae; genus Pelatocladus. Next base: position 9,002 of record JANBVI010000036.1, on the reverse strand, counting down.
GGCCAAATGGTATCAGTGAGTGTGCCATGAACAGGTTCTACCATAACGCAAACCTCCATGCAGGGATATTGGTAAGGAAGAATACTAAACCTAAATTACTATACTGAGTAGACTAGACAAGTTGACCGACGCGATCGCTTATCTATTAAACCAGCTACGGTAGCCTAAGTTCTCTTTTTAATTGATTAATTTTGTTTACTTATTCAATCTCCAATTGATCGCCAGTTTATTAAACGGGCGTGAGAGCATAGACATAGGTCGGAAGCTGACGCATTCAAAGGGATTGACTAAGAACAAATAACCCAAGACAGAGGCAGCAATGGGGATTTTTTAGGCTGGACTTCCCCCTGCAAATATACCTACATAGACTCAAAAGCTTATCATTACAAGAGTTTTAATTGTTGAGTAAAATTTCTGTAGCCATGTGGATCATTCATGCCTACAAGCGATCGCCAATGCAAAGTATCATTTTTTTCATGGCCCTCTCCAAGCTGAACGACGTATTGGGGGTGTGATTTATTTCGAGGATACAAAAATTGGATTAATTGCAGTGTCGGCAGATTATCCTCCTACCGATACGGTTAAGTATTCACGTTTTTCTGAGATCATTCAATTGCCAACAGCTAATCACAACGATCTCAATTGCTCAAAGGGCAATGTATAGGTGTTTACAACAAATGCGATTGCCAGAATGAATTACTTATACAAAAAAGATAAGGGATTGCTCATATTTTCTGCAAAACCCAGAATAGAGCGATCACGATCAATAAGTGGCGATCGCAATTGGGCAGAATCAGCCATTGCCGCCTATCTCGGCTCAATATCAACTTGCAAGTAAATTTGAAGTGAGGAGCTAACTCACAACAGGCAAAGATATGAACATCTGTACCGGGTTTGAATTGCAAAATACTGCCTATATGGCAAGAAAACTAGATCCAACTGATGAAGAAATTCTTCAGCGTCTTTACGAACAATGCACTGATTACGCTATTCTGACAGATGGACAACCACCTTTATCTTCTGCTGCTGCTGATGAGTTCTTAGTTGTACCTGAAGGTAAAACTATACAAGATAAATTTATATTTGGTTTGTTTGCTCAACATGACATTCTTATAGGAATGCTTGAAACCGTTCGGCATTAGATAGAAAGATGCTGACAGCAAAAACAAGGAAGCATCCAACATCAGTGTTTTGACTAAGGCGACTTCACCATCTACAGTACAATTGTACTACATTAGGAGCGATCGCTTCCAGGAAAATAATACAAAGGTACTATAAAAAGCGATAATTATTCAGTATAATGACCGCGTGCCGTGCCTTGTGACAAACTGATGACCACTGCATCCAACCAAACGCATCAACAAATAAATGCTGCTTCCAAGCACGAATCTATTACGGGGGTAGTAGAACGCCTGACTTATTACAGCGAAGAGTCGGGTTACACAGTGGCACGGCTACAACGTCCTGGTGCAAAGGAATTAACTACAATCACTGGTAACTTTGCTAACATCCAGGCTGGACAGACATTACAACTGGTGGGGTTTTGGCGCGAACACCCACAGTATGGCCCCCAGTTTCAAGTTGTTAACTATAAAGAGACTAAACCAGCAACCCTAACAGGAATTGAGAAATATTTGGGCAGTGGTCTAATTAAAGGTGTTGGCCCGGTTACAGCTAAACGCATTGTTGCCCATTTTGGTTTAGAAACCCTTGAGATTATTGAAAACCAAATTGAGCGCTTGAGCGAAGTTAACGGCATTGCATCTAAGCGCATTAATATGATTAAGAGCGCTTGGGAAACACAAAAAGCCATCAAGGAAGTAATGGTTTTTTTGCAAAGTCATGGCGTTTCCACTACTTACGCAGTCAAAATTTATAAGCAGTATGGTGAGCAAGCGATCGCGATTGTGACTAACAACCCCTACCAGCTTGCTGCTGATATTTACGGTATTGGTTTTATCACAGCTGATAAAATTGCTCGGAACTTAGGAGTACCACCTGATTCTGAATTTAGATATCGTGCTGGTATCACTCATGTTTTAAGTGAAGCTGCCGAGGATGGACACTGTTATTTACCACAACCAGAACTCATACACCAAGCAATTGAACTACTAATGAGTGAATCCCATCAACCAACAGAGCAAGCTCTAGCACCAATCATCCAAAAAATGACTTTAGCTTCGGAACTAGTCAGAGAAAGTACAGCAGATAAAACGTTACTTTGCTACAAACCTACATTCTTCTACACTGAGCAAAATTTAGCCCAATTAATAAGTGATCGCATACTTGCTCCAATTAACCCTGACATCCCTCGTGTTCGTTCCTGGATTGCACGGTTTACCCAGTCTCGTAAAATCGAACTTTCACCGCAGCAGCAAGAAGCGGTGGAGGTGGCCGCTTATTCTAAGATAATGATTCTCACAGGTGGTCCAGGCTGCGGTAAAACTTTTGCTACCCGTACTATTGTTGAATTATGGAAGGCGATGGGCAAATCAATTGCCTTGGCTGCACCCACAGGACGCGCCGCCCAAAGGTTAAGTGAAATGACAGGATTAGAGGCAAAAACGATACATCGCCTCTTGGAATTTGACCCTAGAACTATGAGCTTTAGGCGCGATGAAAAAAATCCCTTACCTCAAAAAGCACTGATAGTTGATGAAGCCAGTATGCTCGATTTATTTTTGGCATACTCTCTCATTAAAGCTTTGCCGGAATCCGGTCAACTCCTGCTAGTAGGAGACATTGACCAACTGCCATCTGTCGGGCCAGGGAACGTACTTGCTGATAGTATTAATTCGGGCAAAGTAAACGTTGTACGCCTCACTCAAGTATTTCGCCAAGCCCAAACTAGTGCAATTATCACCGCCGCCCACCAAATCAATCGAGGACAGTACCCGTCAATTGAACCTATTTCCGATACTCCCCAAACCGATTGTCTTTGGCATGGTGGCGGACATCAACCAGAACACGGAGTACAGGCAATTTGCGAACTTATTGGGGGCTTAATTCCGACTCTTGGTTTTAACCCGATTACCGATGTGCAGGTGCTTTCTCCCATGAGCCGGGGATTGGTCGGTACTCGTAACCTTAACCAAGTACTGCAACAGCTAATTAATCCCCCCAGCCCCGAAAAAGTGGAAATTACTAGGGGTGGTAGTACGCTGCGAATGGGCGACAAGGTGATTCAACAAACCAACGATTACAACCGGGAAGTGTTTAATGGTGATGTCGGGTTTATTACCAACATTGACACTGAAGAACAAGAAGTTTCGGTACAGTATAGCGATCGCGATGTCACCTACGACTATGCAGACTTAAATGAAATTGCTCTGGCGTGGTCTGTTACTATCCATAAAAGCCAAGGGTCAGAATACCCAGTGGTGATTCTGCCTATGTACACGCAACACTACATGATGCTTAGTCGTAACTTATTTTACACTGGGCTAACTCGTGCTAAAAAGCTAGCGATTGTGATTGGATCTCAAAAAGCAATTGGTATGGCTGTGCGTTCTGTTAACAAACAGCAGCGTTATACCCAGCTTAGGTCTAGATTAATTCAGACAGGTTTTGTTCATTGATCGCGCGTAAAACCCCATCCCCTCGTTTAGCTTTGCGCTGTGCCACCACACCGATTAATCACTGGACTTGTCCAATATATATATGCAGAAAGCTGATGCCTGATGTGAATTAAAAACGCCTCTTATCCGATAAGGGTTTCAAGGACGATTAAAAATTCTTGTTTTGTGACCATCAACGAAATTAAAAGGGTTTCGAGACTTAATTCACATTAGACCTAACTGTGACAGAGTACTAGTATGAACAACAGAAAGAAACTGTCTTCTTTTTCAACTCATGACAATTGCTTCAAGCTGACTAATCAACTCCTCCAATTGCCGAGTTTTATTGGAATCACTCCAAAGTATTTTGTTTTTCTTTGCTATCTGGACTGTTTTAGTCAAGCGTTGCTTAAGGCTTATAGATTCTGATAGTGTCTTTGTACTATCATTGAATGCCTTAACTCGCTGTTTGATTTCGGACAAACTAAGGGAATGCTTGATAGCTTCTTCTAAAAAGCTTTGTCTGATATTTTCATCTTTGATACTAGCAATCAAAATAGCTTTAGTGTAATGAATTTTACCCTGCCGAATTGCATCTAGAACCTCTACTGGTTTTTTTAATAAGGGCAGTCGAGTAGCAACGAATGATTGCCAAGAGATTCGACTGAATGAATTAAATATCTCTTGAACTAGTTCAGCTTCCTTGCTAACCAAAACATTTTGGTTAGTTGTATTTTTTGTTGCGTTGTTCATACGATAGAGAAAACTGACAACTTCTTCTGTGTCATATCCCAATTGAATTTCAAGCAATCGTAAAGTATTATCTAACTCTTCTAAAGCACTGAAGTCTCGACGATTTGTATTTTCCGATATTGCAGCATGGAAAGCGGTATGGTCATCCCAATCAAAAATCTTGACTGGAACAGTTTCCAGTCCTAAAATTGCCGCTGCTTTGAAACGACGTAGTCCTGCAACCAATTCATATTTTTCAGGTTGACTTGGATGCGGACGAATCCACAAAGGGGAACGAATTCCGTTGTGTTTTATATCACAAAAAGCCCATTGTCGTAAGTCTTCTGTGTCGTAGTAATGCCGAACTGGCTTCCCATCTGGAACAAATGTAAATGTGCAAACTATTGCATTACAGTTAATGATTTGTTCTTTGGTAATTGACGCTGTTTGCACAATTTTTTCAGTACTATTTTGCCCAAAGACAAAGCTCAGTTCTTCATTATTGGCAATGGTATCCTTAAGTTTTCGTCTCACTGTCATGATTCTGATTCAAATAATTTCAAAGCTTCTGTCAGGATTTTGGTGTAAGCATATGCTACTGCTTTGGCAGCTTCTCCTTTCATCCGGAATACTGTACTTCCTTGCCCAGGAGCGTCCTTGACGCATTGACGATCAGGGATAGTCGTATTCAACAACGGGATGATGCTGCTTTGTAAAGCTTCTGTTGCCTCTCGCAACAATATAGTGTTGTCTTTAACTGCATTCAGATAAAGTGCTGCTATCGGCAGACCTCCTCGGATTTCTCTTGCTTGACGCACAAACTGCACAATTTTACCTGTACTTGCCAGGTCGATCATGGAATCTCTACAGGGAATAAGCACTAAATTAGAGCGGATCAAAATTGCTTTTGTTACTTCACTTGCATTTCCTGGTCCATCTACAATCACAACATCATAAGACTCTGCCAATAAAGGAAGTTCGTCAAATAGAATTTCTGGATCACTGATGACCTTGTAAGGCAACCCCAGATCTTTTAACCAGCCAGATGAGCTTTGCTGACCATCTGCATCAATTAGGATAGTAGAACGTCCATTTTGCATAAACCAATCAGCAGCATGAACCGCTCCTGTTGATTTACCTGCACCACCTTTCTGGTTAGCAAAAGCCAATATTTTGGGAAGTTTTTCAGGGAGCAATGCAGATTTGGTAGACTTAGATTTTGGCATAGCAGCAATTATCATTTCGTCATAATTTTATCTCAGCCAGTAAAATTGTCCTGTTTGTAAGTGATTTTCCAGTCTTCTTTGGCAGTTAATCGTAATCAAATTATCCGGAGCCGCTACGTACCTTAGCATAGGTTAACTAACTAAAATGTATGGATCGATGCTATCACTGTTCCAAGGCCTTTCCAAAAAATCAAATGAGAGCGCCCTCGCGTTCCCACATTTGTGGGAACGCTTACTAGTCCTTGGACTCTTGCAAAATATATTTGATAGGTTTAGGGTCTTCCACGTACCAAAATTGGGCAGGCTTCACTGAGAGATAACTCATCGGCCAATTAAATAAGCCTGATAAAAGCCTGCCCAATTTTGTCGGGGACAGTGCAACGGCGCTCTCATTTTATTTGGTTGAGTCGATGCCCTTGTTACCAAGGGACACCTCTCATTCAAAACCGGACGTGCGGTAGGGTAGGTAGCCAGCGAGTTACCATTTCTGGCACTTTTCCAACCACCCCCCTCCAAACTACGCATGACCGTTTCCGTATCACTTCGCTTTCCGGTAATTTTTACGTCTGAGAGTTTCACCGTCGTAGCGTCCATACTGAATCTTCTCGTGGCATTGACGACAAACTACAAGAGTTTTGCGTTTAGGGATCTCCAAATAATAAAATGCCCAAGTACCTTGTAGGTGCCATCTTCTGTATCAATGGTTGTGAGATATTTCTTGTAAATTTTCTGGCAGGTAGTTTTAAACTTATTTGCCAATGTTCTTACAAGGGAAAGCTCCATAACTCTTTTGAGTTTTGAAAGCGTGTGGAGGTTATAAGCCATACGATAGTACTGGACTACTCCTCTGTATTCGGCTTGGTATTGACTAACTATGCTGTAGGTACTGTCGTTGACTCTTTGTGCAAGGTGTATTGGTTTTCCGGAGCGCAGGTATTTAGCGCAGTGGTCTTCAATTACACTTTTAGGAACTTTCAATCCGATGCTACCGTTAATACATCTTTTCCTGAATCATCTGTGCTTCTTCCCCTGCTTCGACAATTGCTTCGATGGTTTGACCATCGATTCCCGGCGCTCCTTGGTTTGCTTTGACTTGTAGCCATGCTTCCCAAAGAACATCGGCGCGACACAACTTATCGTACAGACTGTAGAACTTTGCGGACTTTTCCTGCTTGGCTTTGCGATATAAGCTTCTTTGCAGTTGCCGAACTTTATTTGTTTCGTTAATAGCCATAGGCAATCAAAACTCCAAGGGCTGCATCGTCAGCTGTTAACTGAAGTTGGGTTCCTTCCCTTGAACTGGGTTATGCTGTCCCATGTTCTCAAGCGGTACTATGAAAGAAAGCTGACTCCTCAACCAACCCATTGAGTTTTCGGTTTTCCCTTATACTCAGTAGTTGCCAGTGCCATCTGGCATTGGTTGAGGTCTCCCGACCTGGGGTCGTAAGACCTTTACAGCGTGCCACCTCCAATACCCCGGTGCTTGAGGACAGTTCATGTATCCGTTTTATCCCTGTCTTCTAACAGCCTGAGCGCGCAGACAATACGGTCGGCTCACACATCAACGTATTACGAGGCTGATTTGAGTTCACTTTTGTTGCAGCCCGCTGTGTTGCATCTATCGTTCAAGGTCACTTAAGCCCACGAATCGCTTCGTCAACTCGACCTCCTGCTAGACCCCCGAACGGATAATTGGGGTTAGGGGACTTTCACCCCATTAGTCTTACGCCTGTATCGGCGTGCCATCTGCGTACCTTACGTAGCAAAGACGACGAAAATTTGGGTCATTAGGGTCGCGTGACGGAATAGTTTGCGCCTGTTGGCTTAACTTCCGTGCTTCTTCTAATAAACCTGCTTTTCTTGCTTTTGCTGCGGCACGAGTTAGTGCATTATAAGGCGGGTTAACTCTCCTTCTAAGACCTCGTGTGCGTATTGGTATTAGTTTTGTTCGACGTACTTGTCCAGTTTGTCTAGTACCAGATTTGAAAGTATTGGGCTTACAACAGAACCCTGTGGTACTCCACTATAAGTTGTATTGTATTTCCAATTTTCCAAATAGCCTGCATCTAGCAAACCTTTTAGTAGGACTATAAAACGTTGATGTGGAATTTTTCTTGTAATATGTTTAACAAGATATTATGGTCTATCTTGTCAAACAAACCCATTACTTAATGCCCATCTCAAGAACCCATTAGAAGATTTAACCCAAATAGAAGTCACTGACGTGATGCACCCGTTGTTTGGGCGACGCTTTGCTGTAGTGTCTTTATCAAAGCCACCAAATACTGAGCTTTAAGGAACTATTGGCGCAAGTGACGTTAGGACTGGTAGGAATTATCCTTTCTTATGATGTTACCCGCTTGTCGCGCAATTGCTCAGACTGGTATCCCTTGTTAGATTTATGTGGTTACAAAAGTTGTTTGATTGCTGACCTTCGATTTAATGTGTTCCAAAAGTGCGATTCGTTGTGAGTGAATCACGGTACCCAGTCCGTAAATAACCTCACCAACCTCTTGGTTGAACTCTCGATTAGATGTAGGTGAAAGTCCTACCTCTTAAACTCAAAGATGACTCCCTATCTGCCCACGCCGAGCAGACTCGGAATTCTACAGAGCGAAGCTGGGGACAGGGCGCAAGCAGACGGCTGTTGTGGGCTGGCACTGGCGCTAATGGGGAGTTCCCACGGTGAAACCGAGCCTAAAAAAGCAACCCAACACAAGACAGGGCACAACACGATAACCCTGACCTCGCTAGAGTAAATCCCCGCCGACGTTTTTTTGGGCGAACGGCAAGAGTTCTGGGGGTCTAGCGGTTGAATTGGCTACACCTAAAGGAACGAACAATCTTTCCGAGGGAACGAATAAAAACGATGTTTGGAGTCCAGGGTAATGGTCGAAAACCCTGGTAGGTAAGACGAGATACGGAAGCCTCCACATCGGGTAAGACAGACTGTAATTAGTCTGAGGTGTTCAGAAAACACACGCTTGGAGTTAGAGCATGATTAGACACAGCAATAATGCTAGTGAATCCTGGAAAAAATTACCGTGGAAGAAATTCCGCCGTAATTTATTCCGCCTACAAAGACGAGTGTTCAAAGCTATTCAAGTTGGCGACAAGCGCTCATCGCGGTCACTACAAAAGCTTATCCTGAAGTCCACTTCAGCTAGACTACTGGCTATTCGGCAAGTAACTCAGTTAAATGCTGGCAAAAAGACACCGGGTATTGATGGCAAAGCATTTCTCACCTTTGAAGAACGCTTCGCACTTGAGGAATACCTCAAGTCCAATTCCAACAACTGGCATCACAACACATTAAGGGAAATCCTCATCCCCAAAAAGGACGGGACAACCAGAATGCTCAAAGTCCCGACGGTGTGTCCATATTGCACCTCGATCCAAGAAAGCTTAGGGATATTTTGTTTACCCCTATTATTTCCCTATAGTAGAGACTTTTTCACTCAAAGATAAAAGAGCGAGCGCCAAAAAT
>JANBVI010000035.1 GCA_024239075.1 Fischerella sp. CENA71 | reverse complement strand
TCCCGATAGTTTCTCGACTTAATCCTCTAATAAAACGCACACCTACACCTTTACTTTTTATCTTATTTCCCAGTGGATACTATATCATTAAATGTATAAATATTTTTGCTTTACTACTTATTAAATGTGTTCTTCACTCTCGACCTGAAGCGTCCGATTATCGCCTGCAAGATTAATCGCATATTTACCTCCACCTGCTGTTTTTCGGCAAATCGAACAATAACAGCGCATGAATGCATTAGGGATGATGACTCCTGACGCACCAAACGCACCGCTCCACAATGGCATGAACCTTTTAGCAACAAAGCCGTTTTCCTCACCAAAAGCAATGGGCGACTCTTTATTTTTGCTTAATGAGTGGCTACTTACTTCGATCTTTTGGAATAATTTTGAAACCGATTTCGTTATCCAGTACGTTTATTACATTTAAGCTATTTGATCTATGAGCAACATCCAAAAGGCAATAGAAATTCTGGCGTTGCATAATTGAAGTATGAATTCGAGAGATCGCGGGAGCAATGTCCAAAGTGTGGATCAACTCATATTCGCAAGAATGGGAAAAAAGCAAGTAAACAAAATTACATTTGTGTTCAATGTGGTCGTCAGTTTATAGATTCTTACGATTTGCAAGGTTATTCTGAAGAAATCAAACGTGAGTGTATAGAAATGTATGTCAATGGTTTAGGTTTTCGAGCCATAGAACGACTAAAAAATGTGCATCATACAACTGTAATAACTTGGGTAAAGAAATTGGGTAAAATTTTACCGAATTCGTCAGGAAGTGAGGAAATACCTGAAGTTACACAAATAGATGAGCTAGAAACTTTTGTTGGTAAAAAAAAACAAAATTTGGGTGTGGACAGCAGTAAATAAGCATTCTCCAGGGATTTTAGCTTGGGTTTTGGGAGACAGAAGCTCTGAAACATTTAAATTGTTGTGGTTAATTATTAGATGTTGGAATTCATATTTTTATGTGACAGATGGTTATCCAGTTTATCCTTGTTTTATTAGCGATGAAGATCACATTGTTAGTAAAACATCCTCTGACAAGAGTAGAGGGTGAAAATAGCCGCCTAAGACATTATCTTGCTCGTCTGCATCGTAAAACTTTTTGCTACTCTAAAACAGAAGAAATGCTGAAATATTCAATTCGATTAGTAATATATTATCTTAAGTACGGCTCCGTGGTGCTGCGGGCGCTGTGCGCCCACAAACTTGAGGCGATCGCATGATTCATACTTTCATTCAGCAACGCCTTTTATTTTAATTAAATCTGCATATGCACAGAAAGCTCTATCTCCTAAGGCACTTCCAAGTAATAAAATGCCCAGCCGTATTAAATATATTTTGGGCTTGCCCAAAGATTTAGGCGCTTTCGCCTGAAGGGCGAAAGCGACGGCTGGGCATTTTATTATTTGGAGATCCCTAAAAGCACATCCCCCGGATTTAAAAACTCATATAGTTTTCTTGCAAGCTGAATATCATGAGTATTAAAAACATCGATGACTAAGGCAATTGCTGCACCTGTTGCAATACTAAAAATCACCCCGATTTTTGCAATTGGAAAGCCACAACCGCACGCTTGATTTTTGTGTTGCGGATATTCTTTTTGGTTGGCTTCCGTATCGGGCATTGAAACGTTAGAACCATCTAAAACTTTTACATTCCTAGCACACCATAAATACTGCTCGCTTACTTTTTCTTCAAGACCAACTGCCACTTTGGAAAATATTTTTTCCAGTAACAATTCTGGCAATCTAATGCGTGCTTGACAGTATCCACTTGTATCTGTTGATGGAAGTTCTACTCCTGACCCAACCAAGTGTGCAATGATTCTGCTAACTGCATTATGGCAACTTTTATCAACATCTAAAACTTGAGATAAAAAGAAAGGAGATAGTACAGATTATGTCACCAGACAATATATTGGTAATTTAGGAAAAGTAGACAATGGGCTGGTATCTGTGAATGCTTACGGAGTTTTAGGGAATATAATTTTTCCTTTAATATTTAAGATATTCAAACCAAAATCGACTCTTCAAGAAGAAGATAAATATAAAACAAAGCCAGAATTGGCTGGAGAAATTATCAAAGAACTGCGAGAGAAGGGGTTTAAGTTTGATATAGTTTTAGCAGATTGTTTGTATGGAGAAAGTAAGAACTTCCACACTGTCTTAAATGAATTGGAATTGAAATATGTAGTAGCAGTGCGGAGCAACCATCGAGCTTGGTCAGAGCTTGAGTTAGTAAAGTACGGTGACTGGCAAACATTTGACCGATTATTTTCTAATGGAAAAGAGCAGATTTATTACATCCAAGAAATAATTTGTCAAGCCTCTAAAGAGATTAGATACTGGAAGGTTACTAAGGACATATTGAAAGAACGAAAAAATACTACCTGGTATTTGATGACTAATTTACCAGGAGAAATTCAGCAGACTGTTGGCAATACCTATGGATTTCGCAATTGGATTGAATATGGTATCAAACAAGCTAAGAATGAACTGGGTTGGGCAGATTTTCGTTTAACAAATTATCATCAACAAATAGAGAAATGGTGAGCCAGCGCGTTGCGGGGGTTCCCCCCGTTGTAGCGACTGGCGAACCCGAAGGGTGGGAAGTTGTATGTTGTGTGTATTTGATGGTAAGCTGGCACACTATTGAACGAAATTTAGCTGACGAAACAGAAGTATAAACTAAAAATATCGCCTCAAAAGTTTCCAAAGAACCTGAAGTTTACAGTCAGCATGATTGCTGGGATTTTCGTGGAGGATGGAAGTCTACCTTCAATAACTTGCGTCTAATCATTCAGCCTTATGTATTTTTTAATTTTCTCAAACCTTGGCTACGTATTTTTAATATTCCTAACCTAGAAGCCGGATTTTTATCCCTACAAAATATGATGAATCAATTTCATGGTTATATTTTATTCGACTCTGGATAAAATTGGGACATCATATTTTTATCTATCCAGAGTGATGAAAGAGCGATAATGTCACCTGGTTAGAGAAACGTTTCCCTACCGACATAAAAAAGCCCGCAAGCTATCAAGCCTGCGGCTTACTTTAAGTGATCTTCTTGATGAATGCATTGATCGTCCTCCCTGCAATGCTTTGCTTGCCATATCCTAGCTCTGCAAGGGTGCGAGTGCCTTACTGTCACCAAGGTGACTCAATCGTATTGGTTGATAAAACTTTCTTTGCTATCAGGGTGATTGCTGTCTTGTCACAGTTAGGGCATGTTATTTTGATTTCCTTCACTGTCGGAGGACTTTTATCGCATTCACTGACTAAACCCTGAAGACAGTGGTAACACTCATAAAAGACCCGACTGACTGGCTTGTTACAGTCAACAATTTTTATGCGTTGACACGGTTGTGGGTCTGGTTGTTGTTCTTGTTCTTGTTCTTGTTCTAAATTGCGAGGTCTTGGTCTTGGCTTCTGGTCGCTCATGATTTTTCCACCCTGGCACTTATCCATACATTGAATTAGTAACACAATCAAATTTCTCTTCAATTTGATTGTGTTACTAATTCGTTATTTTAATTTTTTGATTTTGTCACGAAATCAGAATTGCCTCTTGCATTAAGTCTATAAGTTCTTTTACAGTCGCTTTTCAATTATTTTTTACCAAAATAGTGATTATATTCTGATTTTTTAACTCAATTATTGGAGTCTATTTTCGTATCTTTAATCATCAACAGTTTACTGTATTAATCAAATAATTATTTTACTTGCTTCATCAACTTAAATTACTTCCTTTCTTATGTGCATGTATACATATTTTTGTCAAGCTTGTTCTTGCCGAATTTTAATGCGTTTGCCCTGCTGGTAGAGATTTTCGCTTGAGTTCAGAAATCATCCCTAAGAGTAGAGATTAACCGAACCGTATTGCTATCACTGTGACTTAAAAAAGGGCAGGACAAGCCGCAGTTGTTTTAGAACTACGTTGAGCAGTGGTGGTTGTGGGGTCATAGGCAGTCAGCACTACCTCACCTTTGTCGTTAAATATCCAGCCTTGGGCAGGGATAATTTGTTTAATTGTGGGTTTGGTTGTGGGTTGATTGATAGTTGAATTTTGTGAACTGCTGCTACTAGCGACAGGTTCTACTAAATCGATACGAGTCTCGTTACTGCTAAAGCCATCATTTGGGCTAGATGGCAAACCACCACGTCCGATGACGGTAAATGAGCTACCAGAACCTTTTTGACAAGGGTTTTGGGCGATTTGTTGTGTAGCGTCTATGACAACATCTGGTGCTTCAAAGGTTAATGTAGACTGTGAATTGGATATATCAAAATTACCGATATTACTATCTGGGGAAACAAAAATACCTGTACCTGTAATCCTGATGTTCCCTTCAAAGCCTTCTTCAGCACTGCTGTCGATACTGCTGTTTTTTAATAAGAGAACGAAGCCATCTGCGTCAATGTTAGTGTTGCCTGCTTTAACCAAGCCCTGAGCAACAGTAGTGATCTTGCTGTTATTACGTAAAATTAGGTCACGGAAAAATAAATCAATGTTACCTTGCCCTCCTGTGGTAAAAGCGTCAATAGATGCTTGATTATCCAACCGGATATCTTTAGTCGTTGCAACTTGTATATTGCCTGCTTCGCCATTTCCTAGATTACTCGCACTTATTTGACCGCCATTGTTTAGAGAAAGTGAGTTAGCAACGATTTTTATACCACCTGCATTGCCTACGGCTCTGCTGTTCACAGCACTGAAGATTCCAGTATTGGATTGTTGTCCATCCTTGGTTTTTCCGTCCACGGAGACAGCATCTTTTGCTGTTATAGTTACACTTCCAGCATTACCTTTGCCAAAGCTACTAGCACTGATTTGTCCGCCATTATTTACAGATAAGGAACTAGTCTTGATATTAATATTGCCAGCATTACCTATGCCTGTCGATCCCACTTGGCTGAAAATTCCACTATCTCCATCTATAGAAGTACTAGCTTCGACATTAATGTTAATACTTCCTCCGTTTCCCTGACCGGATGTTCTGGCAGCAATTACTCCACCGTTACTTAGAGAAAGGTTTGTAGTATTTAAATTAATATCGCCAACATTGCCTCTGCCTCTCTGTCCCACTAGGCTAAAAATTCCACTAAACCCATCCTTACTTTTCCCATTTATAGAAATACTATCTACAGCATTAATGTTAATCGTTCCTGCATCTCCCAAACCAGAAGTATTTACAACGATTTGTCCACCATTTGTGAGAAAAAAGTTTTGAGTGTTGAGTTCGATATTACCAGTATTATTTCTAGTATTTTGTAATACTGTATTAAAGAGTATACTATTGTCTACGGAAATGGTATTGGTGGCGTTAATCTGAATGTTGGTTGAATTTCCTCTGAGAGCAGATGTTTCAAAGATTGGGGATGTGCTAGCACTCAAAGTGCTTTTTCCTGAAAGGTCTAGATTGCGAGCATTAATGGCAATATTACCGGCATTGATATTGATCCTAGAACCGTTAACGAGCCTAATATCACCGCGCAAAACATTATTAGGAAAACTTAAACTTCCATCACTATTTAATCCAACTGTTCCTGCAAGAGCTAAACTTCCTAACTCTATACGACCTCCTGTTAACGTTAAGGAAGCTCTATCAAAGATTATGTTTCCACCCACTAATGCCAAAACCGAAGGCTGTTCAGGCTTAAATGTAGAAGGGAAAGAATTATTTAATGATGAATTTTGAATAAGAATACTTGCAGAATTATCTCGAAATTTTAAGCCAATAGGAATTCCTACGGTCAACAATGGTGCTGTTTGCGGATTGGTGGCACTAAATTCAAACTTGTTATCAAATAAGATACTGTCGGCTGTGCTGCCAAAAAATGAACCTCTAAGATCCAGACGCGCGTTTTGTCCAAATATTATCCCATTGGGATTAATCAAAAATAGATTAGCGTTGCCCAATACACCTAGTACTCCCAGAATTTTCGAGGGATTACCGCCTGTGACTCGACTGAGAATATTGGCAATGCCATACGGATTAGAAAAATAAACTCCTCTACCTTCACCAACATTAAATTCCTGAAAACTGTAAAAGAGATTTGACCCACGAATTGCACCACCTTCGATGAGATCGCTCGCTATTCCTTTTACATTTGAATTGACAACAGTATTTTCTGCACCCAGGCTGTTATCTGGGATAATTTGGGCTATTGCTTGATTGACAGTTGCAAGACAGCCCAAACTAACTAGGGGTAAGATGACGAAGAGCGATCGCATATTAAGTATTGTATATATATTTACAAAAAACCTGGATTTCTCTGTTGTTTATTAAACAGCTATATGAAATAGGAAATCTACTATTCTTAAAAATGAGTTAACAAAATATCGAAAACCCGTCTCCGTTTCCTCGTGAGTTTGGGGAGTTACCGTAGGCACTAAGGTATATTTGTAGACACCTTTCATTGAATGAGTATTACAACTTTCTGAACACCAATAGCGAGTGCTTCAATCGGAACGGTTTTTTGGTCGGTTACTACTTTTAATATGACCTTGCACAAAACCGAGAGGTAGTGGTAAACATGCAGTGAAAATGAAGATTTAGTCAATCAAATTATCTATTTTTAGCTGGTTAGATTGGAAAGTTGATTTATCTAATCAATTGAAATCCTGCCAATCATAAAAATTTCAAATAGATGTTTAAGCTATAATTATGTTGAGCTTAATCAAGTTCGAGATTTGGAAAATTTGATTGTTTTCTTCCTGATGTCAGCATCCCGACCTACTTGTGCCAATTGCGGTTATCAACACACTGTAAAAAATGGAAAAATTCATCATCAAAAATCAAAATACCAGTGTCAAAACTGTATTTTGTTAAGTCTGCAAAGTTTCATGCTAAACTATATAGATTTTACGCTTGTCTGCAAAATGAAAAATTATGGAGCTAGAAAAACTTTCACCCCAATTGTATGAATTATTTAGTAACAAGCTTAAAGAGTTTGTGACTAAAGATGCCCCACTTGTGCCGGAGATGAAATTTAACCATGTATACAGTATCTGTATCAAAGATGATGATGATGGCTACAAAATACAGTTCATTATCTACCCAACCCCAGATTTATACTTGGATTACTACATTCCTTATGGCGAATATAGAGCGCATACCCGTTGCAGTTCTCATGGGCGTATTATGGCAACGGGAGAACGGATTCATCTAGAAAACTATCAAGGAGAGTGGGGATATAAGGTTTATCCTGACGACCCTGTTCGCACAGCGAGTGAGCGTGAAACAATGATCATCCATAATCAACGAGTCAGTGCAATCTTAAGAGCAAAAGGGTTTATACTGTAAAATAAATAGTATCAAATTATACTTTAATTATTAAATTAAACGAAAAATAGGTGTTAATCGTAGTTTACTCAACGTTCGCGTAAGAGAATTTGACTACGAGGAATTATCCACAAGGTTGGTGTAAATATCCTCCTGCTGTAGATGATTTCAAAGCGAAAATAGAAGGTTCGTGTCACCAGGTGCAGCCTTGTAAAGTTTTGTAAAAATGACCGATTTTTTCGGCTTAATTGATAATAAATACAAATGATAACATTGCCTAGTTTGTCTGCTTTTAGGCAATGTTTTTTAGTTTCGAGACGGAGCGATAACACTTTTACACCCACACTTCGAGGCTCTCCAAGCTCTGTTTTAGGTAAAGTTATTTTACTGTCTCTGCACTAGAAAAAGTATTTGTGCAACTTATCTTTTTGCGATCGCGCTTACATCTCGTATCAATCTCTGCAACTGTTGCTATATAAGGTTTATAGCCATAGGCTGCACTTGGTGGCACGAACCTTCGATCTACGCCTATCACTGTTTTAGTAAATTCAGACTTCATCCAAATCCAGTTTCGTTTTTGATAAGATTACTGAACCTACAAGAGTGCAACAAAAGGCTTTAAATTTGCTTGGTGTTTCCCTAATTTGTACCCAGTAAACCGAGAACGGAAATCTTCAAAAGCTTTACTATCCACAGCATACGCCTTTTGTCAATTGGGGAAGTTCAGATTAATCGAGTGTATTCGAGTTCGCTTGAAGAATCGGTGTAGAAATTTTTGGAATCGTTGGGGAAGCTGAACAGAGCTTATTTGACAGCTTTGGAAGAAAAAGTGTTGAGTTTGCTAGAACTGGAAATAGGAGTTTGATGGCTAGCATAGTTAGCTCGGTCACGCTGTTGTTATGTGCAGCCAGTTCTCTAGCTCCATTCCAAACTACTGTAATTGAATGTATACAAACATATCAGTTGCGTCTGGAAAGATTTGAAATGGTTCTACTCTCCAAGTCTTACAATCAATACTATTAATTATTGATTCTAAAATTTTACAACTCAAAACGTAAAAATTCAGCACCCAGGAGTCAGAATTTAGAGGGATCTAGTAGAATAGTAAATTGGTTCACCAAATATTTCTCCTCATTCTTTAATCCTTCTGGCTCCTGGGTTCTGACTCCTGAATTCTTGCGATTTTCCTTATTTCTAATGCATCAAGGTGACAAGGTGATTGCGGTTAACCATGCTTGTTTGAAGGTTTTGGAACAGAAGTGTTGACTCTGTGAATCAGTATGTGAAGTTTGATTGCTCTTGTTGAATTAGTGATCGCCAAGTGGTTGGCTTTTGTCCAGTGATTTGTTCAAAATTATCAAAGATTGCATCAGCTTGAGGAATGGCATTGGCGATGTTCAGTTTCAATTGGTGGTAGATACATTGGCAGCAACCTGGGAGTTGCTCAAAACAACAACTCTTAGAGACTTGTCCATTGAAGCGATCGCCCGTGAGTCGGGTGTGGGCAAAACGACGATTTACCGTTGGTGGCCTAGTAAAGTAGCGGTGGTTATGGATGCCTTCGTAGAAAATGTGCTATCTGTCACGCCTTTCCCAGAAGGTTTATCAGCAACGGAAGCAATCAAAGTGCAAATGGCTTCTCTGGTGCAGACATTTTCAGGGGACTATGGTCGAATCGTGGCGCAAATTATTGCAGAGGGATAGGCAAATCCAGATGCCCTAGCCAGTTACCGCGATCGCTTTATCTATCCCCGTCGTGCTGCGGTTAAAGCCATCCTTCAAAAGGTATCGAGAGTGGCGAATTCGATCCGAACCTCGATCCAGAGCTAGCGATCGACATTCTTTACGAACCGATTTATTTTCGGCTTTTGGTAGGACACTTACCCCTAGATCGGCAGTTTGCAGAGCAATTACCTCTATGGGCGCTGAAAGCCATCAAGCTCACTGAATTTTAGATGCTTCTTAAGAAGCATCTCAGCAATGCTGATCCAAATATGGCAATAGCCTTCAATAATCTGGCATCCTTCTACCGTTCGCAAGGACGGTACGGTGAAGCTGAACTACTCTTTCTACAAGCTATACCCATTTTGAGCAACACACTCAAAGACAACCATTTCACCACTGAAATTGTCTGGCAGAATTTCACCTTCTTATTACTGCAAGTAGTACAAATCGTGAGCAGTGTTAAGAGATGCGATCGCATTTTGCTCGTTATCCTGGCAAGTGCGTTCGCGCTTAGTTTTTTGAGCTTGCTTCCTATCTCAAAGATTGGGTACGTCCACTAACTTTTTGTGGTGTTGGGCTTGACAGTATAGCAGTTCCTTTAGAAGAAAATAGCTTAAAAGACACAGTTCAAAGAGGTCTAGAATAAATTGCTAAAAAGCGGGGGACTTTGACTCGAGAAAGCGAACGTTTACACTCCTCCCTGCCAGACAAAAATCGCCAAATCTAGGGGTTTTCTGCCAATCAACTTTGATTCGAGCTGTTGCTACCCGTACTGGTAGTTGACGGCGGGCAATTTCTGGTGGTGGTTCTACAACATATTGCCCAACTTCAATACGACCTGTACCTGCTCTAATTGTCTCTACTCGTCCTTTCCATTGAGCATAACTTGAACCATTAAGGCTGATTTCTGCTGCTTGTCCAACGACAAGTTTATTCGCATCAGTCTCATTTATGAATGCTTCTACCCAAAGGTTCTGACAGTTGAGTAACTTAATAATCGATTTATTAGCTTCGACTATTTCCTGGGGCTGGGAATCAATTGACCAGATAACGCCTGTTGTTGGTGCTAGAACCGAGACGTTTTGCTGAAAGAGCAATTCTTTACTGGTAATGGATAGCTGTGACTGAATACTCTGGATTTGTTTAGAGAGGTTTTTTTCTTGTTGCTTAAGGTCTGTCAACTCTACCTCAAGTTCGTAAACACGGGTCTCAGGATAACTTAAGGTTCGAGTTCCATCTAATTGAATTCCAACTCTCGTTGCCTTCAAAATAAGTTTAGCTTGTTCGAGTTGTGATTGAGTTTCCTTGACTTTACCAAAAGCTTGCTGTGCTGTTGCGATTTCATTTTCTGCCGTCGATAGAGAAACTGCACCCTCTTTACCTAAAAACTTATAGCGTTGAGCATTGGCAAATGCTAGTTTTTCTGAAGCTTCTGATTGAATCTTTTGCCCTTCGTACTGCCTTATCTGTTGACGAGCATAATTGCGCTGAAGATTTCTTTGGATGGAAGATTGTTGTTTAAACAACTTCATCAGTTCTTCTCTATTTCTAATTTGCTGTCTTATCCCTGATATCTGCTGTTGAATATCTTGCTGGCGAGTTTTTAATTGCTGCTTCTCAATTATGAGCACTGAAACCCGTGGATTTTCGACATTAGATTTAATTGTGCCGATTTGTGTACCTTTCTCAAGTTTGTTGCTCAACTTAATTTTCTCGCTTTTTAGCTCTAGCTCGCCTGGGATGGATGCCCGCACAAAAATGATTTCACCGTTAACAAAAGCTTGTACACTACGAATTTGAGAAAAGTTGCGTCTCAGCCTAACTCCAATAACAGCCAAACAGCTAAAGACTAGAATCGAAAGGATAATTTTCGGTGAAGCTGTTTTAATTAATTTCATAAAACAAATGATTTCTAGCTGATAGATAACTTGCCAGTGAACGTGTTCTTGAAATAATAGATTGTGTCAAAGTTTTGTTGTTTATCAGTCTGTAATCGCTTTAAATCTTAGTTAGTTTTCGCGCATACTATGCCCAACTATTTAGAGTATGAGCGGAAACGAGCCAACCCTATGTAACAGAACGTAATTTTATACATGACAGCAACAAACTTGCTTATCAGCAGCCTCATGAATCCCAGGTAGCTCCATAAGCTGGAATACCTTTTCCTAGACAAATCTTGACCACTTTTTGAGTAACCGCTTTGTTGGATACACAAAATACAGCTTGTGCCCTAAAATCTCGAACGGCGCCAAGAGCTAACTGCTCTACATTTGGTCTACCATGCATTCCTGTATCGAAAATATTGCACCTCGGATGAGAGTCAAGCAAAGACCAAAGCTTTTCGCCATAAGTTTGTTTGTGTTCGTTAGCGATCCACACGATACAAAGTTTATGACCATTTTCTATGACATGAGGTATGACTGGTGCAATTCCTGCTCCAGTTGCGATTACAACTACTCGTGAATAAGCGTTAATTGAGAACATAAAACCAGGAGGCTTGACTCGACGAACCCATAGTCGTTTGGGCAAATTTCCTTGTTCAACTTGCCGAATCAAATTTTTAGTCCAGTCACCTACCGCGCCGATTATTAAATGAATTTCTGAAGAGTCCTTTTGTTTGTTGAAACTCGTTAGAGCAACAGAAAAGGAATGCCATTCAATACCATCTAGACTAATTCGAGCAAATGTCCCTACATCAGCTTTTCCTGGAAGAGTTACAACTAAAACCCCAACAGATGGACAATGCATCCTAAAATTATCAAAACACTGCACGCTTATCCAAGGCAAAAATATACTGAAAATCATCAGTGCAATCATGAGTAAAACTGGATTAGTCAATAAAGTTTCTAGAGGATAAGCTTCGTTGAGAGCGATGATAAATTGAAATCTAATTTGATGGAAGACGAGAATACCCAAACAAGACCATCCCAGATAGCGATGGTTTATTTCAAACGTGTCATGGAACTTATGGCGGAATGGGGGACTAGCGGTGAGGATAATAATAAATAAAAGTGTTAACAGTATACTAGATGTAGCGATTGATATAGGGTCGTTCACTGTAGCCATTGATAGAGGATCGCTTGGGTTTCCCAACTGCTGCAATACATCAACAATTAGCCACAGAAAACCCCAAGTAGCACATGAGGCGTGAACGCCACCGATGTAATGAACACCACTATTAAGATAGTATTTGCCATAAACAATCTTTACCGAAGTCCATACTGCCAAACGATACAATAAATGCAAAATCAGTTCATTACGGACTAAAATAGCTACTAGTATATTGCCAACACTAAAAATTGATGTTGAAATGTCAGTCAAATATATTGTTTGGTAAAAAATATCTAAAAATAAAATATTGACGCTAGAAACCAAAATCCACCAAAAAACATGCATATTAAAGTTTTGCTTCAACATAAATCTGTCTCCTGAGGCCAAGTTAAAATAACACCCCAGCGTTCATCAAAGGTGGGATAGTATTTGAAGTAGAACAAGATGTAAAATAGTTTCTCCTGGGGCTTTTCTAAGCGAGCTTTTCTTCCGGCTCCCTTGGCTGTTTGACGTGATTTCTTGCACTCAATAATGGTCTGTTCATAGATAGGGGTAAACGTTGGCACTAAGGCTTCAAAGGCTTTACGATTTAGTCCGGTCATCGCTCTCCTATTTCGCAACAGGTTTAATATGCATAGCTAATGAGTTCAACAAACCTACAAATGTACAAAACACAATCCTATACACTATATGGGTGCAGGCAAAATCAACTTATGCAGTTTTGAAGAAACCCAAGCTAATCACATCGCGAACCACTAGACTACTCATCTTTGATATATAGGCGTAAATAGAAGGTTCGTGCAACCAGGGGCAACCTTGTAAAATTTAGTAAAAATAACCCTTTATTTAGCCTTAATTGATAAGAAATACAAATGATAACTTTGCCTAGTTCGTCTCATTTTATACCAATTTAATGTGAAGTGCATATAATAAGGGAAAAGCAAACTTGTAAGTTAATATAGCCATGAGCCGCCCATTTCAAATTGAGACCAGATTATTCGGTTAGATGAACCTGGAACAGCTAATATTCAGTAGACACAAACTTTTTCTCAAAGGGCGATCGCTTGTTGCTGCAACAGCTTTTTTTCATCTTTTGTCAGCTGCACAGAGTAAGTTTTTTGCCGACCAATCATAATTCTGAATGGTTGAGGGATGTTAATTCATGCTCACCCTATCGCCAAAAGCTTTCCTTTGTCAATTCGCTACGAACTTATGCAAAGCTGTACTTAGGCCTTTCCAATTAATAAAATATCGGTGCCCTCGCGTTCCGCCTGAAGGGCGAAAATAGAAGGTTCGTGTCACCAGGTGCAGCCTTGTAAAGTTTTGTAAAAATGACCGATTTTTTCGGGTTAATTGATAAGAAATACAAATAGTAACATTGCCTAGTTTGTCTCATTTTAGGCAATGTTTTTTAGTTTCGAGACGGAGCGATAACACTTTGACACCCACACTTCGAGGTACTCCAAGCTCTGTTTTCGGCAAAGTTATTTTACTGTCTCTGCACTAGAAAAACTATTTGTGCAACTTATCTTTTTGCGATCGCGCTTAAATCTCGTATCAATCTCTGTAACTGTTGCTATATAAGGTTTATAGCCATAGGCTGCACTTGGTGGCACGAACCTTCGATCTACGCCTGAAGGGCGGAACGCTCACCAATTCTTGGGTTGAGCCAAAATATATTTGATAGGGCACCGATATTTTATTTTTTGGAGATCCCTTAGTGCCTTTTCTAAATGCCAATAATCTCATTTTAGATAAAAGTGATTATACGAATGGTGAGTAAAAGAGTATCACTTCTGAGAATTACCGATGTCATCACAAAGATGGCGATCGCTGTTATTCTCATCAAGGGTAGATAGATAGTCCCTTACCCAATTGCAACCTTGTTCCAGTAGTTCATCAAAATCTCCAATCCGCCACAATTTAGCCGTGCCGTCCTCGCTAAGGGTGGCTAGTAAGCTGCCATCAGCACTAAGACTTATACTAGTGACTTGGCCTGGTTGATGATTTTCAAAGGTCGTCAATAGTTTTCCTGACACATCCCATAGATGGATAACAGGTACATAATACTGGGGGTCATTAAGTTCGCTGAAATGAAGGATAGTACGGTTAGTAGAGATGGGTTCAGCGTCTGCACTAGCTAATAAGCCAACCTTAGTATTAAGACTGATACTCGTGAAGGGGTTCTGATCACTCTCGAAGTTAGCTAACTGCTTAGTAGATTCCAATTCTTCCAAGGTAAAATTGGCGTGTATTGGTCCATCAATTGAGATACCTTTTACCGCTGCCACTAGCAGGCTCTTGCTGTCTGAGCTAAAAGTGATACTCTTAGAACTAAAATACTCCCCATACTTAGGACTGAACTTGTATGGTAAGGGTTTCCAGGGTTTATTGTTCAAATTTAACTGATAGATAGTACTATCATTCTCCACGAAAGCTAATTGCTGACCATTAGGACTAAAAATAAGCTGGTTAATTGGTTTTTCAAAATTTTGGGATTTATAAAACTCTTTTCCATTCAGGTCTAATAGGCGAATTGTATTATCTTTACCAACCGCAGCCAATTTTTGACCAACAGGGCTAAAAACGGTTTGACTAATTTTGCCTTGAATTTCTACAAATCGCTTCACTTGATTAGCATTCAAATCCAATAGCCGAACAGTGCCATCACTTTCTACAACAGCTAGTTGCTTACCATCGGGACTGACGCTAATACTTGTTAGGTTTGGAATTGACCTTAACTGTGTTACTGGCTTGTCTTCTATGTCCCATAAGCGAATTGTATTATCAGAACCTTTACTAGCAAGTCGTTTGCCATTCGAGCTTGAAATAACCTCATCAACCCTACCTTGATGCCCTTTCAGTTCCGATTGCAATTTGTCAAAATTTAAATATGAATTATAAATACTAATAGTGCCGTTATAGCGTTGTCTTATAATCAGTCTACCAATGGCATCAAAATTGATACCTATAGCTCCGCTTGCAGGTTGAAAATTTCTCCACGGGGATTCATCATCTAACTTTTTAACTTTAACAGTACCAGCACAGTAAGCTGCGGAGATATTATTATGAGTGAAATAAAATTTGGTACCACCAACGCCGCAGTCTGCTATCAAGTCTCCTGTTGAGAAGTTTGCCAACTGCTTACCAGACATAAAATCTAATAAGTTGATGCCAGGGGGTTCTGTTGAGAAATTTGCCGACCGTTTACCAGACAGAAAATCTGCTGCCGTCACTCCTGCTGATGGAGTTGTAGCCACAATTAGCTGATTGTTGAAGTTAAAGTTAATATCTTGGAAAACGCCTTGAGCCTGTTTTATTAGCTTCGGCTCATTTCCCGATAAATCCCACAGATAGGTAATTTCATCACTTTTTTGATTACTCTTACCTTCTCCTTCTACAAAAGCTACAAGCTTTTTGCCATCAGGACTGAACTTGATCCCAGAGCTATACATATGTACTCTAGAAAATGTAGACTGTGGGATAGAGACTACAAGCTTTGGTAGCTCTTCTTGTATTCCTTCTAAGTTCCACAGGCGAACAGTTCCTTGCTCGTCAATGCTTGCTAATAAGCTGTTATCCCGATTAATATCCAGTATTACTTCACCTTTATGTCCTGAAAATACTTTGGCTCGTTTGTTTCCCTTCGAGTCTTGTATATGGACAATACCATCACTTCCTACTGTAGCAATCTGTAAAGTACCATCAGGAGCAAAAAACATCTTATTAAAGCCTTGAGGCACCGTTATACGGTTACGTTCTTTAGCTACATAGAGTATCTTTCGCAAAGTTTGTAGCACTTGAGGTTGCAGCTCATTATCTGGCTTTAAAAATGGTAGCTTACTTTCTGGCTTGAGTAAGGATAAGTATCCAGGCCAATCTTTAAGAGATTTTCCTGCTCGTAAGCTGTCAAGCAACGCATCTAACTCTTGGTTTGATAAGTTCGCTTCTGCGGATTGTCTATAAGCTCTGATTTGACCCATGAGTGCATTTCTCTGTCCAATTAGCGATAAGATTGTTAGCACGCTTAATCCCAGCATTACGGAAATCGCAATACTCCAACGCAAGTTAACATTTCTGCGTCTTTGCCAAACGCTTTGCTGCACGAACTCAGCTTCTACCTGATTAAACCAGTAATCCACAGATTTAAGTTTCTTTGTTAAAACATCAAGGTAAGGATTACCATTCCAAAGAAACTGCCCCTTTTTCTCGAGTTGGCGTTCTTGAGCATCCTTCTTGATTTTGCTAAACCAGTCCTCAGCAGAGTCAATTTTTTTATCAAACCAACCCAAAATCGGTTCAGCTTTTCCAAGGACACTTGCTGGTTGTTCCTTGTTCTTCCACTCTAAGGCAGCTGGCGTCAGTCGCCGTTGCAGAGGTAAATCTTCCTGCTCCTGTTGTTGCCACTTTTGTAACTTATCCCAACTTCGTACTAAGAAGTCATGGGCTGGTTCTACATAAGGTTCTCCCGTTTCTTGTCCGCTGACAATCAGGCGAGCCTCAGTAAGATGTTTCAAAACTAACTCGACTCGCTTATTCTCTTCGTCATCTCGCTTGCTTGGATCATGCTTGTCTGCGTACTTTAATTCTGACGATGGTACCCGACGCCGTGCTGATTCCCCACCTTCAACGGTCACCATCCGCAGCATCACCCGCCGCATGGTATCTCTGTGCTTATCGTCGGGTAAGTCGTCATATTCCTTATTAGCTCTGCGTGTCAGGGAACCAGCAACGCCTCCCTCTTTGTCGAATT
>JANBVI010000034.1 GCA_024239075.1 Fischerella sp. CENA71 | reverse complement strand
TTCCTCCTTTAAACCCTCTACAACAGGAAATTATTAGTTTGCTTGGTCTTCCTCCTGATATTTATAGCAATCTTGTAGATAATTCCTCTTAGTCAAATTCTATTACGCGAACGGTGAGTAAGTATTTAAGCAGAAAGTTTTTCGGAAAAATTTACCTGCGACATAACTTGTGCGCGTACTGAATTAGCAGCTGTCTCTGCAATTTCTGCTCTATCAGAATCAGTAAGCAGTACTGCAAGTAGTGATTTGAGAGCTTCACGGTTAGATATAAACTCTTCACCGTATAAATCATCTTGCAGTAGGGTGGCTTCTAAGTGAGGCAATAGCTCAGGCGCAGGAGATAGTAACCGCTCTTTAATGCGTCTCCTTGCAGTCTCTGTTGCCGCTTTTGTACCTACACCTAAATCCCATGTTTCAATTATTAGTCTGATTTCACGGTTAAGTGATACACGCAGCGTTGATAGGCGACCAAATAAAGGAAGGTTGAGCATTAAAGGTGGTAGTGCATTACCCCAATCTAAACCAGCACCAATAGTGCAATTGGCTTCATCTTCGATACGAACAGCCTCATTGAGCCATCCTTCACCAAAAAGTAAATCTATAGCTTCTTGGGTTGTGACTGGCTCATTCACCTGAGAATTATTATTTTGCTGTTGATGATTCATAAATTTTCACCCGATATTCGTCTCAATACACCATACTCAAAGTAAACCAAATTATCGTATTCTTCTTCAGGCCCGCAGTTAAACATATTTTGTTTTTCATAAAATCCTACAGACCTTGGTAAAGAATGCAACCCAACTCTACCTTCATACCCAAGCTCAACACTTCTAATTCTGGCGAAATTTAAAAGTGCTTGACCAACACCTTTGAATTGAGGCGGACGCTGAATTTCAATTCGGTTAGTGGGGGCAGTTGCAATACCATCAACATAAACTAGTCTCTGACCAATATTCAACCGAGAACCGTGCATTTGTGTTTCTATTATCATTAATCCTTGAGTTGTGTTTTCGCACTCAACTGCATAACCTTCAAGATTTGCTTGATTGGCAATATATCTTAATTTAAATATCCAGTCCCAGTATTTATCTTCTTGAGTAAATAACCTTAACTTTTCGACCCAATCATTTACATAATCATCAACGTGTCTTTGTCCTAAATCTACCAAATATGCTTCAACAGATGTGTTATCGCTACCTCTTTTTAATGAAATTTTTCGCTGCACCTAAAGCTCCTAGTTATTAACTTATTTTTAAAGCTTGTGGCTGCTATTTGACTGATAGATAAAAGAATAAATGTGAATGCGTATATCAATAGCTTTATGCCAACCAGCAAGCACAGCATCATCTGAAATGTCTCCAATAACTACCAAACTATTTTCTTTATCCACATAGTAAGGTAAAGGTTCAGCACTCAACCAACCATAAGCAATGGCTTCTTGGTCTCGCTCAAAAATTGAAACTTCTAAACTTTGCTCATATCTTGAGTAGTAGTAAGGTAAATAGCAAGCTGGATATTCTCTTAAAGATTCGCGATTAACTGTGTATGATTGCCAACGTAGTCGCTCACCCTTAATTTCTTTTGGATTAGCTTCTAGCCAATCATAAAGTTTTTTAGCTTGCCGCAATGCATGGTCTTTGCCTTCAAAAACAACGCTGGGAAGAAAAATATCGCCGTCAAAATGCACCGCAACTTCAAATAAATCTTCATCCTCATCTTCGGCTTCGGCTTCTGTTACCTCAATGATTCCAGCCTTATATAGTTCGCTCATTTCCCTGCATTGCTTCGTCAGATATACCCCTACATTATTAAAATTTTAGCTTTCAGTTACAAAATAATCAGAACGCTCCGTTGGTTCTAATCCCTTACCTGGAGGGAAGTTTTGTTTGTGTACACGAGCCAGCACCGTAGTCGTAGTGTTAGCGCAGATCGGCATTATCTCCAGGAGGAACTAAAGCCCTATTCTTTTTCTTACCCGCGATCGCATTAACAGAGCGAATCAGTGTAAATTCAGAAATTCTAACTTGCCGGATGATATAACCCCGTATCCTGATTAAATTCCCACCCTAACCCTGCTCTATCCTTGCCTTTGCACCATCCCACAAAAAGCGGTGGTGCCAGATTAATTCGCTGCTCGCGTATAGTTTCTACACTTACGCCTTTGTATAGCAGCGGGGAAAAAATGGTCGCTAAGAGAAACTGTCCCGTTTTTGATGTTTGGACTAGCTAAAGCAAGCAGGCTATATCAACGTAGAATTGAGCTTTCGCGGTATCAACTGTCCCAGAAATAGTCCAAACTGGGACAGTTCAAACAATTA
>JANBVI010000033.1 GCA_024239075.1 Fischerella sp. CENA71 | reverse complement strand
AAATTTTGTCCGATGTGCGGCAAGTCTTATAAACAGAAGAGTCAAAATCGCTGAAACCTAAATACAGCAACTGTTTTCAGACCATCTTGCCGAAAATTACACGTATCTCGGCTCAATACCTAGTAAGGGTTACAGACGATTCGGGCGGAATTTTTTACGAATCGTTGCAATACCCCACGTATGCCTAATATTACCAACATATGACCCAAAGCTGGTAAAACACCTAGACAAATTTAAGGAGAAAAATAATCTCTCTAATGGCAAGACGTAGAAAAAAGTGACTAACCTTCGATTATCCGGACGATTCAAGGGGATTTGTGATATAAAAATATACAATATCCTGTGCGTCATACTTGGTTGTCGCCAGAACTCTACAAGAGCTGTGGAAAAAAGCTTAAATAGAGGTTTTGTTGCGTCTAATCTTGAAGTTATCCTGGTATTAATAGCTATATTTATCTCAGGATGTGCGGACGATCTACCTCTAGGATCTGTAATGCTTTGCTTCAACTCAGCGTGGATGCCGATCAATTGGGAGTATCAAATAGCTTTTTTTAGAGATGCGAGTAGCATTTGCTACCCAAATTATCCAAGGGCAGTAAGCAATTGTTCCATAGCTATGTTTTTTATGTTGTAGGCATTTGCATCAGGCACAAGAGACTCTTGGTAACGACAAATAAAACACATCTTATCCTTGAGTGTGGCTACACCTATTAAAAGCGGTAAAGATTTTGACCCCGTAGCCATCAAATAAAGTTCCTGTAGCTGTATTTTTCCAAACTGCTGTTTAATATTTAAATTCCCTAAATTAGTAATTACAATATCTATCCCCTCCGCTAGCTTTCTGAAATCTGAAGTTTCTCCACCTTTGTTAGAGTTGCTAGATAATAAGGCTCCTGCTTTTAGTACATCGTCAAATAATTTTCCGTCTGCTACCATTTGATTGAGCTTATATTTAACTTCACGTGCTAAGTCCCAAAAATCGGTCTTCTGGCTTAATCGATGAGCGGTGACTAGTCGAGTAATGTACTCACCTAGATTTTCGTTAACGGGAATTGTCAAATAATTGCGGATATTTACTGGTGTTTGACACCTAAGAATAATTTCAGTAGAGGATTTGACTTCAGCAGCAATCGCTAAAAGAAATGCAGCACACAAAGCCCCGTGAACAGAGGTTTTTTCTACTCGACAACGAGCTACAAGTTTAGTAGTTTCCGCCGAAGATAACGTCCAATGAAACAGGCGAATTGCCAAGGAATCTGAAATATTGTTCGACTGCTTATTTCGATAAGTTGTTGTTAAAATAGGTTTGGTATTTCTTGACTCATTTAAGTTTTCAAAAACCACATCTTTTGTAAGATCAGGGATAATTTCATCAACAGGAGGCAAGTCTGGTAAAAGCTCACG
The DNA here is from genome assembly GCA_024239075.1 of Fischerella sp. CENA71. Taxonomy (GTDB): domain Bacteria; phylum Cyanobacteriota; class Cyanobacteriia; order Cyanobacteriales; family Nostocaceae; genus Pelatocladus. The sequence continues at coordinate 24,801 of JANBVI010000033.1, read as the reverse complement.
AGGGTTGTCTGGTTCACCAATAAATTGCAAGATATCTCGGATCAGATAAGCTCCTGATAGACCATCACCAATGCAATGATGAAAAGTAATTATTAGGTTAGAAATATCAGGTGAGTGCAGCAACAATACGCGCAGCAGGGGTTCTTTACTCCAACTCAAAGAGTGACGTAATTCTTCTACCATCTCCCGACACCAATGTTCTTCTCCTTGTCGCTCAATTACTCGTAGTGGAATAGGCGGAACATTTTCTAAGGAAAATTGTGGCTGATTTTGATTATTAGTAACTATTTTTACTCTTAACCGAGAATGCCTCAGTTGTAGCCAAGCTAGAGCTTCAGTTAATAAATCAATGGTAAATGAGCCTTTAATAGTCACTGACAAGGTAACATTTTCCGGGCTGTTGTTGTATGACAACCACATCAACTGTTCTGATGCTGTAAGAATGCGATTCATGGCAATTACAAAGATTGTAGTGTCAGGGTAAGCTCATTTAATTTAGTATAAAATCAACTTGACAAATTAAGCAAAATAAGAATAGCCGATGGGAGAAGAAACGTAGTTGTAGACAAATGATTAACAATTCTGGATATAAGCTTAAATAGAAATTATTTAACGTCAATGAACCATAGAATTATGCCCATAACAACAAACATCAAAACAAGCGCAATAATAACACTTAAAGGATTAGGTAACAATCTTCCTATCCACATCCAAACTACTGCGCCAAGGAATGGAAAAGCTAAACTACAAATTATGCCTAGCGTATTCGTGACACGTTGTCCAATCGGATTCAGAATAGTTTTTCGCTCAGATTCATAGTTCTTTTGTCTAAGGCGTAAGGTACGCTCATCATCACGAATTGCTCGATGAGCAGCAACCACACCCAGTAACGTAGCAAAAGATGATCCAAAACCCACCGCAACCATCGCCTGACGTAGTGTTGTTAATGTCGAAATAAACGACATTTTATCGGAGCTTAAAACACGCAATGAAGTGGCTTCAGCACTAAGGGAAAAGCCGTAGGCAGTAAATAATAGCCCCTGTAAAGTAATCATCCACCTTATTCTGTGATCGACAAGGTTGTCTTCGTGTTCAATCTTGGCTCGAATACGATTGTAAAGAAGTTCAACTTCCTCTTTCATCAAGTTTTCAGGCATGTTTTACCTCATATGCTTTACTCTAATATGGATAAACCTACAAGAGTAAAAACGGCAGTTTCGGAAAATTATCTTAAAGAAGTAAATTCTGTTGGTCTAATGATCGCCCGCTACACAACTTAATATTAAAGCGATCACACCAACACCATAAAGATAACAAGTAAGCGATTCAACCAAAGGGCTTTTTTGTAGAACACACGCCTAAAGTGGTAAAGATCCTTTGTAAATCCCAACAAATAGGGCTAAGGCTAGAGAAGGTGTCATTTTGTGCCAAGTGGTTGAACACATTGATACGACTGGTTTTTAGGTTTTTAGCCTTCAAATATATAAAAGTTTACACTGTTCCTCTTTTCAAGAGTGTAGGAACATTTCTCCTATAACAGGAAAGAAATTGATGAATTTTTGGCATTAAAACCACCGAAGATGGGGACAAGTTCCATAACCAAAAATAAAATCGGAACTTTGTATCTCTGCGTGGCACTTCATGGCAGCTTCTCTAGCTTTAGCCCATCACAGGTTTTTTAAAACTTTAGAGGTAGAGATTGCCTGACAACTTATACCAATTTACTCATCTCCTAGCAATGCTTCAAGCTTGTTTAAAAGATTTACTAGCTGTTTTTGTTTACGAGGTTCTTTCCAAAGCTGACGCTTCTTTATGCGCTGGGTGATATTTTTGAGTTGTTCTGGTATTTGGTTAGATGTTTTAGAGGCTGGTGGTGGTTCAGAAGGAGTGTTGGCGATGATTTGTTCTTTGATTTGGCTTAAAGACCAATCGGATGCTATTGCCCTTGACAAGAGTTCTTGTCGCAGTTCTTCATCTTTTACCCGTGCCAATGCTTGGGCTTTGGTATATTCCAATTTGCCTTCGCGCAGTGCCATTAAAATTTCAGGTGGCAGATTGAGCAAAGGTAAACGCTTGGTTGTGAACGATAGCCAATTCATCAGTCCCAGGCTCTCAAACACCTCTTGTACCGTTTGAAATTGCTCCGAATCCTCTTTAGGAGAAACGTTTCTCCTATATGAATCTAATGAGTCTAGTGACTGCTGCTCCTCTTTGCTTTGAGCGTTTTTCATTCGGTACAACAAGGATTTGACGGCTTCTACATTGGACTTGAGCCGGATTACTAATAGGTGCAAAATCCCTTCAGTTTCTTCAACAGGGTTAAGGTCTTCGCGTTGCAAGTTTTCAATCAAAGCCAACTGAAACGCTTGCTCAGAGGATAGCTCACGCACAATCACAGGCACAACTGAAAGTTTTACCTCCTGTGCAGCCTGGTAGCGTCGTTCTCCTGCTACTAGTTCGTATTTCCCTTCGCCAACTGGACGCACCAACAGAGGTTGGAGGATGCCATGTTGTTTGACTGACGAGACTAATTCTTTTAATGCTTGTGGGTCAAAATATCGCCTGGGCTGGTGTTGGGGCAGAACTATATCTTCAAGTTTGATAGTAGTTTCAGTAGCTGGTGGCGTTTCTGCATCTAGTGAGGATAACCAAGGTGCAGGTGGTGAAGTTGTAATTTGACCCCCAAAGGGTTTTTCAGTTTTCTTGCGTCGGATCACAAAGCCTCCAAAGCCGAAGCGATTTCTTCAAGGATAGGGACTACAGGATGTTTAGGGTCAAACACTGCCAAGGGCGCACGTTCTTCTGTTGCATCGACAAAAGCAGTAGCTCTGGGGATAGCTGGGAAAATCCGACCCCAAGCCGAAAGTTGTTCAGTGATGGCTGCTAATGCCCGTTTATCGGCTGAGTTCTGGTGAGCATAGCGAGTAGGAACAAACCCTGCTATTTGAATTTTGCGGTTGGCTTTATTTTTTACGTGCGTAATAGTTTGTAATAATTCGTCTGTTCCCTCAAAAGCTTTGAGATGGGTTTCGATGGGGACGAGGACGTGTGTGGCTGCAACTAAAGAGATATAAGAAAGCAATCCTAAACTGGGGGGACAGTCTATAAGGATGAAATCGTAATCATCTAAAACAGGCTCAACGGCTTCCTTGAGGCGCAAGTCACGCATCGCAGCACTAACTAACTGCATTTCGGCTCCACTCAGGACTCTGCTTGCTGGAACCAAGTCCATACCGTGAATGTCTTCATGGATTGGTAAGGGTTGCTCGTTGATAATGGCATCAGCAACAGTTTTTTGTAACTGAGATGGCACTAACCCCATGAATTTGGTCAAGGACGCTTGGGGGTCTATGTCGATGAGGAGAACGCGGTGTTCTCGTTTTGCTAAGTGGTATCCCAAATTTTGGGTCAGTGTCGATTTGGCGACACCACCCGCCTGGTTAAACAGGGCGATAATGCGGCATGGAGGGTCAGAAGTTGACACTTTTCGTTCCTAAAAGATACGTTGACGTTTTGTCAATCGGCTCGGTTTTAGTTTCCAGTTTACGTGTATTAGACGAAAAAAAGTTTTATAAGAGATAGAAATTGCCGTTCTAGTTTATATAACTTTGCCTTTACTTGAGCAACATGTTTGTAAGAAATTGTTGTGGTTGTTAAGCGAACTGGATGATCGCTACGCTCGATTAGGCAGTGCTGGGGTGGCAAGGGGATAAATAGTGAGCAACAGGCAGCCTCGCAAGCCACCCCATCCCTACGCCTAATCGCATCCAGTTCTTAATTTCTTAAATAAGTAGGGGCGATCGCGCTTTTGGCAGCCTGTTGTTGTTAAAGAAATGTCGTCATCTCTCACTAACCCGACTTTTTCACCCCACGACCTTCTCCTGACTTGAAATGAGATACCTGCATTACTCATCTCGGTTAAAAAAGATGCCCTTTCGGACTGCAAGTCATTTTATTAATAGCATCTATCTGAAATCGTGTCTTATACATTTGTAGTTTTGTAGAGTTACTATTTTTATACAGCCGTTCTCCTAAGTTTTAGCTATGCACATTAGTATTGCGGACGACCTCAAGAAACGATTTCATGCAGCTTGCGTCCTACGGGGGTTGAAGATGAGCCAAGTGGTAACAGAATTAATCGAGCAATGGTTGAGGGGTAATGATGGTGCTAGTAATAATGAATCTGTGACAACAGACAAATCAATGAAATAGTAATGGGGTATGAAGCGCGATAGCACAGAACCAGCTACAACAACTTCCAGTTTTTACTAATTGTGAGGATTCATAAATATGGCTTTATCCGGTCAACAACGTAAAGACCTATTGGAGGCTTTAATTGATGCTTTTCCTAATACAGCATCCGACCTCAAAAAAAAATTTCATGCCACTTGCGCCTTGCGGGGGCTGAAGATGAGCCAAGTTGTAGCAGAACTCATTGAGCAATGGTTAAGAGCTAATGATAGCTCTGCATCTGCTAAATTGAAAAGATGAGTAGACAGCTACTACCAATTACAATGCCACAGCTTTGTTATAGGTAATGCAAGTTCATTAAAAACTCTATTCTTATAAGTGCTTAATATGCTATCTGATAAACAACGGCGTAGATTGGAAGAAGAAAAAAAGTCCTTTGAACAATCGTATAAACTCCAAAGTGAAAAAATAGATCGGCTGCGAAATGCTTTGATTATTGAAACTGACCCATCACGAAAGTTTAAACATGAACAAGATATTAAAGAACAAGAATACAAGCTAAAAGAGTTTAGCAATAGATTGGATGAAATTGAAAAATGCTTAGAATCTGAACAAATTTATAAAACAAAAGAAAACGTAGTTATTTCAGAACCTAGTCTTATTTTCAAGGCTCAAACTAACAAGAAGCCACTTTTACTTCTATGTGGAGGAATTGTAGCTGCTCTTGGAATAGGAGTATTAATGTGGAATAACCTCAATAACCATCTCGTTGTTACAAAATCTGGTTTTGACTATACTGTACTTGAACAACTGCTGAAAGCGAAAAGATGGAAAGCAGCTGATGAAGAAACTACAAATCTTATGCTTCAAGCATCCGATAGAGTGAAAGAGCAGAAATTTTGGGAATCAGATATTAAGGTATTTAGATGTGACGTTTTAAAAGATATTAATCAACGCTGGATAGAATCTACTAAGGACGAAGGTAAAGATAGGCACTTTGGATTTAGCGTACAAAGGAGTATTTGGGAGAATTCGGGTGCTTCACCTAGCTCTGGTGACTTTGCGCCTTATATAGAATTTGGCAGGAAAGTGGGCTGGATTGTAGGTAATCAAAATATTTGGGATCAATCGATTCTAATTTTTTCCTCTGATGCTCCTAAAGGACATTTCCCTGCGGATATTTATAAAAGGGTTTATCGAATAGGTACGGACGAAACGTATTGGATGAAGGAGTGGTCATCTGGAATTTGGGTTGCTCGAATACAGCAATGTATTCCAGATTAAAATTTGCAAAGACCATGATATTAATTCTACTTCAAATTTTTACAGACTACTAATCAAGTAAAAATGTAAAGCAAATTACCGCATTCGATATCCAAAAACATAGATTTGTTATATGTAAGCGATTTCTAAAAAAATCTATTTTATTAAATACTTAATATGCTATCAGATGAGCAACGGCGTAGATTGCAAGAAGAAAAAAAGTCCTTTGAACAATCATATAAACTCCAAAGTGAAAAAATAGCAAGACTAAGAAACGCTTTGGTTATTGAAACTGATCCATTACGGAAGTTTCAATACGAACAGCAAATTCAACAAGAGGAAAACGAGCTTATAAAGCTTACTGACAGGTTAACTCAAATTGAAAAGCACTTACAATCTGCTCAGTCTATACCTACAATCTCTGAACTTAAAAATACACAGCAAAAAGTCCTAATTCTGGCAGCAATTCCTCACGGACTGCGTTTAGATAAAGAGATTCGAGAAATTGAAGAAGCTATACGACGAGCCACCAATCGTGATTTATTTGAAATTAAAGTTAGAACCGCTGTACGTCCTCAAGATATCCGTCGTGCTATTGCAGAAGAACAGCCTCAAATTGTTCATTTTTGTGGGCATGGTGAGAAAGATGGTAGCTTGCTGTTAGAAGATGATGGAGGGAAAAATAAGCCAGTTGCACCAGAAGGTTTAGCATCTCTGTTTAAGTTGCACGTTGATTATGTTAGATGCGTACTGCTTAATGCTTGTTATTCAGAAAAGCCTGCTGTGGCAATTAGCCAATACATTGATTATGTAATTGGCATGAATAACCCAATTCAAGACAGTGCAGCTATTGAGTTTGCTAAAGGTTTTTATGATGGGTTGGGTTACAAGAATTCCGGCAATCAAGATGTGTTTCAAAGAGCCTTTGATGAAGCTATGGTTGCCATTGAAATGGAAAATCTTTCACAAGGAGAAATACCAGTTTTAAAAAAAAAGTTTTAAATCAACCTGAGCCCAGTTATCCACCATTATTAGAAATTCCTGTAAGAGGTGATCAAGCCTCAGAAGTAGAAGCAGAGTATACTAAATTACAAGATTTGCTTAAAAATAAACAATTTGGACTAGCTGATTTAGAAACAGTTAGGAAGATGCTTTGGGTTGCAAAGCGAGATAATATGGGTGTTTTAGAGGAAGAAGATATTAAAAACTTCCCCTCTCGTGACCTAATTACTATTAACCAACTTTGGCTATCAGCCAGCAAGGGGAAGTTTGGATTTAGTGTTCAAAAGCAAATTTGGATTGCGGAGGGCGGTTCGCTTAGGGCATGTGATTTTGAAATGAGTATTTTTGAGCGTTTTATTTTGAAAGTAGAATGGGAAGTAAATAAAATCGTATTAGACTCAAGAGCAGCAAAAGGACACCTACCTCTGGGAGTATACGCGCTTAGTAGCAAGAATTGGGAATTATACACCAAATGGTGGGCGGAAATAGAGAAAATTAGAGAAAAAGAGGAGTTAAAAAGAGAAGAGGAGTTGGAGAAAATTAGGGAGATAGTGAGAAAATTTGAGAGGAGGGATGGATTGAGAGAGAAGATAGAAGTATTAAGAGAAGTATTATGTAGATGGTATTCTATGATATATGATTTTATTTTCCGTGTGCGTTTTTGTAGAGACCCTTATTTTGTTGATGATGAGACATCACCACCTACATGGTTTTTTCTTCTCTCACGCACAGACGTGTAGACTGTAACACATTACCGTTCCAGCCTTTTATTAAAATTTGTTACTAAAAAGACTTACAACGAAAACATAGGAATTTCAGCTTATTCCATACCTGGCACCGTGACAATTTAATAGCTGCATTGCTATTTTGGGGTCATAGCAGTTTGCCATGACAAACTTTTCGGCTACTTCCCGCACTTGGTCAAAAGCGACTTCCCAAGTGTCCCAAGGTAGCCTCAATTGTCCAGGTGATGCTTTATTTTTTCTTTTACCCTTCATGACTTTGAGTAATAATTTACTACCCCAGTGGTAACGCGAGGTTGACGGGGCATTAGAGTTTATTTTTAGGATAAGCAGAAAACGCAGATTTTGAATATCAAAAAACGGCAGACGGTTACGCCATCGCTAATCCTGTGGTGGGGTCTCCGGTGTAGAACCTGGTATAGAAACCATCAAAAATCCAAAGCAGAGATCGCGTTTTGCTTCTGCTTTTCAGTTACACCCAGATATCGCTCCAAAGCTGCCAAAGTACGATGCCCCGAAATCTCCTGTATGTGACGCAACGGTATCCCCGCATCGCTCATCCTGGTTAGCGCAGTCCTCCGAAAACTGTGGGTACTCACCCCCTCAATCCCCAACCGCGCACAGGTATCTCTAAGGATTTTATCAGCACTCACTTTATGGATATGCCCCAACCCATGCCGCCCCGGAAACAAGAACTCCTTGCGACGATTGGGATTGTACTCTTCTAAATACTGCTTGAGCTTCGGATGCACTTGGATTTCCCTAGTGTCCCGCTTGCCTTTGGTGTTGACACTCCGTAACACCAACACCCCTCTAACACCATTGCTGCCAAACACGTCATTTACCGCCAACGTGCAGGCTTCGTTGATTCGACAAGCAGCATAAAGACACACGCCAAACAGAGCGCGATCGCGTGGGTTGACAAAGCCCTCAGTAAATAGGAGATTAATTTGATCAGGTGTAAGGATTTCTGCCCTACCGAAACGATTTATTTTCATAGCTTCTAGCCTACATTGTCTTCCAGCACGAAGACAATGCATGTGACCAAAAAGCTTATTATTCCGTGAGCGATTCCACCCGATTAACCCAAACTTATACTTCAGCCCAACAGCACAAACGCTACAACCCGCATTCTTTCGTTGGCTGATTAAACTTGCTTATGCTTGCTGCACTTTGACTCTTTACAGGTATAATGCGCACCAATAGTATCTGCTCATGTTGCGGCTGTCTCAACTGTCTATACACACTTCTATACCGCCGGTTGATAAATCGTTGCTATCAGTATTGATATCAAGGCTGCCTAGCAGCCTTGGGAAAAACCTGCTCAAATCTGCCCAGCCTTATTCAAATCTACTCACGTCGGACACTGTTTTTGGCTTGCGGCGGGCGTGGGTATTTATACAAAAAACCCTGATTATAAACGAATCAAACCCACGCCCGCCGCAAAGGCTGGGCAGATTTGAGTAATTTCATGAAACCCCCGGAGAGCGATTTTCACTTCTGGTCAACCAGAAACAGCAGTCTGCACCAATGTCTACACCATGTCTACACCGAAAACCAAGACTTTACTCTGTACGATGATCTTGTTGTGTGGGAGTTTGAGAATTTACCACCTCAGAAGTGATTTCCTCAACCGATAAATCAACTGCCTTTGCCACCTCGGAGATGCTATAGCCCATGCTCAAAAAGCGTGCTGCTGCTTTTAATTTGGTTTGACGTTCCAAGTCTTTATAGATTCGTGTTTCTTCAATGTTCAGTCCCAGCATAGCTTCCACTTCCTCTCTACTCAAAGACGAAAACTTGTAAACGGCAATAGTGGTGATAATATCTATTATCTCGTTTTTCGGCAGTGTGCCAGTTGACTCTAATTGTACTCGCTCAATTAATTGCTTTGCTTGCTCTGCCATCGCTTTCTTGTCGGCGATCGTCAACTGCATTAAATTGATGCCTATTGGCAGAGTATTGGGAGTACCTAACTCATCCAAATAAATGCGCTGCACTTGTTCGCTGTTTAAAAATATTCGATGAGTTCTTGTATCACTTGGTTCCAAACTGCGTGATGGGAAAATTACCACACAGTACCAGTCATCATATTGAGACTGATTCCGGTTCAAATACATCATCGACTCGGTAAAGAAGCGATGATAAAGAGCTTCATCTTTCTGGAACTGAACTTCTGCAAAAAAGATAATTCTGGGTGTTACACCCTCTGGAGGTAAAAAGACTCCATCAATGCGAAAAGCAGTTTCTTTCACCTCAACTGACTCAAAACGATAGTTCTGCGCCTGCTCAGGATGGTAATCAACGAGTTCAAAAATTAATGCAGGAAATCGCTTAAATATTTGGTAATAAATAGAGTCGCGTTTCACTAAAATACCAAAATAGAGTGCTGATTGAAAATTGATTTTATCAGGAAATTGACAATAACTTTTATCGAAATTGTATACATGATTTTGTCTGACAATATTAGTAAATAACTAATCTTTCATCTGGAGCAAAAAAATATTTATTTTCATAGCATATTAATCAAATTAACAGTTTTTTAAGATTCAGTTGCTCAGTTATTTTTTGAAAATAATTGTTTATGTTCAAAGCACCCAACTTTCGCAGATGGGTGCTTTGGGGTTCTATTAAAAATAGACAAAACTGCCCAGGTTTCCGCAAGGGGTAGGGGCGATCGCTAACTTCGTTTAATTGTTTAACAATCTAAAGTTTTTCTTTTCTTCATCCAGCCATTCGACTTGTTCAATTTGGATTAGCTCTGTAACCCAGGCTGTAACCTCCTCCTTAGTTGGTTTTTTGCCGTTAAAGCTTTGCTGACAACACCAGCGAACCTCAAAACTATTACCTTTGGTTTCGGCTTTTTGTTGCAACCACCCTAAAAACCCAGTGGCAGTTCTAGAAAATTCCGGCTCAGATTTTAGCTTCGGCTGATCATCTTCGGTTTCGGCGTAATAGCTAGCCTTTGGTTGCTGCATATTGGATATGCGTTTTTGAGCATTGATATCAATACTCCAACGTTCTACTTCAACTTCCCGACTGTATTCGTAGTCTCCTAGCTCAAACTCAGATTGCCGGATCATCCAGTTGTACCGCTCTATGCGTTCATACTCATCTTTAAGCACAGTGGCACAACCAAACATTAAAGTAGAGCCAAGAATTAACATTGTTGCTCCTAGCCCTTTTAACTCGTGCTTTCCTCTAATGTAGCCTATAAGCTTAGATCCGGTTGGTAGTTCCTCAGTTACACGCAAATATGTAATAGTTGTGTAGGTTTGACCAAGTATTTTATCAGTGGTTTTGCTAGCTTTCCAAGTTTGCATATTGTCCGGCGCAGCCATAAATAGACCAGCGGCACTTAACACAACTCCAATACCTAAACCCCAGTGTAAGAGCTGCCAAACTGCTTTATTGTTCATAAGATGCCTCCGCTACATTTTTCCTGGACAAAAACGGACAAACCTTCTCACTCACGTTCGAGATCCGCAGCGACTATTCTCAGTATTGTTGCGAAAACCCGAACGTGAGTGAGAACCCACCCCGAAAATATAATCCGCCAAGCCAATAAACTACGCATGTTTGTCCGTTTTTGTCTGGATTTATCCCAACCCTTAAAAATGAGGCAGGCTTCTAGGTATAGTTGAGTTGTCGATTTGGCTATTCGAGGGGCTTTTAAAGCCTGCCTCATTTTTTCTTGGGAACGTCTCATCGTCTCACCTCTGGGGTTAAGGCTATTTGCAGCCATCTGTAGCCCATGTACAGAAGCAGAGCAACAACTAAGACACCAATAATTACAGAAGTTACCGGAACCCAGAACAACATTAATAATTCTCGGATACCCACAATTACGCCTGCTGTGATGGCTGCTATACGGAGAAAAGCCATTCTGGGGGCATTGTCAAAGCTTAAGATGCTGTACATCAATGCTCCTATGTAGGCTAGAGCTAAAACAATTTCAAGTTGTTTAAAATACACCGTAGCCAGTGCTAGACCTAGTGAAACAGAAAAATACATCCCTCCTTCACCAAAGTTTTGGAAGTGTGCCATTAGATCAGCTTTAGGAGTGGGGGCAATTTGGGTACTATTAGATTGAGTCATAATATATACTCTTGCTATGATTAATCCCCCGGAATCACTTAGAATCCGGGGTGTTTTTTACTAATTAGCTGTTAAATGTCCGGTGCGTAGTTCAGAGCGCAGTTGTCTGCGTCTTTGGGCATTTTCAGCTTTAGCATCGCGACGCTTGGAGGCTAGTTCTGCTTGGCTTTCTACTGCACTTACTCCGAGTCTTGCTTGTTGGTTCAAACCAGCTAAGATTGCGTTGCTACGGGCATCTTGCACAGTTTCAAAGTGAGCATAAGCAGCATCGATATGCTTTTGGGTTGCAGCAATACGTTTCTCAAGTTGGCTAGCCTTCCGCATATAAGCGAAGTAGGCAACGAACGCTTTAGCTTGGGCTTTATCGATTTTGTATTTAGCTTTAAAAGCTTCCGTCATCACTTCGGCTTGGAATTCTGCTTGAGCCACTTGAAACTGCAAAAACTTCATGACAGCAGGCATCAACTCAGGCATCATCATCATCTTTTCATCCAAATCTTGAGCCATTTTGTTAGCTTGGATGACTTGCTCTTTTGTCCAGCCTTGAGGGTTAAGAATGTCGATTCCGCCTAAACCTTGGCTGATTTCATTCATCATCTGCATTCCGCCTGGTGGCACAACTTGAGCAACCAGTGAATCACGATTGATTTGGAATTGCCCAGCAGTGCCACCATTGTTTTTGGTTAACGCTCCCCTAGATACTGGGGTGATAGCAGTGGACTTTTTAGAATCTCTCTTGAATGCCATAGTTAAAAGTCTCCTTAAAAGTTGGTTGGTTATATGTGATTGATGAGACAACACGGTACGTTACCAGGAATAGAAGAAAGGTAAAGAGAATCAAGGCAAAAAACCCCCAAGCCTCTAATAAACCTGAACTGCTTGATTCCTCTACTCGTTCTGTGGCGGTGATCGTGCCGTCAGCCTCTAGAGTTTGGGTGCGGATAACAACACGTTTAGACATTGGTCATTAGATTTGAGTTAGCCAGTGGTCTAGTTCTTCATCAAAATCTTGGTCTTCAGTCTCATATTCAGTAAAAACTGGGTCAGATTCATCACTAGCCCATGCGCCTAATTCACTTAATCTCTTAAATGTCGTCTCCACCCTTGAGCGAGTAAACGCATCATCGATTAATGCGATCGCCTTGGAGTTCCCTTGGGCGATGTCCCACAGAGTTTTGTGGTTCACGCACTGGCTATAGTTGGCTAACAATTGACCATGTGCTAATGGGTAATCCGTATCATCAATGTCTGTGAAGTAGTCGTAAGGATTAAGCTCAAACTCTTGCCATTCCCCAGCATTGTCCCCTACTTTAGGGGGCAGGCTTGTCTCTTGCTTATTCAATGGCAAGGGCGAATTATTCTTCTCAGAAGCCTGCCCCCTAAAGTTACGTGGAAGACCCTCACACCAAGCGTCTTTGGCTTTTGTGTACAGCTTAAAGTCGGTTGCAAACTCTCTACCGTCATCCGTACTGATTAACAATCCTCTAACAAAATCGTCAAATTCAGAGCGGTCGTCAAAATAATATGTGCGGTCTTCCGAGCCTGCAATGGTGATAGCAAGCTTGGCTGGATGATTGTTCTTAGGCATGGTGTAAAATCCTTGTTGAATAGTTATGTACTGGGCGTTCACTTGGGTTAACTTGGTGATCGCTCATCTTCTTTTAATGGGTAGTGGCTTAATCTGTGGCGAATGTATGTAATCACGGGGGCGAATCTCAGAAAAAGGGGGAGGCTTAAAGCCCCTTGATTTATCGCGAGGGCCAATCGGATCTCTCAATAGAAGCCTCCCCCTTTTTCTCTAGCCAACATGCGTTACAAGGTTGATAATCCTTGAGTACTTTATCTATGTGAGCAAGAGCATAGTTTAACTGACGAACATAATCGGCAGAACTCATAAACTCATCTGAAAAACTAACATCTTGAATCCAATCACGACAGAGTTCTAACTTTTCAATTTGGTCTGTTCTCAGCATAGGTTTAGGATTTTGGGTAGTTAATTCGTTAATGGATTCCAGTTGAGAAAAGTCGATAAACATTAGATTGCCTCTTGTGCTTCTAGTAGTGCTTTTTCAAGCGCTTTGTGAATCCAATATGTTGGAGTTGTCCCCAATTGGTTGGTCAGTATTTGTATCTGGGTTGATAACTGAGTCGGGACTGTGTAATTTATCCTCTTTCTGTTGTTGCTCTGCATTTTTTACTACTTGTAAATGTGGTTGTTTTTGCTCAACAAAAAGCTCTTGCATCCCCTCAATAGAGAGCATTCCAGGATTAGGAACCTCTTTAATAAGTTCCTTGTTTGCTCCCCCATCAATCAACCGTTTTTTGATTCGCTCAAGAATTGGAGGAATCGCAAAGCTACCACCAACTAACACAACTGGGTGACGACGGGCTTTTAAGCAAACAGCATCTAAAGCAAACTTCAAAGTACTTTCAGTCATCCACCAATGAATAGCCCTTTCCAATGCTCCAGAAACGTCACGACCATCATTAGCTGTGGCTAGTATTTTTCCATCCTTGATTTGTGAGTCTTCCAAAATTTGACGTACTTCTGAAATAGGGATTAAACGGCTAGAATCTCCCATCGCCATAGCTTTGGCTAAAAACTCAACAAGAGAGCCTAAACCCCCACCCCCGTTAGTCTCAACTGTTCTCTTTAGTGGTAACTTCCCAGTGCAAAGATAAGATGTCTGACAGGCAGTTCCAAAACCGACATCAAAAATAGTGATGTCTTGGTGTTCTACTAATTCAGACTTAGCCCAAACTGCGGAACCGTAACCCTCAGCAAAATACAAACTTTGGTTGAACAAAAAATTAAGCCGATACTTAACACCATTTACCTTGATCCAACGGCATTTTTTAAGCTGGTCTAACAGCGTCTTACCATCTGCTAAGGACAAGACAACCATTTTTAAAGTCAGTGTGCGAGATTTTTCACTTGCTCCCGTAGACAGTTCATGCAAGTCAGGTATTGCAGTAATAGCCCCTAATGCCAACAGATAGAAATAATTCAGCTTGTTATCATGACTATCTGTCATTGCCGTAGAAGTTTCCTCTAATAGAGCGCGTTCGCCTACTACGTAATGCTTGATTTCTTCTGTAGGCTTCTCATCTGGTTTCCCCTTAGAAGCATCAAGTTTTAAACCAACGGTGTAAGCCCCTAACTCTTGGTGTAGTGGGTTCTGCAATTCTGCAAACACAGAGGGAAGTTTAGGGCATTCGATAACTTGCCCCTCGTCATCAATCACTAAAAACTTGGTGCTAGACCGTGCAGCATCCAGAATTAACGTAATAACTTTCTTAGGTAAGACCTTACGAGATTTTAGGGCTGCTGCTTGTTCCTGTTGAGAGTCATTAATTGTGGTATCTTCTACCACTTGGGATTCATCTGGTGTTAATTTCTTTGTTCTTGCCATGTGCTTACCTACTTGTTAGCTGAGGTTTAAGTGAGTGCTTAACAGATCCTTAGCGCTGCCCTCACTGGCACATACGCACACCTACGTATATATGTGATGAAAAACTCGTCATCGTCTTAGTATCTAGCTCTGATTGAATAGGCTGTAATAACCTAAGCAGTTGCACGAGAGAATAGCTTTGTTGCATGAGTTGTAGCGCCGTTGCACTTGTTGCGACAGGATGCAACGAACGTAATTAATCACTACAACGCAACGCAACAACAAAACTCAACAGCCTATATAAAGTGAAAAAATTTGGTTAGAGTTCTAGTGTAATCAGCAACTAGTAACTAATACTCACTTAAGTTTTTTAGTGGACAGTGAGGGCAGTCGTAAGCGCCGTCTTAAGCTTTCGATTAAAAAGAGCTAGGTTTTAGCCTAGACATTCTTAGAAATTGTTTGGGCAGTTTGTACTGATGACATTTTTAGAAACTTACTGAGAATTGGGTGCTTTGCTTGCTGTGCCAGTTTCGGAAGAATTTAGCTTTGACATTATCTGCAACAACAGATAATTAACCACCTCGCCAGCGTCGCTAATGCCCAACTCTTGAGCTTTTGCATTGATAAATGGCTGCAATGGTTGTCTAATACTGACTCGCATTTGTTTGCTCCTTACGCAGACATGTTGATGAGTGAGCGGAATGACTACCGCTCTATGGAGTTATCAAAGTTTTGCAGATGCTTCAACCTTGTGTTGCTATTAGCGTAATTCTCTGGCACTTTAGCCTTGTATCTGATAATGTAGTTCACATAGGTCATCAATGTCAAGAAGGAGTTTTATGCAGTAAGAACCAAACGACATATACTCAAGATTACAGAAGCAGGGCATTATAGGTTTAATGATGTACATAGCCTATATATGCCAACCGAAAAGCAAGATGAAACAACTGTAAGCTTTCGTGTTTTTCTTCCTGAGTCATTACGAACTGAATTTAAAGTCTGGTGCGCGAGAGAAAACACGAATATGAGTGAGAAAACACGAACACTTATAGAAGAATGGATTAAAACAAAAATCAATGCCGACAAGAAAAAATGACTGAATCCTCCCCACCCACAGGTGATCGCCTAAATCGAATAGAAGCAAGTCTGGCAACTCACAACGAGATACTGACCCAGCTAGCACCTCTAACCGCCCAAATTAGCCAGCTACTAGCACAACAAACATCTAGGGGTGATCGCCAACAAGAAACTCTCAATCGCCATGATGAAGCACTCATTCGGATTGAGGGAGCGATCGCCAACCTCACAAACCAAATGAATCAGCTTGGTAGTCGTGTAGATGCCCTTACTACAAGCACTACTGAGACACTGCGTCTCATTGCTGACAACAGCAGAGAAATCCGCGATATTTGGCGTTATCTGAGATATGAACCGCGCAATGGCAATGGCAGGAGTGAGGGATGAGCAATATTACTCAGTAGTTTTAGTAAAATTTTTGATGCTTCTTTGGAATAATCTAATAAATGGTTATTAGTTAGTTCAGGCAGTGTCAAGCACCAGCATTTGTAAAAAAACTATTAATTTCACGTCATTAATTAATTCTTAATGTCGCCAATGTTAGCCGTAAAAGACCCACCAAACGATTTTCAACTCCCGCCGCACAACGAACCGGCGTTAGAGATGATTCGGGAGGCGAAAGACTATGAGTCTACTGTGGCTCTAGCAGCTGGTGGTGCTGCGCTTGCTACATGCGGCATGGTTCATCCGTTAGGCTGGGTTCTTTTTGCATTAGCTTACAAGCCGTTAGTACGAGTTGAAAAACTTGCGCGGTTGGAAAGATTAACAGCCCTGCTTTTGGATGAGTTTAAAAGCGAGGGAATACAAATCTTTCCCGTGCTTCAAATCGAAGACAAAAACCCTATCGATTTGTTTTTACGGTTTCCGAAAAGGACACATCTGTTTATCTCCATTCGTTCGATTGGAGATAGGGAAGTAGTCTACAACGAAGCCAGAGAGGTTTTGCAAGTCAAGAGGAAAAACAAGCATGGACTAAAAGTGTGGAAACCTTGCCCTTTAGTTGAGTTGTCAGATTACGAGAAGTGGCTGAACAAGAACAGAGACTTATTTGGGATGTCTTCAAGGGAGGCTACAAAAACACCAACGGCTAAAGTTTTGGTCTTATGGCATCCAACTGAGGCGGCTCTAAATCACAATGACCATCTTTATGGTGAGGTAGGAAGTATGAAAATCCTAACTCTCAGGAGAAAAGGTACTGCGTTTGTTATTCAACAGGAGGAAGTAACCGAATTTGTTAGGGCTTGGTTAGCCAGATACGAGTAAGCGCACATGGCGAAAACCCCGCGTCCCGAGAGGACAGCGAGGTTTTCAGATTTTTATTCAATTTGGAATTGGGGTATCGGGTTTTTCGACGGCCTGATTAATATCCCTAATAGTAATTTTATCTTAACTTTTGTCGGATTAAGCCATTGTAACAGTGGCTACCCAGATAGAAAGAGCAACTCAGGAATTTTAGAAGATTATATTCCCGAAGGTTTGTATAAAAGATTACTGTTAAGGATAGCCCCAATTCCTCCAATACACTTACTGGAGGATGGGCGAAATGCCACAATTACAACAATTTTATAATTCGGTAGAAGCACAAGAAGCAGCTGCTAAACAAACCGCTTCAACCCCTGAGATAGAACAAGACCTTGTTGAAGGTAGTAAAATCAAGTTCGCGTATAACGCGACAGGAAAAAACAAAGACTGGGACTTTAAGAAACTTGCCGCCAACTTCATTGATACAGAAGGCACTCTAGAAGATGTCCAGCAACACATTAAAGCAGGTCACGCCATCTGTGCTGGCTTATTAGGCGGAAAATGGCGCAGTAAATCCAATGTCATCGGTTCTCAATGGTTGCTACTCGATATTGATAATTCCGATGTCGCCCGTGATGAGTCCGGCAAGCCAATTAAGGACGAGTACGGCAATTCTATCAAGGTTTACAAACACCAACTAACAATTGAATCCGCTTTAGCCCATCCCTTCATCAAAAAACACTGTGCTTTAATTTATACCACCAAGAGCCACAAACCAGACTGGCATAAATTTCGGTTGATTTTCCTTCTGCCCCAATACGTTGAGGGTGCTGATACGATAGAAGCTTGTACACGGTTTCTGATGCAGCAGTTACCCCATGACCCAGCATGTAAGGATGCCAGCCGTGTTTTTTATGGCAACACAGAAGCAGAATTTCTCTTGGTCAACGCCGAAGCAACACTACCAGCTCTATGGGTAACTGAGGCAATCGCCACAGCACAAAGGGAGAGGGAAGAGTACCAGCAGCGTATTACTGAAATTGAGGAGAGGCGCAAACAGTTTCGCTCCCTTTCCGACGTTGAAGGCTCTTACTTCGACCAGCTGATCCAACAAGCACTCTCATTCATCCCACCGCGCACCCCTGGCAGTGGCAATTACGACGAATGCCGTCAAGTGCTGATGGCTTTGGTAAATCACTATGGCCCAGCCGAAGCCGAAATCATTGCTGAAAAGTGGTCGCCCAGCATTAAAGGTACAACTTGGAACATCCGCGCTAAAATTCGCAGTTTCCGACGTGCGGGGATCACGATTGGAACACTGTTTCACATTGCCAAGCAGTACGGCTTCCGCTTCCCGCAAAGGCAGTATGAGGGTCTTCCACGTAGAAAAAACGGGCAGGCTTTTATTGAATATTCAATTGGCCCAGTTATTAATAACGGGGTTTCTAAGCCTGCCCGTTTTTTTGGGGACAATGCAAATGAGCCACATCAGCCCCTTAAAGGACTAATTAGCCGTGAACAGTGGGAGCTTGGACGAGTTAAAGAAGACTTGACCAGCTTCAAAAATTTATTAAAGCAGGCTCTAGCACCTGTTGCAGAAGTATTTAAGGGGTTTAAAGCACCAGCATCACCACCACCACTAACAGAAATTAACAATAATTTACGTAATGTAATTATCTACAAACCGGGCAATATTCCACTAAGAAACGAAGTTAATAGCGATATCTCGCTCGTGTGCCAGCCAGAGGAACATATTGCCGCATGGGTGGAAGCTATTTCTAAAGGCTGGACGCAAATTTTAGATAATTCTCATCCTGGGCTTGGCAAGTCTCACAATGCCGGACAACTGACCGCCGCCCAATTCGGTATTGATAAATTAATTTACCAGGATGCCAACCACAGAAACCCCTCAACACTGCCCATCGAGGCAAACTTTGTTGACCTACCAGTGCGGCACAACGGTTTTAAACTAGATCCCACCCGCAAAACTCCAATGGGCGAGGACTTTAAACTGTGGACAAAAGAGGGTGAAACTGCCGACACTGATGCTAATTGTCACAGAACTCACTTATTTGGCGCATTTCGTGATAAAAACTTTGTCAGTTTGGATTTTGAAGAAAGTTCTATTAGCCCCATCTGTGACGGTTGTTCACTGAAAAATCAATGTCGTTTTGCTTCCGGCCCTGGTTTCGGCTTCCGAAACCAGAAACGTACAGTAATTCATCATTACTCCCAACTCAGAGCGCATCCCGACTCTACCCCGGTTGACTTAACTAATGCGGCTGGCCAACCTTTCACCGTCGGGCGCATTTGGGAAGAAGCTGGTACACTTATTAAGCCTGTGCGGTCAGTTGACTTGAAAGTGAGCGATTTCGATACTACCGTTGCCAAATTAGCTACAAGCGGCTTACCGACTGAGCAATGGTTAAAACTCCAACCAGTTTTACAGACTTTGCGTACGCTTCTCACCCAAGAAATTAAGCCGCCTTCCCGTTACGGCTTTGATGATGCTGCATTAAGAGCGCTACTTGGAGAATTCCCTACTGATTTAGACATTGAAGCGATTCGCCAAGTCTTAGAACCTGATTTAGATTTTCTCTCTGATTTAGACTCTATTGACATTGATGCGGATCAACAACTTAAAAAAAGTGCCGCCGCCCGTTATGCTGCCAAACAAATAGTTAAAGACAGCGCCAAAAAAGCTGGTAGAGAATTTCTTGATTTACCCTTATACTGGTTTCCTGATTTCCTCGAAGCTTGGAAGGGTGATGGTTCTCTAGGGTGCAAATGGGGTGTACTGAGTATTTATCGTCGCGACACCAAGCATACTGACTTGGCGAACTCTGCCAAATTTAATATTTACCTTGATGCCACCCTTAAACCCTACCAGTTGAAATTGAAACTTAACTACCACAAACCCGTATTAGTCATCGAGCAGACACGCCCTGACTACAGCAATTTAAAAGTGGTTAACGTCACTGGATTAGGTAAACTCTCCAAAAATCGCTCAGACTCCTTAACCGAACGTGTTAATGCCCTCAAAAAAGCATTGCAACTGCTTCACAAACAACTCGGCATTATCGAGTGGAAACAAATTGCATCTGAGGCACAAGACCGCATTGAATACGGTCACTTTGTCGATGGTCGTGGTGTTAACAGGTTTAGCAATGCTGATGCTCTTGCTAGTTTTGGCATTCCCTACCAAAACATCGGCTTCCTAGCCGCCCATTTTCAAGTTATGACTGGTGAACCAGTTAACTTGGAAGATCCTAACAGCATTTTCCAAAAGTATCTCATTGAATTGATCAATGCCGAAATTATCCAAGAGATTGGGCGATTACGCGCTCACCGTCGCCCAACTGAAGAACTTACTTTTTACTTCTGCGCTGACTATGACCTAAGTTTCCTTTTAAGCGAACTACCAGGCGGGAAATTAGAGAGTGTTGATGCCTCCCAAATTTGCCCTGAAGCTGGCAACAGCGTTCAACAAACAGGGCAGGCTTTGGTGAATGCCTTCACACAGCTTTGGGAATCAGGGCAGAAAATTGGCCAAACGGCTGTAGCTAAAATTGCCAACATCAGCCAAGCCTGGGTGAGCCGATTTACCAAACGCTTTGGCGGCTGGGCTAGCTTTAAAAAAATATTACTCCTGCTATTAGACACTCTTTATAGCGGTAGTAATAAAAATTTCACAGACTTGGGCGAAGACGAACAGTGGCTAGCACGAGAATATTTCCCCATGTTATGCAAAGAACCAGAATTATTACCCTCGGATGTGTTAGACGAAGTGGCGCAAGTTGCCAAAGTTATTGGTAGTAAAGCGATGCGCCGAGTTTTGCACTTTTGTAGTCCTCAAGTTAGGGCTGCTCTGCTAATGGCTGCGCTTGAGTGTTTGCCCACAGAAATTTACAATGATGAATTTATTCTAAGAGCCGTTGCAAGGAGTGCAACAGAGCTGTGATTTGACGGTGACGTTAGAAAATTTATCGGTAAGACAAGCATTCCAGCCTCCGAAAAAACTTACTGCCAAAAAAGGCGCTCTGGTGCGTCACCCAATCAACCGAAATTTAACGCTTTTGTTCAGTCAGATTCAAAGTTGAGCAGCACAGCATTTGACTGGAACATTTCGTCTCTAGCTTTTAAACCAATATCTCGACGGATACTGTCTAGAATTTCTCGACCTGTGCGTTTGCTGTTGGGGTAGGGAGTCCAGATGGCGTTGACTGTAATTTCAGTACCGACTAAGAATGTGTTGACTGCACCGACAAAATACTCACCGTCGGCATAATCTAAGCGGACAAGGTAAACACGAGATTTATCAGCGTAGTGAGCATTTTTAATGTCAAAGGCGGTTTGGTAATCGGAATGTTCTTTAGTCAAGTAGGTGATTTTAGGTTTGTTGGGATGATTAAATCCTTTGGATTTACCCCAATTGGGGTCTGACTTCTTACGTCGTTTCGCTTCTCCCATATTAACTCCTAGTGTGTGACTAACTTGGTCTGCCCAAAGACTAAAACTAGGGTGCTGTTATGTTTCTATGTTGTCGCCACTTGATGGTGTCCTCAAAGGGCGACGACTGCTTTTGTTCAACTCACCGATTAAATATTTGATTCTACTGCCGCTCAGATTAATGCCCAAACCTTTGAGCATCTCTGACACTTCGTCATAAGTATAGCCGTACTTATCAGAGGTCAATTTCTCAATATACCTCCTCATTTGACGCACAGTCTTAATAGCCGCAATTTCAGAGCGTTCTTTCGGTTCCAAATCCTGAAGAATATTAATCGCCTCATCAATCTTGTTTAGAGGAACTCGCTCATTATTTTTCTGCTTACCCATACTCATTAAGTTAAATTGATGCTGATTGCAATCTCTCCCCTAATCTACTATTTTCTAGAGGTAGCGAAATTCAATTCTAAAAAAGTTAAAAATGCTGTAGTCATCTCAAGTGCTTACAGTATCGAAACAGCGTAAGCGTGCCGCCCGTGAAGACCCCCCGGTTCTCTCATTGTGTAGTCCAGCGTGCCTCCAGTCGTTTTTTCCCCTCCTCCAAAAGTGGGTGGAAAGCAAGCCGTGTCTTTTGGCTTCGCCAAACCTCGCTGCGCTCGGACGACAGGCTTGCCAAAGTGGGAAGCATCCCCCTTTGGAAACCCCCTCTAGTATCTCGTTTGGTGAATAAAATTTATCTGAGCCAGGCAAGCAGGGGCAGCAGGCGGAGCAGAGGGAGCGGGGGGAGAAATAATTGTTTGAGAAATAACTCTCTTTCTTTCCCAGCTTCCCCAGCCACAAGAGCTTCAAGAAGTTATGCGTCCAAAAAAGTCAAAAAACCTGCTTCGTACCAAAATGTTAGAAGCTCGTGTTAACGCCATCGAACACGAGATGATCAAGCTAAAAGCGCAAGACGCGGGACTATCAATAGCTGAATTCACCAGACGCAGTGTTTTGTTAAAACCACTGCCCAAACGACTGAGCAAAATTACCCTAGCAACTTACCGAGAACTATCCCGCATTGGCAACAACATCAACCAACTCACCAGAGCCACCCACATAGCTATTAAAATGGGACTGCACCCACCCGCAGCACCACAACAATTAGAACAACTGCAAAAACTCCTACAACAAATTGGTCGAGAACTGTCCCAAATCGAAACCGAACCCACTGATGAGGACGATATTGACGACGAAGAAGATTCGGAGGAGTGGGAGTAAAAATGATTGGCAACCAAACCAAAGGCAAAAGCTTTCGTGGACTCCTCGACTATCTCTCTAGCCGAGAACAGTCATCTTTAATTGGCGGCAATATGTTTGGCACAAATGCCAGAGAATTAGCCAGAGAATTTCGACTGTCTCGACAACTTAATCCACAAGCAGAAAAAGTAGTTCACCATGTTTCCCTCTCACTATCTCCAGGCGAACAACTAGACAACGATACTTGGTGCGAAATTGCCGACAAGTATATGGAAGCGATGGGCTACACAGCCAACCAATATGCCATCTACCGCCACAACGACCGTGACCATGATCATATTCACATTTGCGCCAGCAGAATTAGTTTGGACGACGGCAAGATTACCAGTGATAGCTGGGAGTATGTGCGCTCAGAAAAAATTATTCGCCAACTAGAACTAGAGTACAGTTTACAGCAGACTCAAAGTAGTAAAGAAAAACTGAACCGCGCCCCCAGCATAGGACAACAGCGAAGACTTGAGAGAGAACAACAGGAATATGAACAGGGTTTAAGAGACACAGCCCCAGAACAGCCAATCAAAACTCAGTTAATTGAACTAATCGACCGCGCCACAGTAGACAAACCGACCATGCCCCAACTGATTGAACGATTGCAACTGTTGGGTGTAGAAGTGCGTCACGGTTTAACACGCAACGGTAAAAGTAAAGGCATCTCTTACTCGTGGAATGACCAAAAATTTAGCGGTACATCTTTGGGGCCTGCTTATACATTCCCAGGACTACAAAAACATAAAGAAATTGACTACCAGCCACAACGGGATGATGAGCGCATTGAGCAGCTGCTATTAAATAGAGTGAAACCAGCATCCCTTGAACAGACACAAAAGCTTCTCCTTGAGATTGAGCAGAAACAGCTTCTAACCCAGGCTCAATCAGTAGAGCTATACAAATATTACAGTGCTGGACTTGAGCAAGAATTGGTCACAGACCGAGATAAAAAAGTTACTTTT
This sequence comes from Fischerella sp. CENA71, assembly GCA_024239075.1. Taxonomy (GTDB): domain Bacteria; phylum Cyanobacteriota; class Cyanobacteriia; order Cyanobacteriales; family Nostocaceae; genus Pelatocladus. The sequence continues at coordinate 1,095 of JANBVI010000033.1, read as the reverse complement.
AAGGCGCTAAAAGATGATAGGTCAACCCTTGAAGTTGAAGAAATTTTGAAAGCTAGCCCCGCCGGATGGACTACTGATGAAGCTGAAGCATTAGTTCTAATCGCTAACAATCAACTGGCACACTTACAAGAAGAATCACAACAGCAACTTTCCCTTAGACAACCGCAGTTCACGTCCCCAGCAGAGGATGAGAGCCTATGGCCAGCTTTACAAAATTACCTCACTCAAAAACGCGGTATCTCATCAAATTTAGTGGAAACATTACATCGCAAAGGGTTGGGTTACATAGACCAGCAGCGAAATGTTGTGTTTATCAAGCGCTCTCTAAATGGTGAAAAATCAGGCGCACTTGTTTGGGACACCCATCGGCAAGACAATCGCTGTTTGGAGTACGACAACACCAAACGCTCAGAGGGTTGGTTTCATATAAATTTGGGTGGAGAGCCAGAGTCGAAAATCGAGAGAGTATTTTTGTGTGACTCACCCATTGATGCGCTGTCGTTGGCAGTATGTGATTTGAGGTCACATAAGGGGCAACCACCAGTTAAAACAATGTACATGGTAGTGGATGACCCGAACTTGTTGCCCCTTGAATGTCTCAAAAATGTCAACAGAATCGGTTTGGCATTTAATAACGATTCGCAGGGCAATGAAACAGCGCAAGTCGTTCAAAAAATGCTCCCCCAGGCTAAAAGAATTGAACCGTCTGGTTTGACTTGGAATGAGATTTTGATTGAAGCGAAGCAGCGAGAAATGCTTCAGCATCAGCAACCAGGGCGGGGTTTTAGTCGATGAGTCGTGTTGCTGCCCGAACTCGTTGCCGCTATCGCTCGACTCTACCTCTGGGCGGATGTCCAAGTACGGTATAGCTTCAGGCTAAAACTTGAGTAGTAGGTATTGAGCCGAGATACGTGTAATTTTCGGCAAGATGGTCTGGAAATGCTTGCTATATCTAGGTTTCAAAGATTTCAGGGGGTAAAGAAATCGCCACTTCCAAAGGTTGAGGAATATTACGTAAATTCACTACATAATCACCGTATCGCTTGATATGCCTATTCACGTAGGGACTTAACGCAGCAACATGACGCTGGTGAA
>JANBVI010000032.1 GCA_024239075.1 Fischerella sp. CENA71 | reverse complement strand
CTTCTTTTTTGACCTCAGCCTTGGTCTATTTGTTGATTGACGTAGGCTATTTCGTGTATAATGCTTTCAAACTATACAGTTTTCAAGGTTCGGATGCCTTCGATGCCTTCGCTTTGCAGCGCCTTGCTCGTTTTGGCACTTTCTTATAGTAGCTACTCTCCTAATCTTTGTCAACTACATTGCAAAAAATTTTTTCTTCATTTTTTTAAGGCTTAAAAGCTGCTTGTAATAACGACTTTAAGCAACAATGGGTTAGGTTATGTTGACTTTATGGAAGGATTGTTGTGAATTTTCAGTCTGTGATACAGGTTTTGCACAAATTTTGGAGCGAGTCTCTTTCAGAGAGACCTGGCGGTCAACACGGATGTTTGATTGCTCAACCGTATGATATTGAGAAGGGCGCAGGAACCAAAAACCCCCACACATTTTTAAGAGCATTAGGACCAGAACCTTGGGCTGTAGCTTATGTTGAACCTTGTCGTCGTCCTACTGATGGACGATATGGTGAAAACCCAAATCGATTTCAACACTATTATCAGTACCAAGTACTGATTAAACCTTCCCCTGAGAACATTCAAGAAATTTATCTTGATTCTTTAAGAGCTTTGGGTATCCGTCCGGAAGAGCATGATATTAGGTTTGTGGAAGATAACTGGGAAGATGCAACTGTAGGTGCTTGGGGTACTGGTTGGGAAGTGTGGTTAGATGGTATGGAAATCACTCAGTTTACCTACTTTCAACAATGTGGAGGAATCGATTGTCGTCCAGTCTCGATTGAGATTACTTATGGATTGGAACGTTTAGCGATGTATCTCCAAGGAGTGGAGGCTATGGTTAAGATCCAATGGACAGACAACATTACTTATGGTGATGTCCACCTCCAAGGCGAGATAGAGCAATGCGTTTATAACTTTGAAGCCTCTAATCCAGAAATGCTGCTGACTCTATTTAATATGTATGAGCAAGAGGCGCAACAATTAACAGAGAAAGGGTTGGTTTTACCCAGTTTAGATTATGTGATGAAGTGTTCGCACACGTTTAATCTATTGGATGCAAGAGGTGTCATTTCTGTTACGGAACGGACTCGCTACATTGGCAGAATTCGACATTTGGCACGTAAGGTGGCACAAATGTATGTGGAACAGCGAGAAAAGTTAGGTTTTCCATTGTTGAAAACGGCAGATGTTTGAGTGGTATTTTTGGCAAAGTAACTGGTAGTACCGTTTCGCTATGAGAAGGCTGTGAAATATAAATGTTGAATTTGACTGAGATTTTAGAACCTATAGCAGCTTGGTTCCGTTCTTTAGGAGTTCCCGAACCGATTGTACATTGGGGACATCCGGCGATGATGGGGATTGTCATTTTTGTTATGGGTAGTTTTGTTGGCTTTACTGGTTGGCGAGGACGACTTGCTGAAGATAAAGAAGTTACGTTGAAAAGTCGCAGTGAGCATCGCAAACTTGCACCGTGGATGTTTTTATTTATGGCGTTGGGTTACACGGGGGGAGTGTTATCCCTGGTAATGCAGCACCACCCAATTTTTGAAAGTCCTCACTTTTGGACTGGTTCAATTTTGCTGTTATTGCTGGGGATCAACGGTGTAATTTCTTTAAGTAAGTTCGGTGGTAATAAACCTAGTTTACGCGCACTTCATGCATACTTGGGTAGCACTGCACTGTGTCTGATGCTAGTTCACGCTTTACTGGGATTAAATTTGGGTATGTCTTTCTAAAGTTCATGCGAAAAATAAGGTTGTATATTGCTTCCAGTCTTGATGGATATATCGCGAGAACATCAGGTGATGTGGATTGGTTATTTACTGATCAAGACTATGGTTATGGCGAGTTTATTACCCAAATTCATACAGTGATTATGGGTAATAAAACTTATCAGCAATTACTTGGTTTTGGTGAATATCCTTACAAAGATAAGCAAGGTATTGTTTTATCTACAAGCTTATCTGGTCAAACCGACGAGAACGTACAATTTGTAGGAGGTGATTTACAGGAATTCATCAGTACACTACGTCAATCTCCTGGTGGTGATATATGGCTAGTGGGAGGAAGCAAGACTATTCATGATTTTATGAAACATGGTTTTGTTGATGAGCTAATTCTATCAATCCACCCAATTATTCTTGGGGACGGTATTCCCCTCATTGTGAAAGATCCAAGCATAGAGACTCCACTGGAATTACAAGATGTGAAAAACTATAACTCTGGATTAGTGCAAGTTACTTACCAGGTGAAAAGCAAACGAAATTGTTCAGATGTTGAGTAGAATCAAGCAAGGGCGATCGCAATCAAGTATTTCAAGTCCACTTATGTGGACTTTTTTACATTTATACTTAGTTTAATTCAAGGCGTGAGGCGCTAATTTTTTTACATATAGTCTCATGATTCAAATCAGTGGTGTAATTATTTGTCTTAGCTATATTCTTGGATTGTTGTTTACAGCAATTCCTTGGGGTGGAGTTTGGATACTGCTTCTCAGTGTGGTGATAGCAGTTTTTTTGCAAAGACGACGCTTAAGGTTACAAAAAGTTCTAGCAAAAAGCAAGACAGCACCACAATTATCTAATATCCCCCACTTCAGAGTATGGTTAATTGCTGGGGTAGTGGGGTTGCTAGCAACCTTACATTTTCCCTTGCGTGTTCCCCAAGCAGGGGTAAACGATATTAGTAAATTTGTCCCACCAGAAAATAGTAATCAAGAGCAACTTTTGATTGTGCGGGGTGAGGTGATAAGTACACCACGACTCACTCGTAGCCAAAGGGGACAATTCTGGTTAGAAGCAACTAAGCTAGATGAAGTTAAAAATGATAAGAGTCCAGTAGGTTTAGGTAAAGGTGTGACGGGTAAATTGTATGTCACAGTGCCTATACTTCAGGCTACTGGATTGTACCCTGGCCAAGAAGTAGCAATTACTGGGATTTTATATAAACCAAAACCACCATCCAACCCTGGCGCTTTTGATTTTCAGAAATATCTGCAACAGGAAGGCGCATTTGCTGGTTTGGTGGGACGATTGGTAAATGTGTTGGATGAAGAACAACCTTCATGGGGATGGTGGCAAATTAGAGAAAGGATTGTGCGATCGCAAGTTAAATTATTAGGTATCCCAGCAGGACCACTTGTGAGTGCAATGGTCTTGGGTAGCAAAGCTGTTGATTTACCTTATGATATTCGTGATACTTTTGTCCAAGCTGGTTTAGCTCATGCTTTAGCAGCATCTGGATTTCAAACTTCGTTGATTTTGGGTGTAATACTGGGGTTGACAAAAAGCTTTAAAAAATCAACACAAATAACCCTTGGTAGTTTAGCTTTACTTGTTTTTCTCTGTTTAACAGGCTTCCAACCTGCGGTATTAAGGGCTGTAATTATGGGATTTGCAGCTTTAATTGCTTTAGGGTTAAAGCGCAAAGTCAAACAACTGGGGTCATTACTAGTTGCTGCAACTATATTATTATTATTTAATCCTTTGTGGATTTGGGATTTAGGATTCCAGTTAAGTTTTTTAGCAACCCTGGGATTAATAGTTACAGTTCCACCATTGACTCAACGTTTGGAATGGCTACCACCAGCGATCGCTTCTTTAATTGCTGTTCCTCTCGCTGCAATGATTTGGACTTTACCACTCCAACTGTTTGTATTTGGAGTTGTACCAACTTATAGTCTTTTCTTAAATATTATTAGTACACCTTTAATTTCAGTTATTAGTATAGGTGGAATTATTAGTGCAGTTGTTGCGTTGGTTGTTCCAGATGCTGGTAGTACTGTAGCTGGAGTTTTAAATTACCCTAGTGATTGGTTAATCAATTTAGTAGATTTTTTTAGCAATCTTCCAGGAAATTCTTATGCAGTCGGGAAAATTGGTATTTGGCAATTATTTGCTATTTATGGACTCATAATATCAGTTTGGTTGATAAATTGGTGGCAAAAACGGTGGTGGTTTGCCTTTTTTATTACTTTTGGTTTGGTATTGATTCCGGTTTGGTATTCTTCTAACACATTATTTCGGATTACGGTTTTAGCAGCTGATGCTCAACCCGTCATTGTTGTGCAAAATCAAGGTAAAGTGACACTGATTAATAGTGGCGATGAAGGAACGGGAAGATTTACAATATTACCGTTTTTGCAACAACAGGGAATAAATAAAATTGATTGGGCGATCGCATCAGGTTTTCAACAGAAAGGTAATAACAATAGTTGGTTAGAAGTGATGCAAAATCTACCAATCAAATTTTTCTATGATTATGCTCCCACTTCTGAAAATCTTCTCATTAGTCAGGTAATTCAACAAGAAGTACAAAAACAAAAGGGAGTTTACCAAGCTTTACCTGTAGGTCAAACAGTTACTACCGATGTCATTATTGCTCAATTAATTAATCAAGAATCACCAATATTACAAATACAAATTCAAGGTCAATCTTGGTTAATTGTAGGTGATTTTAAATCTACAGAAGTACGTCAATTAGTACAAACAGGAGGAATACCCCGTCCACAAGTTTTATGGTGTTCTGGCGAATCTTTAAAAGAACTTGTGACGACATTGCAACCACAAGTAGCGATCGCCACTAGCGCAAATATTGATCAAAAAGCTGTGTCAGAAATTAGCCAAGGTCAAACCAAACTATACTTTACAGGAAAAGATGGAGCAATCCAATGGACTCCTCAAAGAGAGTTTGAGCCATTTATCCAGACAACCGAAAATAAAACTTCGGTATTATAAATGTTATTTAGAGGGAACGGGATTCCCTGTTCCCTTCTTTTATAAATTACTAAAGTGGAATAAAAGTGATGCAAGAAGCTCAACAAGATAACGTTAAAATCACTGGTTTTCACGCGCATGTTTACTTCGATACCGCAACTCGTGAAACGGCTGCACGTGTACGCGAAGGGTTGAGTAATTTTGATGTGATGCTTGGACGTTGGCACGATAAACCTATTGGCCCACATCCAAAATCGATGTATCAAGTTGCATTCTCTCCGGAACAGTTTAGCAAAGTTGTTCCCTGGTTAATGCTCAATCGTGAAGGATTGGATATTCTTGTCCATCCTGAAACGGGGGATGATGTGAAAGATCATACAAACCATGCTCTATGGTTAGGAGAGAAACTAGAATTAAACATCAATTTTCTCCAACAGCTTGGGACAACTTAACAAAACTACCAGAAGCAGCGACATGAGCCAAGATTCTAGAAGTGTCATCCAGCTTCTACCGCGATCGCCAATTATTTGGAAGCGATCGCTACAGAGCTTGGTATGATTGACATACCTGCTCGTCCGTGCATGAGCGAGGATTGCTTGACACTTCACAGAAACTGGCGTGCTTTGTAGTCTTACAGTCTCTCCATGTCCGTTTAAAGTTTCCCAATGCCCTATGGCGACTGTTTTTAGTAGTTGACACAATCAGCTTCAAGCAAGATATGGGAAAGCGTACTCAAAGTTTTAAAATACTCGCAGATAAATATTAACAACAAGTGTATTTTTTGTAATGACTAGCTCTACAGATATTGCTACCTTAGCCCGCTTAATGGCAGCAGACTTTAGCAATCAAGAACAAGCTTTTGAAAATCCACCTTTTTACGCTCATATCCGTGTGTGTATGCGTCCCCTTCCCTCAGAGTTGCTATCGGGGGTAAGTTTTTTTGTGGAGCAAGCTTACGATTACATGCTTAATGATCCCTATCGGATGCGGGTTTTAAAGTTGCTGAGTACAGAGGATCACATTCTGATCGAAAACTATACTGTTAAAGAAGAAGAAAGATTCTACGGTGCATCTCGTAATACCGAACGTCTCAAAACACTAAGCGTCGATGATTTGGAAAAATTACCAGGCTGCAACATGATTGTAGAATGGACTGGCAATGGCTTCAAAGGTAGGGTAGAGCCAGGAAAAGCCTGTATTGTCTTTCGTAAAGGTTACAAAACTTACCTTGATAGTGAATTTGAGATTAATGAAGAAAAATTTATTAGCCTTGATCGGGGACGTGATCCTGAAACTGATGAACATATCTGGGGATCTGTGGCTGGTCCATTTCACTTTGTTCGCTGGCAAAGTTTCGCTGATGAAGTAAAAATTTAGTTTCTACTCATCCCCAAAAATATTTATGCTTTTGGGGGTGTAATTCTCTATTAAATTTTGGTATGATGGGATTCTGTGAATGTGGCGGCATAGCCAAGTGGTAAGGCAGAGGTCTGCAAAACCTCCATCCCCCGGTTCAAATCCGGGTGCCGCCTTCAAAAAATGTAACTGTTTCAGGACTTTTAAGCCCTTTTTTAATTTGATGGTATGGTTGATTTCCAAAAATTGGGAAAATGTTTAGGGTGATTTTGAGTAGTTTTAGGAAACAACTGGGGTAAGGCTGGGGTAAAAACCAAGCAAGCATTTCAACAAAAAACTTGGATGATGCGATCGCCACACCTCAAGCCTTGACAACTTATATAGCCAGACAACCAATAGAAGCTAGCCAAGGCTTAAACTTTAGCAAGGCTTATTTACTCTCCTCTAAACTTCTTGTTCTTTCCACTTAAAAAATAAGTTAAAGAGGCGATCACTAATGCAACACTTGCTCCGAAAGGGAGGAGATTGGAATTATTATTCCATGAAACCGCTTGTCCTAAAAATAACACGCTCAACAGCACAACAATAACACTGATCAACTTGCTTTTGAGATCATCAATACTATGGATTTCCAGCCATTCTGGCACTTTAATGCGATCATCAATAAATAATTCATACAATCCTAAAGCTGTAATATAAAATACTGTTCCCAGCAAAAATAAATCAATTACTTCTACAAGCGACACTACCAATTTTTTTGCACCGTTGCTGGAAATTCCCCCTTCAAATATCGCCTGAAAAATTGCATTGTATGTTTGACAAGTACCGTAAATGAGAACAGCGAGCGAAGCAATAAACGAGCAAATCACAGCCAACAGAATAAATTGCCGACCAATACCTAGCACTCGATATATCATGAATTTTTTTAGAATTTAATAACTGTCTAATATCATTACATTAATAGACTAAGTGTTAGTTTGGTAAGTGCAAAATTCAATAGTTAGCATAGAGATTGATTTTGCCTCACACATCTGCGATCGCACATTTTTCAGGTGGTCTAGTGTAGTAGCAAAATAAAAGTATTATACCTGCTTATCTTAAGACACTACCAATCGTGTAGATAGATTAAAAACTTTAAAAATCAATCCAGTCTCAAAGATGCACCCAAATCGCACTCAATTTGTCTTTGTGACTGTGACTGCAACAACCACTGAAACCAAAATTAGCATCAATGCACAATAAAATGCGAGACCATACATAGAGTACTCGTTTAGTAAGAGCGAAGAATGTTTACTAACTGTATAGTCTGGAATAAAATTTGTAGCGAACATTCCTGTATAGTGCATTGATGAAATTGCTAAACCCATGAGTATGGCTGGAACAAATTTTGTTTGTTTTTTTACATTACCATGATGTGAAAATCTTAAAACAGTAAAGTATTTCAGTGATATGTATGATGCAGCAAAAGCAATGATAATAGATAATATGACGAGAAAAGAATTATAGCTAATTCTTGCAGACATCATCATTGCTGCCATTCCTGTGTAATGCATAATTGAAATGCTGATACCCAGAATTAAAGCGCTTATGAATAAACGCTTTTGAGAAGGAGGTTTCATCTTTTTAGGAATAAGTGTGTAAAATGCTAGACTTGCTCCAAGTGCTGCTGGTAAAATTGATAAAGTAGTAACTAAAATGTCATAATTTATCTCTTCCTTTGTGCTTAAAGCCTTCATTCCTATAAAATGCATTGTCCAGATACCAAGACCCATCAATATACCTGTAGTTAATGCTGTAAATCTAGTTTCATTTTCTCCCTGGGTATGCGTAGGAAAAATACCCAGTACAGCATAGGAACCAATTATTGCTACAAGGATTGAGAGTACAACAAAAGTGAGATTGTAAGATGTTTGCATTCTTTATGTATCAAAAAAATTTTTGTTAACAATTTGGCGTTGCTGAATAAGGGGATGATTTAGGCTGACACGGAGACGGGGAGATGCGATGACACGGTGATTATTTTTTATGCAAATTCCAAAATCATCCCGCAATTATGCAACGCCAACAATTTTAGCCGTACTAATACTAGTAAAAGAACATGTACGGCTTGTGAAAATAATAATCAGCAACCAACTATTGCTGAACATGACATCGTAGTTTCTGTGAACTACATTATTCTAATTTTTACCTCCGGATAAACTTTTTTTGTTACCCATTGATATTGTTTTTAGAAACTTTGATTATGCTCACATGGGTAAAAGTAAGTAGTCATCAGGTTTATTAACCAATTTTTAAGGAAATATTAACTACTTAACTTATGAAAAAAGTCTAAAATAGATGTTATTTTTTTGACATTTTTTTAAGAATTAATACTTATATTAGTAAAATTTATAACTTTTGATGCTGAGTTAAAACTGATACATTTATTATTTTGACGTTATAAGAAAAGTAGCTTTTTTAACACTTAGATTGCTGGTATTTTAAGATTCACATCTATCATAGGGCTGATTTAGTAAAATTGATTTTTAGGGTACAAAAATCAATATATTGCATTGATATATAAGTAATAAACAGTTTACACCTCAATACGCTTGGTGTTAGCCAAAAACCTAAAATTGCGTAGATTGGGGAGACAGTTATCGACTAGGGTTCCTCAAGCCAACCTTGTGTCTTCAAAGAAATGGTGTCGAACTCAGGTTAGTACAAGATACAGGAGTGAATGAGGAACTGTGAGGAGTCAAAGTCGGTGTAGTTGCGACTAATACCACTTCACCATCGGGATTTATTATCCAGCCTTGAGCTTCCACAATCTGAGTCGGGGGATTTATAGAGTTGTCTTCTTGGCTTTGTTGTTCCTCAAGTCTGCTTCTAGATTGGTTTTGATTTGCTTCAGGAAGTAATATCCAATCACTTAGGACTTGATCAGTAATTAACGGTTCTGTGGGACTAGATGGTAGACCTCCACGTCCTGTAACAATAAATGATCCCCTTATTTGCTTGTCATCTCTTTTGCAGCCAGTAGCAATTTGTTGTGAAGCATCAATGAGATTGACGCGCAGCTGTTCTAATCCCTGGCTGGGGTCAACATCAGGTGTATTAATTTGCACTGTACCACTTAGCTCTGGACTAGCACCTGTGGCGGTGATGTCGCTGTCTGGGGTTGGTGAGGATCGGAACTGGATACCAAAAATACCTTGAGTATTGATTATGACTTTACCACCAAAAAAATTAACAGAATTAGCACTGATATCGCTGTTGGCAAAAGCAGCGAGAACATCAGTATCAATATTGATGTTGCCACCGATAGTGTTGCTACCTGTGGCATTAGTAGTAATGCTGCTATTTTTACCTAAGATCAGGTCGTGCGATCGCAGCCTAATATTACCTGCACCGCCTCTAGTATCTGCACTAATTTTGCCTTGGTTCAAAAGACGAATTGAGTCAGCATCGACTTTTAAGGAACCTGCAACTCCCGATCCTGCACTACTAACCGTTACCTGCGCCTGATCGCGAATATTTAACTTGCCAGTATTAATTATTAATTCTCCTCCCTGACCTGTGGAAGTACTAGAAGTATTAGCAAACAGTCCACTACTAGGGCTGACATTCGGAACTATAACTGGAGTGTATTGGCTAAGTCGAGTCACATAGGTGGGGTCTGTACCAGCAAGAGTAGCACTATCGGTGATATTGAGAGTAATACTGCCTGCTTTGCCGCTGCTAAAACTAGTAGTAAAAACTTGTCCACCGTTAGTAGCTTCTAAAGTTTTAGCATTAAGGATAATATTACCCCCATCTCCTTTGCCACGAGTCCTCGCACCCACAACAGCACCATTTCTGATACTCAGTGACTTAGTAGTGATGTTAATATTGCCACCTTTACCTATACCTGTATTTTCTACACTGCTGACCGCACCGCTAGAATAGCCATTCAGACCAAAACCGTCAAAGACAACGCGATCGCGAGCCTGTATGTTTATGTTACCTGCGTTACCGCGTCCAAAGGTATTGGCAATCAATCGAGCGCCATTGGTCACAAAAAGTGACCCGGTTGTGATGGTGATAGTACTACCGTTGCCTATAGCATTGGATACGCTTGTTGAGCCAACAGAACTAGCAGCGCCGCTAATGTTTGCTAGATTGAAACTGACGCCATCAAAGGAAACTGTATCACGAGCAGCTATATTGATATTGCCTGCATTTCCTTGTCCCTCTGTTCTAGCCAGAATTGCAGCAGCATTCTTGACAAAGAGTGATCCGGTTGTGATATTTATGTCACCACCATTACCCACGGCTTGTGAATCGACTGTGGTGTATGTGCCAGTAGAGGAATCACTACGCATTCGGTCAAAAAGAAGCGTATCACGGGCAAATATATTAATGTCGCCAGCATTTCCCTGTCCAGAAGTTGTGGTTCTCAGTTGACCGTTACTTGTCAAAGCCAGCGACCCAGTAGTGATATTAATATTGCCACTATCGCCTACAGCTTTTGTCTGCACTGTATTAGAAATAATACTGGCATCAACATTAATTGCCTCTGTGGCATTAATATCAATATCCAGCGCCTTTGCATCAACAGAACCTTTTCCTGATGCTATCCCTGCTTGTACCGTACTTGCACCCGACAGATTCAAATTCCGGGCATTGATAGCAATGCTACCACCACCACCAGCAAGAACACTAACTTGGGCAGCGTTGTTTAAATATACATCTTTTCTTTGCCCGTCATTAGGAAACCTCAAACTCAGAAATGAATCATTCGGATTGAGTCCAATATGATTATTTTCTGCAATTCCTGCTAATTCAACTCGACCACCAGGGGCTAATATTTGTCCTCCATTAACCTGTAAATTGCCACCTATAAGTGCTAGAGTTTTGCCAGGAGATACCTGTAAATTAGAACCCTGTACTTGAATATTTCCGGTATTGCTGCCGTATTGCAAACCAATCGGTACACTGACGGTTAGTAAAGTTGTAGCTGTGTTATTTGGTACAGCACTAAATTCTTTACCATCAGCAAATTTAAAGCTACTGGCTGTAGTTGCTAAAAACGAGCCACCGATATTTAAACGTGCATTTTGACCAAAAATAATGCCATTGGGATTAATCAAAAACAGGTTTGCTGTACCGTTAGCTCTGATTAAACCATCAATATTAGAAATTGAACTACCTGTGACTCTTGTCAGGATATTTTGAATATTTGTTGCATTGTTGAAAAAAGCCGTGTTACCAGTGGGCAGAGAAAATTCTTGAAAGCTATGGAATAAGTTGCTACCCGCTTGGGTTCCACCTGTGATGTTGAAGGTATTATCTTCTTTGGTGACATTGGAGTTATTCGGTAAAGTACGATCGCCAGTAATTTGGGCAACTGCATAATTTGCAGAGAAAATATGTGTGATTGCGATCGCCACACCCAAAAACTGAGTCAAACGACTACTCCCAAAACTAGTCATTTTCTCTCCCTAGCTCCATAGCAGTGGCACAACTATTAAGTACTATCTAGGATATCAGAGTCGAAGATATTGATTTTGTAGGATAGTAAACTATGGAAAAGCCTGCTAATTCCCAATATCCAATTCATGAGTTGCTACAACGACGCTGGAGTCTTTTGGCATTTTCCCAACAGCCAGTTGAAAAAGAAAAACTTTTGAGTTTACTAGAAGCTGCGCGCTGGGCTGCTTCTTCTTTTAATGAACAACCTTGGCACTTCATCGTTGCAACTCAGGAAAATCCTGAAGAATTCAAACGTTTGCTTAGTTGTCTTGCAGAAGGAAATCAAGTTTGGGCGCAACATGCACCTATCTTGATGCTATCGGTAGCAAAACTTTACTTTGAGAAAAATCACACTGAAAACCGTCATGCATTTCACGATGTCGGTGCAGCAGCTTGTAGTTTGGCAATCGAAGCAACTTCGTTGGGTTTATTTATCCACCAAATGGCAGGCTTTGATGTATCTAAGGCACGGGAATTGTACAATATTCCCGAAGGCTATGAACCAGTAGCAGCGATCGCAATTGGTTATCAAGGCGATCATGAAGCATTACCAGAACAATACCGACAGCGTGATTTTGCTCCCCGTCAGCGCAAGCCTTTAGATACATTTGTGTTTACTGGAACATGGGGAAATACTTCGCCTGTGATTTCGATTGACTGATAACAAATACGGACAAAACGCACAAAACGTATAAATACAAGACGCGATTCATCACGTCTCTACAAAGGGCGATCGCAAAAGCGATCGCATTCGTAAAGCCACTATCACCCGATTAAAATCTATCGCAGACTCAAAAGCGGCTTCTACACAGACGGCGTAACAAGCAACAAGTAAGCATAATTCATTGTCAGTGATGCCTAAATCATTCATGGATTGCAATAATTACAATTTACTGGCTCGGCGTATTCATTCCCATTTGGAAATAATTCTTCTTGAGTAAAACCACATTTTTGACATTCATATATAACAGCGCGAGTCAAGGAAGTTGGTAGATAGCACAATGCACAAGGTAAGCCCCTAATTCTTTTGTTGATTTCAAAGCCGGGGGTAGAACATTTTGGACAACGGTTATTAATTTTTTTTAATAAATTATGCGTGGCTTGTTCTATATTTTTCATGCGTGTAGGGTTATACATTGCCCGCATATCTGTTTCTATATGCGCTTTGCCTGTTGGAGAATTTTTCAGGACAAAATTTACAGCTTCAATAAGTTTTGCTTCTGTAATAATTCCTTTAATCACTTCACTGCTATCTTTTGGTAATTCATCAAACATGACTACTAAACCATGTTCAGGAAAACCTACTTTTTGAGCAAATTGTAAGGCTTGATCAACACTTTCCACAACTAAATGATTATGGTTAGTTTTGATAGATAATTCTTCACCAATAATTTCTAAATCATGTGTTTGATCTAATAAAATGACAACTTCTCGATTACTGGAAATAAAAGGAATTTCAGGATGAGGGCCAAAACTGCCTTCACTCGCGATCGCTAATTTTTCACCAGTTAGTTCTAAAACTTTTTTCGCCTTCAATCTTGCAGCTTCAATTTGATTCCCTGGACGCTTTACTTCTCTAGTAAATGTACCAAAAACATCAGTATCAAAATCATCAGGAACTATAATTTTTATTCCTAATTCTGCTTCTAAAATGGGAGCAATTACTTTTTCTTTTTGATGCTTTGTAGCCAGTAAAGCAATTCTATTGGTAAATAATGATTGATTTAGCATTCTTGATCTTGTAATCAGTTTTTCTTTGTGTCTTAGTGTCTATGTGGTTCAAAAACAAATTTTTATTCACCACCCTACTCTAAGAGAAGCCGCTTTGCGTCTACGGGTACTCTACGAGAAGCCCTTCGGGTTCGCCAGGTGCTTTATGCCGGGGAACCCGTCCACCGCACTGGCTCACCGCTTACGCGTCTACGCCACCTTGCCTACCCTTACGGGAAGCCGCCCAAGGGCGTCTACGTGACGGGAAGCGGAGCCACTGCGTTGGACGGGTTCCCCGGCATAAAGCACCTGGCGTCCAAGACGGCAAGTGGACTCACGAAGACACCAAGTCAAATCATAAATTTATACAATTCCATTAAGCTTGCTGTTGAGGAATCTGTGTCATTTCTGCAACTTGCTTTTCTTTATCAAGTCTGCGCTTTCTGGCGTAAAGCTGTATTGTCACCGCCATCAAAAGTACTAAGCCAAAAATCACCCAAGCAGTCAAGTCTGTGGGCAAACTATTCTTAAAGACAACCAACATCACAATCACCACTAGCAAGACAGTTGGTGCTTCATTCATCGCCCGCATCTGTTTGCTTGTCCATTTGCATCTATTTTCTGCCAACTGTTTCATCAAACGGGAGCAGTAATGATGATAAACAAGTAAAAGTGCCACAAATCCAAGTTTATAGTGCAACCAAGTTTGCTTTAAAAACTCTGGTTGCGTCACTAGTAAACCAATCGCACAAGCTATCGTCACCAGCATTCCTGGAGTGGTGATGATGTTGTAGAGGCGCTTTTCCATGATTTGATACTGATTTTTTAGTATCGTCTTTGCTGGTTCTGGTTCTTGTTCAGCTTCGATGTGATAGATGAAAAGACGCACTAAGTAAAACAGTCCCGCAAACCAAACGACGACACCAATAATATGAAATGCTTTAAACCAAGAATAAGCCATGAGTTCTAACCTGTGTTTCTGCTCTCAAATATCCAGGTTACGGCAATTGATGGGAATGAGGATCACAAATAAAGAAGTGTTAACAGAAGAGGGAAGGGGAAGTTTCTCCTTTTAGATGAGAAGTTTCTCGTTTCAGGTGAAAAGTTTCTTGTTTCAGATAAGAAGTTTCTTGTTTCAGGTGAGAAGTTTCTTGTTTCAAATAAGAAATTTCTCGTTTCAGATGAGAAGTTTCTTGTTTCAGATAAGAAATTTCTCGTTTCAGGTGAGAAGTTTCTTGTTCTCAACTCGGATGGTGAACCTTAAAGCTTGAAAAGTGAACTTCTGATACCAATTTGAAAAAAGAATGCGACAGATAGATTCATAGAACTCTTATGCACAAAGAGTTTCTCAATCCAAAATCTAAAATCGTTCGACTGACTTGTACTGAGCCTTGTCGAAGTAGCGCTCACGACGAAGTCCAAAATCCAAAATGGTATGAGGTTGGATGATGATGTTGTAGAGGCGATCGCACTACTCAAACTCAAGATAATATATGGTGCGATCGCGTAGCGGTTCCTAATGCCTAACTATATTAGCCCAATTCCATTTTGAGCAAACTCTTCTACTGTTTGGTGTGATAACTCATGAGTTGCCATAGCTTGCAACATTGCCAATGGTAAAGTCAGATGGTGCGCTCCAGCTTGTAAAGAAGCGACTGCTTCTTGGGGTGATTTGATGCTAGCAGCTAAAATCTCAACTTTACTATCAGCAAGGATACTTGCCATTTCTCGCACTAAAGCAATACCATCACCCAACAAACGAGTAGCACGGTTGACGTAAGCGATCGCTATTTTTGCACCTGCTTCTTTTGCTACTGCTGCTTGGGAAGCACTGTAAATTGCCGTCACTGAACAGGTAATCTGGGGTGATAATTGAGCTACTACCTCAAATCCTAATGGGGTGGCTGGTATTTTCAGTATTGTCTGTTCACCAATAATCTCAAAAGCCTTTTTTCCCTCTTGCACCATCCCATCAAAATTAGAGGCTGTTAATTGATAGTAAAGCGGCCCGTTTGTCAAGGTAACTAATTTTTTCAGCGTTTCCTCTGGTGGGGTATCACTTTGAGCTAAGAGTGTGGGATTTGTAGTGATACCCTTCACCCAACCCATGTGCTTGGCCATTTCCGCTTCCGATGCGATCGCCGAGTCTAAATATAATGCCATGAATTACACCCCTGCACCCTTTTTCTGTAATTGCAATTCAATGCGATCGCCTGACTTAGGTTCTATCACCTGAGTAGAAAGATTATTTTTCGCCAATAACGCCTGAAATTCCTCAATGCTTCCCTTAGTTTGCAAGAAATTTGTCAAAAATCCTACAAACGTCACATCACCTCCTGCTGCTGTGGGTAGCATAACTTGGGGTTGCAACCATTGAGCTAATTCGAGAGCATTTTTACCACCCCTGATAAATGATCCAAATATGGGCAAAGTCAAGTCAACAAGTGGAGTAATGACAACATCAATGGGATCTGCTGCTTGTAGCAACGGAGAATGATATCCGTGTGGTTCGTAGTAAATAGTCAAGTTGCTTGACAACTCTTTGAGGATATAACCATTTTCTACCAAAGTGGGGCCGATGGGTGAACCAGGAACTGCCTTGATTTCTACACTTGTATCTAAGGTAAAGGTTTCACCATGAGCAAGCACTGTTATTTGGGTGTAACCTAGCTGCTGTACAACTTTAGCAGCATTAGGAGAAGCTACGACTGGAATATTATGGTCAAGTTGTTTGAGTGTTGGTGGATGGGCATGATCTTCCAGCCCCTGAGACAGCAAAATTAAGTCAATATTTTCTGGAATAGGATGATCTTGAGTTCGATAACCTTTAAAAAACCAATCTTGGTTGCCAAAACTCAACTTATCTACCAGCCAAGGATCAATGAGTATCCGTTTATCTGCGATTTCAACTAGCCAACTATTACTGTCTAAATATGTTAATAGCATGATAACTGCGTAGCTTTAATTAGTTAAGAGCTATATTTATTATGAATTGTGGAAACTGCTTTCAGAAACTTAGGATTTTGGCGACTATAAACGAGTAAAAGCGAGAAAATTTACTTAAGAATATAAAATTTTTGTTTTTGTACTTAATTTTTGCCGCGATCTATAATACTATTCAAAAAGTACCAGGGTAGTACTACTATTATTGAGAAAAAGCTACCAAAATTCAAACAAGCTTTTCAAAGATTTTAAGTATTTGTGTATTTAATTACACTGTATCCAACTTGCTTTCAGTAATTATCTGGTGAATATATTGCATATGAAACCTAGTATTGCAATGGTATTTCAGTGAGATTGAAAAACTTCTTGATTATTCAGCACTAAATATTTGCAAACTGCTGTTTGCACAATTCGACGGTATCTGAAAAAATTGAATTTCGACCGAGTAAATATATGCTGAAACATGCTGACGAGTTAAAGTTGAAGATAGACTCAACTTTGCAAGATTTGCCTTTGTGGGACATAGAAGTTGAACTGAATTTTTTCGGCAGTGACTTAGTGAAACCATTTAAAGATGAGCCTTTACTACCAGGAGTGGTTATCACTAATAATCGTCAATATGTTGGGATGATTTCACGGCGCAGGTTTTTTGAACATATGAGCCGTCCTTTTAGTTTAGAATTATTTTTAAATCGCCCCATTGCAACCTTCCTCAACATTTTTAAAATCGAAGAGGAATTTGTCATATCTGAAACAACTTCTGTGATGGAGGCAACTAATTTAGCTTTGCAGCGATCGCCTGAATTTGTCTACGAACCAATTATAGTCAAAACTGCATCAGAAAAGTATTGCTTACTCGATTTTCAGCAGTTACTTTTAGCCTATTCTCAAATTCATGCCTTAACGCTTTTTCATTTACAGCAAGCACAGGAACAAACAAAAATACCAAACATAGATTCTCGTGAACTTCAGCAAATCGACATTAAATTATTACATCATGAAAAAATAACTGCCTTAAGGCAAATAGTTTCCAGCATTGCCAATGAAATCAATAATCCTGCAAATTTTATCGCCGGAAAATTGATTCATGCCAACCGTTACATTCAACAACTACTCCAGCTAATTAATTTATACCAACAGCAATATCCTGAACCAACAGTAGAAATTCAAAGAGTAATTAATCAAGTTGAACTGGATAATATTACTATCGACCTTTCTAAACTCACAGATTCAATGAAAGCAGGGGTTGATCGGATAAGACAATTCATCCATGCTTTACGCAATTTTTCTACAGAAGAATCTGAAAAAAAATCAGTTAATCTTCATGAAAGTATTGATAGCACTTTAATAATTTTGCAAAGTCGTCTCAAATCTAAGACTCATGATCAAAATATTACTATTATTAAGGAATATGCCAAACTACCTTTAGTAGAGTGTTATCCAGAACAAATGAATCTTGTTTTCATGAATATTATTAATTATGTAATTGATGCTTTTCCAGTAATTAATGAGCCATGGTTAATAGATAGACATAAAGACAAAAACAATTATTTATCACCAACTATTCGTATTTGCACAGAATTATTAAATTCTAAAACAGTAGTAATTCGTATAGCGAATAACGCTGTAAAAATCTCCGAAAGAGTTGGTCAAAAGTTTTTTAACCCCTATTTTAATCTTAAATCAAATGGTAAAATCACGGAATTGGAATTATCTATTAGCTATGAAATCATAGTTGAAAAACATGGTGGACAACTGCAATGTATGTCTGCCTTGGAGGAAGGTAGTGAATTTATCATAAAAATTCCAGTTATGTCTAAGGACTCTTAATATCAATTCCGGTTAATTGCTGACGATATAAAGCTTGAGCATTGAACATAGTAATATTCCAATTACCAATTACCAATTACCGACCTCAACTGATAATATAAGTGTTCAAGCGAACATGATATAACTATGTCTTCTGGCATCTACGCGATCGCACATATTGGTGATTTTAAGCTCTTCGTTGGTGAAGCTAGCAAACTCAGCCAAAAGTGGCCGCCTATACTAACTCAACTCAATAGCGGTAAATTTCCCGATCCTGTATTACAGCAGGTATGGAACACAGAAGGCGGTAAGCGCTACTTTTCGTTTCACACAAAAACAGAGATTATTAGCGATCGCGATATTTTGGGTATAGAAGAACTTTTGGCATTGGGATGATATCTGACTGAATACATATGGGATTTACTATAAGGGTGTACAGCTAGCTGTACGCCCCTACCTAAATCCTGACAAAAACCCTCTTTGGACTTATTAAGCCCCGACAAACTCTAACCAAAAATACTGCCAATAGAACGAACTAAATTCTGTGGTTGCATAGCATCAGTAGCAGCGGTGGGTTCATAACCGCAGTGAACCATACAATCTGCACACTTAGGATTACCACTCGCACGCCCGTATTTGTTCCACTCGGTCTCTTCCATTAGTTCATGGAAAGTCGCATAATGTCCCTCATTCAATAAATAACAAGGTTTTTGCCAACCCAGAACGCTGTAGCTCGGACTACCCCAAGGTGAACATTCATAGTCTTTCTCACCAGTGAGAAAATCTAAAAAGAGTGGATTGTGGTTAAAGTTCCAGTTTTTCTGACCTGCTTTGTAAGGAGCTAAAATTTCTCTAAATAAGGCGCGTGTTTGTTCACGTTTGAGAAAATGTTCTTGATCTGGCGCCCATTCATAGCTATAACCAGGAGAAATCATCATTCCATCAATATTGAGTGTACTGAGGAAATCAAAAAACTCCTGTATTTGTTTGCGATCGACACCCTCAAACACAGTAGTGTTAGTAGTCACACGAAATCCCTTGGCTTTAGCAGCACGTATCGCTTGCACCGCAGTGTCAAAAACACCCTTGCGATTCACACATTGATCATGCCAATCTCGCATTCCATCCAGATGTACACTAAATGTTAAGTAAGGTGAAGGTTTAAATTTATCTAGGCTCTTTTCTAGTAACAAGCCATTCGTACACAAGTAAACAAACTTTTTACGCTCAATCAATCCCTGCACAATCTCGTCAATCTGAGGATGCAGCAGTGGTTCACCACCGGGAATAGAGACTATGGGTGCGCCACATTCTTCGGCTGCTGCAAAACATTCCTGTGGAGTTAGGTTACGTTTGAGTATTTCTGTGGGATGCTGAATTTTGCCACAACCAGTACAGGCGAGGTTGCAACGAAATAAAGGTTCCAACATTAAAACCAAGGGGTAACGTTTACGACCTTTTACACGTTGGGTAACTATATATTTACCGACTTCTAAAGCTTGCTGTAGATTAATAGCCATTAAAGCTCACTCCCCACACTTGGATTTAAATAACATTGTGCCGCAAGTCTGTGGTTGTAGTGAGAGATACTGGGTGAGAAGTGGAGAATTAAAAATCTTAGACGCGGAGAGCGGAAGACGCGGCGACACGAAGAAGGGAAGACACGGAGAGAGGAAGACGCGGGGACATGAAGAAGGGAAGACGCAGTGATGAGGATAGAGAAACTTTCACCGCGTCACCACGTCACCACGTCACCGCGTCCCCCTGTCCTCTTCATTCCGCGTAGCGCTTTAAAATCCCATCGCCGCAGCTACAGCGTCAACTTCCGCCTCGATACCTTGTTTAAATTGACTGTTGCTGTGTTTAATGGCTGTATCTGGGTCTTTTAAACCATTACCAGTGAGGACACAAACCACTGTTGCACCTGTGGGAACTTGGTCTTTAACCTGTAGCAAACCTGCGACAGAAGCAGCGCTGGCTGGTTCGCAGAAAATTCCTTCTTCTGATGCTAAGAGACGATAGGCGTCGAGGATTTCATCATCGGTGACAGAATGGAAATTCCCCATACTGGCTGATTTGACAGCTACGGCTTTTTCCCAACTAGCAGGATTACCAATTCTAATGGCTGTGGCGAGTGTTTCTGGATGGGGTATTGGTTCTCCTTTTACCAAGGGCGCTGCACCAGCTGCTTGGAAACCCATCATCCGGGGTAAGCGATCGCACTTCCCAATTTGATGATATTGACAAAATCCCATCCAATATGCTGTGATATTTCCCGCATTACCCACGGGAATGCACAGCCAATCGGGAGTGTTACCTAAGACATCAACAATTTCAAACGCTGCGGTTTTTTGCCCCTCTAAACGGTAAGGATTGACTGAATTCACCAAAGTGACTGGATGAGTTTCAGCCATTTCGCGGACTATTTCTAAAGCACGGTCAAAGTTACCTTTAATTGCCAGTACCTCTGCACCATACAATAGTGCCTGTGCCAATTTACCCAAAGCTACATAACCATCGGGGATCAATACAAAAGCACGCATTCCGCCACGGCGAGCATAGGCTGCTGCTGCTGCTGAGGTGTTACCTGTACTAGCACAAATTACCGCTTTGGCTCCTGCTTCCTTGGCTTTGGATATTGCCATTGTCATACCCCGGTCTTTGAAGCTACCAGTGGGGTTAAGACCGTCGTATTTGACAAAAACACGTACTTGTCTGCCAATGCGTTGGGCGATCGCAGGCGCTGGAATCAAAGGAGTGTTACCCTCCAGCAGAGTGACAACTGGCGTTGCTTCGCTGACAGGCAAGTAATCGCGATACTGCTCTATAAGTCCGGGCCAAGGTTGGCGATGAGATGTAGTTGCAGACAGGCTCAAGGTCACGAGTTTTCAGGGCTTGTTATTGTTAAATATTTTTGGGTGTTGGGTGCTGGTAGTTGGGTATTGGGTGTTGAGTGTTGGTTGTTGGTTGTTTATAAATCACTAACAAACAACACATGTCAAACCCAAACGACAAATAACCATACAACAAACAAATTATTCGTAGAATGTCAGTTTATCGTTTTAGATGTATCTCTGGGAAGGTTTGCGCCACATTTTTTGACACTTCCAATACACCCCATACCCCAAACAACCTAATAGCCACAATTCCAGAGGAACAAAGTTATATTGGTGCAGTCATTGACTACACATGAAAGATGGAATTACAAAGGAAAGGAAAAATTATACAATTTTTTAATAATTCTTTAAACTTTCCTATTATAATATCTTTGATGGTGTGAGTTGAGTTACGGATAACTTAGTAAGCAATGTCTACATCTAGTATTTCTGAACGCCAATCCCATACAGCTTGGGCAACAAAGCTAGAGAAGTGTTTTAATCAAGTAGATCAACAAGTTAAATTTATGCACCTGCAAGCAGAGGTAGATTGTCTGTTACAGCAGTTGCAGAACTTGAAGATGCAAAAACAGGCAACTACTGACACTGAAGAATAACAACACCTAAAAAAAAGCTCGTCTCTGACAAGTACTGTTTAGAGATGCCAGTGGTATATGGCAACTCTGGGTATTCATAGTTGTATTTATTGGCAGCCTCTACCAGTACACTAGCTTGGTGTCACTCTAGGTTTAGCGATCGCTACTAATAAAAGCATAGAGAATTTCAAGTCAAATAAATAGTCAATTTACTAATTCACTTACCAATTAGTTATCAGCGAAAAGCTAGTTTATTGATAACTGATAACTGTTCACTGTTCCTCGTGGCTGACAGATTGTACCCATGCAGGCAAAAGTTGATTTAGCCAAGTGACTTTATCAGGATTGATCATCAATTCAATACTAATCCAGGCAAAAGCCGCCACTAAGCAAGCGCTACCTAATAAGATGGCGATCGCCACTTTTGACGCCAAACCAGAGGAATTTTGCTGAGTCTTAACTTTTCGACGTAGAAGCCGACGCCCATCTGGTTGAGAATTTGGTGTGGGAACTTGGGATGTTTTGACGATTGTTTTAGGTTTTTTGACAATTCGTTTTTTAGTTTTGTTTGCAGCAGATGGTTTTGGGGCTGGGTTTGGTGGGCGGTTAACCATACTTAATTTTTCAGTAAATCTAGCAAGATTTTTTGATTATTTTTTTATTTTATACTCCCCTTATTGAGATATTGCCCAGAAAGAGAAAGTGTAAATTTGTACAAAATGGTAATTTTACTAATGACATTAAAAAGGTATTTTGAATCAGCTCTATCGTTGAGTGTGTGAGCAAATCCTTCCTTAGCAGCATCAGATCAATTCACTTCCTTTGATGATCCAATGGCGCAAGTGACATCAGTATCTCAACTGCGGAATGTACAATCTACAGATTGGGTATTCGGTGCATTGCAATCTTTGGTGGAAAGATATGGTTGCATTGCAGGTTATCCCAATCAGACTTATCATGGCGATCGCCCCATGACTCGCTATGAGTTTGCTGCTGGACTAAATGCTTGCTTAGATCGAGTCAATGAATTGATCGCCAAGGAAACAAGTGATAACGTGCTAGTTTACAGCGTCTTTATGCTAGTAACACACAAGCCAATCCTGGCGAAGGTAGCGGCTTATTTGATGGTAACACAACTACTAGTGTGCAATTATTACTGACATCAATAGCTTAAACCTAATCAAGCACGTTGATTTTTTATAGTTTTACCTTCTACACGTTTATACTCTAGCTCTAATGTATCAATACAAATTTGTTCGTAGCGTTTACCTGCACTTTCCCAAGTAAATTCATTTTCGATTAATTGTCTACCGTTATAAGATAATTCATCTCGTAGTTGTGAGTTACTAAATAGGTGACTAATGGCGCTAATATATTCAGCAGGATGATTTGCCCGTAGTGCGGTGAGTGAAACATTTGCCCCATCTACAGCTAATCCTTCTAAACCGCGATCGCTTGCTACTACTGGTACACCAGCAGCCATTGCTTCTAAGGTTTTATTTTTAATTCCAAATCCTGTCCGCATCGGTACAACACAGACAGTGGCTTTATGCAAGTACTCTACCATTGAAGGTACACGTCCGGTGACAGTAATTCCTGGTTTTGTTTGCAATGCTAAAACTTCTGGTACAGGACGAGAACCAATGATATCAAAAGTTGCATCGGGATAACGTTGTTGAACTTTTGGTAAAACTTTGTTGCTGAAAAAAATGACAGCATCTATGTTGGCTAAATTATCCATCGCACCGATAAAAACTAAGCGATGTCCTCCTGGATCTGTGATGCGGTACGGAAATGACTCTAAATCCACACCATTAGGAATGACAGTAATCTCAGCATCGGGATTCAATTGTTGTAGTTGAATTTTATCTTCTTGTGTTGTTGCTGCGATCGCCGAAAATTTAGAACAGTAGCGTTGTTCGTAACGTCGTAGTAAAGGTAAGTTGATTCTATCTCGCCAAGGATTTTCAGAAATCCCGATTTCTAGTTGGTTGCGACAGGTTCCATAGACAGAACTATGGACATTAATTATAGTTCTTACCTGTTTTTTAAAATGGGGTTTTATATAAATTTCATTAGCGGTATGTTCGCAGGTAATAACATCACATTTACCTGCTTGTACAAAATTATCAATCCACTCTTGTATTTCCACAGAATATCGATTTAAGACACTCGGCGGAATTCCTTCTCGCAAAAATTTAGTGAAACGTTGAATTTTCTTTACTATACCGCCACTAGTTCCAAAATCAGGAGGACGGTTAAATACAACTAAATTATTTACCCAATTTTGTAACTCTGTAATCTCTGCATCTGTGACATCAGCTTCCCGTTGAGTTACCAGAGTAATAGTATGGCGTTGACGAAGATACTTGAGTAAGTTAAACGTTCTTACCTGTGTTCCTCCCCGCGTTGGTGGATAAGGAAAAGTAGAAGATAACATCAAAATGTTCATAAAGGAATTTATTTGGGAACAATATTGAACAGTACAGTGATGTATATAGAATGACTTGTTGACATAGTTTATGTCATCATCTTGAACTCTATGTATTTGAGCTACTTATAAATTCAATCTCAAGATCGTCTTTCCGTATGAAAAAAGCTGGTATTTATACTCTTGCCAATGATGTTGTTTATGATCAATTAGTTGCATTATTAAATAGTATTGAAAGAAATATTAGCCCAGAAATCCCGGTTTGTATAATTCCCTATAATCAACAATTAAACAAAATTACAGAAGAAATTAAATCTAGACCTCATGTCAGTCTTTTTGACAATTGGGAGTCAATTCAACGTTGGGATGATTTTGTCAATCGAGTATGGGATGCTCATCCCAGAGCTAAAGAATCCCATTTAAATCGTCCTGGCTGGTATAAAGGTTTTGTCCATAGAAAGTTTGCTGCGTTTGATGGAGATTTTGCAAGATTCATATTTTATGACGCTGACAGCCTAGCTATGAAACCAATTGATGATGTCTTAACAAAACTAGACAATTACGATTTAGTTTTTGATGATTGGGAACATGATAAGCCTGAAGCCGCTACAGATATTAATCTTAAACTTGCAGCAAGTGCAACTAGTCTTACCGAAGCTAAATTACGTTCCAGAATTCATTGTAATAGTTTTTTTGCTTCTCATCAGGGACTCTTTGGAAGTGAAGAATTAGATAATTTCATGTATCGCCTAATTGAGCAAAGAGAAATTGAATGGATTAATCAAAAGTTTTGGTGGTCAAGTTCAGCTTTATTCAATTACATGACTATAGATAATAAATATTCTATATTTAACTACACTCTTAGCCCTAATGGTAAAGATAGAACTGGAAACTGTGCGAATGCAGATCCATTTATAAATATTGAAAATGTTCTTTACAATCAAGAAGGTTTAAAACCTATTCATCGTATTCATTATATGAGCTATCCTGCAAGTGATTTTGCTCGTCTATGTTGTGGAGAAGATGTTGAAATTCGTTATCGAGAAGAGTTTTTATATTATCGATTTATGAAACAAATAGAGCAGAAACCACAGCAATTTAAACCACCAAGTATGACAAAAAAAACGATTCGTTTTTTAAAAAAGTTCATGAATAAAATTAAGAGAACTATTGCTTGATTTGTTTTTTTAAATAAAACTGTGAAATCTATTTTTTTTAGCGAACACAGATAAGATAATATGCCCAAAATTAGTATTTGTATTCCAACTTTTAACAGAGTTAAACTTTTACCTTTTGCTATTGACAGCGTACTACAGCAGACTTATCAAGATTTTGAATTAATCATCTGTGATGATGGTTCTTGTGATGGTACACCAAAATTAATTTCACAATACACAGATAGACGAATTAAATATATTCGACATTCACAAAATATCGGTAAAAGTAATAACATGCGATCTGGTTTTGAGGCTGCTACAGGTGAATATTTTATCAAGTTTGATGATGATGATAGATTAACACCAGATTTTTTAGAACATACTGCTAAGATTTTAGCTCAAGATCATAGTATTGATTTTGTCGGTACTGATCACTGGATTATTGATATTAACAATATTAGAGATGAGGTAAAAACTCAAGAAAATTCTCGTCGCTGGGGTAGAGCAAATTTAGCAGCAGGTATTGTAGATAATTTATTAGAAATAGTCTTTATTCAACAAAGCTTCCAAATTGGTGCAACTTTATTTCGCCGTCAAACTTTGTTAGATTTAGGGTTTATGCAGCCTAATTGGCAAAATTGCGAAGACAATGATTTATTTGTGCGCCTCGCTTTGGCAGATAAGAAGGGTTATTATTTACCAGAGTTATTGATGGAATATCGAGTACATGCAGAACAGCAAGGAATAAATCGCGCTATTCCTTATTTGCAGGATAAATTGCGATATTTAAGCAGTTATAAATTTGAGTCACAGAAGTTAGAGAAAGTTAGGCTACAGCGTCTTGCAGAAACACAGTTATTATTAGGTTTGCGCCTGATTGAGAAAGGAGAAATTCAAAAAGGTAGAGAATTAGTTGTCGCGGGTAAGTCTTTTTCTCACGCAAAAGCGTGGACTGGGTTAGGGTTATCTTTGTTACCTAAGGGTTTGAGAGGAAAGGGGTTTGAGGTATTGCGACAGGTGCAGGGGTAGTAAAGGACACAAGGAAGACAAGGAGGAAAAATCACCTTGAGTAAAAAATTGGATAGTTTATTTTTTGGGCTTCCTTAAAGAAAGAATACAGCACTTTGCCTGATAGCATTAATTCTCGCTACGATGGTATTGGTGTGTCAACTATTGCCATTCAAGCTAGAGTAATGCTGATTCAGATACAGGTAAGATTAGTCGCATGGATACTAATGAATTAAAGTTTTTACTGAAGCTGTTAGGATGTTCTAACTATCGGTCAAGCCTTAGTGCTAGCATTTTCCAAAGCTTCAAAGGTAAAGACAAGATATGTCAAAATTTAGGCGCTCGCGAACTAGTAGATTTTTCGCGTGAGATTGCAACAGTCAAGATTTTATCACCTGGTCAAGCACTGCTGAAACTTGACTCAGCAGAATTACCGATTACAGATAAAGAACGTAAAGTTTTAGAAAAGCTAAGTCAAACTTCAGGCAAAATCAATCCTAGTAAGATTACCTCACCAAAAGCCGTAGAACGAGACGCAATATTAAAAAATTTGAGCGATCGCGGATTGATTGAAGTCGAACTTAAAATTAAGAGGACGAAAGCTGAGGTTTGGTTGACTGAACGCGGAATTGAGTATTTGCGGGATGATTATAGTCCCAAGGGAGCCGCAAACATCAGCTTGGATCTACTGAATAATTACCTGCGCTTTTTGCGGAAAACTCTGAAAGTTATACCAGAGCAAGTATCTGTTTCAGCACCTGAGAGTTCAGAGTCAGGTGTTGAGACGATTATCAATATCAGTGATAAAGAAATTTTAGAAATCATCCAGAAATTAGATAAAGAGCTTGGAACTGATAATTATTTGCCGATATTTCATTTGCGGCAAAAATTGCAACCCCCATTATCACGGGATGATTTGGATAAGGCGCTGTATCGTTTGCAAGCAAAAGACCTAATAGATTTAAGTACCTTGCAAGAAGCTAACGCCTACACCACAGAACAGATAGAAGCCGGAATTCCTCAAAACATTTGTGGACCACTATTCTTTATTATCGTGAATTGAAATTTTTACAACTCACTACTAATCTCTAAATGTAGTTCGCTCTTTACACAAATATCTAAACATGGCAACTATTGACGACATTATTAAAAGTGAAATAAATCCTTTTAACCTGATCAATATAAAACCAATGAATTTTTGGGAGGAAAAACAGAACCCATCCCTTACAGTTGATTCTATTCATAGAGAGGTTATTAGTGAAATTGAAGAATTTCTAGATTTAGTAATGATAGATCATCGCAGTCGTTCTATTCTACTCACAGGTGATCCAGGTTCTGGTAAAAGTCATTTATTAGGTCGTCTAAAACAGACCTTGAATTCTAAAGCTTTTTTTGTCTACATACTTTGTGACTGGGCTGATAGTGGTAATATTTGGCGTCATGTGCTTCGGTGTACTGTTGATAGCTTAATTCAAATTCCAGAGGAACGACAAGAATCTCAATTAATCTTGTGGTTAAAAAGCTTGTCTGCTTTCACCAAACATAACCTCAAACAAAGATTTTTTAATGATAGTATTTGGGAATTTTTACTAAGTGATCGACAAAAATTTATCAAACATCTCAAGGAAACCTATAAAACAGCACGTATATATAATCCTGATATGTTTTTTGGAGTTTTGCATGACCTCACCAATCCAGAACTATATTCTCTAGCCTGTGAGTGGTTACGAGGTGATTGCTTGAGTGAAGAATCAATGCAAGCTCTAAAAGTTAAATACTGCATTGAAACAGAAGACGAAGCTAAAAGTATGTTAGCTAATTTTGGCAGAATTTCTACAGAAACTCAACCCATAGTTTTGTGTTTTGATAATTTAGATACCATGCCTAAGTTAGCAGATGGTTTTCTTGACATACAACATTTTTTTGATGTAAACACAACTATTCACGGTGAAAATCTCAAAAATTTTTTAATAATCATTAGTGTTATTACTAATACATGGAACCGTCACGTTAATAGAATTCAGCCAGCAGATAAAGCAGGAATTCATAAATTAATTAGGTTAAAACCAATTACACTTGAGCAGGCAGAAACAATCTGGGCTTATCTTCTCAAACCACTACATCAACAACCTAATACTCGACCAGAATCATCTATTTATCCATTAGAACGAGATGTATTAGAGAAAAATTTTCCTGCTGGAAAAACTTACCCTAGAAATGTAATTAATTTGGGACTAGTAGAATATCAAAACTACAAAATTTATCTATTGAAAGGGAATAATCCGAATGAAGATAAAGAAGTAGAACCTAGACTAATAATAGATCGGAAGGCAGAATTTCAGCTTCTATGGCAGCAGGAACTTAAGAAAATTCAAAGTAAGATAGCTAAGATATGCCTTTTAGCATCATCTGACTTAATCAGGATGTTACAAGAGGCTTTAGAAGCATTACAAATACAATCAATTAAGCCAAAACTGATCAAAGGTAAATACGCTAGTTATTCTTTAAGTTATCAAACACCCAATAAGCAAGACAGAATAGGAATAGTTTGGACAGAAGATGCTAACATGACAAGCTTTTTCCATATCATGAATGCTTATCAAAAAGTAATTCAAGAAAATATTTGTCAAAAATTATATTTGATTAGAATTGGCAGTGTAGGAAATGCAAAACTTGCTGGTTATAAAATCTATAATCAAATTTTCAAAGGAACAAATCATCATCACATTAAGCCAAATCTTTCTTCAGTTCATTACTTAGCAACTTACCATAGCTTAGTAAATTCTGCTATAGCTCAGGAATTGGTACTTGGTGGTAAAGCTATCACTTTACAGGAACTGCAATCTTTAACTCGTGAAACTGAAATTTTACATAAATGTGCTTTGTTGCAGGATTTAGGAATTGTTTCTAAACAAGATCCTGATGGAGATGATAGTAATGGTACAAATGGCAAAAAAGATTTACGACCAGTTAAAGAATTTATGTTCAATCTAGTTATAACCCAAAGTTACATGGGTGTACTAACTTTAATCTCACAATCTGTTCATCAGTTCCCTTCTGTAAATGAAACTGAAATCCAATACTTGATTGATTTATTATGTCAAGAACGTAAAGTAAAAATTATTAATCCCAAGGCTAAATTACAAGATCAATTAATTTGTTTACTCAATAAAAATAATTAATGTTTAGCTAATGCAATACCTGAAAGAATCTCATGCAATTAGGACGCAGATAGAAAAATTTGCACTGTATACAACTCTATGGTTAGATACAGAAATTGCAGATTGGCATACTTATTATCCAAAATTGTCATTAATTCAGGTACTGACAGAGCCTAACGATTATTCAGGGAAATCTGCTTATATTCTTGATGTATTAGGAAAGCCTAATTTGGTTTTACACTTTATTAACCAAATCATGATCAATCCTAAAATTGAAAAGGTATTTCATAATGCTAGTTTTGATTTAAAGTATTTAGGCGGTAATTCTGCACAAAATGTTACTTGCACTCTCAAAATAGCCAGAAAGATTGGTAAAGGTATTTTAGAAGTATCTAACTTGCAACTCAAGACATTAGCTACTGAATTATGTCACTTTTCTGATGTAAATAAGGAAGAACAGGGAAGTGATTGGAAAAAGCGTCCTTTAACAGAAAAGCAGCTACACTATGCAGCTATGGATACAGTATATTTAGCTGCTGTACATAGACACTTATTAGAATTTTGTAATCCGAATACTGTCAGTAATATTTTTGAGCATATGTCTAATTCCTCAAAGGACTCAAAAGATTTATCTAGAAACTTATCTTTATCTGCTACTAAAGCCAGAGTTGCTTTTGAGTGTCCTCGCCTATTTTATTTACATCAGCATTTTGGTGGCAATAGTTTATTTATGCCATCAAATAATAAACTTGGTATTGGTAATGTATTTCATTATTTAGCAGATGAATTTATAAAATTAGCTGCTGATGAAGCAAAGTTTAAATAATTATTTAAAATTGGCGCATCTCAATTAAAAATAGAAGAAATAGCCTCTACTATGCAGCAGCTTTTTTATCAAATTAAATTTTCTGATTATTTAGAAAAAGCTGTCACTAAAGATATTAACCAAGCACAACCATTATTAAATGTTTGGCAAGGATTACAAGGACTAATTCGCAAATTTGCAGAATTGCTGGTGAGCAATCGCCGCTATTGTAGTGCAGAAAAGCTGATTAGTAACACTTTTATCTCAGAAGAACGTAAACTTGAGCATCATTTTGATTTACCGAATGGAACCAAACAAAAAGTAGTCGGAGAATTTGATTGCTTAGTATTCAACTTTGAACTCAAGCGCCTTTGTGTAGTTGAATTTAAAACCTATCAACCTGTAGATCCGTCCGCACAATTAGCCCAAGTAGCACTCTATAGTTATATGCTGTGGCAAAAGAAGAAAGTACCTGTTGACTCAGCGGTATATTGTGTTTTGCCAGAGTTTAAAGAGTATCAATATTCTTGGGAAGAATTAGAAAATACTGTGCATCAGCTGATTCCTTATAAGCTACAACAAATGCAGCAATGGCTGACATGGGAACCACCTCATCCAAATCCACCACCACCGACAACTCAGCCTCATTTGTGTGAAATTTGTCCACAAAAACAAAAGTGTCAAACTTATTTTGTCTCACCAGATATTTCTTCTAAAAATGAGAGTCAGAAATCTTTCAATGCTGATGCTATTGGTGAAGAATTGGTTGCAACTCTGCAATCTTTTAAAATTATGGTTGACTACCAGGGATGTGCTGTTGGTTCAGCTTTTATCCGGGTGAAACTGAAACCTCATTTAGGTGTGAGTGTTAACTCAATTTTGCGCTTATCTAAAGATTTGCAAGTGCAGTTGGGATTGACAAATCCTCCCTTCATTGCACCTCAAGCTGGCTATGTCAGTATAGATTTACCTCGTTCAGATAGACAAGTTGCCAAGTTTGCAGATTATATCAACTCACAGGTTTTTGCTGCCACAGCACCAGTGAAAATTGCCATCGGGATAAATTTAGATGGAGAGTTAGTAGAAGCTGATTTATCTGACCCGAATACTTGTCACTTTTTGGTTGGGGGTACGACAGGAAGTGGTAAAAGTGAATTTTTGCGATCGCTCCTTCTCAGTCTGATCTATCGTTATTCTACACAACACCTTAAAATCGCTCTTGTCGATCCTAAACGAGTGACATTTCCAGAGTTTGAGCAGATGTCATGGTTGTATGCGCCTATTGTCAAAGATGGCGATCGCGCGATTGAATTAATGGATGAACTGGTAACAGAAATGGAAACTCGCTACCAGCAGTTTGAAAAAGCCGGATATGCTGATCTAAATACATATAACCAAATTTCTCGCCAACCTTTACCTCGGATTGTCTGTATTTTTGATGAATACGCCGATTTTATGGCAGAAAAAGAAATTCGCACAGCATTAGAACAAAATATTAAACGATTGGGTGCAATGGCTAGAGCAGCTGGAATTCATCTGATTATTGCCACTCAACGCCCTGAAGCTAAAATAGTAACTCCGATTATTCGCTCAAATTTACCAGGGCGAGTCGCTTTACGTACTGCGAGTGAAGCAGATTCAAAAATTATTCTGGGAGGTACAGAAACAGCAGCTGCATATTTATTAGGTAAAGGTGATTTACTTTACCAGATTGGTTCTAAACTACAGAGGTTACAAAGTCTGTTTGCTAGTAATATTCAAATTCCTTCTATATAAACCAAACGCGCCCCTCGCTGGTATAATGCTGACTGCCCAATCAATAATTATTTTCGCAAGTCGGAAAATCTTAAAATTACCAAAAGTTTTGGCTCAACAACAAAATGTTTATGTCAATTAGATGGGAATGCGTGATCAAAGGATTTAAGAAATGGGATATGTAATTGCAACTGCAAATATGAAAGGTGGGGTTGGTAAAACAACTCTCAGCGTCAATATCGCAACTTGTTTAGCGAAAGAACATGGCAAACGAGTACTTGTACTGGACTTAGATAGCCAAATTAGTGCAACACTGAGTCTCATGTCGCCGATGGAGTTTGCGAAGCGCCGGAAACATAGAAAGACATTTAGGTATCTGATAGATCAAATTATCAATCCAGAGCCAGAACAAAAACATACAATTCAAGACATCATTCAATCCCAGGTTTGTAATCTCCCAGGATTAGATTTGTTACCAGGAGATATTGATTTGTATGATGAATTTGTAGTTTCGGAAATGCTGCACTATCAGGCGATTAATTTAGGTGTGACAGATTTTGAAACTATTTGGAATCGTTTTGAAAGAGTCTTGTTGAGTAAAGTTTTAGAACCCGTGCGTCAAGCATATGATTTTATTATTCTAGACTGCGCTCCAGGATATAATCTTTTGACTCGTAGTGCTTTAGCTACTAGTAATTTCTATATTCTTCCCGCGAAGCCTGAACCTTTGTCTGTAGTTGGTATTCAGTTATTAGAAAGACGTGTAGCCCAGTTGAAAGAAAGCCACGAACACGAAGCTAAAATTGATATTCAAATGCTGGGAATTGTCTTTACAATGTCGAATGCTAATTTGTTAACTGGTAGATACTACAAACAAGTGATGCAACGTGTTCATCAAGACTTTGGTGCAGAAAAAATATGTCAAACTCAAATTCCAGTTGATGTAAATGTTGCAAAAGCTGTTGATAGTTTTATGCCTGTTATTTTAAATGCTCCTCAATCATCAGGTTCTAAATCCTTTTCTCAGTTAACCCAAGAATTGTTGCAAAAGCTCAGAATGTATACATAGAGCTATGAAATTTAGTTTGTAGTAAGAACTTTAGTGCTTAAATTTAAGAGCTTACTACAAATCTAATTAAGCTAATAATTCATGAAGTGAATACTAAAATATTTGAGCATTTTTAAAAGTAGCCCATTGCTTTTTGTAATTTTTCGAGTTGTTTGGGTGCTTGCATTTCTTGAAATAGACGAATTGCTTCGATGGAATTTTCCCTAATCTTGTGCATTGTTCCTTTGGGAATTATTCTGTTGTGTTTAATTGTCATAACTGTGCTTTGGGAATCTTTATGTTAAAAATATCAAAAACCCGATCTCTGTAAGAAATCGGGTTTTTATTTCTGCGTATAAATCAGTTAGCTGTTATCGTTATCATATAATTCTCATTATATTAATTGTTAATTTTTAACTGTTCACTGACTTAACCTTTGACACAAACAACTTGCTTCAATGTAGCTACAACTTCTACTAAATCTGCTTGGTTTGCCATTACTTGCTCGATAGGTTTATACGCTCCCGGAATTTCATCTAAAACACCTGTATCTTTGCGACATTCTACGCCTTTTGTTTGATCTATTAAATCATCAAGAGTATAGACATTTTTTGCCTTATTTCTTGATAATAAACGTCCAGCGCCGTGGCTACAAGAACAGAAACTATTAGCACAACCTTTACCTTTTACAATAAAGGATTTTGCCCCCATTGAACCAGGGATAATGCCATAATCTTCTGTTTGAGCGCGAACAGCACCTTTGCGAGTTACATATACTTCCTCACCGAAATGTAATTCTTTTTCAGCATAATTATGATGGCAATTTACCTCTAATAAAGGTTTTGTCGCCTTTCCACCCGCTAGATGCTTCTCGAGAATGCGCTTGAAACGCACCATCATCACATCGCGATTAAAACGTGCATATTCTTGCGCCCACTGTAAATCATGCCAATAAGATTGAAATTCTGGTGTATTAGCCACAAAGTACGCTAAATCTGGATCAGGTAATTTGTTACCTGCCATTTTTGCTAATTCTTTAGCTGTACTAATGTGAGACTGTGCCAGCATATTGCCAATATTACGTGAACCAGAATGCAGCATTAACCAAACTTGGTTCTCTGTATCGAGACAAACTTCTATAAAGTGATTTCCACCACCGAGAGAACCCATTTGTCGCATCGCTTTTTCTTGTAAGTTTTGTACTCCTGGATGCAACTCTTTAAACTCTCGCCATTTTTGCCAATTAGTTACAGATTTTTCAACTTCTTTATTGTCGTTGAAACCTGTAGGAATTGCTGCTTCAATATCCAAGCGAATTTTCTTGAGTTTTCCTTCTAATTGCTCTCCTTGAAATGGTGTTTTGATAGCAGCCATACCGCAACCAATATCAACACCCACAGCCGCAGGAATAATTGCTTCTTTGGTTGCAATCACAGAACCAACTAAGGCACCTTTACCTAAGTGAACATCTGGCATTAATGCCACGTGTTTAAATACAAATGGTAGTGAAGCCACATTTTTTGCCATCTTGATTTCTTCTGAACCCAAGGGGTGATTTGCCCAAGATAAAACAGGGGATGCTGTGGATATTTCTAACTTTTCGTAAGGCATATTTTTGCAAAATTATTCGCTAGTATTTGCTTGGTAGTTGTTGACAAAAGACAATAAGTTATAAAAATAACTGATCATAACTTTTGAAATCATAAATCGCTACCTTTGCCAGGTAGTTGCTTAGTAATACATTTGTAGTACAAGAATAATCTGAATGTCAATGTGATTTCTCAATAAAAAACCTGCTTCGACAAAAATATATTAAAGTTTGTAAATAAAATGAATGTTATAGATACAACTTCAAAAGCTGATCAAATATCAAAAATCCTATGGTGGTTCGTAATAATACAATCTGGGAGCGCTTTTTATCACCTGTAGTAAGTCTTTTCATCGATGAAGAAGAGTTACAGCGTTACGCCAAGAGTGTGGATTGGCAGAAAGAAAGCGATCGCTTTCGACGCGCTGATGTGATAATGCCTACTTACTACAGTAGCCAAAATTTCCACGGCATAGAGGGCGGATATCTCAACTCTGGTGCAGCGGTTAGCTATGATGCTATTACCCAATACGTTTTACCACCGAATGAAACTTGGATACGTCAAGCTTTGATTGATGCGATAAAAGTTGTGCCGCAACGGATCATAGACTTAGGCTGCGGTACCGGTTCGACAACATTAATGCTCAAGCAGGCTTTTCCTGACGCCGAAGTTATTGGTTTAGATTTATCCCCTTACATGTTAGTCAGAGCTACTCATAAAGCCGAAAGTGAGAATTTACATATACACTGGCGACATGGTTGTGCGGAAAATACGAAATTGCCAAGTAACTCTTTTGACTTAGTAACAGCGAGTTTGTTGTTTCACGAGACTCCAACAGCAATTTCTGAGGCGATTCTGCGTGAAGCATTTCGCTTATTACGCGTTGGTGGACAAGTGGTAATCTTAGATGGGAACCAGAAGACCCTACGTCAAACAGAATGGCTTCATGATGTATTTGAAGAACCTTATATTCGTGAGTATGCAAATAGTAGTGTGGATGCATGGATGGTTGCAGCAGGATTTGCAGCGGTACAAACTCAGGATGTGTGGTGGACAAATCAGGTAACTAGTGGTACAAAACCAATTTACACAACCGAAAAAACTGTGCAAACAACAATGCGACAGTATACTTCAACCTCACCACATAGCATACTGGATAATAACGATTTACAGGGTTTTCCATCTCCAGTTTGATACAAACGCATGACTTTAAAGGCAGTTCTATTTGATTTTAATGGCGTCATCATTGATGATGAGTCGATCCACCTACAACTTATTGATGAGATTCTGATTCAAGAAAATCTCCAACCTCAACGCCGAGATGAACGCCAAGCTTCTCTGGGTAGGAGCG
This sequence comes from Fischerella sp. CENA71, assembly GCA_024239075.1. Classification (GTDB taxonomy): domain Bacteria; phylum Cyanobacteriota; class Cyanobacteriia; order Cyanobacteriales; family Nostocaceae; genus Pelatocladus. The sequence goes on along the minus strand of JANBVI010000032.1, from coordinate 138,091 downwards.
ATCGCGCCTGTTTTCAAGATTTACTCACTCGTCGCGGTAGAGTTATGAGTGAACAATACTTAACTCAACTGCTGACAAAAAAGGCAAAGTTATATGCGCTGGAAATAGAAAAACTAGAAAAATTGCCTTTGTATCCGGGTTTGGATGACTTAATCTTTCAAGTGCGATCGCGCAACTTAAACTTAGCGTTAGTCAGTGGTGCAATTCGTCAAGAAATAGAACTCGTTCTAGAACGTGCCAAACTCACTGAATACTTTCCTGTGATTGTTGCTGGCGATGACATCACCACAAGTAAACCAGAACCCGATGGTTACTTATTAGCAGTAGAACGCCTCAACCAAACATATCCAGCGTTGAACCTACAACCAAGTGAGTGTTTAGCAATTGAAGATACCCCAGCTGGTATCCAAGCAGCAAAACGCGCTGGGATGCAAGTTGTGGGTATAGCAAACACTTACCCCTTCCATATGCTTCAACGTCTAGCAAATTGGACTGTAGATTATCTGACTGATTTAGAACTAGAACGTGTGCAGGAAGTCTATTTACAAAAACAGTGCCAACCAACCGCAGGTGAGTGTTAACATAGGAAATTGTTGGTTGTTAGTGGAACAAACAACTGATCGGGGAATTAGCTCAGTTGGTAGAGCGCTGCGATCGCACCTTGTCTAAAGACACTAACACTGAGCTAATATGCAGCCACAAAGTACCATAGGTGGGAGTACTAATGTGGTAACAAAGTTTAAGAACAAACTAAATAAAAGACCAAAAGTTACTGTTGAAGTAATACGAAAATCACTGAGATTACGATTTACTTACAACAGTAAACAATTAGCTTTTCATGTTGGTCTAAAGGATAACGACTGGAATAGAAGAAAAGCCCAAAAGATAGCCAACATAGTATCTAGAGATATCAAACATGATAATTTTGACGAGTCTCTAGCACGATACAAACAACCACAACATACAGTTGAAATCATAGATTTAGAACAACTACTTAGTGGATTCATAGAGTACAAGGCTAGAACTGTTTCTGTTAGTACTATTCATAAATATCAAGCTTTATTGAGCCAAATCAAAGATGTTGGGATAGCTGATAAGTTACCAGATGAGTTACTAGAATCAGACATCTATAAACTAATAAGATTTATGGAGGTTTCATGTAATCGAAGAGTTATAAAAGAGAGACTATTATTGCTACAAGCTTGCCTGAGGTGGGCTGATATTGAAAGCTATGAGTTAAAGGCGGTTATACAGTCGATTAAAGTACCCCCAAAACAGCCACCAAAACCTTTTACCGTAGATGAAATACGATCTATCCTCAGCTACATTCCTGAGCGTTACATACCATTTGTACGATTCACACTAGCTAGTGGACTGCGATCGGGAGAAGCAAGAGGACTGAGATGGAGACATGTTTGTGACACCTATATTTGGATTGGGGAGTGCATCACCCACGGTAAGCAAGTAGCAGCCAAGAATAACAAATCTCGTACCGTACCCTTAACGGGTACTGCTGCGGAAATCTTGCGATCGCTTCCAAAGGGTGAACCAGATGAGCTTATCTTTACCTCACCCACAGGTAAGGCGATCAAGGAAGAGAACTTTATCAACCGTGTCTGGAAGCCAGCATTAGATGCTGCTGGAGTGCCTTATAGAAGGTTTTACCTCTGTCGGCATACATTCGTATCTCATGCCCTACAAAGTGGTATGAAACCTGTAGAGGTGGCTACTATCACTGGTCACAGTGTAGATGTGTTGTACAAAAATTATGCTGGTGTAATTGGTGGTCTAAAGCTGCCTGAATACTTGCCTAAATAAATACTCCACTAGGCACAGTTAAAAAGATAGTTAGTATATTTTTGAAACTAATTGCAACCACAAGGGTTTCAGCGATTTAGTGAATATACCGTAGAGATAAGGTAGCGCCACACTAAGAGGTTGATACCAAAAGCTAAACAGCGCTAGAGTCTAACCATCTCTATGTAGTATGTGAGTTTTACAGGGAATACGAAGAGAGCAAACCCTGCTTGATTACCTAAAAACTCCACATAAAACAATAGCCCTCCAACGTCTGAAAACGTTAGAGGACAACAAAAAAATAACCTAACAAGCTCATGCCTACTTACTCACATACAAAGGATTGATTTAGTTAAACAGACATCTGGTTAAAGAGACATCCGGTTCACACACTACTAAATAACAAAGGATTGTATGGTTAAACAGACATTCGCTTATAGTGCTAATTCTAACGCACGTCGCGGCACTAAGCAACAAGAGCCTGAAAATCTTACCAATCAAGACTTGAGAGCAGATTTAGACTCCAATAAATTATCATCATTAGCGCTTTGTGACTACAATCATATTCTTGGTAGGGGCTTCACTCCTGAGCAAATAGCCAAGATGGAAGAGTTAAACCTACTTAAGTCCGTGTACAGAAGGGACGCGGAAGAGTTAGGCGTGTATAACCTACTGCAAGAGTTGAATGATAAAGCGGGTTACGCTCAAGATCACGTAGGCTTATTATTTGATTTTGGGAAAGGATTTTATCAGATCAGGCCAGACTATCCCAAAGTAGGCACTAATGGAAGAGTTATTAAATATCAAAGTCCTTACCGCGTACCTTCTCAAGTTTGGATGCCTGAGAATGCTCAAGGTGTTACAGAAGGAATGTTTGACGCATTAGTGTTGAATTTCCATTATGGCTATGCTTGCGGCGCTATGGCTGGAGTATCACACTACAAGCTTTTACCCCAGAACTCTAAATTAACTATCTTTTTTGATAACGATGCCTGGCACAATCCGCAAGTAGTCCACAATCTGGTTAACGCGGCTGAGTGGACAGGAGGAAAAATTGTAATTATTCCAGAATGCAACAACGACAAGAAGTCAGGAGCAGAGGAATACTTTAAAGCTGGACACACCAAGGAAAATTTTGAGGAGCTAGTAAACAAAGCGCACACACCTAAAGACTTCATCAAAGAAGCTTTAAGACGCGTAAATTCTATATCTGATCAAGCTCTATTAATTCGCAAATTACTGTGGCTAGCTTCAAGTAGAATCCCACGAGAGGCATATATTGCCGAAGTTGACGATCTTAAAAAAAGATTGAAGTTTGGCGCGGACACCAGAAAGATATACATAGAGCTAGGGCAAAAAGCACTTGACTTTAAAAAGAAATATCTAGCACTACAGAAAAAGAAAAGTAACGACAAACCAAGTAAAAGGAAGCCTGATCCGCACTTACGGCTTAAAGCTGAAAAGCTATTAAGTAGTGGTAAATTCTTTGAACTTGTTGGTGAAATCGTTAGAAAAGCAGGAATAGTAGGCATTGAAGACCATGTTAATTTCGGACTCCAATCTACACTAGGGACACTATCAGGCAGAGTAGAACGCGCACAGCAAAATATCTGGAATGGCTCTACATCGGCGGGTAAGTCTGTAGTGATGAATGCTATTGAATCACTAACGCCACCAGAATCGAGAGAAAGACTATCAGCCGTAACTTATGGATGGTTAAAACGTTCGGGAAGTGTATTAGACAGAAAAGTAATTTTTGTCGATGAGATGTCTACACTATTTAGCGATCCTTTAGTCGTGACGCTATTTAAGGAACTAATCACTAGAGGACAATGTAACCTAAGATTGCTAGAAAAAGAGGACGATACATTTGTCCCTACTGAATTCCTAGTGACTGCAACCATAAGCTTACAGATGGGTGCTACTGATGCAACCCTAACCTCAATTTTTGGTGAAGCAGAAGATGAGATAAGGAGTAGGTTTAATGAGCCACCAATGCCAGAGGATCAAGAATATATGAGGGGTGCGGCGTGGAATTCCTTAATCGCTCTTGAGCCAAAAAGACTTGAGGATATAGACCCCGAAAGTGTGGAGATAGTCAGGGAAGCTATACGAATAGCTGCTGAAAGTCCACTGCCTACATTTAGTGAGGAATTTGCAAAGCTTTTGTTTGACCACATAGAAGTAAAGCAGACAACCATGTCTAGAATGCTTAAACGGTTGAACATTACGTTAACCAATACAGCATTACTACTAGGCAAGAAAGAAGTTGATTTTGAGGTTTATGATTTTGTATACCCTATGGTGTCTAAGATATTCCGAAGAAAGCTTACAACAAGCAATGATTTAAACCTCAATAACATCGTCACCTTGTATGAATGGCTAGACTCGAATGCTAATGGAGATTTATATAAATCTTTCAAGGTTACGCACATTATGGAGGCCTTCAAATGCGGGAAGACAAAAGCATACAAGCTATGTGACACATTAGAAGGTGCGAACTGGATAGAAGAAAGTGGATATGGTAAATACAACCTAACCTCACTAGCCTGTAGCACGGTAAAAGACATTAGAGAGGAAAGATTACAACTACCAGACATACTCCCTAGACCCTCAGTGATAAGGGCTAAAGCAACTTTCCGCAACTTTCCGCACTTTTCCGCGAAGATTCCGCACACTGAAAACGCCCAGAACCCTTATTCTTTAAACAATAAAGAAGAATATATAGAGGAACTTTCCGCACTTTCCGCGCAAAAAGAACATATAGAAAAAAATTGTTCCTCATCTGAGAACAACAATAGATCATTAGTATCACCTAATGAGACACATAAGGGTGGAAAAAATATTTTTAGTAATTCCCCAAAAAGTGTGCGGAAAAGCGGAAAGTCTGATGGTAAAAATGCCTGGAATGCTGATGTAGAAAGGAATACAGACGACGGAAGGCGTGCGGAAAGTGCGCGGAAAGTCGCGGAAAGTTCGGAAACTTCTGTAGAAAGTGCGCGGAAAGTGTCTGAAGTGTCTGAGTACGAATACGAAGGTAAGACGTACAAAGCAGGTGATGAGGTCATAATCTCTTATCCTGGCTTCCCGTCAAAGAAGGAAACAGGCATCATTGAGTGTTTCACTGTAGGGTCTACGGGTGCTATGGCTCGCGTACATATTATTAAAGACGGTGTGTCCACAGAAGGCATATACTGCTTTGCCTTACATCTGTTAACCCACGTCACGCCACAAGACTAAGCAATAAAAAAGCCCCGGTGTACTGCCGGGGACACACATTCAACATAAACATAGGTGGTTAAAATGTTAAATCCAGATGATAGCGATAAGGGCTACAGCTTTGTTGATTATTTTGCGAAAAATGTAATACCCAAGCATTTTATTCAGGACTACGAAGGGCTTAAGGCGCACTTTGATAATGGTGAAGCTGGCGCGTTGATGTATCACAATTTTTGTTTTTTAGAAGAGTCTGGGGTTATGCATTCTCAATGCTCTTTTATTTCAGAAAAACAACTATTGGAGAACATTTCAAAACTTCCGAATGAATTGGTAAAAACTAATTACAGTAAATTAATGCTGCGTGTAGAGTACTGGAAAAGAGATCATAAAGCTATCCCTGTATTAGTGTTGTTAAATCCATACGTTTTACACACGATGACTGTGTATTTAGAAGGGGAGATACTAAAACCATTACTTGACGGTAGTGCTTTAGAAAAACACGAAACACAACATAAGCATCTCTCTTTTAAGCTTAAGTACCCGTTCTTTGTTTCACGGTCAAACAAACAAAATAAAGGTTTCGGGTGTACAAAAGCACCTAAGTCTAAAAAGCAAACTAAAAAGGTCTAGCACATTTGGGGTACATATGGTGTACAAATCAGAATTTCATAAGTTAACTGAAATTGAGCAAAAGACTCTATTGAGGTTCATTCAGCTTACATTTGAACTTTCTAAGACCAAGCACAAATACGGCTGCTCTCTCTCTATCGTATGAATGCATGTCATAGCTGTACATTAGCTGTACACTTCTGTCACACATACATAGGATAATGATGTAACAAATCATACCCATGTACATTATGTAGAGACTACATGAATGATAATAGTTCTCATTCTCACAAATGTACATACGCTGTAACCTAAGCACAATAATAGTTATGAGTTGTGGGGTACAGTTGCCACCCATAACTTACACCAGAGATAATGGATAGGTATAGCAGTACTAAGGTTGGGTATGAAAGATAAGACAACAGGCGGTAGTCGCACACATAAGGGAACATCCGCCATATACTCTGAAGACTTGGATGATGAACTAGTTGGAGCTTATATCACCTCAGATAATGTAAAGAAAGGTAAAGAGATTAGGGACTACACAACGAGTCAACCCACCTCAGAAGTGAAGCCTAGTGAGGGTAGGTGGGTAGATGGTAAAGGGTTAGTTCGTAATGAGGACAATGCCCAACTATTGCTAAGAATGCGTGAAAGATATCACGATCACCCAATATCTCCAGCTATGCCAGACCTCATGGTTGATGATATTAATGCTCACCAGCCAGAGAAGGCATTATCCAAATATCAGCGTGAGTTCGGGAAGGTTAATAAGAACCCATATGATGACTTACCAGACACACAACGAATCAGAGCATACGGCAAAGAAATGTGTGCAATGGAAGCAAGGCAGATATGGAATAATAACAACGCATCAGACAAACAAATAGACATTCTTTTGGCTGGACATAGAGAGGCTAAAGCACAACAACAAGCCAACTTAGTAGACTCTACACGCAGTACATCCAGCCTTAATACTGCCTTGGTGTCTCAATATCTAAATCTCACCAATGAGCAGCTAGAGGCGATTGTATACGCCCAAGAGCAAGCAATCATTACTTTACTCATGCCCAAGATTGAGAGAGTTGTGGCCCAGATGATTAAGGAGGCACAACATGGGTAAGTCAATCCTGTTTAAAGATGAGCAACCACCAAGCGAGCCTACTTGTGTCTGTGCTTTTGAAATTCCCAGCAACATCTACAGTATCTTTAATGGTTTATGGGAGGATGATCACCACAAGAAGCTGATAGAGTCCGTTAAGGCAGAGAATAACCCCAGCTTTCAAAAGCGGAATACAGTTGATTACTACATCAAAAAGCAAAAGTCTAGCGTCGTAGCTGTGGCACTTGAAGCATTAGTCAGAGACGTAGACTCGTTACGTCCTCCTAAACCTGAGCCATTACACCGATCACAATGGTACAGCTACAGCGTAATACACCCACTACACAAGTCAATCGTGGTTGATGGGCATCACAAAGACATCTCAGGACGTGTACAACGCACGTATAAACAGAAGTTCATACCATTTGGTGACAATATCACAGGCGAGTGTCCTGTGAAAGACCACGATTATAGAGCAGCGGGACATAGGAGAGCGATCCAAGTTGAGCTTAGGGTGGCACTTGTAGAAGAGGTTGAACGCATAGCAGACACATATCAACTCACCTTTCATGATGTGGCGTCTCAAGCTATCGAGCGCTACGGCACAAAGAAAAACAGCCAACCATTGGTAATTGAGGATGTGCAGGAAAAAGAAAGCACACCCACACCAGACATGACCATAGAAGAACAGAAATTTTTTGAGGAAATCACAAAATGACACAACAAGAAGGCTGGACGACAGACACAGATGGAGAGCGTGTCTACATTGCCAGTAGTGCTTCATATCCTGGTAGCTGGGATGATCGATCTCATGACACGAGCGATAGAGATTATGTCTATGATGAGTCTCCAACTGTTTACACGAGTAGACCTACTGTAAACAGTGGGGCTTATTGGGATGAGCAATTACAAACACTTGTGGTTGCCAATCCTGCGGAAATGACAGAACATCATCAGCGCTACATTGAAGCACAAATGAAAGCGCAAGCTAGGGCCGCGTTAGGGATAAACCCAAATCGCTACGACGGGACTATGGCAGATGATGTCCTGACAGGCGAAATCACCACACCAGGCGATATGGGTTACGACCCTCTAAATGTCCACAGACTCATAAATAGTGCAGGTAACGACGAGGAATTTCAGCAGTACTTAGAGTCTTTTGACCCTACTACGGCAGAGTCACAGGTGACACCCCAGCAAGCACAAGTCTTAGCGAGAATACAAAAGCAGTTCGGTACAAAATTCCAGAATTCAAACGATCCAGGTCGTGTCAATCGTAAAGACTTACTAGCGTTTGCGAGCTATTACGGAATCCTGCCCAAGCAAGAGCAGCAACAAGCTCAACAGCAATATTTGAACGTTGATCAGTCCAACATCCCAGAGTCATTACAGCTTAAAGGGATGTGGGGAGTTGATGATTCTGTCGTCCAGCATCGAGTAGAAGTTGTCGATCAGCTTTTGCAACTCGCAGGTGAAGCTGGTAAAGCATATGCCACGGTAGAGGGTGTCTATCGCACTTGGGACGCATTCGCTAGAGGTGGTTATGATAAGCAACTTAAAGCTTTAGGTAGGGAAGACTTGATAAGCAAGCGTAATCAAGTGTAATTGTGGTGATTTGTAAAAATTAGGTGATTGACATGAGTTCTAATAGTTTCAGCTTTAAATCCGATGAGTACCAGATGCTCCCAATCAGGGAAGACAGCCTTGAGTATGAAATCAATGTGCCACTTAAAACTCAATATTAAGTAGTTACTCAAAATTAATTACATAGTTTTGTCCAAATTCTCTGAGTATTTTTTCCAGAGATTCAACAAACGTTTGCCAGCTAGAATAAGCATCGAGCTCAATCCATTGATATTTATTAAATATCAATGGATTGAGCTCGATGCTTATTCTAGCTGGCAAACGTTTGTTGAATCTCTGGAAAAAATACTCAGAGAATTTGGACAAAACTATGTAATTAATTTTGAGTAACTACTTATCAAGGGTACCCGTTTCTAAAAGTCCCACAGAACCGCGGATGGCAGTTAATGGGGTGCGGAGTTCGTGACTGACAATCGAAATAAATTCATTTTTGATGCGATCAACTTCATAGCGATCGCTAATATCTTGAATTTGAGCAATAAAATACAGTGGTTGTCTGTGTCGATCTTTGACAAGCGATACATTTAAGAGAGTATGGATCGTATCTCCTCGCTGATGCAAATATCGTTTCTCCACCTGATATACACGACTCTCATTCGCCAACAATTTTTGCAGGCCCTTTAAATCAGCCTCTAAATCATCGGGATGGGTGATCTCCATGATGGTGAGATTGAGCATTTCTGCTTCGGTGTATCCGACAATTTCACACAGAGAATGATTCACCTTAAGAAATTGTCCTTGTGGTGAAACTAATGCCACACCAATTGGTGCAGCATCAAAGGCCTTACGGAAACGTTCTTCACTCTCACGCAAATACTCTTCTGCTTGTTTGCGTTCTGTGATATCTAGTGATGTCCCAATCAGCTGTATCACTTGCCCTTGTGCATTGAACACAGGCTCTGCACGAGAATCTAGGTAACGAATTGAACCATCCGGCCACACTATTCGTAGATCAAAAGCGTAGGGAATTCCTTTGGTGAACGCCTGTTCAAGGCTTTGTTGTAGAACCTTTCGATCTTCAGGATAAACTCTTTCAAGTAGTTCACTAAAGCTTGGCTCACCTTGGACTGGTTCTATTCCCCAGTGATGAAATGTTGTTTGTGACCAAATCATCTTCTGGCTATTCACATCAAATTCCCAACTACCGATTTGGGAAACCTTTTGAGCCATTGCCAGATGAGCTTGATTTTGGCGCAAAGCTGCTTCAGTTTGTTTGCGTTCAGCTAGTTCAGTTTGCAACTGCTGGTAGAGATTTGCCTGAGCAAGGGCGATCGCTAACTGATTGCTGATTTGCTGCAAAAACTCTGCTTCAGATGCTCGCCACTTGCGGTAGCCCGAACAGGAATGAACTATGAGCAATCCCCAAACTCTAGTTGAAGAATCTTCCAAGGTTTGGACAATGGGCGCAACCACTTTAGATTTGACGTTGGCTTGCTGCAAGAACTCAGCCAGACATGCCGACCAATGATATATTGCCACATCTGGTACTATGCGAGGTTTAGCCTGACGATAGAAATCATAACAACTATCAGGCAAAACCTCATCGCGCCAGCGCATTTGTTCTGTAACGGGATACTCTGGAACAACAGCTTCCTTAATCACCTGTCCTGAACCATCTTCATTTAACCGGAAAATCAATGCTCGATCAACCTGGAGAGTTCTTTGTACCTCAATCACTGTAGTCGCCAGAATTTGCTCTAAATCCAGTGATTGGCGGATGTGCTGCGTAATGGTGATCAGCAAGCGTTCCTGATCTGCTTGCGATCGCAAAGAATGCTCCAACTTCTTGCGTCTTGTGATGTTGAAACCACTGCCGATCAAACGATAAATCTGCCCATTTTTTCTTTTAATTGGAGTTAAGACATTCATCCACCAAGTTTCTTTGCCTCTGATTACCAGACGTTCTTCATAAGTGATGCGTTTTCTACTTGTGATGCAAGTAACAAACCTCGCACTAATCACCTGTGCATCCTCTGGTGGGAAAATCTGCTCAGGGGTTTTACCAGCAATTTCTGAAGGTAAAAGTCCAGACATCCACTCATGGGCGGGGTTAATGTCAACATAACGGAAGCTGCCATCTTCTAGGACATCAACGATAAAAATCGCAGCTGCTGTGCCTTCATATATACTCCGTAAAAACTGTTCGCTTTCTCGCAGGGCTTCTTCTGTGCGTTTACGCTCGGTAATATTGCGCCCAATGTTCAGAACAGTCTCAACCGAACCATCTTCAGCCAATTCTGGAACCAGGCGACAAAACCAATACTGTTTTCCTTGAGGAGAGGGAAACTCGGTTTCATAGATTTGTTCTTGTCTTGTCTCAAAGACGCGATTTAAGATTGCGTGCCATGATTTAACCACGGTTTCAGGAAAACCCATTTCTAACTCAGTCTTACCGATCCATTGCGCTGCTGCAATGCCCGTTTGTGTCTCGACACAAGGATTGATATAGCGGAAGCGATAGTCTCGATCTATGCGAGAGATTATATCGGGGGCATTTTCTACTAATGTCCGAAATTCTTGTTTACTTTGGCGCAGAGCATCTTCAATGCATTTACGTTCAGTGATATCTTCTGTTAATCCGATGTAGCGTAAAAGGTTTCCATTTGGATCAAAAATAGGAAACACTTCGGCAAACATCCAACGAATTGTGCCATTGGATTTAATAATCCGATATTCACGCCGAGCAGGCTTACCTTGAGACTGTTGATTCAGAGATTCCCATACTGATTTGAGGTCATCTGGATGTACTAAATTGAGCCAAGATTTGGGATTTTGATAAAGGCTCTCACAACTCAATCCGTAAATTTTTTCATACCCAGGACTGACATAAAGAAACTGTTCGGAATTAGCAGACCAGACAAAGAAAATTTGATTGATATTTTCTGCAATCTCACGAAATCGTTCTTCACTTTCTCGCAACGCCATTTCGGCTTGTTTACGAGCAGTGATATCAACTCCAACCATAGTGACGATCCAGCAATTCCCTGCTTGATCCCAACGAGAGGTTAATGTGTGTGCAATCCAACGCAAAGAGCAATTTTTGTGATAAAAGCGATACTCGAATGTGGTTGCTTGTTCTTGGGCGATCGCTGTAAAAGCTTGTTCAGTAATGGCTGCTAAATCTTCTGAAAGAACTCGTGATAACCAAAGTTCGCCAGTTAATTCCTGGGGAGTATAACCAAAAACAGCTTCACAACCGAGGGAGTGATACTCATTCTCCCAAGTGCGGTTAGGATAAACGCGGAAACTAGCGATGGAAGCACCTGCTGAGTTAAGAATATCGTTGAGTTTCGCTTGTGATGCTTTTAAAGCTTTTTCTAGTTGCTTGCGATCGCTGATGTCTTGTCCAATGCCAATTATTTGACCTGTACTGAGGCGAATATTTGCCCAAGTCGTATCTATATAGCGACCATTCTGACACCTAGTTCTGAAATCCTGCCATTTTCCAGTTGCCGCTTGAATATGTTCTGCTACCTGTTGACGTTGTTCTGTATCGGGATAGCACTTTGCCAACCACTCAACATCTCGTATCTGGTCTAAAGTCCAACCAAGAACATGCTCATATTCTCGGTTAATGACTAACGTTTGATCTGCTTGATCACGAATTTTCAACATCACAGGAATGTGATCAAACAAAGCTTGTAAAATTTCGTTTTGCTGCTGTAGTTTTTCTGTCCGTTCTGCAATTTGAGTTTCGAGAGTGTGATTGTAGTCGGCTAAGAGTTTTTGAGCTTGTTTGCGTTCGGTAATATCCTTAAAAGCCGCGATCGCATACATAATTGCGCCTGTTTCATCAAAAATTGGAACTGTCAAAACTTCCAGAGGGATATTGTGATCAGCTTGACGCAATTCCATGTCATCAATCTTTACCGATTCACCCGCAAAAGTGCGTACAAGAGGCAGTTGCTCGATGGGGTAAAGCTGGTCAGTTCCTGCTTGATAAACTTGAAAAACCTCTGATAGCTGCTCTGTTTTGATTTCGATGGGATCTCGAATTCCAAGTAATTCCTGTGCTTTCAGATTGCTATAAATGAATCTTCCTGTGGGATCATGTGCAGTTACCCCTATAGGTATGGCATCGAGAATCTGATTTACTCGCTTTTCCTTGGCCCGTAATTGCTTTTCTCTCTCATGCAATTTGCTATATATTTTGGCATGAGAAATCGAAATTGCTGCCTGTATAAATAATAATTGCAATATATCTAATCGCTTGTTTGTAAATACTCCATTAGTATGATTATTTTCCAGATATACTATCCCAATCAGTTTCCCTTGATTGAGCAGTGGGACACACAAGATAGATTTAGTTCGGTGTTTTTGGATATAAGGATCATGGATAAATTGATCCTCACAGCTAGCATCATCCACAATTACATTTTCTAAAGTGTGAATGACATCATTAATCACTGATTTTGGGAGATGATCATCAATGGGAATAGACTGCACACTGATTTTGAAGACAGGTTTTTCCAAAGTATCTGCGCTAGCTTTGGTATCTATAATGCCAGAAGCTACAATTTTCCATTCTTCCCCATTTTCTAAATTTGTTGAAGAAGGCAAAATTAAATAGCCTGTTTGTGCATCAGTAGTCTCAATCAGGATTTTTATCAAGATTCTAAGTAGCTGTTCTAGGTTAATTTCACTCGAAATAGCTATATTTGCTCTAGTAACAGTCTCTAGTAGTTTTAAATCTTCTACCGATGAGCTACTGCTGATTTGAGGATTGCTTGAGCGCTTAGAAGTGTTGCTGTTAGTTGATGAAAATTCAAATAGTAACTGTGGATATTTTGTTTCTAATTCCTTTACTTTTGCTGTTGCATCCAAGCGTGTGTAAGCATAGTGCGCCTCTTGCATGTAATTCTGAGCAAACCTTGGTCTACCGCGTTCTAGATAATATTTAGCGGCTAATTCAAACGCTAAAGCTTCTTCTTCTAAAGAATCATTTGCTTTCGCTGCGTCAATCGCTTGCTCATAATATTCTTCTGCTGCAATTACTTGACCCAAAACTCGCGCTTTCTCTGCTTCAACAATCAAGTGTGATAAGAATGTGATCATGTTCACTTACTATTTGTTACACAAGAAAATTGGCGCTTTCGTAGAATTTAGTTTTTATAGCCGTGCCAAATAGGAAAACTAAAAAGTATATTTTTTTAATTTACATTTTTAACTTACAACGAATATAAACAGTAGGTATTAAATCCTCTTGCTTTTGCAGTATAAAGAGCTTGCTTGGCAATCGCAATCAAATCTTTATAAGATTTATCTTGACTTGGTATACCACCTGTGATGCCAAAACTTAATGTAATGTAGCCATTGGGAGAAGAGCATTGATGAGGAATTTTTAGAGTTGCGATCGCTTGCTGAATTCGCTCTACGACCTGCAACGCCCTAACCAAGTCTGTATCTGACAAAACAACCATAAATTCGTCTCCACCGGATCGCGCTAATAGATCATAACTAGGGTCAATGCATTGGCGAATGGTATTAGCTATTTGTTGCAAACAACTATTTGCGGCTTGATCGCCATAGTGATCGTTATAAGTTTGAAAATGATCAATATCGCAGATAATTAAACACAGTGAATTTTTTTTATAGATCAGACGTTGCCATTCCTGTTCGAGGAATTCATCACAATGGTAACGAGTCACAACTTGAGTTAATGAATCTATCTTGGCTTTTCCTTGAGATATTTGCAATTGCTGTTGCTGAGATCGCAGTAGTTGTTGCTGTATACGAGTTAATCTTGCTCCTTGTACTCGCGAGGCTCCCTCAATCCGACTCAACACGCGAGTTACCAGTTCTGGATCAACAATCGGCTTACTAATAAATTCATCCGCTCCGGCTGCAAAGACTTGTTGAATGGAGTCAATACCAGTATGAGCAGTAACAACAATAATCGGCAAATCTGCGTATTTTAAATCTTGCCGCACCACACGGCATAGTTCAATGCCATTAAAGGTAGGCATTTCCAAATCTAACAGCAACAGATCAGGCTCAGTAGAAGTTAGCACTTGCCAAAACTGCTCCGGATTGCTAACACATGTCACCTCAAGTCCCCAAGGTTGTAACAGAAGTGCTAGTGTTTTCAGCTGCACTGGGTCATCATCAACAATCATGACCTTGGGAGTGGGTGGGGTGTTTGGTAGAGCAAATATTTCTTGCTGCAACTGTGCTAGCAATTGCAGAAATTGGGTAAAATGCTGCTCTCCCAACTCAGATTGATTACTAAATAGGTGTTCGATCGCTCGCGCTAACTCTGATCCTTTGACATATCCAAACGTCCCTAAAGCACCAGCCAATTTATGTGCTTCCTCTTTAGCACGCTCTGTTTGTACAGAATCGAAATCATTAACTTGGAGCGATCGCGCCACAGTTTCCAAAATTTTAATTCGTTCTGCTAAGGAAGCCTGAAAATCCTGTCTAGCCTCCTCAATCAGTACTAAGCCTTCTTGCTCTGGATCACTTGGCTCCTGCTGTTTTGTTTCTGCTTCCTCTTGTTTTTCTTCCTGTGGCGCTACCTTTAACCGATATCCCAAGCGATACACCGTCTCGATTAGCTCTTCCACCATCCCTGCATTCTTGAGTTTACGTCGCAGGTCTTTAATCAAGTTCGTCACCGCAGCATCTGTAGGAGATTCGTCAATTGACCAGAGATGATCAATTATGTTGCTACGGCTGAAGATCCTTTGAGGATGCCGTAAAAAAAGCTCCAGTAAGCTATATTCTTTAGGGCTAAGAGCAATGAGTTGTTGCTTATGGGTTACTTGTATCAAGTTTGGATTGAGACACAGATTTCCCCACACCAATACAGAACAAGACATTGCACTTACCTGACGACGCGACAAAGCACGAATTCGTGCTATAAGTTGAGAAGCTTCGCAAGGCTTTGTCACATAATCGTCTGCTCCCAAATCCAGACCCATGATAATATCTTCATCTGAGTCTCTTGCTGTCAACATGAGGATAGGAGTTTGACACCTGCGATCGCGTAATTGACGACATATGCTCAACCCATCGAGTCTGGGAAGCATAACATCAAGCAAGATGACACTATACTCTCCTTGAAGAGCTAATTCTAAACCAAGTTCACCGTCCGTTGCAATATCGACTGTGTATCGATAGGCAGTTAGTGTGGCCGAGAGAAATTCACATATAGAAAGATCGTCTTCAACTAACAGGATTTTCATGAAGGACTAACCTTCACTTACAAGGAATCACAACAACTCCTTAGCAATTTATCTAATAAATCCTCCAATTGTGAATCTCTCAATAGAGGACTTTTTTGTAACAAATAGTTGTAGTCAAAATTACAAATTGAATTGGGGATCGGGGATTGTTTTTTAAAATTTTCAAGCAAATCGCACACGCATACTATGGTGTTTTTAGCAATCTATCTTATAAAATATTTATTTAGAATTTTTCGTATCAAGCAATACAGTAAAGTTTAGTTTTTTATAAAAATACTAAATATTGCTAGGCAAACAGTAGTTAAAATTACGTATACAGATACTTAAGCAAAATCAAGTAATTATGGGCATTGCAGTTGAAAATGTCTCTAAACACTATGGTAATTTCCGTGCAGTTGACGATGTAAGTTTGGAAATAAAAACCGGATCTCTGGTAGCATTACTAGGGCCTTCTGGTTCCGGTAAATCCACCTTACTACGGATGATTGCTGGGTTGGAAATACCAGATGCAGGTCAAATTTGGTTAGTGGGCGAAAATGCTACTCATCGCAGCGTCCAGGAACGTAACATTGGCTTTGTTTTTCAACATTACGCGCTGTTTAAACACCTGACAGTGCGAGAGAATATCGCCTTTGCAATGGAACTCCGCAAAGCTAATAAACAACGTACTCGCCAACGAGTCGAGGAACTTTTGGAATTGGTACAGTTAAAGGGATTCGGCGATCGCTATCCTTCTCAGCTTTCCGGGGGTCAACGACAACGAGTAGCTTTAGCACGGGCGCTAGCTGTGCAACCACGCATTCTATTATTAGATGAACCTTTTGGAGCATTAGACGCCAAAGTTCGCAAGGATTTACGCGCCTGGTTACGTAATCTCCATTCCGAAGTCCATGTCACCACTGTCTTTGTCACCCATGACCAAGAAGAAGCAATGGAAGTTGCAGACGAAATCGTGGTGATGAATCAGGGACGAATTGAACAAGTTGGTAGCCCAGCTTACATCTATGACAACCCAGCTACACCCTTTGTGATGAGCTTTATCGGCCCGGTGAATGTTTTACCTGGTAATGCAGGTATTGCGCCTAACAGAGGTAAAGTTTCTCCTAGCGACAGAGTATTTTTGCGCCCACATGATGTTTTGATTGAAATAGAAGCCGGCGATGATACTACCTCTGTAATTGTTGACCGCATCATTCATCTAGGTTGGGAAATTCGAGCCGAGTTAGCTTTGCAATCTGGTGAAAGAATCAATGCATTCCTTAGCCGGGATCAGTTCCGTAAGCTTGAGTTACAAGAAGGTCAGCGTGTCTACGTAAAACCAAAGCAAGCAAAAGTATTTTCCGGTGCTTATGCTTTAACCTAAAACAAATTGTTTGTAGTGAGCGCTTTAGCGCTTAAATATTTGAGGACTAAAGTCCTTACTACAAACGATGAAATAGAGCGATCGCGTCTTGGTGTGAGGATGCGATCGCTTTTTGCTTGACACAAAAGATAAAGATTGAAAATATAATATGCTCAAAATAAAAAAGCCTTGGCGATTGAAAATCGCCGGGATTATTTACTATAAAATCACATCCTGCAACTTCGCCACCATCTCCGCCCGTGCTGAAACCCCCAATTTACGAAACATCCTCTTCAACGCTTGCTTCACCGAATTTTGGGTAATAAACAGCTTTTCCCCAATTTCTCCATTGGTTAATCCCTGAGCTACCAACTCAGCAATTTCTAACTCCCGTGGTGTCAGGCGACCAACTAACGGGGAATTGAAGGTTTTTGGTTTTGCTCTGAGAGTTGCAAGCTTGGCTGATAAATGTAAACACAAAGCACTCAAATCAGCTAAATCGTTTGCGTCAAAGGGAGGATGACCATCAGCGCGGGCGAGGTTGAGTGTTCCTACCAAACGTCCGTCACAGACAATCGGCCCACTCATGACGTGGGCGTGATCATGGCGTGGGCAGATATCTTGCCAGTCTCCTGGTGCTAAAATCAATTGTTCATGGGCAGGTGCATGGCGTTCAACCACATAGCGCCCAATCGGATTTCCCTCTAAACAAACCTCTGGAATTTTTTGCACTTCAATATTCTCTGCTGTAGACAGGTCATCAGAAAGATATAGACCCCAACGTTCGACACCAAAATGCTTACCGACTGTGTTCTTCACAGCAAGTTGTAGTTCTTGTTCATTATTAGCTTTGGCGATCGCATCAAGTAAACTGTGGAGAGAACTAACCATAGAGTGTACCCACTTGGGGACTAGGCGGGCTTGAGAATTACTTCTATGCTAACTAATAGCAACAAAGCTAAAAAACTAACATAATCTAACAAATATAGGAGAAACCAGTGACTGCAACACAAGTATCTGCTCAAGAACTCTTTCGGGCTGCCTACGAAAACCGATACACTTGGGATAAAAATTTTCCTGGCTACACCGCAGATATCACTTACAAACAAGATGATCAGGTGTTTACAGGCAAAATTCAGGTTAGTGGTAATCTCAAAGCAGAAGTGTTTGATGTAGAAGATGAACAAGCCAAGCAGGCGATTAGCCACCAAGCTTGGGAAATCGCTATTCATCGTGTCCGTCGTAGCTTTGAAGAAACCCACAGTGCAAATACTTTTAGCTATGGTGAAACCGATGAAACAGGCGCAGTTGAAATTATAGTTGGTGGTAAGTCCACAGGTGACAAATACAAAGTCCGCAATAACATAGTTAGCCTCGTTCACCGCCATATCCACGGTGTTGTTGTCACAATTAACACCTTTAGTGTTCATGAAACCGGGGAAGGCTACTTATCTCACACCTATGATTCCGTATACCACGATCCGCAAACAGGTGAACAAAAAGGTGGTAGAAGCGAATTCGACGATCAATACGAAAAGGTTGGCAATTATTTTATTATGAATCGTCGGTTTATCAGCACCGATACCAAAAACCAACCCTCAACTCAAGAATTTATCTTTTCTAATATTCAGTTGTTAGAACCTGTCGCAGGTTAAGTCGATAGGAGTTGTAAAAATTGAAAGATCAGCTACCCGACTTATTAAATAAGTCGGGGAGCTTTTTGTTCAGAAGTAATTTAGGAATCCCATTGAATTTTTTAAAAAACTTGTACAGGTTTATTTCTTCTTCCCTATTCCCTATATATACAAGTGATTCAAGAATCAAATAGGATTGCTATAGGATTTTATAAACTTGTCATTGCTTGAATTAATTCATCAGATAAATCAACTTTCACTTCTTGACATTTTTTGAATAAAACACCAGCCAAAAAATAATAATTGCCCGAATAAAAAGCCATTTTATTTTTGCGTAATTCTTCGATGTGTTTTTTGACTTTTGGTTCAGAGCTATAATAGCCAAATTGCAAGGGTAAAATCAAAAAATTA
The DNA here is from genome assembly GCA_024239075.1 of Fischerella sp. CENA71. GTDB lineage: Bacteria > Cyanobacteriota > Cyanobacteriia > Cyanobacteriales > Nostocaceae > Pelatocladus. The sequence goes on along the minus strand of JANBVI010000032.1, from coordinate 119,146 downwards.
CTCACACAATAACCGTTTGCTTTTGCATGTTCTACTGTACTTTTGGGATTGGAAAAGCTAGAAATCAAAAGTACAACATTTTCATAGTCAAGGGACAAAAGTTCATTGGTAACTGTAGCTCCATCTATACCCCCAAATAACAGTGGCATGTAAATATCATTATCTGGTGCAGGAATATAGGGTGGATTGGCAACTAAATATTCCGCTTCTGGCTGAGAGGATTCAAAAAAAGATGAGTTGTGAATGACGTATTTATGAGCAAGATTGTATTCGTCAATTGTTGAATTAGCAGCTTTCCAAGCAGAAGTGTTTAATTCAAATCCCTGAACCATACCATCAAATTTATTTCTCAATAGAGAATTGATGACTGGGCTACCATCTCCTGAGCCGAATTCAACTATGCATTCAGATTTTTTACAATTTCTGAGAGCAAAATTTTCTAAACAATTTGAATAGAAATTAGATTCTTCTGGGCAAAAAAATATTTCTTTCATGGGTGTGTGAGATTAGGGAAATAGAATATCTGTAGGTAAGGCATATGCTTTACCTACTTGCTTGCAAAATGTAAATAAAAGTATTAAGCGTCTTGCAGAGATGATTTTTAATAATCAGTTTGTTCTGCTTGACGTATAGCTTGCACAACAGCTTTAGCAGCGCGATCGCTCATGATTTTTTCTTGGTCGTACCCCAAAACTATTTCCCACGCCAGATCAGGATACATATCTGCTAAAGGTAAAGACACATCATCTAACATCCAACGACCATGACGTTCATCTTCACGGATATGCAACTCCCAATAACCCATAGCTGCATCCGACAATCCCAGTCGTTGCGCTGCTGCAAGATAATTTCTGTAAGCCGCAGGGCCAGCCACTTCAAAGTATGTTAATCCGCCACCATAACGCAGATAATGACGCTTGCATTCTGTCATCAAAAAGTTGTGGTTGGCACAAGCTAATACTTGCCAAGGTACTAAGTCAAAATATCCTTCTGGTTCGGTATTCATGCCGAACTCATTCAGCATTTGAGCAAAAAATGTCGAATGCTTGCGCGAGAGGCGACCATTGCCGTATTCTTCTAGCAGTACCCGTATGAGTGTACATTGCACTTTATTAGCAGTACCGCCAAGAATGCGAGAAAGGCGACTACCTTCAACTAAGCCGTCAAATGAAGCAATAGCTAACAAATTTCGATAGCCAGCCTCACTCATTTGTTCACGCAGATAACGGCTTTCTGGAGATAGCGGTGGATCTAAATCTTCAGCAGCACGCTCAATAAGCGCTTGCTTGACATTCAATTTTTGTAATCCTACCACGTCGATTTGGTCAAGTTCCCATTTTTGCCAAGCAGTTTCTATTTGATTGCGTACCTGAGATAAATAGAGCGATCGCTCATTCGTATAGTGCCGTAAATCGTCATACCAAAATAAATTTAGGCGATTTATTCGGTAAAGTATACGTTGGAGAAAGCAATGAGCCGCATCAGCACCAGAATCATTTTGATAAGCGGCGTTAATTGCCACAAAAAGCGCATTTTCAAACTCACCTCTGAGTGTTGGTTCTTTCTCCAGTTTTTTGTCTAAATTATCTATTGCCAGCAATTCTATAAATTGTTGTTCAGCAGATTGATAATTAGTAGCTTTTGTTACTCCTATATACTCGCTTCCTCCCACTGCAAAAGCGTGAGGAAATTCTACTAAGTTGCTTTGCATGGATGATTTAATTGCTTTGCAATCAGTGTTAATGACTCACATTTCATATACACTTAGGTTCTCATTTAGTAGCTTTGTCTACCTCTTTCCACAGTTATAAAGAAAATATTAAGCAGTAGTTCAAATATTCTACCCAAGAGGGAGACAAGAAATTTTAGATTTTGGATTTTAGATTTTAGATTAAAATCCAAAATTTTTTCCAATGACAAATGACAAATGACAAATGACCATTAACTATTGCCTCATTGCTTGACTTGGTGGAATCTGTTCAATGGTAATTAATGCTTCCATGACCGCTTTTGCTATAGGTGCGGCGACAGTACTACCATATATATTGACACCTCTTGGTTCGTCTACTAGAGCTAGTACTACATATCTAGGTGCTTCTACTGGCATTATACCTAAGAAGCTGGTAACATATGCACCACTGACGTAACCTCCAGAGCGACCTGCAATTTGGGCTGTGCCAGTTTTGCCTGCGATCCGATAACCTGGTATTTGTGAGGCTTTCCCACTTCCTTCATCCACAACTGTTTCCATCATTTCTACTACTTGTTGGGTGGTGATGGGTGAAAAAATTTGTCGTGGTTCGGGTATTGTTGGTGTATAATGTACTTGGTTTTTGCTATCGACCAGGCCCTTAATGACATGGGGTGTGACTAATTTTCCACCATTGGCTAATGCTCCCTGCATTTGTACTAGTTGCAATGGTGTTAAGGAAAAGCCTTGACCAAAAGAAGTAGTTGCTGGTTCGATGGGTGAAGCGATAAATTTTTCTTGACTTTTGAGTTGACTAGCTACGATAAAGGGCAAATCTGTAGACACAGCTTGTCCCAATCCTAATTTTTCTAACCAACCGTAGTAGACAGAAGGCTGCAAACGTTGGATAATTTGCACCATGCCGATGTTACTGGAATGTTGAAGAATTTGGGCAATATTAATGCGTCCGTAGCTTTTGTTCTCGGCATTTTTGATTGTGCGATCGCCTACTTGAATCGAACCTGAATCATTAAAAGTATCGTTAGCTGTAATTACACCATTTTCGAGAGCGATCGCGACGTTGAGAGGTTTAAAGGTAGAACCGGGTTCATAGAGATCAGCTACAGTCCAGTTTTTGAATAGCGAAATATCAGCTTTGGAATACTCATTGGGATTGTAGCTAGGTAAAGAAGCTAATGCGAGTAAGGAACCATCCCAAGCATCCATGACAATTACCGCCCCACGTTTAGCACTGTACTTATCCATCTGTTCTTTGAGTGCAGCACGAGCGACTCGTTGCAAGCGGCTATCAATTGTCAGTTGTAATTGTAGATCCTCAGAATGAGGAAATCCATCCGGTGCATAATCTGGCATCAACGAACCATTACCAGTCCGACTTAAGCGCACTGCTTGCACGGAACGTTCTAATAATTTCTCTTGACTATATTCCACCCCTGCCTGACCTCGACGATCAAGATTAACATAACCAACTACTTCTGCCACTAAATCTTGTTGTGGATAAAATCGAGAGTATTTTTGAATCAACTCTAAACCATTGAGGCGCAATGCAAAAATCTGATTGGCAATCTCTTCAGGCATTGCCGACGACAGTAAAATACCACTTTTTTTATTGTCAAATTTATTCTTTAATTCAGTAACATCTTTATCTACGATTGGTGCCAGAAGTTCTGCAACTTTTTGGTTAGATTTACTAAATAGTTTGGGATGGGCATAGACAGTATACACTGGTCGGTCTATGGCCAGTACAGTTCGATTGCGGTCTATAACTTGGCGGCGAGGTACGAAAGGCCGCAAATTAACCATTTGTTGGTTTCGCGCTTTTTCCTTCAGTTTAGGTCCTTGTGCAATTTGCAAACTATACAATTTCAGGCTCAGTCCTAACCCAGCAAAAATTAATACAGCCCAAACAATTAGCAGTCGGTATTTAAGATTGGGTGTTTTCCGTTCGCTATTTAAGGTAAACGCAGGTAGAAATCTTCGTCTAGTTCTCTGACGCCCTCGTTTTTGTGATTCTGTCTTCGGAGAATTTCTGAATCTTCTTCTACTTGGTGATTTTTGCATAATTATTGTTGGTTGTTGATTGTTGGTTGTTGGTTGTTCTACCCACTAACTATCAACCAGCAACCAATAAATAACTATTGACTTTAATATCCCACGGGTTCAGAGTTTTGCTCTTGTAGTTGAAAGTTTGATTGAGTAGTTGTGGTAGATGGTGACGATTTAGAATCCTCTGGTGCTGGAGGCAAAAAAATTGCCCCTGCGGGAGATGGTGACACTAATCCTGCTCCTGGTGTTTGTGCTTCCTGTGCCATTTTATTTTTTAGGACTTCGATTGTTGTTGTTAATTGTCGCTCATCTCGCTGTAAGGTTTGCAGTTTCCGATATGACTGACTCCAAAGTTGTTGAGAATATACAGTCCAACCATAAATTATCAGGGTGGTTGCCACTAACACAAATGCCACAATTCCTGAATAACGATTGATGGCATAAAAGCGTAACAACCACATCGGAATAGTTCCTTGTTTGTTTAAATCTGGGACAGGTGTAGAAGTAGATACTGGTTTTTTGGCAGACGCACGCCTAGATATTCTAGAGAAAACAGGAGGAGAGAAGGTTTTGTCTGTGATAGTTCCTGCTGATCTAGATTGCTGGAATGTGGATGAATTTTTGATCATCAGAGAATTTCGCTGGAACCAACTGCGTTTTGCAGAAACATCTGATTTGCGAGCAACAGCCATAATTTTTTAGATATCTTTCTGTGTGAGTTGGGATAAAAGAGCAGGGTGAAGGAAACACAGAGCAGGTAGACAAAGGAGAAGAACCAATGCCCATGCCCGATCCCTAGTAAGTATGGCAATCCAAAGTAGCAACGGCAAGAGATTGTCTAGAAGCTATTTTTTTGGTAGAATCGGGGTACTTATAAAAATTTATACTTATTTTAATGTAGTTAGAGCAAAAACTAGTACTGTGCCAAGTTGATTCGGACAGATAGTTTCTCAAAGTTTTTCCTTGCTAAGTGACTTGGAATGTCTAGAATTAATTTTCTAGGATAAACTAAAAAGCAAAAAGTTGACTTTAAAATATCTAACCTAAAAATTATTAAAATTAAGCAACAAATGAGGTATCTTATTCAACAGGCCTAAATATAGTTTTTGCCGCATTTGGTGACAGAGGAGTTATGAAAATAAAAATCTTTGGTTTTGCTCTTTTACTTGGTCTAGCTGCTACTCTCGGAGCTTGCAATGGTGGTGGTGAAACACCTTCTACTACCAGCACCACTACTCCAGCCGAACCCAGTGATACTGGCGCTACTACCACTCCACCCGCTACCGCCACTACACCCGCTACCACTACCACTACACCTGCTAGTCCTTCTCCTACCACTACTACTACTCCCTAGATTTTGGTCTCAGGTGAGATCACTAAACGCTTTTGAGGTCGCTCCTCATTACATCACTATACTGAGGATTTTTCTCTACTTTCAGAGAATAGTCTGCTGAATTGAGTAAGGCTAGCTATAGCTTGCATTACTCAAAATTTTTCATGCTAAGTTTTTGTGTGAATTTAGCGATCGCCCACCATAGCCGAAAACAAGGGCTAAGAAATGGGGCGATCGCTATCTACAGAAATCGCTCACACTAAATTTTTTTGAAAGTTTTTTGCTCAGTGAACCGGAAGTTGTTGATCTAAAGCTGGTTCAATTTCACAAACAAGTTCATAGTAAGATGTGATTGGATTGTGAGCAAACAAGTGACTGATCTTTTTTAAGATATTTTGGTAAGCTTCGCTGTGGTTTGCTTCCATATCACCAATATTTTCCCAGAAAATAATCGCGATACCTTTGTCAGTCCCTGGTTGTTGCAGGAGATATGCTTTTTGGAAGCCCTTAGTATACATTGAGACAGCCTGTTCATAAAGCTGCTTGGCTTCTTCAAACTTACCTGGTTTAAACTCTCCCGTCGCTACATAAACATATTGATGTCTCAGAAAATCTTGAAAGTCTGTCATTTGGTTCTCCTTGGCAGATAATTATTGGTCATTAGTCAATGGTCAATAGTGAAAAAATCGAGACACTTGACACTTGACTATCGACTCATGACTCCTCAAAGAGTTTTTTCTGCTTGTTGCAGTTTATAGGTTTGGTGTACCTCGACTTTCGTTTTTTAATTTTTTATTTTGAATTGGCGATCGCCAAACTAACCAACAAACGATAATGGGTAATTGGTAATTGGGGTATTAACTAAATTGTTGCGATCGTCAAAGACTGCTCCTAACCTTCGATAACTGATAAGCGATAACTGTTAAAGTTTTTGTGGCGCAGTAGCAGATGCATTGACACTGTTCTGTTCTATATAGCTATAAACTAATCGAGAAACTTGATTAATAAAAGACTTTGCTCTTCTATCACCAAAAGGTCTGCGAACCATGATTCCAGCTAGGTAGCGCTTACCTGTGGATGTTTGAATAATACCTGCATCTCCAAGAATAATTCCAAGTGTACCTGTTTTGTGAGCAATTACCGCACCTTTACCAAGACCTGCTGGTAATAAGCTTCTGTTCTTGACACGACGCATGATATCCAATGCTTGGGAACGACTTCCATCATTCAATAATTGATTATTACTCAACAAAGCACTTAGTCTAACTAAATCTTTTGCACTAGTTGTGTTGGTTCCCTTAAAGTCGCCTAAGAGATTACGAATCACCGTATTTTGCAGTCCCCAACTTTGAAACCGCTGATTTAATCTAGCCTTACCACCCAAACGATCAATAATCATATTGGTTGCGGTGTTATCGCTGATGGTAATCATCTTAGTCGCAGTTTCCAAAACACTCAGTTTAGTTCCTGGGCGTTTATACTGCAATGTTCCTGAACCTCCAGTCATCAAATCACGACGCATGACCAAAGTTTCATTCAGTTTGACTCTACCCGCATCTACTTCCTGAAACAAAGCTACTAAGATGGGAAACTTAATAGTGCTAGCAGCTGGAAAAACCTTTTCTCCATTCAAATCTAGATAGTTACCCGTATCTAAATCTAGAAAGAACATCCCTGCTTGAAGATAGCTATAGCGAGCCATCAATGCTTTAACTTGAGTATTTAACTGAGATATATCTTGACCTAAACGAATTCCTCCGACAAAGGAAGAAGCATCACCTATGTGAATAGGAAACTGTTCTTCACTAGACTTATTAGTTGCAACTTGCTCAAATGAATTGTTAGAATTTACACGTTCAACAGATGAAAAGTTTACTATCCAGTGGGAAGAAGAATCTCCTTTAATCAGTAATTTATCTGGAGAAACTGTATAACCAGGAGCTATTTCAATTACCATTCTCGTAGTTTTAGCATCAACTTGTCCAATCCGAATTTCTTTGATTGCTGAACCCAAAGTTTGACGAACTGTATCACGATTGAGATTTGTTCCAGGTAAATCTAGTACAAGTCTTGTTGGATTTTGAATTAAAAAAGCTCTTGGTTGAACTCCAGAATCAGTGGTTAAATGTAGCTGATTTCGTGCCTGATCGAAGTTCCAAGATTGCAACCTAGCAGCTTTGATTGGAGAAGATAGCAAAACAATACTGACGACGCTCAGTAATAAAAAGCGTAATCTCATCTTGTTATTCATATAATTTACTTGCACAGATTTTCAGATTTATCTCAGTAGATCCGGAATAAATCTCAGTGTTATCCGAAAAACTTAAAGAAATGATGAACCTGTTTTAGAACTGAAATTAGACGGTAAGGTCACACGATTGTTCCAATGTTTTAATAGAATTAAGTTAATACCTGCAATGAAATTGACAGGCGAGCAAAAATTACTATTCTGTGGAATCTTTAGCGAAGTCAATAGACTTAATTTTATAATATTGATGCGATCGCACCTTTAATGTTGCATAAAAACTGATGATGTCAAATTTACTAAAACTGCTTGTGGTCTATTAGCATGTAGACATCATATCAGTATTCTGGCAATTTTTAAGAAAAGATTAAATTTTGATTTAAAATGACAGAAGTTACACAAACACTCACTCTACTCTGATTTTCACCGTAGGGTTTATATTGTGTAGTGAGTTTTGTGCCAGTCCTAAATGGAGAATAAAGACTGAGTGTATGCCTTTGCACTCTCTGAGCGTTATCTTTTGCTCGTTTTACGCCATCTCAAAAAAATTTTTGCCAAACTTGTTGCAAAATCAAAAAATTGAGTATAATGGTGAAGTTGCCAATTAAGGGCGGGTGGCGAAACTGGTAGACGCACCACACTCAAAATGTGGCGAGCTTGCGCTCATAGGAGTTCGATTCTCCTCCTGCCCATTTAGATAGTAAATAAAAAACATCTGCAAACATCATGTAGAAGTTGCGGCTGTATAAGATTATAATTTGGCGTTGCATAATTGCGGGATGATTTTGGAATTTGCATAAAAAATAATCACCGTGTCATCGCATCTCCCCGTCTCCGTGTCAGCCTAAATCATCCCCTTATTCAGCAACGCCTTAAATTCTTTTTAGTTGGAGTCTCTAATATACAGGCTTGCGATCGCAATTAAATTTATAGTCGATACTAACTCTACCTCAACCTCAAGCAGAGCTTCATAGTAGCGCATTCCAGGCTGAACTACGGAAGCAGAAATTGAGACAATATTTATAAAGCTTATATGAATTAAGCTATTGATTAAATAAAAGTATAGACTCGTACGTGATTATCTTGTTTTTACCCGGATTTCATCTGCGATATCTTGAATACTGCTTAGGGCGTGTAAACTTCATACTCATTGATTTTTTTGTCAAGTTACATTCTATACAAATCTTTTTTAGATAAAACTTATTGTGTCATTTTTACTGACAAAACAGCTTAGTAATAGTAAGTGAATCTAGATGTAACAGCTAAAGACTGGAATTTACACAACAGATCCAGCTTAGTATTGTAGTGATATTTCTGACTTAATTTTCATAAACCAAGTATAGATTAATCTAAAAAATTTTATTTTAATTTGACGCTTTTAAGAGAGATGAATTATACTATATATAGTACTACAACTTGTAAAATCAGGTTGTAAGCAGAGGGTAAATATAAGTTTTATTTTGTAATCACAATTAGAGTTTTTAGTTCAGATAAGGAAATTTTTATGAGGCTAAAAAGCTGGGAGTCTCCTCGCCGAGAGGGGAGGAATGATAAAGGTAAAGGCGGTTCTGCAAGAAAACGACAATTGAAGAAACAGCAGCAGATGCTAAGGCGCAGGCTCAAGACAGACAACGATATCAATAAGAATAACCATCAGGGAACGGGGGAAGAAAATGTTAGCTTCCCCCTTTTTTTTGGGCTTTTCCAGGATGATAAAAAACAAAGTTGTCAGTATTGCGTTACTAAGTGACAGTTATTGCACTAGCACAGTGCTAGCAATCAAATAGCCCATATTTTGCTGAACAACAAAATTACAGATTGAAATAAATTAACCTCTGATAAATGTTTTTATAACAAGTAGTCTAGACAGCTAAAAATTTGTTGTGATTGCTCAGTAATAGTTTTTACATAAAGAATTTGTTTTGCTTTTACAGAATCTTTATTAATGTTTGTAAAAATAAAATAAAGCAAATGTGAAGAAAATATGAAGTTTACTAAAAAGCTACTGACAAGGTATCAATGTGGAGTAAGGTAATATACAGATAGCTTGATTAAATTATTACCAGGGAAGCAGTGATTTACTGTACATAACCATTGCATCTCCATGTGTTAACTACCTACGTTACTCCCAAGTATTTCAAAAGCAAAACTTTTAGTCAAAGCTTGAGGTTTTATACGTTGGGGATGATTCTGTAGTTATTTGACTTTATCTGTGACACAAGGAGTGACTTATGGTAGGAAGAACGTTTCTACCTACTCAGAAAGTGCTGGAGTTCCCAATTACTGCCTTACGTTTTGATGAACAAATACAGACAATCTTGAGGTGGGCGATCGCGCGCACAAGCAAGACTGTATGTGTAGCCAATGTGCATATGCTCATGGAAGCTCACTGGAATCCAGAGTTCGCTAGCATACTGCATAATGCAGACTTAGTCACTCCTGATGGTATGCCTTTAGTATGGATGATGAGGCTGCAAGGAGCGCGATACCAAGACCGTGTAGCGGGAATGGATATTCTACAAGCATCATGTCAGCTAGCTCAAACACTTAATGTAAGTGTTTTTTTTCTGGGTTCTCAAACCGAAATTTTGTCTCGTATGAGGACAAAGTTAGAGGCTGAATTTCCTAACTTAAAAATTGCTGCGATGGAACCCTTACCGTTTCGTCCCTTAACAGCCAAAGAAGATGAAGCTTTGATCCAAAAGATTAACTCCAGTGGCGCTGGTATAGTCTTTGTTTCTTTAGGCTGTCCAAAACAGGAAAAGTGGATGGATCAGCATCAGGGTAAAATCCAGGCAGTGATGATTGGCTTAGGTGGAGTATTTCCCGTATATGCAGGGATTCACAAAAGAGCGCCCCGGATGGTGCGAGATTTAGGTTTTGAATGGTTATATAGATGGATTCAAGAACCCAGGCGCCTTTGGAATCGCTATATGACGACAATCCCACCCTTCGTATTGCTGGCTTTGAAGCAATTATTGATGTCGAGTTCGTTTAGTACTCCATTTCATATTCGCGAACGTTATTTGGGATGGAGAGTTGAGTGATTGTGAACAACTAATATTTTCCATTCTTGCCAGGAAAATTTCTATCCCAAGGGAGGTTGTCTGACTAAATTAAAGTTTCGGCTTAGAGTTCCTATTCAACCTCCACTCGGATGTACCCAAAAATCTTCCACTTCCGTCATTATTTATCTTCGTGTTGTTGTGCTGAATTGATTGGTGAGATTCTGCTTCAGTAATTTTTTTTCGGAAAGACTCTGGTATAGATTACAAAATATTTCCTGATATGAGAATTCCTGAGAGAAGTAACTGAAGGGGCAAATAAAAACAGTATTTTTTCTGAGAGGTTAAGTCACCTAAGCTGCAAACTAGCAAGCTTTGTCCAATTTGATGTAACACACACGGATAAGTAGATGAAGACAAACGAACTAATTATTGAGGCAGGTCGTACTGAAAGACAGTACTGGCAAGATTTATGGAAATACAGAGAACTTTTCTACTTTCTCGCGTGGCGTGACATTTTGGTGCGCTACAAGCAAACTGTCATTGGTATGGCTTGGGCATTAATTCGCCCATTTCTCACAATGATAGTATTTAGCGTTGTATTTGGTAATTTGGCAAAGTTGCCCAGTGAAGGTGATACACCTTACCCAATTCTAGTTTATGCGGCAATGTTACCTTGGCAGTTTTTCTCTGGTGCGTTAAGTGAATGCAGTAACAGCTTAATTAGTAATGCCAACCTTCTTTCTAAAGTCTACTTTCCGCGTTTGATTGTGCCAACTTCTGCGGTGATCGTTAGTTTTGTAGACTTCATGATTTCTGGCATGATTTTGCTAGGGCTGATGGCTTGGTACAACTTTGTACCTGATTGGCGCATTCTTACACTACCTTTATTTATTCTCATTGCCTTTGCAGCCTCGATGGGTGTGGGATTATGGCTAGCGGCTTTAACTGTCGAGTATCGAGATTTCCGCTACATAGTACCTTTTATTGTCCAGTTTGGTCTGTATATTTCTCCAGTCGGTTTTAGCAGCAAGATTGTCCCAGAACAATGGCGCTTATTGTATTCCCTCAACCCAATGGTAGGAGTAATCGATGGTTTCCGTTGGGCAATTTTGGGTGGGGAGTCGCAGGTATATGTTCCTGGGTTTGCACTGTCTCTGGTGATTGTGTTTCTACTTCTAGGAAGCGGTATTTGGTATTTCCGCAAGATGGAACGTACTTTTGCTGACGTAATTTAAGTTATGTGGTTGAAGTTGGAGATAGGCAAATGTCAGATACTGTAATCCGGGTAGAGAACCTAAGTAAAAAATACGTCCTAAGTCACCAGCAAGAAGGGCAAGGCAAGTACAAATCATTGCGGGAAGTTATCAGTAATGGAGCAAAATCGCTGGGTAAAAAATTGCTCAAACCTTCTGAGAAGGAAATATATAATCCAAGCCGTGAAGAATTTTGGGCTTTAAAGGATGTGTCGTTTGAGATTAAGCAGGGTGATAGAGTAGGGATTATCGGGCGTAATGGCGCTGGGAAATCTACTCTGTTGAAAATTCTCAGCCGAATCACCGAACCTACGAAAGGAAGAATCAAAATCAATGGAAGAGTTGCAAGTTTATTAGAAGTAGGGACAGGTTTTCATCCAGAATTGACTGGTAGAGAAAATATTTTTCTCAATGGTGCAATTCTAGGGATGAGTAAGATTGAGATTAAAAGAAAATTTGATGAAATTGTTGATTTTGCTGAAGTTGAAAAGTTTTTAGATACGCCAGTAAAGCGTTATTCATCTGGTATGTATGTGCGTTTAGCTTTTGCAGTGGCTGCTCACTTAGATCCAGAGATTTTGATAGTTGATGAAGTACTCGCAGTAGGAGATGCACAATTCCAAAAAAAATGCCTTGGTAAGATGCAGGACGTATCGAAGGATCAAGGTAGAACTGTTCTATTTGTTAGTCATAACATGGATGCAATCCAACGGTTATGCTCTCAATGTGTCATGCTTGAACGTGGTCGAGTCGCCGCCCAAGGTGACACGGATAGTATTGTAACGCGCTATATGTCGAGTAACTCCACCATGGAATCCTCGCCTAACCAATGGATTGATTTATCAGATGTAAGCCGAACTGGAAATGGGAAAGCCCGCTTTGTAGAAGTTAAATACAGTAGCCTCAATCAGGAAGTGGCATTTCAACCATATTCATATGGTCCTCTAGAATTTTTATTAGCTATTGAGTCAAATATCTCACAGTCTGTTGGTAGTCTTGCAATTAACATATCTAACCAAACAGGAACTCTTCTGATTAATGCTGACACTGCTTCAATGGGTCAATTAACATTTCTCCGCAGTGGTCGCAATATAGTTAGATTTAAAATTAATGATTTATATCTGAAAGAAGGGATTTATATTGTTGGATTATGGCTTGAAAAAACTGGTGTTGGACACGAAATCTTGGATTATCTTGAATTTGCATTTGAAATAGAGATAGTTCATCTGGAAGACGAAACCTTTGGTGTTAAGATACCAGGCTTCGTTCCATGTCAGTTTCATCTTCTAGAAGTTACCTAGCTTGTGTTAGTCATTAACTGAAATTTATAAAGATAGACTAATCGTAATTACTAATAAAATCAGCCATGTCGCTATCAACACCTGTAGCTTTAATTATCTTTAATCGTCCCGATCTAACAGAAAAGATATTTTCCACTATAGCTCAAGCCAAGCCGAAAAAATTGTTTGTAATTGCAGATGGAGCACGCTTTCCGGAGGAAGAAGAAAAGTGCCAAAAAACCAGGGCAGTAATTGATAAGGTAGATTGGGAATGTGAGGTTTTAACTAACTTTTCAGACATAAATTTAGGATGTGGGCGTCGTCCTGCAAGTGGAATTGATTGGGTTTTCTCTCAAGTTGAAGAAGCAATAATCTTAGAAGATGATGTTCTACCATCACCATCCTTCTTTTACTTTTGTCAAGAACTTCTTGAATACTATCGAGATGATGAACGTATCATGTTAATTAGTGGCGATAACTATCAGCAAGGTCAAAGCCGAACTGACTATAGTTACTATTTCTCAAAATATCCTTTGACCTGCGGCTGGGCTTCTTGGCGAAGAGCTTGGAAACACTATGATTATCATATGAAAAGCTGGCCAGAGTTTAAACAAGCAGGCTTGCTTAAGTTTATTTGTTTAGATCCATATGAACATAAGTACTGGACAGATATATTTGATCAAATGTACGAAGATCCAGAAGTAATAGAGGCATGGGATTTACAATGGACTTATACCTGCTTCAGGCAGAGCGGCTTGTGCATCATACCGAACTCTAACTTAATATCTAATCTTGGTTTTCGTTCTGATGCAACACACATAACTTCTGCAACAGATCATCGAGCTAATTTGCCATTGACTGATATTTGGGAAATTCAGCATCCACCGTTTATAGTTGCAAATAGAGAAGCTGATGCTTATGAATTTGACCATACATATACAGGCAAAGAAATTCGAGAAAAGGATAAATTGGTTTCTAAAATACGCCAAAAAATATCTTTTGGAAAGTTCAAAGTAAAAAAGGTTTTCGATATATTTACAGAAATCGCCTAACAACTTCCTAAAATATATTGCTTACTCTGTGGCAGGTTTGTTTATTTTTCTTACTCGTGCTGATTACCTTGATTATAGAACTTCCGAAAAATGGGCGTTGTGACCAATTCAGTGTGTCAAGTAATTACAGGCTATTTAGCTACACCAAAAGATACTGATGTTTTTGCCAAGGAATTGTAGAGCTATTAGAGGATGAAAGTTTGCTCGATTCTGTGAGTCAAAATTGTCGAGCGATCGCCCTTGAGGAATATTCACCAGAATTACAGGCTAAACGATACATTGATTTGTATCACCAAATTTTGCAAAATTCAAAAGCAATAGCTTGCAAGTAGTTTTAGAAGTAACAAAATTTATAGAATATTTATCAATATGTAGCACTTATTCACAAACAATTGTATTAATTATAAGCAGATAATATGAGCAAAGTTAAAGCATTAGTCGGTAGTATTCCTGGACTTCGTCAGTTGTCTACTTTTTTTCAACAGGGTTTCGACATTGAGAAGTTATACAGTTCTCCTTTTATCCGCACTTTCCCGCCTGGTCATTTCTATTCGCCTATTCCCAATCTTAGTGATGTCCTAGAAAAAGAAGATTTAATTTTTAAAAATAAAAAGGAATTACCTACCATAGACTTAAGAGAGGAAGAGCAAGTCAAAATGCTTGATTTACTTGCTCTCTACTATGAGGAATTACCTTTTCCAGAACAACCAAGTACATCTAGCCGATATTACTACCAAAATCATTTTTTCTGCTATTCAGACGCAATCATTTTATATGCTATGCTACGTCATTTCAAGCCTAAAAAAGTGATTGAGATTGGCTCTGGCTTTTCCTCAGCAGTTATGTTGGACACAAACGAAACTTTTCTAGCTAACGTTACAAATTTCACATTTATCGAACCTTACCCTGAACGACTTTATAGTTTATTAAACGAAAAGGATAAGCATCAGCATAAAGTGATTGAGAAACCAGTTCAAGACGTTGAACTTGAATTGTTTCAAACGCTAAATGCAGGTGATATTTTGTTTGTGGATTCTTCACACGTAGTTAAAATTGGCAGTGATGTTGCACATATCATTTTTGAGATACTTCCTCGACTCAAGCCTGGAGTGATCGTACATTTTCACGATGTTTTTTGTTCCTTTGAGTATCCAAAAGAGTGGGTTGAAGAGGGAAGAGCATGGAATGAAAATTACTTCTTGAGAGCTTTTCTTCAATACAATTCTGTTTTTAAAATTTTATACTTTAACTCATTTATGGGTCAGTTTTATCCAGATGAACTTGACCGCAAAATGCCTTTATGTTTACGCAATACCGGCGGTAGTCTGTGGATGAAAAAATCTGTATAAAACCTAATCACATTAGTCAAAATTGTCGAGCGATCGCCCTTGAGGAATATTCACTAGAATTACAGGCTCAACGATACATTGACTTGTATAACAATGTTTTAAAAAAAGTTTAATAAATTCTACTTACCTATTAATTAATGAAATACAAATTTAAACCATACAAAATGTTTATGAAATTAAAGCAAAATAATTTTCGATTAATTATGATGATTTGGTAAGTATCAAAATATCCCAAGGAATTGTACAAAAAATAATTTGATGAATTTTTCAACATCAAAAAAATTATCCTCTCAAACACATTGAATCATGATTAGTGTTATTACCCCTGTTTATAACGGCGAAAAATTCATTGAATCTTGTATAAAAGTTGTAATCAATCAAAACTGTACTAACGTAGAACACATCATTGCTGATGGTGGCTCAACAGACAGAACAGTAGATATTATTAAAGAGTACGCACAAAAATATCCCCATATCCAATGGATTTCAGAAAAAGATAAAGGACAGTCAGATGCAATGAATAAAGGGATTGCAATGGCCAAGGGAGAAATATTAGCTATCTTGAATGTTGATGATTACTATGAACAAAATGTATTAAATCGAGTCTCAGAAATCTTTAAGACATTAACAGAACCAAGTTTACTAGTTGGCAACTGTAACGTATGGGATAATGAAGGTAGGCTAATTTTTATCAATAAGCCAGCAAAATTAAAGTTTAATGAACTATTATTAGGTGCCGAAGTAAATCCTCATCCAGTAAATCCAACTGCCTATTTTTATCATAAGTCACTACATGAAAAAATAGGATATTACAAAGTAGAAGAACATTTTGTAATGGACTTGGATTTCTTACTTAGGGCAGTTCAAGCAGCGACAGTAACTTATATAAATGAAACTTGGGGAAATTATCGACTACTGGAGGAGACTAAAACAGTAGTTGATATGAAAAATGGTCAGAGTATCCATCGTGCTAAACAACTATTAAGGGCTTATCGAAAACAACTCCCGTTAGTGTTGCAATGGAAAATACTTATACAATCTAAACTTTATAGAACCAAGATATGGCAAAAACTCAAATATTTTTCAAGCAATCGCCAAGAGTTATTGCCTAGCTTCAAGGCTAAAGTAGCAAAAATATTAAATTGATTTAGTATTGATTATGAACATTGCCTTCATAAGTAGTAATCATAATTTTTAATTTTAATATTTTGTCTTGGAGATATTTATTTAGATGATGAAAGCAATATTGCACAATTCTAAATTTGCAGGAATTCCTAATGGCGATGGTGGACATCGTAGAACTGCTCAAATTAAAGAGCTAGTTAGTCTATCAGGTTCAGAAATTAACGATATTAAAATTAAACCTGTTCCTAAAATAGATAAATATATTAGTGGTATCAATTGTATAGCAAAATATAAACTAAAAATATTTCCCTCCTATAAAGTTATTGGTGATTGTGGTCAAAAGTATCATATCTATCACAAGTGTTTAAGAGAACATCAAGGTGAGAAATTACTAGTTTGGGAAGCAACAGAAAACTATATTGCACCCTACGTCGCAAAACAATTTGGCTTTAAGATACTGGCCCTTCCCCATAACATTGAATCTTTGGTAACAGATCACGGAGATCCTTTAACTTGGAAATATTTACCAGACAGTTTAGAAAGTGAAATTTATCATCTTGCAAAAGCAGATGCAATCTTTTGTATTTCTCGTGAGGAGCAGTGGTTGCTTAAGTTACGTGGAATAAATGCTGATTTTTTACCTTACTATCCACCAAAATCTGTATTATCAAATTTGTTAGAAATTAGGCAGATTAGGAACAATTCACAACCGCAGAGATTTTTAATTCTAGGGACCGCTGAAAACCCACCTACACGTTTAGGAATGATTGAACAAATTCAGTGGCTATCTGAGATTGAGACACTCTTGGATTGTGAAGTTGATATTGCTGGTTATGGTACAGAAAAACTTCAAGAATACTGTAAAAGTCCAAAATTTATTCTTCATGGAGCAGTGGAACAAAAAAAACTAAATCACCTATTAATTAATGCTAAAGCAGTATTAGTACATCAAAAGGCAGGAGTTGGCGCCCTAACTCGTATTCCCGAAATGATTATTGCTGGTATTCCTGTAATAGCTAATAGTAATAGTTGTAGAAGTGCTTTTGACTATCCAGGTGTTTATTGTTATGACAATCAACATGAGATGACAAATTTATTATTTAAAAATTTGGATATACCTGTGATGTTGGAGCGTCCTATATCAGCAGAAAAACGTTTTATCGATTGTCTACAAGAACTTTCAACCTCAAGCACTTAATTAATTCATCTTCAAAGTTAGATTGTAAAAATTAACATTACCAAATTAATAAAAATATGTTCAGCATCATTACCCCAGTTTATAACGGCGATCGCTTCATTGAAGACTGCATTAAAGTAGTAATTGAACAAAATTGTCCTGATATTGAACATATCATCGTCGATGGTGGTTCTAAAGATAGAACTGTAGAAATTATCAAACTATATGCAGATAAATATCCCCACATTCGCTGGATTTCGGAACCTGACAAGGGGCAGTCAGATGCAATGAATAAAGGTATTGCAATGGCAAAGGGGGAAATTTTAGGTTTTTTAAACGTTGATGACTATTATGAGCCTAATGTTCTGAATCGGGTATTAGACCATTTCAAAGAACTTCCTGAACCCAGTTTTCTTGTCGCTAATTGCAATATTTGGAATGATGCTGGAGAACTTGAAGATATTAATAAGCCTAAAAATATGGCACTAGCACAATTATTAGTAGGACCTTGGAAAAACCCATTTCCAGCAAATCCTGCTGCTTATTTTTATCATACTTCTCTACATCAAAAAGTAGGTTTGTATAAACTCGATGAACATTATGCAATGGATATTGATTTTATATTTAGAGCCGTGCAAGTAGCAAACGTAAAATATGTAGATGAGATTTGGGGTAATCATCGCAGGCTAGAAGGTACCAAGACTGTTAATGATATGAAAAATAATCAAACATTACCTCGGATATGCCGCTTGCTCAAAGCCTATCGCAAAAATCTTCCGCCATTCCAACGTTTTTTAGTAACAATTGAATATACACTATTGAGAAATCTGGAAAGAATTAAGTATATTTTAAAACATCCAGATGAATTATTCTGGAGAGTAAAAGCAAAACTGATAAATAGTCTTAGTTGAGTTAGTTGAAAAGGAGTAAGATGTGAAACACAACATTCTAGTTAGCATTATTATTAACAACTATAATTATGGTGAATTCATCGCAGAAGCAATTAATAGTGCGTTGGAGCAAACTTATAAAAATATTGAAGTAATTGTAGTAGATGATGGCTCAACAGATAATTCCCGAAAAATAATCACTAGTTATGGCAAACGATTAGTACACATATTTAAGGAAAATGCTGGACAGCCATCAAGTTATAATGCAGGTTTTGCTGCTAGTCGAGGAGAAATTATATGTTTTTTAGATTCAGATGATATCTTCTTGACTAATAAAATAGAGAATATTGTAAAAATTTTTGAATCTTCTGAAGAAATTGGCTGGTGTTTTCACAGTATTAAATTAATTGATGCAAATCATAATTTTTTAAATTTCACCACGACAAATAACTACATATCTCGTGAGTCTGATTTCCGCAAAATAATTAAAGCAGGAAAAATTCCTCCTTGTCTTCCTCCATCATCTGCGCTTTGCTTTAGACGATCAGTATTAGAAAAAATTCTTCCCATGCCTACGCCAAAAACGATGCCATGTAGTGATCATTATGTCAAGTTTATGGCAGTAGGACTGAGTAAAGGATATATTTTGGGCGAATCTCTCACTTTCCAAAGAATACATGATAGCAATATGGCAACTTTGAGGAAGGATAAAAAACATATGCAAGCTAGAGAATATTTATTTACTGGCTTATGGGTTAAACAAGAATTTCCACAATTTAGTAAATTTGCCAATAAAATATTTGCTGTTGGTATGTGCTGGAACCAGCAAAACGGAAATAATGATAGGGAGAATAGTGAAATTACACAAAAATATTTAGACTCGATTTTTTGGCATGAAAAAATCAAACTGCAATGTATAATACTGTATTATTATCTACAAGATATAAAAAATCAATTTTTGAGTAACTTAATGATTCAAAAGCAATACCAAGGCTAATTGAATATATCAAAGTTGCTGAAAGATTGAAGTTTGTGGTGAGCTTTATGTCAACCAAATTGACCAAATAAAGTTATTGCCAGCAAACATTTTTTTATATACTTGATAAGTTAAACAATGCGGTTGCAACAAGCGCAATTTAGCTAAAAACAGTCGCTCAAGAGGATAAAAGATGACAACATCTTATAAGCTAACAGAGCCACAGTTGAAGCACAAAGCACTCAGTCGGCGTCGGATAATGCTGTTTGATATGTCTTGTGGTGGTCATCACGGTGCTTTCATTCAACATTTGATTCGCTACTGGGGTGAACATAACTTACCAGGATACATGGATATTGTAGTTATGCCCCAGTTTTTGAAGCAACATCAAGACGTAGTGGATTTAGCTGCAACTTATAAAAGCGATCGCCTGCGTTTTGTTCCCATTACAACCGAAGAAGAGGCTGAACTTGGTCCTTGGTCTACCTTTGCGCGGCGCAAAGCACGTGCTTTGCGCGAGTGGAGCCTAATGAGCCGGTATGCCAAAAATCTAGGTACTACAGAATGCTTGTTAATGTATTTTGATACCTTTCAGTTATCAGTAGTGTTACGCCGCAAACTCCCTTGTTCTTTTTCTGGTATCTACTTCCGACCTAGATTTCACTATGGAGATTTTCAAGGTATTACTCTTTCTCGCAAAGATCACATCCGCCATTTGCAAGAACATGTTCACATTTCTCTAGCTCTGGGCCATCCTCAGTTTAAAACTCTATTTAGCCTAGATCAGTTTTCAGTCAAGCACCTCAACCAATCTAGCAGCAATACCCAAGTAGTCTACTTACCTGATCCAGTACAAACTTATCCCAATAGGGAATTTCAGACTCATTCTTTCAAAGCGAACTTAGGAATAGAATCAGGTCGTCTGGTATTTCTGATGTTTGGCATTATAGATGAGCGTAAAGGCATTCATCAAGTTCTAGATGCAGTGGCTATGCTACCGCCGCATCTGTGCCAAAAACTTTGTTTGCTGCTAGTTGGTTGTATTAGTAGCGCAGATAAACCAAAGGTAGAAGCTCAAATCACTAAACTATCTCAGCTTCTACCAGTACAAATAATTACTCGCGATCAGTTTGTCATGGAGAAGGAAATTCAGTCTTATTTCCAGATATCAGATGTGGTATTGACTACCCATCAACGCCATGTAGGAACAAGCAATACTCTCATTCGGGCTGCTGCTGCTCAAAAACCTGTTTTATGTAGTGATTACGGACTGATGGGCGAGTGGACACGCCATTACAAATTGGGTCTCAATGTCAATTCGGTAGTAGTAAGTGAAGTAGCCAAAGGTTTAACTCAGTTTTTGCAGGAATCGCCAGAAAGATTTTTCGATTCCAGTACTGCTAGAGACTTTGCCCAACAACACTCAGCTGGAAAGTATGCCGAAACAATATTCAGCTACATATAGCCCTAGTATAGTATAAAACAACAAATTCATGGCGGACTCACACCTACGCGTACTTTTTATCAGTCACACCTATGTAGTAGGAGTGAACCAGGGAAAATTGAATGCGATCGCCGAAACCGACAAAGTTGAGGTAGGGTTGCTAACTCCTAGTAACTGGAAAGCTTTGGAGTGGAATCGCTTCTTTGAAGTAGAAAAACCCTACCCCAAAATTAAAATTTATACAGCACCTGTATTATTTACAGGTCGCGGTGGCGCTCACATTTATGCACCTTGGCAAATCTGGAAAGTTGTGAATGACTTTCAACCCGATCTAGTGCAAGTTGAGGAAGAAGTCTTTTCTCTGTGTGCTTTTGAGTTAGCAGTATGGAGCCGACTCACAGGTAAGCCACTAGTCGTATTTGGTTGGGAGAACATGGAACGTATCCTACCAAAACCGCGCCACTGGGTGTGCCAATTTGTCCTCAATACCGCGCAGTTAATACTTCCTGGCAATCAGGATGGAGCAAATTTGCTGCGTCAGTGGGGTTACACTGGCTTGATGGAAGTTATGCCCCAGATGGGAGTAGATACTAGTTTATTCAGTCCCCTCTTATCTGAACCAGACAAAAATCAAGAGTTTCGTATCGGTTTTCTCGGAAGATTGGTTCCAGAAAAAGGTATTGATACCATCTTTGCAGCCGCTCGGCTTCTGAGAGAACGTCGACTCAAGTCTAAAATTATTCTTTGTGGTTCCGGTTACTATGAAGAATCACTGAGACAAGAAGCACAGAAACAGCAGGTTGATGATTTAGTCATTTGGCGGGGGTCAGTACGCCACGATCAAGCACCAGAAGAACTTAGCAAGTTTCATGTTTTAGTTCTACCCTCACGCACCACTGATACTTGGAAAGAACAATTTGGTCATGTATTAATTGAAGCAATGGCGATGGGTGTGCCAGTGATTGGTTCAAGTTCTGGCGAAATTCCCAACGTCATTGGGCGTTCTGATTTGGTCTTTCCAGAAGGAGATGCTCAGAAATTGGCAGCAATCCTAGAACGCATGATTTGCGAACCACAATGGCATAAAGAAGTAGGATGCTACGGAATAACCAGAGTCAATCAGCATTATACCCATGAACGAATAGCAGAACGCTTAATCAATTGTTGGAAAATGCTGCTCAATCAGAAAAAAGAAGGGTTAGCTGCTGTTTGATAAAATCTCTACTTTTCTTTGTGCAAATCTGAAAATTTTGCCGAGGTTTGTGAAAATACTATGTTCGACAATTGCAATAATTTGTCCAGTTTAGGTTTGATCAAGTTCTACAATATACAAGCGAGATAGTAATGCGTGTAGTGATTGCGCGTTCAATGCCCAATTTTAGTATGGATGTTTATGCCGATGGTCTAATTTCAGGACTCAAAACTGTCAGACCAAATTGGGAAATTCTTGAACTAATACCCCGTCCGATTGATAGAAGCAGTCATTCTTTGTTTCTCAGAGTCAACAAATTCTATGAGCGTTTCTGGGGTTTTCCTAATCAAATTAATAAACAAACAGCAGATATATTTCATATTATCGACCATAGCGAAGGTCATATAGTTAATTGGTTAAAAAATAAAGGCAGACCAGTTATTGTAACCTGTCACGACTTAATCAACTATTTCTACAGCGAGCATATTCAAGGTTCCGTGAAAGTCCCTCTGGTCAGTAACAGTTTGTGGCTTCATTCTGTGCAAGCGATGAAGCACGCCAATCACATTATTACTGTTTCTTCTGAAACCGCTAAAGATACAACTCAAATATTAAATATTGAACCGACACGCATTACTGTAATTCCCAACGCCGTTGAGTCTATATTTAAACCCTTGCCCAACAAAAATCCAGCGGAATCTTTTCGTCAAAAACAGGGAATTTCATCAGAAACAACTTGTCTACTCAACGTAGGAGGGAATTTTGCTCGCAAGAATATTGATACCATTCTCAAAGTAGTAAAAATATTAAAACAAAAACAGGTACCTATACATTTTTGGAGAGTAGGTTCACCATTTACAGAAGATAATGAAAAATTTATCCAGAGTCAAGGTTTAGAAAATCATGTGAGCTTTCTAGGAAAACCAGACAAGTCAACTTTGGTGCAAATTTACAACGCCGCTGATATTTTAATGGCACCCTCTCTCTATGAAGGATTTGGAATCACAATCCTAGAAGCAATGGCTTGTGGAACCCCGGTGATTACCTCAAATGTCTCAGCTATGCCGGAGGTTGCAGGTGATGCTGGAATTTTAGTTAATCCCACTGATGAACAAGCGATCGCAGATGCCGTTTACCATCTACAAAATAACCCTGTCTATTATCAGGAATTAGTCAAAAAGGGACTAGAAAGAGTTAAGTTATTTACTTGGGAAAAAACAGCAGAAAAAGTTGCGGAAGTTTATGAAAAATTAGCATTAAAATAAAAATTTTATCAATTAATTAAACAATTAGACAAAAGTTTTAAAGGGAGAACAATGTCTGCAAATTCTTCAATACTAATTGATACGCGTTGGATTGGTTCTCATGGTATTGGACGTTTTGCCCATGAGATGACAAATCGCTTAGAAGGGGCTAAACATCTGCCTCCAGGGCTGGCTCCTTACCCTTTTCACCGTTTGGACATTTTGTGGCAAACTTGGTCGTTGCTCAACTTACGACCAAAAGTTTACTTTAACCCTGGTTTTAATCCACCTCTATGGAGTCCTGTACATTTTGTATTTACTATTTATGACCTCATTCTTCTGCGTTTTCCAGAAGAAGCAAGTAAATTAATGCAACCTTACTTTCGCTATGTAGTCCGCCCAGCAGCTCGACGCGCGTACTGTGTTCTGACTTGTTCAGAATTTTCCAAACAGGAAATTATCGAATGGGCGGATTTACCGGAAGAGAAGGTTGTTGTCGTTGGGTGCGGAGTCGGAGCAGAATTCATTCCTAGTGGCGATCGCCATACACCTGGCTATCCTTACCTTCTCTACGTGGGAAACCGCAGACCACATAAAAATTTACCACGCCTATTAACTGCCTTTGCACAATCAGGAATCAGCCAAGAAGTAAAGCTGATGCTCTCTGGTGATCCGGATAACACAATTATTGAGCGAATTAATCAACTAGGTTTGCAAGACAAAGTAGTCTTTGCAGGCTTTATTCCCGAAGAAAAACTTCCAGCATATTATCGGGGCGCCATAGCAGTGGTATTTCCTTCCCTTTATGAAGGCTTCGGTCTCCCTGCTCTTGAGGCTATTGCTTGTGGTGTTCCGGTAGTTACATCTACCGTCACTTCGCTTCCAGAAGTGGTAGGTGATGCAGGAGTATTAGTTGATCCTTATGATGTCGAAGCTATTAGTGAGGGTATTCGCCTTGCTGTAGAAGACAATACTCTGAGGAAAACTTTGATTTCTAGAGGGCTAGCGCGAAGCGAGCATTTTACTTGGGAACGCACAGCTAAACTTACCCAGGAGGTACTACAAGCAGCAGCACAAGCGTAGTTGATTTTAATCAAATAAAAAACAGTTGCTAATATTCTTGCAGAAGCAACCAAAATGAAACTTTATCTGTATCTCAAACACTTCCCTCCTCAGGGTGACAATCTCAATGAAGGAACCACAAAAGCTGTACACGGTCTGGCTTCTGGATTAGTTAGATGTGGCGCTGATGTTACAGTTTTGTGTGAAGGTGTAGCTAGGAGTTCTTTTCAGGCTCAATCTGGCTACAAAATAGAGTGCTTTGCAAATAACAAACATAAACATCCATCTTTCAAGATTGCAAATGGCTTAAAAGAGTATATCAACAATTTATCTCGCGATAGCCTTGTGATCTTAAATGGTATATTTCATCGTAGTGTTTATTCATTATCGCAATTTTTAAGAAAAAAAAATATTTCATATATAGTTGCACCCCACGACCCATATCACCCATCAATTTTTCAGAAAAATGCCTACCTGAAATTGCCATATTGGTATCTACTAGAGCAACGAATGCTAAAGCAAGCACAAGCTTTACAAATTCTGGACATTCGTCACGCTCAATGGTTAAGAAATTTGGGAATTCATACGCCAGTTATCGCTACACCCAACGGCTTTTTCCCCGATGATGTCTATCCTGAATCAACTATCAAATGGGAACAAAATGGTAAACCAAAAATATTCTTTCTAGGTCGATTAGATTCTTATAATAAAGGGCTAGATATTCTGCTAGATGGGTTTGCAGAAACTGTCAGGATGGCAGATTTTCAACTTACTATTCAAGGTCCCGATTGGGGAGATAAAAAAGCACTACAAGAGCAGACTAATAAACTCGGATTGTCAGAAAGAGTAACTTTTTTAGAACCTGATTACCACAAATCCCCCTCTTTATTGATTGCAAAACACGATATTTTTTGTATTCCTTCTCGTTTTGAAGGTTTTAGTTTAGCAGCTATAGAAGCAATGCTGGCTGGTCGGGTACTGCTGATTTCCGAAGTTGCTGGTATTGCGCCACATGTTGAGGCTAGTGGGTGTGGTATTGTCGTCGAACCGAAGCCATCCTCTCTGAAAGCAGGCTTGATGGAATTATTAGAACGGCGCACCCATTGGCAAGAAATGGGACTCAACGGACGACGCTATGCGCTTGAATATTTGCGTTGGGATGCGATCGCCTCTAAAGCATTTCAAGAGTATGAACACCTGTTGCTCACCTCCAACCGCTCATAGTGTGATTTTGAGTGTTTTGAAATTTTGATATTTTCTAGAGGTAAATAATGTATGAAAATCCTGATATCTGCATACTCATGTGAGCCGGGTAGGGGTTCTGAGCCTGGTGTAGGTTGGAGTGTTGCACGAGAAGTCGCCAAATACCATGAGGTCTGGGTATTGACTAGACCTGATGAAAGTGGTGACATTATTGAAGCAGAATTAGCTCGTAACCCAGTCCCTAACTTGCACTTTGTATATTTCAATTTACCTATCCTGGGAAACCTCTGGCGTTGGAACCAATCAGGGGCGATGCAAATTCACTACTATCTTTGGCAAATTCAAGCATATTTTGTTGCCCGTCGCCTGCATCGCCAAATCGGTTTTGATGCTATTCACCATGTCACCTTTGTGAAATATTCTAATCCCAGTTTCCTATCGTTCTTGCCTGTTCCTTTTATTTGGGGACCAGTAGGTGGTGGAGAATCTGCACCACAAGCTTTTTGGCAAGATTTTAGTCTGCGTGCCAAAGCTTACGAAACTGCACGCAGCTTGATTCGTCGTGTGGGTGAACTTGATCCATTTGTCCATATGACTGCCAAAAAAAGTGCTGTAGTCCGAGCCACAACAGAAGATACAGCTAAACGTATTCGCAAAATGGGTGTTAATAAGGTAGAAGTGATTTGCGAATCAGGTTTACCCAAAGAAGAAATTCTCAATCTTGCTCAGTTTCCTATGCCCACTGACTCTACCGTCAGATTTATTAGTATGGGTAGACTCTTACATTGGAAAGGTTTTCACCTCGGATTACATGCCTTTGCCAAAGCTAATCTACCAGATGCGGAGTACTGGATTCTAGGTGATGGGCCTGAGCGTCAAAACCTGCAACACCTGGCTGAAAAACTGGGAATTGCCGAAAAGGTGAAATTTTGGGGTAGGCTACCACGAGAGCAAAGCTTAGAAAAATTAAGTGATTGTATTGCCTTGGTTCACCCCAGCCTGCACGACTCTGGTGGTTGGGTGTGCTTGGAAGCAATGGCAGCAGGTCGTCCAGTCTTGTGTCTGGATTTAGGAGGACCGGCTGTGCAAGTTACATCCGCCACTGGTTTTAAAGTTCCTGCTCACACACCTGAACAAGTTGCACAGGATTTGGCTTCAGCCATGATCCTTTTAGCGCAAAATCCAGAACTGAGAAGTCAAATGAGCCAAGCAGCCCAAACCAGGGTCAAAGAGGTGTTTGACCGAGAAGTGATGGGTGCAGTTCTCGCTCAACTCTATGAAGAAATTGCCGGACGTCGCACTCCTCAGACTGAACCGATTTTACTAAACTCTAACTAGTCTATTGTGGAAATAACCTCGTATGCGTATTCTAAGTATCCACAATAGCTACCAGATTCGCGGCGGAGAAGACGAGTGCCACGAGGCTGAGGTTAAACTTTTACGAGAGATGGGGCATCAAGTTGATGTCTACGAAGAAAATAACGATCGCGTTGCCAAATTGAGTAAGCTAAATGTTGCCGCCAAAACAGTTTGGTCAGATGAAGCCTATCACACTGTCAGGCATATGTTACAACAACAGCCCTGTGATATCGTTCACGTCCAGAATTTTTTTCCCCTGATTTCGCCTTCAGTTTACTATGCAGCCAAAGCACAAAAAGTACCTGTAGTCCAGACCCTACACAATTACCGTTTTCTGTGTCCCAACGCTTTATTTTTCCGCGAAGGCAATATTTGTGAAGACTGCTTGGGGCTATCTGTTCCCTATCCAGGAGTGTTGCATGGTTGTTATCGCAACAGTAAAGTAGCCAGTGTTGGTGTTGCTACAATGCTGACTGTACATAGACTGATGAGTACTTGGGTCAAGACGGTGGATTTATACATCGCTCTGACTGAATTTGCTCGCCAGAAATTTATTGCTGGTGGTCTGCCAGCAGATAAAATTGTGGTCAAACCAAACTTTGTCAGTCCCGAACCTGCGATCGGTAACGGAAGTGGTGGTTATGCTCTGTTTGTAGGTAGACTTTCTGTGGAAAAGGGTTTAGATACCCTGTTAAAAGCTTGGGAACATCTCGGTATACAAATACCTCTCAAAATTGTGGGTGATGGCCCTTTAGCTCACGAAGTAGTAGCAGCTGTCAAAAGACATTCCCATATAGAATGGCTAGGACGCAGGCCAATGTCACAAGTGCATGATTTTATGGGAGAAGCCATGTTTTTAGTCTTTCCCTCAAAATGGTATGAAACCTTTGGGCGTGTTGCAGTGGAGGCGTTTGCTAAAGGCACTCCCGTGATTGCTGCCAATATCGGTGCTGTCGCAGAATTGGTAGATTCTGGTCGAACTGGGCTTCATTTCCGTCCTGGTGATGCAAATGACTTAATCACCCAGGTAGAGTGGATTTTAGCAAATCCAACAAAACTTGCTGACATGCGCCAGGAAGCAAGGGCAGAGTTTGAAGCAAAGTACACAGCCCAGAAAAATTACCAAAGACTCATGGAATTTTATACCAAAATCCAAAACTTTGGTTGCAAAAATTAAGTAAATTCAGGGGGATAGATGAAGGCTGGGATAGGAGTTTACAAAAAACAAGAAGGATACATTAAAAATTCGTTTCTGATCATACTAGCTTTTGCTACTGCTTTTTTCCCCCGGATTCTTAATTCTATTGGCTTCCCCTCACCTATCAATTTTGTTCACTTCGTAATCGTTCCCATCGCTTGTGGAATTGTAATCACTAAAACTAAGGTAAGAAATAAAAACCAAATTTCAATTGCTAAAGCACTTCTATTTGGTTTTTTAATTCTACTAGGAATGATGACCGCCAGCGCCTTTTTAAATAAAGCTGGGCTAATTAATATATTCTTATCGTTAATGTTGCTGAGTGAGCCATTTCTAGTCTTACTGGCAATAATTTGTATTCCTATTTCTCAAGAAAGCTTTAAAAAATTTAGAACTTGGATATTACGCTTCGGTTGTTTTCATATTTTCTTAGCTATTGCCCAGCATTTTCTGATCACTGTCGGCATTTTGAATGTCACTGAAATGCAACCAACAGACAATGTTCAAGGAGTTTTCTATCTTACAGGCTCTGGTCATGTTGTGGCTGCTTCTGTATCTATGTCCTTTGGTTTGTATTATTTAATCAGTGCCAAGACTGCTCCGATGTTGCTACGAGCTTCCATGATTGTTGCTGCCTTTTTTCAGTTATTATTTGCAGACGCTAAACAGGTGCTTTTAGTTTGGCTACTAGCTTGGTTTATACTGATCATGATTAAATTACAAGACCTCAGAAAAACCATACAGTATTTGATCGCTGCAATTTTAATAAGTTACGGACTGTGGTGGTGCATACAAAATGTAGAAGCATTTAGTGCTTTTAATACTTGGATTAGACCAGACCTTTATGGTCCTGATGGTCAAGCAACATTACTTAAGTTAGCACCAATTAGAATTATTCCTACATTTTATAAATCATCTTTAAATTGGTTGCTTGGTCTTGGCCCAGGTCACACAGTTGGACGATTAGGCGGATGGATGTTAAAGGACTACTCATTTTTATTAAAACCATTGGGTGCTACTACCCATCCTGCTAGTCAGGCTGTTTGGGATGCTTGGAGTGAATTTTCTTGGTTAGACTCTAGCTTTTTCGCTCCGCTTTGGAGTTGGGCTGGTATTTGGGGGGATTTTGGATTTGCAGGTTTAGGAGCTTATTTATATCTGGCGTCTATAGTCTGGCGTCGAATTTGCTTGGATGACTTTTGCAAATTTACAATGCTGACTGTGTTGATTTATGGTTTCGTTTTCACTCAGCTAGAAGAACCTGGCTATATGCTTTCAATGGCTATGCTAATTGGTATGCGATGGCACGAGTTGCAAATTTTGAGGTACTCGCGCTTTTATCATGCACAATTGGATATAGAAGCAGACAGACAATTAAAGGCTGAAACATAAATTATCAAAGATAAATTTTTGAGATTTTATCTTTAAATTACTTTTTTGCTCGTTTTATTATACTATTCATCGAGTAAAACACTTTTATCTCTGATTAACCACCGCCAGAATAACTCTAAGTACAAAATCTTATTCTGCCAACGCTCTCTTACCTGAATATGATAGCGAGTATTTTGCATAAATTTTTGATTATTATTAGTTTGATTAAGTATATCTAGAGAAATTTCTGAAGCTAATTTTGCAACTTTCTGATCATTAGTAATTTTGTTAATAATTTCTGTTGGTAAATTTATTCCTATTAACTGGTGTGTGAGAAAAAGACCAAGAAAAAGCATTCTTCTACAATCAAAATCATTAGCTTTTTGCATTACTTTTTCCCAATCAATTTCGGGATTCTGTCTTAGTAATTCTGCAATATCAGTTAACCAACTGAGCTTTTCCCAACGATGTCTTGATGCGTGGTTACTGAGTAATAGTAACCAATCTTCTAAAGAGAAAGTGTAGATTTTCATGCCGCCAAGGCTAGATGAATGGAGATTTTCCCAAACATACTTGACTTCAATTGCAGATGTATAGCGTGGTGTAATTCGCCAATGAATTTCCACCATTATTCCCTTGCTATCATTTATAAAGTTATAAGTATGCTTACTTTTATCTTTTAAATAATTAATTTCCTCAGCTTCTGTCAATTGAACTTTTGGCCTGTATCCTCTGGACATGAGCAGGGTTTTGAATTTTAAGACATCTTGTTGTTGCACCAATATATCTAAGTCGCAGAACTGACGCAGTCCAATATTTCCATATAATAAATTTGCTAAAACAGGCCCTTTATAAGGAACAGCTGAAATTCCATTTTCTTGCAATAGGCGCAGGAGTTGTACAAGTTCCCCAGTCAGCATTAAACTGCGTTGAGCATTTGTGTAGAAAAGATTGCGAAGTTGATTGAGAACATCTTTTGGAATAGTATCTGGTGCGATCGCATTCAAATTAGTATACAAAAGTGGCATCAAACCGTGTTTCCATGCACTACTGCTAATCTTTTGCCAGTCTAAATCTGCTTGTTGAATCAAACTTTTGATTTGCTCAGTTTTGGCTACATCTATTTGAGTGGAAGCACAACAAAGCAGTAGCTGCATTTCCGGGGAAACATTTACACCTAAAATCTCGGTATTTAATTTTGGTAGAGTTTGCATTTGCTTTTCTTCAATTGATAGAAGTCTATGATTTTCAGTTTGTTAAGCAATTCTGTTTTCAACTTTCTGACTCGAACTGGACTCCATTTGTGCTTGCCAAGACTGAGCATAAAGTCCGCCTAAAGTCAATAGTTGTTCATGATTCCCGGACTCCACAATCCGACCAGCACGCATCACGTGAATAATATCCGCCTGCATCGCCAGAGTAAAACGGTGAGTAATCACAACAGCAGTACGACCTTCTGCTAAGGTACGGAAACGTTCTAACCAGTCGTATTCAGCCCAGGGGTCCATAGCACTTGTAGGTTCATCTAATATAATGATTTGAGCGCGTCTGAAAAATGCTCGTGCTAGCGCTAGACGTTGCCATTGACCCCCGCTTAAATCGGTTCCATCAGGAAACAACTTACCTAGCATGGTGTTGTAACCCAAGGGTAAGCGCATAATTTTATCATGAATACCGGAGGCTTGCGCTGCGGATTCAATTTCTGTCTGATTTGATACTGCTGTGATATCTCCCAGAGCAATATTTTCACCTGCTGTGGTGTAGTAAGGAATTGGAGATTGGAATAAAACAGTAATTAATCTACGGAGTTCTTTGACAGCGAAATCACGCAAATTGATACCGTCTAATTCAATTCTTCCTGACTCAGGATCATAAAAACGGCACAAAAGCTTAATTAGTGTACTTTTGCCTGCACCATTATCACCAACGATCGCCACAATTTTGCCAGCAGGAATCGTCAGGTTAAAATTCTCTAAGACAGCTTCTGTAGTACCAGGGTAGCGGAAACTGACCTGTCGAAATCGAATTTCTTTTTGAGGTTTTCTAGGTATAGAAACTGGATTTTCAGGATCTACAATTGTGGGCTGTATCTGTAAAAACTCGAATAAATTACCGATAAATAAGCTATTACGATAAATTTTTCCGATATTGCTCAATAACTCTTTAACAATACCTTGTCCCTGATTAAATACTTGGAAAAATAGAGCTAAATCTCCTAAAGTTAGAATGCCGAGTAATACTTGCCGTCCCATCCAAGCTAACGCCCCACCAGTAATGAGCAGTGCAATAATGGCGGCAACAAAGCGACCTATAGTTTGTAGTTTTAATAAATGAAATTGTTCTTTGACAAGTCGTTTACGTAAAATTTGGTAAGAAGATTGGAAATAATTAGCAAAATCAAATAATCGTACTTCTGCGGCTGTAGAACTGTTTGTAAGTAGATAATCATAATACATCAGCCAGCGACGGTCAGTAGTTGTCCTTTGTGACCATTGATATTGAATTTTGCTGAGATACATCAATACGTAAAACGCAGGAAAAGCACTAATAATTAATATTGTAGGTAGCCAAAGACCGTAAGGAATTAAGATTGTTGCCATCGCCAACAATGTGACACTATTTTGCAACAAACTCCCAATGCTTTCTAACAATGCTAGCGATCGCCCGCTTGCTCCTTCTCTGGCGCGATTGAGTTTGTCATTATATTCTGAGTATTCATAAAAACCATAATCTACAGCTACTGACTGTTCATGAATCAAAGCCGTGATATGGTCATTTACTAATTCTGATTGAGCAGTGCGAATCCATTCTCCAGAACTATTTAAAAACTCTCCCAACAGCATGATACCTGCCATAAATGCCACTGGAATCAAAATCTTCTGAATACTTGCCCCAGAAATACCATTTCCAGCAACTACTACTAGATTATCAACTACCTGACGAGTAAAAGTAATGGAAATAGCAGGAAGTAATCCTTGCACTAATAACATTATCATCCAAGCTAAAGTCCAGTATCGAGAAGCCGCCCAGACAAGACTTAGAGTTTTAATTAAATGATTTAGTATAGTATTTGCACTACGAAATTTGCTCTTCAAGTTATCAAGACCCTGTGAATTCAAGATTTGGTAGCAAAAGAATAATCTGAGGAAGTTTTAAGATTATTATGACTATCATTTGGTGCTGTCAATCGGGCAATATCATCCTCAACCAACTTCACTAAATTTGGCAAATCTTCCAAGGAAGGTTTACGAGTGAAGCGGCAAAAACTTACACTTTTAATTAACTCGCTACAAAGACGTAAATGGTTAGCAAGAAACTCTTTTTCTGTTAGTACACTAATAGCACGAGTGTGACGTATTAATTCTACAAATGCTTCTTGAGGTTGCATTTTAGTAATTAGATGTTCACTTCCCTTATTCAACACGTAAACTCGCTGTAGCGGTAGTGGAGTTTGCTGGAAACCACGAGTAAATCTGTATGATAGTTTTGATGCATTTTGGTAAATTGGCGATAACTTTTTGGTATCGTGTCCCAAAGAACTCAAAGCTTCTGGAAACACTTTAAATTGGGGATAGGCAGGTAATACCAACACTTTCCCTGCTGTTATTTGGATGGGCATAACATCATCGCTTAAAACATCGTAGCCTTGGTTGTGAAAAGCAGTAGCTAAGGTCGATTTTCCCCAACCAGAACCACCCATAAATGCCACACATTTGTGATTGATGCTAATACAACTAGCATGTAGAACCAACAAACCCCTTTGTCGCAGGAGAACACACAATATAGGACCTAAAAGTACAGTACGTAGCAGAGCTTCATCTACATTGGGTAAAGGATTGATAACGATTTCCCGTCCGCCTTGAATCAAACACTTACATACTTCGGGTATTTCTCCAACAAAATTTTTGCCACTATCATGTTGCGTTGTGTTTACATCATCTATTTTGCCAAACCGCACAATTACATCTGGTTCACCCTCAGTTTCAATCAGTTCAGGAAGTGGCAATTCAGAAGCAATACACAAGTTGTAAGCTTTAAAGAATTTCATATTTTAGTTTGATGAAATGCAATTTGAAAATATATTTAAAACAAATTAATCAAGCATATGTATCTATGCAATTACAAGCTTAAATAATAAGCAACATTAGGTTGGATGTAACGGTATTAAAACAAAAGGAAAAATGGTTGAGTTTTGTAACCTCAACCAACCTATAAAATTGTGCTTTTTTCCTTATTTTAGGGAAAAATTCGCTCTTAGTGAGCTATCTATTAATTACAACACCAAGAGTGAGGTTTTTTATGTATTAGTTCAGCTTAATCGCTTCACAAAAAAACCAAATTTGATGTTGTTTTTGTCTGCATCGGGTCAAATAGTTTCCACTGTTGAAAGTCCAGATTTAGCTGGTAAAACTACTGGGTGTTGCAATTTAAGTTACCGCCGTTGCTAGTGCAATTTATATCTCTCGAACCGATATCATCACCCCCAGATATAGAATTACCATTGAAAAAGAGAAAATCTTTTCTGCTTGAACTACCAAGAATTTGTGTAATTTCAGCAATATCACCATGAGCAGTGAGTTTGGGAGTGCTGTATGCACTTTTCATGATCTATCTCCTATTTTGAGTGTAAATTTGATGTATGTAGTAGTTGTTGAAGGTAGAACACCTTGATTGGACTTACGGCGTAGCTTAGTGGTTATAGATATTGCCTTATCTGTAACCAAAGTCTGCCGGAAACTTGAATTTACGGTATTTTCATAGTGAATGATCTATACCAAACTTCCTAAACTACAACCTGCCAATATTGGAGACTGAATAAGACTACATGCTGATCATCTAATCTGCAAACCTAAGAAGATTTACAGTAAATATTGTCAGCATGTAGGCTAGTGTTACTTACTTAAGCCCACTAAAAGCGACAAGTGGTTAGCCACTAAGCGTACGGCTATGAGTTCAAGTAATTTACATCGAACAATTTGCTTCCAGGCTCTTAAGTCAGTGACATTCATTTATCCAGTGTGATGGATCTAGTTTGCTACCAACTATGTAATGACTATTATTGACATTTACTTGGATTTTCCTTGCATGGAGCCGCAAAAAAGTCCTCCGAACCCAGACTACCATTAATATTTACTGGTCCAGAAAGACCAACATTGTTATCACCATTGAAGAATACGAAATCCTTCCGTGTCTGTTTGCCAGAAAAGTTAGTGATTGTTTCTACATTGCCGTGTGCAATCAGCATTGGTGCAATATAGGTTTTCTTCATCGCTGTAACTCCTTTGATGTTTAGCCTATTTTCTTCAAATTTCTGGTGATGCAACCGGCTAATTGGATTTACGGTGACTATAATGTTAAAAGTGTCTGTAAATCCACATTTGCCAAGTTGTGAAAATTAGGGTGCCAACCCTTTAAAGTCCAGCCATGATGCTAAGATGACTGCCTGCCAAACTGCCATCCAATCATCATTGCTGGCTTGATTATCTGCGGAGAGTATACGTTGATAAGCTGTTTGCAGAAAATCTAAGTTAATGTATGTGTCCAGGTGTTTGATTTTTTGAGACATCGCCTGATCGAGAATTTGGCGATCGCGGTTGAGTAATCCATTGTTAAAGTTTGGTGACAAGTCTGCTTTTCCACCACGCCACTGTATTGTCTCCGGTAGAATACCCTCTAAAGCACGACGCATAATCATCCGCCCCCATCCTTGATATAGTTTTTGTTCAGAAGGCAATGCTAAACAAAATTCTATGAGTCGCTTATCCATGAAAGGATGGCGAACTTCCAAAGAAAACATAGCTGCATATTGATCCATCTGTTCTAGGGTGTAGGCTAGTATTCCTTGAGTTAAACTACGCCAATGTTCCTCTCTTAAGCTCAGGGGCGCTTTGCATGGAGGATCTAACGTTTGAATCCGTTCATCTAGACGAATTCGTTTCGCAAAGTTACGCTTAATTAAAGGATTCTCAGGCAAAGACGAATCAAGAAATGTTTTTTGTCTGTTTTTTTTCCTCCAAAATAGTCGTATTTGTTCCCAGAAAGGTTTAATTCCGTAATTGATAATCAACAATTTCCGGGAAACACCAAAATGCTTATGAATCAACTGTACGGTTTTAACAAACTCTATCCATTGCCACTTCTTTACCAAATCCTGGAGATATGGTAACCCATGACCGCGAAATACTGTGTATGGCGAAACATTATGGTGTACCGCAATAGCTTTAGCCTCTTGAATCAGAGTTTTCCACTTACCCTGACGTCCTAGTTCGGTGAGTCTAGCTATACCATGGCTAACCGTAGTATCACCATCAAAACCATCCAAGGAAATCCGCATTCCCAGTTCTTTCGCAGTCCGATAAACCATCCAAGGATAGAAATGACTTGGACCTAGTAAAGCTTCATCTTCGTACTGAAAAATACTATCTAGATCGGACAAGGGACCAAACTCATCACCATGAACGTAGTGAGGAATAAATCCTCCCTGTTCTAGTACAGCCTTGATAAAGGGACGCTCATCACATTCAGTAATTTTGTCAAAAATAGTTGAAATGGTGTTTAGTGGGGTTTTTCCGGCTTCAGCAAGTAGGTTCCGTGCTACACAGGTAACAGCAGAAGAATCCAAGCCACCACTCAGTTGACTGATGATTGGAAAGGCGCTACGCAAGCGACATTCTACTGCTTGTGTGAATATTTGCCGAAATTCCTTGGCGTAAGCTTCGTTATCAGCTAAATGAATTTCACGCTCAGGGTCAAGTGACCAGTAAGACCATTGCTGTATTCCTGATTTACTGATCACCATACTATGAGCAGGAGGAAGTCGCAGTATATCTTTATAAGTGGTGATAGTTTGGTCTTCCATCATCAATGCCAAGTAGTCAGCAATCCTAACCTCATTGAGATGGCGTGGCACTTGTGGCAAACATACCAGTGCCTTGATTTCTGAGGCAAATATAAATTTTTGACTTGATTGATAGTAGTAGTAAAAAGGCTTAACCCCAAAATGGTCTCTAGCGCAGAAAAGTGTTTGCTTTTTTTTATCCCAAATAGCAAAGGCAAAGTCACCAAGCAGATGCTCCGAACATAGCTCTCCCCATTTTTGATAAGCACCCAATATTAGCTGAGTGTCCGTAATTTTCTCGTGTGGACAATCATTGATTTGTAATATGGATAATAATTCTTTTCGGTTGTCAATACGAGCATCAGCTGTAATGACTAAATCAGCAGCTTGACTGACTAGAGGTAACTTTTCTAGTAGGGATTCAGGAGTAGTCCACAACATTCTATGGCCAAAACCTAGATTCCCATCATGCCAGATGTCTGCACCATCAGGACCACGATGAGATAGAGTATTTACCATCTTTTCCAGGTCTTGCTTGTCTACAGAACGGCCATCAAGATAGTAAATTCCCATCATCCCACTCATAACTTGACTCCTTCTAGCGTTGGCAAGGGAATGAAGCGAGAAAGATCACTAAGATTGCCAATTACAATCTTTCCTTGATGTTCTATCCAAGCATGGGCCTCTAGAGTTCCTGACTCGTCTTTGGCGACACCAATACGTAATTGACAAGGGTGACTGTACCGATTCATGAGGACTTGCGTAGTCAAAGCACGAGCTAAACACTTGACACCAAGGAGATAACGACTAGCTACGTTTACGGCCCAGACAATTTTGCCGATGGATATTTGGTTTGTAACTTGGGGGTGGATTGGTTGACTGATTTTTGCTAACACTTTTAAGAGGGTGCGAAACGGCAGTAACCACAGCCCCAGGCGTATAGCCGCTAGTAAAATTAGAGTCATGATCAATAAGTGGCGATCGCCTGCATCAAACCTCAAAAATTTAAACAGTAGCCTCATTTTGAATATTTATTAATTCCGCAGCTAGAAGGTCTTCAAGCAATGCAAGCAAATCGCGATCGCACTGTTCGGCTTCGACCTCGTACTCTGCCAAAATCGCCGCTTTAATATCTTTCACGGTTGTGGGTGTTTGAATCAAATTCCAAATCCGCGATCCTACCTCATTCATTCCGTGATACATACCTGATTTCAAATTGAGAATCACAATTTCACCTCCCAGATCAGAGGAAATTTGCTCACTAGATGCCAGGATGATTGAATTTTCTGAAATTTTTCGCTCTACTGCTTTTAAGTTCATCTTCTCTCATTTTCCTTTGGCTGTTTTTGTGAATGCAATTGTGTTTGTCAAAACGGCACTCTATTTTCAAACTCAAGAAAACAGCGTATTTGCGTAAAAAAAGCAGAAATTGCTCAGAACTTTACACAAGTAACCATAGCCTCAACTTTACTTCTATGTATCGGCTCCAAACACGTATTTATCTACCATTGGTATTCATCGCACAAACAAAGATACACTTACGGGTAACCGTTTTTTGGTTTTTTAAGTATTTTTTTTTACTTTTAAACTATGAACTAAGTTTTACTTTTACTCTTAACCCTGGTATGAAATTGCGAGACTTTACCATATAACTGCATTTTCAAATTTTGCAGTGGTAGATATCTAGTAAATTAACAACCCTGAATGCGGAAGATGCTTACGTATTTTCTCACACCATAATATACATCATAGCTGCTATGTACTTAAAATTCATCAAAAAAACACAATCACGTTAATCTTGAGTAAAGTTGTAGTGACATACTCCTACACTGTAATACTTGCAGTCAGTGTAGCCATCTCAGTAACTCCTTTTATCCCGTCAGACCTTAACTTGTTTTAGCTAAATCAAAAAAATTAAAATTAAAAATTATCAATTACAGCTTGACTCAGTAAAGCTATCCACATATCAGGTGGTTCTGAGTAGTAATCAATTTCCTCAACTTGATATTGATAAAAGCGACTATCATTTTCTAAAATAATCCAGTCGCCACGCTTGACGCCTTTACGCTGGGCTGTCATATAACCTTTTTTTAAACCATCTACAGGCTCAAATACATAGTCCTGCCCACAAACAAATCCTCGAAAGTCATGTATTTTATGCTTTTGGAACGTCGGTGTCGTGAAGAACAATTGCATGACGAAGTCATAAATAACACTGAGGTTAATCCCTGACCGACTAAAAGGCATAACTATATGATTTATAAATAAAATTTATAAGCAATTTTAATCTTGTTTCCAGAGTAAACATTCAACTGACAACTAGTACTTTGCCCAACTAAGTTTGGAAAGTTCGTAGTGAGCGATTTATCACTCAAATCAGCGCTAAAACGTTGACTACAAACTAGGCACAATTTGATGAACAACTAGTCTCAAACTACAGATAATCAAGAACCTTTGATTTTAACTTGATACTTATAGTTTTCCCCTTATAAATGACACTGGAACTAACCAAAATTTCTGGATGCACACATTCAGATTGCAGCCAGATTTCAAGAATGTCAACTGTAATCCCACAAGCACAAATCAGGCATTGCTCTAATGTTCGTTATTAGTGGTTGATAGCATCACAAGTCACGCATTCAGGTATTCAATTAAAGATTTTTAATTTTTAATTGTTTTGTCTCTCTTCCCTTTTCTCTGGTAACGTGAGTGCATCTCCGTTAGGAGAATCACCAATACCCAATTTCCACTCCTCAAAAATTTTGGGTGAAACCACTTGACACAACTATGGCTACAACTGCTATATTGTTAAACAGCGAAAACGCGATGGGGCGTAGCCAAGCGGTAAGGCAGCGGGTTTTGGTCCCGCCATCCCTAGGTTCGAATCCTAGCGCCCCAGTTTACATAAGGGATAAGCTGACTGTAGCTAGTAATAAATTGTAGGCTATTAGCTATGGGCTGCTCTGGTTTAGACCTAATCTAGGTGAGCGATCGCTACCTAGTAGAGTATAAAAGATTTATAAGTAACATACATCTTGATTGAATATCTAGATGAAAGTGCCAATATGTCTTACGTAATGTTACTGTGTATGTATAGCAATACTTCTCGGTTGAGGGGAAAAGGCAAAAGGCAGAGGGAACAGATATTGATCTTATCCCTTGAGTATTAGACTTTTCTCCATCTACATAAAGTAGAATCAAATGTACTTATCCGAGAAATATTGGTATATCTAGTGCATCGCTCCATATTGACGAGCATTTTTCATACTTGAGACAGGGTGACAACAAATTCAGAATAAGGAATTCAGTATTTAGAATCACCTCACTATTAAAATAGGGGACACCGAAACAGAAAAAATTTTGTTGATTTGATGATCTAGATAATCTATGTGATCATGATCAAACTGCGGGCTTTTATTTTTGACTTTATTAATTCTGAATTCTGAATTCCCGATTATTTTTGTGAGGAATGTAGTTAAGTTTACTAAAGCTATGCTGAAATCAGACAAATATCATCACCCGTTGTTAACAGCCAATTCTGCTCAGTTAAATGATGCTGATGAAGGCGGATTAAATTTAGGTCAAGTAGGAGCAGCTCTTCGTCGGCGAGCATTATTAATAGTTGGTGCTACTAGCTTAGTAGCAACCGCAGGGGTATTAAAAGCAGAAACTGACCCACCAATATATCAAGGCAGCTTTGAAATTTTAACAAAGCCTGTGACTGGTGAGAGTAAGGCTATAGCTAATGTTCCTCAAACGATAGGAGATAGCAAAGACGCGATCGCCGCTCCAGAGACGAGTGAGCAAATTAAGACAACAATCGCAGTTTTGCAAAGTCGTGGAGTACTAGAGCCAGTCATCAAAAAGCTTCAGACTAAGTACCCAGAAATAGAATACGACTATGTAATTAACAACTTAGTGATTGAGCCTAAAGAGCAAAATATTTTAGAAGTTCAATACATAGATCCAGATCAGCAGTTAGTAACTGATTTGTTAAACACCGTTAAAAATGCTTATCTGGAGTACAGTTTAGCAGAGCGCCGTAAAGACGTTGAACAGGCAATTCAATTTGTAGAAAAACAAAGAAAGCCATTAGAACAACGAGTCCAAGATTGGCAGGAAAGACTGCGAACCATTAGACAAAAGAATAATTTAGTTGAGCCAGCACAAAAAGCGCAGGAAGTCTCTAGTCATGTTGCCACACTGACGCAGCAGCAACTAGAAAATCGTGTGAGTCTAGAACAAATGCGAGCTCAGTATCAGGACTTACAAAAAGAGTTGTCGCAACAACCAGGTGCATCAGCAAGTAATTCTCTCCTCAGTGATAACCCCCGCTATCAAAAAATTCTTGATCAACTTCAGCAAACGAATGCGGACATTGCCAAAAGAGGATCTATATTTACTGAAGAAGAAGAAGGGATGGTGCGCCTTTCCCAACAGAAAGACAGTATGATTTCCATCTTGGAAGGAGAAAGAGCGCGAGTAAACAGAGATTTTCAAAGCCGTATCCGGGAGTTGGAAGCCCGTGATGTCGCTATTACTGAGAAAATAGATAATCTCAATGGCTATTTGCGAGCTTTAGCAGCAGTTAGTCGCGATTACGATAATATTCAGCGAGAATTAAAAATTGCCACCGAAGGCTTAAGCCAATTTTCAGCCAAGCAACAAGCATTACAAATCGAGTATGCTCAAAGATTACAACCTTGGAGATTACTAGATCCTCAATTGACAAAAGTGAGTGAACCTGACGCCATCTCAGATAGCGCTAAGAGAAATCTACTATTGGGAGGAATGTTAGGTTTGCTGATGGGTGTAGGAGCGGCTTTAGTTGTTGATAAACTCAGTAATGTTTTCTACACATCTAAGGAACTCAAAGAAACCATCGGACTCCCATTGTTAGGAGTTGTTCCTTTAAGAAAAGAAATAGCTCTTTCCACAAATGTAAGTAATACTTCTAGTGGTTTGCAGCAAGCAACTCGCGCTTCATTTTTTGAAGTATTTCGCTCTCTTTACACCAATATTCTGCTTTTAGGTTCTGATACACCGATTCGTTCACTAGTCATCAGTTCCGCAGGGCAAGGAGATGGCAAATCAACGGTTGCTGTCCATTTAGCCTTAGCAGCAGCAGCAATGGGACACCGAGTCTTGCTTGTAGATGCAAATTTACGTTCTCCCAACCTACACCAACGGGTAGGATTAATGAATATTCAGGGATTAACTGACGTTATTTCTTCGGATTTAGACTGGAGCAACGTGATTGAGCGATCGCCTATCGAAGACAATCTCTACGTCCTTTCTGCTGGCCCTATTCCCCCAGACTCAATCAGGTTACTCGCATCTCAAAAAATGCAGGACTTGATGCAAGACCTACATAGTAGTTTTGATTTAGTAATTTATGACACACCGCCCCTAGTTGGATTTGCGGATGCAACTTTATTGGCAGCTAACACCAATGGTATGGTGTTAGTTGCTGGTTTAGGTAAGTTGAAGCGTACCGTCTTCCAACAAGCATTGGAAGAGCTACAAATATCCGGCACACCCTTGTTAGGTTTGGTAGCCAACAAATCAAGAGACGCTGCACCTCCTTCCTATAGCTATTATCAGCAATATTACAGACAGAGCATGAGCGTAGAACGTGTCGGTGATGACGATGACACAGACGACAGAAATAACTCGGTGCCGACTTCTTCTTCTGTGAGAAAAATTAAAGGATAGTAATTTGTTGTTCGTAGTAAGGACTTTAATCCTCAAGAAAGCACTAAAGTCCTTACTACAAAATTATTTCGATAATTTTACTTATCACTTATCCGGAGACTTTAAAGCACGATCTAGTATTTGCCGCGCCTCTTCTGCTTTCGCTTTTGCTTCCTGATAACGTAGATTCGCCTGAGCGAAAGTTTTGAGAATTTTAAAGCCTTCCTTGAGGCGAGCAATTTCCTCCTCTGTTACAGAATTATCTGAGAAAAGAATATCAACTTGCTTACGAATTTCCAGCGCTTCGGCGCGTGACTCTTGGACTTTCAGCTTCAGCGTAGCTAGGTTACTGAGAATCTGAACAGCTTGGGTGATTTCGTCCTCACTGTTCTTAGTATCTATTGATACTTCTTTGACTTCTATCAATTGTTTAGCACTAAATCCATCTTCGAGTTCTGTAGGTAAATTACCTTCATCCATGAGTTGCATCAGTTGATCCATAGCTTTCTCACGGGCTTTGGCTGAATCTTTACCAGGTACAGTGAGGATAATATCTGGGCTTTGAGCGAGAGTATACTGAACCATATTTATGCAAGAAACTTGCTACTGCTTTAAAAGCCGATTAATTTTAACATAAAGGAAGCACGATTTTGGGGATCGGGGATCAGGGATCGGGGATTAGGGATTGGGAGACAAGGAGGACAATAAATTTTAGATTTTAGACTTCGTCGTGAGCGCTACTTCGACAATGCTCAGTACAAGTCAGTCGAACGATTTTGGATTTTAGATTGAAATCCAGGCATCGCAAATCAAAAATCCAAAATTCTTTCCAATCCCCGCTCCCTAATCCCCGATCGCCAAATAATTCTGGACTATCTGCAAAATTCGTTCTGCTGCATGACCATCTCCAAAAGGATTGATTGCATTTGCCATTGTGGCATAAGCATCTGGCTTACTCAGTAATTCTACGGCGTTAGCAACTATAGTCTCTGATTTAGTTCCGACAAGTTTAGCTGTTCCAGCAGTAACGGCTTCTGGTCTTTCTGTTGTTTCTCGCAGAACCAAAACTGGTTTACCCAAACTAGGTGCTTCTTCTTGCAAACCGCCAGAGTCAGTCAAAAGAAGGTGCGATCGCATAATCGCCCCCACCAGTTCACCATAGTCTAAAGGTTCTGTTAAAAAAATCCGAGGGTGATTGCCCAAACTGGCCTGTAATGGTTCTCGTACCGTAGGATTACGGTGTAATGGCAATAGTAAGGCTGTGTCGGGAAACTTATCTAGTATCTGTAAAAATCCTTGCGTGATTCCTTGCAGTGGTTCTCCCCAATTCTCCCGGCGATGCACAGTCGCCAGTAAAACACGATATTTATTCCATTCCAAACCAGGTATATGACAAGCAGGTTCCTTTGCAGCTACATTCAACAGTGCATCAATCACCGTATTCCCAGTCAGGTGAACTTGGCCCAAAACACCAGAATTTTTTAAGTTTTCCACAGCTAAAGGTGTGGGTGCAAAGTGCAATTGAGTCAGTTGTGAAATCAACCTTCTATTAGCTTCTTCTGGAAAAGGATTAAATAAGTCATCTGTTCTTAACCCAGCTTCTACATGACCGACAGGAATTTTTTGGTAAAAGGCTGCCAATGTTGCGGCAAATGCTGTGGTAGTATCTCCTTGCACCAAAATTAAATCTGGTTTATTTTCTTGAAATAATTCTTCTAATCCTCGCAAGCTGCGGCAAGTTATATCAGTTAAAGACTGTTGTCGTTGCATAATTTCCAAGTCCCGATCTGCTGTGAGGTTGAAAAGCTGCATGACTTGTTCAACCATTTCGCGATGCTGTCCAGTCAAAATAACTTGTGTTTCAAAACCTGGAAAGTTTTGGAAAATTTGAATTACCGGAGCTAGTTTAATCGCTTCTGGACGAGTACCTAAAATAATGTAAACGAGTTTGTTATTAGTCATTGATCATTAGTCATTAGTCATTGGTCATTGGTCAATAGTCAATGGTCAGTGGTTAATAGTCAATTGTCAATAATTGTGAAGTTCAAGTGATGGTCAACTATCACAAATAACAAATGACAAATGACAAATGACAAAAAAGCATGAAAAAACCCGGTAAAACCGGGCAGGA
Organism: Fischerella sp. CENA71; assembly: GCA_024239075.1. Taxonomy (GTDB): domain Bacteria; phylum Cyanobacteriota; class Cyanobacteriia; order Cyanobacteriales; family Nostocaceae; genus Pelatocladus. The sequence goes on along the minus strand of JANBVI010000032.1, from coordinate 74,965 downwards.
TGCACTGTTTGTCGAATTTAGCAATTAGGTTAGAGTTTGACGTCACAAGTAAGTGGGCAAGCAGCATAGACGGTCTTCTGCATTTGCTCTGTTTCTCCATGCAACCAGCTCAACCACTTCACTTCTTTGGGATGAATACCCTTAGCTGTCAGCACACTTGCACCAATAACAACAGACAAAATATTAAACAAAATTAAACCACCTGCCACAACTAAAACGGCACTAACAGGCATCACAGATTGCAGAACAATAGATAACAAACATCCGACCGTAGCCATGAAAACAACTAAAGGAAAACCGACAACCAGCAAGCATACTGCCAATGTGAAAGACCATATCAAAAAGCTTTTAACCATTAACAAAGAATCTGTCTTGCTTAAAGTAGCTGTTTGTGAGAGAGCCATGAGTGTATCTCCTAAATACGCAAATTGGTTTGGAATTCAGAAGTCTTTCGTTGATATTGAAAAACAACAGGGATCAACAATTAGTGATGTTCAGTATATAAAAACTAGTTGAGAAGATGAGCATTTAGTTAATAAAATTAACAGTTATATTTTTTTAATTATGGACAAAGGTAGATATAGATATTTTTGCTAAAAACTGGTTTTTGCCATCTATCCTTGGACAGATAAGATATAAACGACTAGTTTATTAGGTGTATGTAAAGAATTCATTTCTAGTCTTCTTAATATTTCTTATCACAATTAAAGATGATTCTCATAATTTTGAGATGTGGTTAGTGCAGCAAAGCGAAAGTTGAGAAAACCACTTAAGCTCATCCTCGACGATCATCAGGAATAAGGAATGGGGAATACTTGCCATAAATTGAACACCGCGTTATTAATTGATCATTTTTATACTTTATTTTCTTAGTGGAATCACTAGGAATATTTTATGTATATCTTGTGTTAAACATGAAAATATTGGCAAAAATCAACATTTTTAACTTAAATCACAATTAAGAGACTGTTGAAAAATATACCTAAAATCACTCTTGATGAAATTGAACATAGTTCAACGTCAGTTCGATTAACCTCTCACGGATGCTTCCGGCCTCGCTTTTCTACAAGGGAGGGAAAACAAGGATTTATCAAACTCACGTTGATTCATTTCGGTGACAAATTAACAGTCAGCGATCGCAGCAGCAAATCATCCCCAGACTAGAAATCTGGGTCTAATCAATTGTAAAGATATATGTCAGAATCACAAAATCCATTAAATTCGGCTCCAACTCCAGTCCGTGGTGTTCCTCCGCTTCCACCACCTCCACCGACAATCAGTACACAGCGCCAGTCTACACAAACTTTGGAAATACCAGTTGACAAAAGCCGTACTGCTCAGTCTGCAACACCACCATTGCCAACTCCTAGCCCTGCTTCTGCTCATCGTCCTGGGACACCACCTCCAGTCCCTAATCCCAGTGCTGCCCATATTAAAAGCAACAGTCTACACCCAACTTTAAATCAATTAGTACGAGAAGCTTATGATCATGGCATATCTGATATTCACTTAGGTGTAGGCGAACCGCCCCGCTTCCGTAACCGTGGAGAAATTCAAACCACAGATTATCCCGAAACGGATAAAGAGACTTTTATGAATTGGATGCGGGAAGTATTGACACCAGCAGAAATTCAACGGTTTGAAGAACACCTAGAATTCGATGGTGCAACTCAATACGAATTTGCCCGTGTGCGGATCAATATCTTTGATTCTCTCAAAGGTTATGCCATGGTCATGCGTTTAATTCCACTCAAAATTTTAACCATTGACCAATTACGCTTACCCCCTATTTTTAGGGATATTTGCCACCACCACAAAGGCTTGATTTTGGTGACAGGTCCGACTGGTTCTGGTAAATCTACCACGATGGCAGCGATGATTGACTACATTAACAAAGAGATGCCCAAACATATCATCACCATTGAAGATCCAATTGAATTTGTTCACAGAAGTCAAAAGTCCTTGATCAAACAACGGGAAGTGGGAATGCATACCCGAAAATTTGACAACGCCTTAAAAGCTGCTTTACGGGAAGATCCAGATTTGATTCTGGTGGGGGAAATGCGAGACAAAGAAACCGTGAATACAGCCTTAAAAGCGGCTCAAACTGGTCACTTAGTTATGGGAACCCTGCATACTAACAGTGCCGTGAAAACGATTGAACGTATCCTCAATCTCTACTCAGGCGAAGAGCAAGATGCTATGCGAGTGGCGATTTCGGAATCTTTAGTAGCAGTGATTGCTCAAGGTTTGTGTCGTACAACAGATGGTAAGCGTGCTGCCTTTCACGATATTCTAATAAACACAGAAGCCGTTAAAGACTGGATCAAAGATGGTAAATACGATGAAATTACAGAACTAATGAAACAGGCCGGTTTTGACGGCATGATTACTATGAACCAGTCTCTGTTCAACCTCTATCAAGAAGGTCGCATCACCGAAGAAACAGCCTTGGAGATGTCGCCGACTCCCAACGAAATGGCCCAAATGCTTCGAGGTCGAGTATAAGAATTAGGGATTGGGGATTGGGGATTAGGGGCTGGGAATTAGAAAATCAAAAAATAATTTTGAACTAGCTTCTAGCCTCTAGCCTCTAACCCCTAACCTTTTAAAAACCTTGACTTCAGATAGACTCATCCTACCTCAGTTATTCAAAGGCATTGCGCTGTTCACACCCGCAGGAGATTTGATTTATTGTATCGACCCCGGTAAACAAGGTCGATGGCATTTACACTTATGTGCAACTTTACAAGAAATTCTAGATTTACCAGAACCGCCTCATTTTTTAGTTCCTTGCTACACAGCAACTATTGATCATTGGCTAGATCCACGTACACAACAGATACGTACTTTTGCCGAAGCTTATCCAGCCGTGATGCGACATCAAGCAGTACTGAATGCCATTTTTGGCACAGGGGATATTATATGGCAAAGCGCACCTTGGCAAGAAGGATTGTGCGATCGCATGGTATTAAATAGTTACCGCCCTTCATTCCCCCAACTTTGGGAGGATCATGACTTAATCGTACGTCTAGAGTCTTTTGAAGCAGTACCATACTACCAAGAAACAACAACACTACAAATACAACCAAACGCCCAAGGGTATGTTCTCCGTCTATTTGTTGCTGGACACAGTCCCGGTATCGAACGTACTCTTGAGAGTCTCCACGACCTATTAGAACAATACCTTAGTCAACCTTACACCTTGAAAGTCATTGATGTTGTCAGCCATCCAGAACAAGCAGAAACAAATCAAGTCACAGCAACCCCCACCCTGGTAAAAGTTTGGCCCCTTCCCATTCGGCGGATTGTGGGTGATTTGGATAATGTAGATAAAATTTTGCAGATGTTGGGTGCTAAAGAGCAAAGCTAAAAAGTCAATGATAAAGAGTTAAGGGTTAATATGCAGGTAGACCTGCATTATCTTAAATTTTATGACTACAGTCTTAACCAAACGCTTTACTATAACTGAATACGACCGTTTAGCAGAACTCGGTTTTTTCCTCCGTGAGAATGACCGAGTTGAGCTAATTAGGGGAGAAATCTTTTCGATGGTATCCAAAGGTAAACCCCATTCTGTCTGTGAAACACTCTGATTGAGGGAATTCATCAAGCTGTTACAAGACCGTGCTTTAGTACGAGCGCAAGAACCTGTTACTATTTCTGATTACAGTGAACCCGAACCAGGTATCACGATAGTTCGCAATGTTGATGATAACTATCTTTCTGCTCACCCAAGTTCAGCGGATATTTTACTTTTAATTGAGATAGCTGATTCCTCTTTGAAATATGATCAAGAGGTGAAATTACCACTTTATGCAGAAGGGGACATTTCTGATTATTGGATATTTAATTTAGTAGAAAATCATCTAGAGTGCTATAGTGAACCCTATCATGATTTACAAGGTAAATTTGGTTATCGCAAAAAGGTAATTTACCTGTCTAATGAATTGGTTAATCTGCCATGTTTTCCTGATTTATTTCTGGATTTATCTAAGGTTTTTCTGCAAAAGATGCAATAAAAGTAAAGAAATCAGAAATCAGAAGGAGTGCGATCGCCACAATCATCCTTATTTCACAATCAAACTTTCCATTGCTTGCTGCAAATCTTTGGTAAAATCTGCAACAGCTTGTCTTGCACCTTGACGGCTTCCCTTATACACTGGATACCGTTCGGAAATCGATAGTGGTTCACCCACAGTTATTTTCGCTCTTTGTTTACCCAAAAGCGGACGTTGGAAAGGATTACCACCTCTAATTCTAGTAACAACATCCCACATTAATAATGTTGTTTCAGCAAAGCGCTCGGCGGTGGGTTTTTCCTGTACATAATTACCTGTAACCGCAACCAAACTTTCGACTAAACGCATGTGCCACATCCGCAAATTTGCTTCTTCGGCAATGCGATCGCCTAAATCTCTTTCTAAAGGTGACAGTAATTTTACATCTTTATAATCTTCTCTGAAAATATAATTCCAGCCTGCCTGTTCGACTCGGCGACAACGGTCATTAAAATTTCCTTTGGGCTGTAAATCAAAATACTGTTCTGCTACTTGTAAAACTATATTTAAAAGTGTATTCAAACGAGCAGCTATTATTTGATTTATATCTTGGGATTGCGTTTGCATTGGTGGTAATTTTTGATGATAAAAGCGTGTATAAAAATCCTCCATGAGAGTTAGTAAACGTTCTGCTAAACGTAACAAACGAGGATAGAGGGAGTCAGGGCGTGGGGAGGTATGATTATGGGGAGGCAAACCACAGTAGGTTTCTAATTGAGTTAACAAATTGGCGATCGCATCCCAAGGATCTGTAACATAACTATATTGAATTCCGATTGGTACAATCAGAACCTGTTCATCTCGTCCAGTTTTTTGCAAGTCTTCGGCACACCAAAAACCCATTTGGGCGATTCCGGGTTCGAGGGGATTAACAATCTCTGAAAGTCCATTGGTAGCACCTTCTGGTGCAGCAGCCATGGGGAAGCGTCCATTAGCGAACAAATCTCGTGCTGATCGTAAACCCGTCCAATCTGCTTTACCCCGTTGAATGGGTGTTGCACCTAAACGAGAAGCAATCCAACCAACTTGATTCCCTGCCCATAAAGTAATACCGCGATCATAGATAAAATGAGCATGGGTTGGATGCTGTAGCGGTATCCTCTGCTGTCGTGCTACCCTTGGCACGAGTTGGGAAAGCAAGTAGCCCAAGCACAGTGGATCTGTTGCTTGAGGATGGCGAAATGCTATCAAAAAACGAATCTTTCCCTCTTGAAACTGGCGATAGAGATTTACCAAAACCTCTACGCTATTTGCTTCAACTTGGCTAATTGCTGTTTTCCAGCGTAAGTAACTGGGTAAACCTAGCTGAATCACTCGTAAGACTGAGGGATTGAATGCTGCTGGAATAAATTCTAGAGGTGGCTGTGCTTGATTAATGACATCAGGCAAGGTAATTTTCTCCGATGATAGCGATATAAAGTGTGAGTTATGAAGTATGAAATGTGAAATATTAAAATTTAATCTTTTATCTTTTTTTATTCTTTATACTTCAGACTCCTTTGAGCTTCCTTTTCATCCTTTATACTTCAAACTTCTGTAGTTAGATATTTAGCAACACCGAAAAAGGGACAAACGATGCGACTGTCAAAAATGTTATTCGTTACACTGAGGGATGATCCAGCAGATGCTGAAATCCCCAGTCATAAATTACTACTCCGCGCAGGTTATATTCGTCGCATCGGTAGTGGTGTTTACGCCTATCTGCCACTGATGTGGCGGGTATTACAAAAAATTTCTCAGATTGTGCGGGAAGAAATGAACGCCACCGGCGCCCAAGAATGTCTCTTACCCCAATTACAACCTTCAGAGCTATGGCGTGAATCTGGCAGATGGGATACTTATACCAAAGCTGAGGGTATTATGTTCGCCCTCACTGATCGCCGTGAACAAGAATTAGCATTAGGACCGACTCATGAGGAAGTGATCACGACCATAGCCCGTGATATGATTCGCTCTTACCGCCAGTTGCCATTACACCTCTATCAAATCCAAACTAAGTTTCGTGATGAAATTCGTCCCCGTTTTGGTTTGATGCGCGGACGAGAATTCATTATGAAAGACGGCTATTCTTTTCATGTGGATGAAGAAAGCCTGAAAGAAACTTACCAGGATATGTACCAAGCCTACAGTAATATGTTGCGGCGCTCTGGTTTGGCTTTTCGTCCTGTGGAAGCGGATTCTGGGGCGATTGGTGGTTCTGGTTCTACAGAATTTATGGTATTAGCTGAAGCTGGCGAAGATGAAGTCCTTTACACTGAAGATGGTAAGTACGCCGCCAATGTCGAAAAAGCTGTATCTTTACCTGCTGAAGCGGAACTTTCTAGCTTTACCAGTTATGAAAAACGGGGAACACCGGGAACCGAGACAATCGAGAAACTTTGTAATTTCCTCAAATGTTCTCCCACCCAAATTGTGAAAAATGTGCTTTACGAAGCAGTTTATGATCATGGCACAACAGTATTGGTGTTGGTGAGTATCCGGGGTGATCAGGAAGTTAACGAAGTTAAGTTACAAAACGAGTTAACAAAATTAGCTTCCCAATATGGTGGAAACGCAGTGATTAAGTTAGCAGTACCCGACGCAGACGCTCAGAAAAAATGGGCAACGAAAACTTTGCCTTTAGGTTATATTGCACCTGATATTGCTGATGATTACATTCAACCCCTCCCCAACCCTCCCCGTCAACAGGGAGGGAGCCAACTAGTCAACGGGGGGACTGAGGGGAGTTCAGTCCATCCAAAGTTTTTGCGTTTGGTAGATAAAACCGTTGTTGATTTAAAGAACTTTGTCACAGGTGCAAATGAATCTGGTTATCACGTAGTCGGGGCAAATTGGCAAGAGCAGTTTAAATTACCTGATTTAATAGTAGATATACGTAAATCTAGACCAGGCGATCGCGCCATGCACAACCCCGAACAAACTTTAAAAAGCGCTCGTGGAATTGAAGTCGGGCATATTTTCCAATTGGGTTCAAAATATTCCAAAGCAATGGGAGCGACTTATACCAACGAACAGGGAGAAGAAAAACCTCTGGTGATGGGTTGTTATGGTGTGGGAGTATCACGCTTGGCACAAGCAGCAGTAGAGCAATCTTACGATAAAGACGGGATTATTTGGCCAGTGGCGATCGCACCTTATCATGCCATTGTCACGATTCCCAATATTAACGACGCCCAACAAGTAGAAATCGCTGAAAAACTTTATACAGAACTCAATCAAGCTGGAATTGAAACTTTACTCGATGACCGCAACGAACGAGCAGGAGTAAAATTCAAAGATGCAGATTTGATTGGTATACCTTATAGAATTGTCACAGGGCGAGCGATCGCCAATGGCAAAGTCGAAGTAGTCGAAAGAAAAAGCCGCAATTCTCACGAAATCCCCATCACTGAAATTGTATCTACTCTTAAAGGGTGGATCGAGGATCGGGGATAGGGAATCGGGGATTGGGGATTGGGGATCGGGAATTGGGAAGAGACTCATTAAATAATTCTCCCTTGTCTTTCTTATCTCTCATGTCCCTCTTCCCAATTTTTTATTTTTAATTTTTAATTGTTTTTTCCCACTCCCTTCAAAATAATATGGAACTTCTGACAATCCTCATATCTAGCCTATTGGGTGTAGTTGCTCCTGTAGGAGTGGTAATTGATCAGACTGCTGAAAATGCCATCCGATCACAGTTTTCGACAGTGGAACAACTACAAGTAAGAGTGGATAATGCTCCTAGTTATCAATTACTGCAAGGTAAAGTGGAAAGAGTATTAATTGCAGGGCGTTCTTTGCAATTAAAACAACAAGATTTTCGCATCGCAGTTTTAGAACTAGAAACTGATCAAATAGAATTTGAACCAAGTAGTATCAGGCAAAAATTACCCAAATTAAAACAACCTTTGCAGGCTGGAGTACGTTTGGTGATCACAGAGCAAGATATCAATAAACTTTTACAATCAGCAGACTTTCTCAAGAGGGTGCAAAAATTTAATAAAGGGAATTCTTCTGCGTTGCAATTTGCCCAAGCCTCTAATTTTGCCAATCCCAAGCTAGAATTCCTGGCTAATAATAGATTTATTTTTCAGGTAGAGTTACAAAGTGACGAGGAGGTAATCCCCCTTTTATTTAAAATAAATTCTGGATTAAGTATCGTTGATGGCAGACAATTTCAGCTAGTTGATCCACAAGTATCACTTGATGGTCAAGAGTTTCCAACAGAATTTCTCAATTTGATTATTAGTAACATAAATCAACAATTAGATTTACGTAATTTGGAAGGTGACGGATTACAAATGCGAATTCTAAAATGGAAAATGAAGCCAGGACAATTAGAAATGGCGGCATTTGTAAGAGTAGAACCATCTTCTAAGTTGTTGGAAACTCGCCGTTAGTAAGTCTCGTCTTTAAGCAAACTTCTCTGCACGTAGCATATATCAAGAGTTCAAGGAAGGTTTTGTATATGAGTCAGCAACAAGAATCTAAACGGGTTTCTTCTGGTATAGTAGCAGCTATTTCAGCAGCAGTTGTGGTGGTAGGAGGGGGAGTCGGCTTATTAACTTGGAATTCCACTCAAAACCCCAATTCTACACCATCAGAACGCCTTGTACCTGGTAATCCGCCACAAGTAGCAAATGAACAAACAACCCAAATTTATTGGTTACAAGATACTGGAAAAAATTTTAAATTGGTTTCTCAATCAATCCAGGTACAAGCAAATCGTAACCAACCCAACCAATTTTTGACAGCAGCTTTTCAACGCTTATTAGAAGGGCCGACAGAAGGAAGTAATGGTTCGAGTACCATTCCTCAAGGAACAAAAGTTTTGGGTGTAGATGTCCAAGGTGATACTGTTCATGTAAATTTGTCAGGAGAATTTACTAGTGGCGGCGGAAGCACTTCTATGCAAGGGCGTCTAGGTCAAATTGTTTACACAGCCACTAGTTTAAATCCAAATGCCAAAGTATATGTTGATGTAGACGGCAAGCAACTCGATGTGTTAGGTGGCGAAGGTTTAGAGTTAGAACAGCCCCTCACACGCCAAAACTTTAACGAAAATTTTCAACCTTAGTCATTAGTCATTAGTCATTAGTCATTAGTCATTGGGCATGGGGCATGTCGTTAGTTTATCTTCCTGTTCCCTGTTAAGAGTTCCCTATCCATTAACAAATGACAAATGACAATCACTTTGTATTCAATACACGAAAACTGCGAGCTTGTTGTTCTAACCTGCTGGCGAGGCGATCGCAAACTCGGTTACACAATTCAAAAATCATCTCGTCTTCCACCCGGTAGTAGGCACAAGTTCCTTCACTGCGACGGCTCAGAATTCCCGCTTGCCACATTACCTTCAGGTGCTTTGACACATTTGCTTGTGACGTTTGGGTTGCCTCTACCAACTCTTGTACGCATTTTTCATCATCCCGCAATAAATGTAACAATCGCAGGCGCATTGGTTCACTCAACAGGCTGAAGTATTCAGCTACTTGTTGCACAACTTCTGGTGGTACAGGCAACGTTTGTTTCATCAGGATTGTCTCGGAAGAACTGAACTGAGAAATTTGACAGATTTAGACATTAGTTATATAGATTAATACTTAATCTGGATTTATTCGCATCAAAGGTTGACCATATTCTACAGGTTCGCCATTTTGAACGAGAATTTCGACTACTTGCCCGGATACTTCGGCTTCGATTTCATTCATCAGTTTCATGGCTTCAATAATACACACTGCTTGACCGCTACGGATGCGATCGCCTACTTCTACAAATGCTGCTTCTCCAGGTGCAGGAGCTCGATAAAATGTTCCTACCATTGGGGAAGTAACTTCTGTAAATTTTTTTTGTTCTAGTGGTGAGAGAGTTGCTGGTGATTGTACACCTGTAGTAGCTGGAGTATCAACAGTACGACTTGCTGTCGCGTCTGGTGTGGGAGAAGATACGACTAGTGGAGTTGACGTGACAAGCGGTAATCCAGAGGCAGTACTAATACCTGAAGACACTACGGTTGCTGGTGACACTCCAGAAGTATGTAAAGTTTTACGTATCGTGATTTCAAAATCGTTACTTTTAATTTCTACTTCTGTAATGTCTGTTTTGGCAATAGTTTCCAACAATTGACGAATTTCATTAAAATCCAATGGCACAGTTTTGATTACCTCATAATGCGTTAAAAAAGGTAGGAGACGCAGAGCGTATAGGTAGGTAGAAGGCAGAGGAGCCAGTGCGATAGACGGGTACTTACCCTCCGGGAACCCTTCAGGGAACAGAAGCCGTTGACGCGTCTATCCCGGCATAAGGCACCTGGCGTCACGTGGCGTGGCAGAAGGTAACAGAAATTTCATAAATATGATTTTTTATTACTTATTTCCAATTACCTATTACCAATTACCTTTTGCATACGTTTAAGTGTACGCACTTGATGATGAATTTAGTGGTAGATAGACTTTTTGGTAAAGATTAAATATTAAACGAGGCAGGGATGGAAATCCCCGCTAGGGATAGAAATATAGATTTCCATCTTTGCTGAGTTATAATTTACTCCCTGCCTAAGTATGTATCATTACGGGTGTCAATGCGGATACGTTCCCCTTGGCTAATAAACAGAGGAACCATCACAACTGCACCAGTTTCTACAGTTGCAGGTTTACTGCCACCAGTAGCTGTGTCACCTTTAACACCAGGATCAGTTTGCACCACTTCTAACACCACAGAGTTAGGTAGTTCTACTTCTAGTACTTGTTCACCCCAACGGACGACGTTAGCTTCCATACCTTCTTTGAGGTATTTGACGCGATCGCCAATTTGGGCAGCACTTAATCTACCTTCCTCATAGGTTTCCATATCCATAAAGACGTAATCATCGCCGTCTTTATAAGTATGCTGCATTGTACTTTTTTCCAAAGTTGCTTGTGGTACGGTTTCCCCTGCTCGGAACGTCCTTTCCACCACGCTCCCACTCTGGACATTTTTCAACTTTGTCCGTACAAATGCGGAACCTTTTCCAGGCTTAACGTGGAGGAATTCCACTACCCGCCATACAGATCCATCTAAAACAATAGAGACACCAGGTCGAAAGTCGTTACTGGAGATCATGAAGCTTTCAAAGTTTGGAAGACAATCGGCATTTATTGTACCCTTCAAAAGGAGAAATTAGTCATTAAGTCATAAAAGAAGAAGGAAAGGAGGGAGCAAGCCAGGGGTAAGCGATCGCTGTCTTACCAATAAGAAGCTACGGTTAAAGTAGTCGCGATCGCACAAGCAACTAACAAAATTAATCTTTCTTTTGCTGTTAATCTTGAATCTACAGGTAGTTCTCCTGTATATCCACGAGCTACCATTGCTGCATAAACTCGCTCTGCTCTTTCTAAACTGCGGAGATACAAACTACCAATCATCGCTGCACTAGCGTAACGTAACCATCCAGCAGGGCCATTAATACCCCGCAATTGAGCAGCACGCTGCATTCTCTGGACTTCTGCCAATAAAATTTCTAAATATTGTCCTGCTAACAATAAACTTTGCTTCAAACCACCTGGAACAGGTAAAGCTTTCAGAGCAATACCAAAACTATGTGGCGGTAAAGTTAACAAAAAACTATTCATTATCAGCAAGCAAACCAAAGAACGAACCAATAGAAAACTGGCTCGTTCCCATCCTAAAGGTAAAGCCACTAATGACAGAAATATTAATTCTGTACCCAACAAGCCTGTAAGTTGAGGAATCGGTGCGCGTAGTAAAAAAGTCCAAATCAGTGCAATAAAAGCATATGCAGCTAGAGCGTCCCAAGCTTCATACTTTAATAAAGCTGCTCCAATGACAACAACTAGAGATAGCTGCAAGCGTAAGGGTAATGGTAATGATAATGAAAGTTTAAGCATTCTTTGGTTTGACTACTTGTGCAATGCCGAAAGCAACACCAAAGCAAACGATAGATCCAATTATCCCAGCGATACTTGTACCGATGGAACCTAATCCTTCTATGCCATAATCGGCTAGAGGAGTTGGTACTATCACTCTTACTTGTTCAGCAAGATTAATAAACCCTAAGTTTTCAGCAACTCTTTCTAAACCATCTGGCCATGCAGAAGCTACCAAGGAAAGTAAACCAGAAATCAAAAGAATACTCACTATTGGTACTACCCACCCTCTTAATTGTCGTTCTTCTCCAGGTAACAAATCTGGTCGAACTGTGGCTAGGTAAGTCAACACACCTCCAGTAATCAAACCTTCGCCAATTCCAATCAAAATGTGTACACCAGTCATCGCCGGTAAAACCAACCCTAGAGGTGCTGTTCCTGAAATAGCCAACTCAATTGCACAAGCGATCGCAGCCACAACTACACTCACAGCAGCAGCGATTCCAGCCGCTAATGGTAAACGGCTTTTGTAACCCCCAAATAATCGCTGTAAAGTTTGGGTTAAACTCCAGCCAACCCAGACTCCCACAATTGCCATGTTAAAAATATTTGCTCCCAAGGCAGTGATTCCCCCGTCAGCAAATAGCACAGCCTGAATAATTAAAACCGTGGCGATGCATATTGTGCCTGCCCAAGGATTACCAAGAATAATTGCTGCGAGAGTTCCTCCCAATAAGTGACCACTAGTACCACCTGCAACAGGAAAATTAATCATCTGAGCAGCAAAAATAAAGGCAGTAGTTAAACCCAAAATAGGTGCGTGTTTAATTCCAAAAGCATCTCGCGATCGCGTTAATGAAATACCTAACATCGCTACACTTGCCACACCAGTAACTGCCGCTACTGGGGGAGAAATAAAACCATCAGGAATATGCATTCGGTTCCCCTATTTTTGTTTTTATTGGCACAAATAAATTCTTAATAGCCACAGAATGAAGCTAAATCATGAAACTAATTCATAAGAAACAAAATTTACCCCTTTTGTGCAATGCCCTCTTGGGGGATTTTATACTCTTACTTCAGGATTATTGACAAGAAAAGTTGTATAAAATAATTTACTTATACTTTTAATTGTTAAAGATTGTAAGTAAACAAAACAAAAAACAAATACTTTTTGTGACGTTACGACTTGTTGTCTAAAACACAATAAGTTTTATGTTTTAATAAATTTTAAAAAATTAAGAATTCTCAACAAAAATTCCACATAAATAACTTTTTACTTGAAATATAATTAATAAAATATATAAATTCTATTTGCCTTATGAATACTTAAGATAAAAATTCCCGATTTCATTAATGAAATCGGGAAACTTGTTTTTGACAAATTCCTACAAATAAAGAAATTCATTTAATATTCGCTGTTGTAATTGCTCTAAAAGAGCTTCATCTTTAGTAATTTCATTAACAGCACCCAACATCTCACAAATTAAGGGTACTCCTAGCTGCAATTCCTCCAGAATTTCGCGTTGATTAAATACATCTTGGGGCTTTCCTTCCAACACCAGCCTTCCTCTATCCATCACAAATATCCAATCTGCCCAACGATAAACTAAATCAAGATCATGGCTGGCCATAACTATTGTTGTGCCAGCAGCATGGATATTTTGTAAAGTCGTCATTAACTTACGAGTATGCAGCCTATCTAAATAGGCTGTTGGTTCATCTAACAATAATAATTCTGGTTTGAGTACCATCACATCGGCGATCGAAACTCGCTTTTTCTGACCTAAACTTAAATGATGTACAGGTCTTTGAGCAAGTTCGATTAAATCAAATTCAATTAATGCTTGCTCGACTAGCTTTTGAATTTCAATGTCTGGTAAACCTAAATTACATAATCCATAAGAAATATCTTCTTCTACGGTAGAAGCAACTAGTTGTTGTTCGGGATCTTGAAAAACTACGCCAACTTGTTTACGTAATTTTACTAAAGATTTGCGATCATATTGTAGTGGCTTTCTTTGCCAAATAATTTTGCCTCGGTCTGGTTTGTATAAACCATTAGCTAATAAAAATAGAGTAGTTTTTCCACAACCATTTTGACCAATTAAGGCACACCTTTTTTTTGCTGGTATTTTTAAATTGAGATTATTAATTGCCGATTCTTTAGCACCTGAATAAGTATAATCTACTTGTTCAAATTCGAGTAACCATTCCTGCATTCTGCCCCCACTCTAATGCTATTAATAAAGCGCAGCCAAAAATAGCCTCTATTGTATAACGCTTTGATTGATGATAACGATGGGGATGCCAAACTCGCAATTCTCCATTAAAACCTCTGGATTCTAAACTCAAGGAAACTTGGCGATAGTTTTCTATTGTGCGTTTGAGAAGTTGTCCAATTAATAGCGCTAAACTTCTCATACCCGTAGCAAAATTACAGTATCCCCCACGAGCTTGTTGAGCAACCCATAACTCAGAAGCTGTGTTTAATAGCACAAAAATAAAGCGATACATCAGTAATAACAATTCTGTAATTATTATTGGACAGCCTATACGCCTGAGAGTTTGTAAGAGAGCAGTAAAAGGAATAGTCAGAACAATAAAATACAAACAACAAAGAGAAGCTAAAGCTCGCGTTAAAATTGTTAAACCCTGTACAGCACCATGATGACTGATATATAAGTAATAATTGCCGAAAGCTAATCCGATAATTGAGTCATCTTTTACTAAATTTAAATGAGATACTTCTATCCCATTAATAACTAAAGCGGGTAGACTAGTTAACCAAAAAAAAGTTGCTACGTAAATTAATTTAAAATATATTTTGCTAGAAATACCTGCATAAATGACTATCCAAATACTCATCCAAAGTGCAATCACAATTTGTACAAAAGGATGACCAAAGGCTGCAATTATTAGTAAGACACTAGCAAATAGTAGTTTTTGTTCCGGTGGCAACCAACACAAACGATTAGTATAAGCTAGGGTATCAATCTGAATTTTCATTATGATGATTTTGTTTTTCTGAGCGCCCTTTATAAAGTCCAATTACATAACCAATGACACCAGCACCCGCAGCCGCTTGCACGGCAAATAAGAGGCTTTGTACTTCCGAACTAGATATTTGAATGAGTGAATTAAACCAAGGTTCATATTGAGGCTGTATCTCTTGAATAGCTTCTTGAGCTTTGCTATCTGCACCACCAAACTTTGCGTCTTTTAGTACTACCAATGGTGTTGCCGATAATGCTACTACAGCTAATAGTAACAACCAATTATTCCATGTATATTTTTTATTTTTTGATTTTGAATGAGTCATAATTTAATAGTCCATATTTTTGTGTAACTATCTAATAGTTCAACCAATCAAATTTACCTAGTTTGTAGTCAGCACTTCAGTGCTTAATAGAGCGATAAATCTTTCACTAATAATCCTTCCCAACTTAGCTTGATAGAGTACTAATCACAGCAATTTTTCTGAGCGCAGGGTAATAAAAAATTACCAGTTTCTATCTGAATCGTGGTATGTTCAATGCTAAACTTATCATGTAAATCCATGCTAATTCGGGATAAAAAAGCATCACCAGGATTACCAGTAAGCATAACCAAATGTGCTGTTAGTGCTGGCTCGGTGGTACTCATAGCCCAAATATGCAAATCATGAACAGCCACCACACCAGGAAGTTCTGCTAAGTAAGTACGCACTGCTAGCAAATCTATTCCTTGAGGAACAGCATCTAGTACCAAATCCAGTGACTGAGATAACAACTTCCAAGTGCCAACTAAAATTACCACAACAATAATTAAACTGATCACTGGATCGAACCATAGCCAGTTAGTTGTGACAATGGCGATACCAGCTAAAACCACACCTAAAGATACTAAGGCATCAGCCACCATATGCAAAAATGCTGCTTTAATGTTTAAATCTCGCTCTTTACCAGACATGAACATCGCAGCTGTAATGCCATTAATCACAATCCCGACAAAGGCTACAGTAATCATAGTGCTTCCAGTCACCGGCATGGGGTTACTCAAGCGTTGAATCGCTTCTATGGCGATCGCTCCCATAGCTACCAACAGTAAACAAGCGTTGAGCAGAGCAGCTAAGATCGAAGAACGACGCAATCCGTAAGTATAACGCTTGGTTGGGCGACGACGAGCAAGCCAACTTGCACCCCAAGCCAATACTAATCCCAGCACGTCACTGAGATTGTGTCCAGCATCCGCAGATAAAGCTAAGGAATTCGTCAGAAAACCAAATACCGCTTCAACGATCACAAATCCCATATTCAGAATAATGCCAATAATAAAGGCGCGATTGTAAGTGGGCTGATGGTGGTGGCCGTGGTGATGGTGGATGGACATAGCTATGGGGGAAAATGTCTATTCTGGTAAAAAATATATGAATACATGTTCATGTATTGTGTGACATCCTAACCCATCACCTGAAGTCATTACAAGTATTTGAATAACCAGTGATTAGCCATACCTGATATTACTCATCTTGCTTGATTAGCTGCAACATTTCTAATTCTTGACGACCATAATTAGCAAGCCAGTTCCACACTAGTACCGTTAACAATCCTTCACTAATTGCTAAAGGAACTTGTGTGATAGCAAAGATGCTGGCAAATTTGATAAAGGAAGCGATGATTCCACCAACTTGTGCGGGAAATGCTAAAGCTAATTGGATCGAAGTCACGATATAAGTAACCAAATCTGCGATCGCAGCAGCCAGAAATATTGCTAATCTTTGTTTACCTGTTGGCATTAATAAGCGATAAATCCAATAAGCAACAAATGGCCCTGCGATCGCCATCGAAAATGCATTCGCTCCCAATGTCGTTAAACCACCATGAGCCAAGAGTAATGCTTGAAATAGGAGTACCAAACTACCCAGTACAGACATAGCCAAAGGCCCAAATAGTATTGCTCCTAATCCTGTTCCTGTAGGATGGGAACAACTACCTGTCACCGATGGCATTTTTAATGCAGATAGCACAAACGTAAATGCTCCCGCCAATGCTAAGAGTAATTTTAATTGCGGGTTGGCTTGGGTAATTTGTGATATTCGTCGTAACCCCAATACAAAAAATGGTAAAGCTACTATCCACCAAAAAACTGCCCAGCTTACAGGTAAAAAGCCTTCCATGATGTGCATCGCATAGGCTGGTGCAGCAGCACTCACGACTATATAAAAGCTGAAAATCCCCAGCAGGATTGGTAATACACCTTTTCGTTTAAGAATAATTCTCAAAATCAGCCATCCCTTGAAGATATATAAGGATTTAGTTTATATTGGCAAATTTTATTCTTCAACTATTTATAGTATGATTATCATTATCATTATGCTTCGCAATAAATATTTATAGGCTTTTCGGAATTTGGTAATGATAGCTTGATTTCTGTCTAACAACATAATGAGTCGCGAGTGTTCAGATCCCCGACTTCTTCAAAGAAGTCGGGGATCTGTAGTCCCTTGCAGACAAAAAAGAATAATTGACAATAATTTTTAATTATTATATGAATATAAAGTAATTGCAAAAAATTTGCAGTTTGTTTTTTGCTGCAAATCATTACCGATAGTATCATGCCTGATTACTTTGCTCTCAATCAAGAAAAATTCTTGAATCGCCGTCAACTGCTAAAGCTAGGATTAGCAGGTGCAGGTGTTGCTGGCGCATCCGTGGTATGGGATAGGTTAGCAACACAAAAGCAATTGGTGAGAGTACCACCTTTAGAGACACAGGAAAATTCCAACAGCGCTGTCAACCCGGTACAAGTATTGCGAAATTTTGATTATGGGACACTGAAGCGAGAAAATGGCCGGACAATCCGGGAGTTTCGCTTAACTGCTGGAACTTCGGAGATTCAACTTAATAGTGCTGTATCGTACAATATTTGGGATTTGAATGGTCGTATACCGGGGCCGACACTGAGAGTAAAACAAGGCGATCGCGTACGGATATTATTCCTCAACCAAGCTGGACATTCCCACTCTTTACATTTTCACGGTATCCACCCTGCTGAAATGGACGGTGTTCGTCCAGTTAGCAACGGTAACGCCACAATTTATGAATTTGATGCTGAACCCTTTGGTGTTCATCTCTATCACTGTCACATTGAACCTGTGACTCGACATATTGCCAAAGGATTATACGGCATGTTTATAGTTGATCCGCCCAAGCCGCGCCCAGCTGCGGATGAAATTGTATTGGTAATGGCTGGGTATGATGTTAATGACGATAATCACAATGAATATTACGCCTTTAATGGTTTACCCCATTACTACATGGATCATCCGATTCGCATTTACCAAAATCAGTTGATTCGATTATATGTTCTCAACATTATTGAATTTGATCCCGCAGTGACATTCCACTTGCACGCTAATTTTTTTGATATTTACCCGACTGGAATGACTCTGACTCCTAGCCGAAAAAGCGATGTAGTGACGATGGGTATTGCAGAACGTCACATCTTAGAATTTGCTTTTCGCTACCCAGGTAAGTATATGTTTCATCCTCATCAAGATGCGATCGCAGAAAACGGATGTATGGGCTTATTTGAAGTTGTAGCTGAGAAAGGCTCGCAAAATACGGCAAAAAATACTTAATTCACAAATTACTAGTATTTGATGCTCAAATACAAACTGATATAAATAGCAGCGTTATTGATGAATTTCTAGCTTTTAACTAATAATTTTTAGTAATAACTTTTAATTGTATAGTAACTAATTTGAAACTATTTATTAAATTTTAGCTAATCAAATAGTCAAATAGTTGATAAAAACTCTCACTAGATGCAAGAATAACTTAGCAAAATCCAAGACAAGATGTCAAATATCACCATAGCCAATACTGCTCGGATAAGACAAATCGATTGACATTTAAACCCACCAGAGACGCGCCATGGCGCGTCTCTACATGACCCAAATTATGACGAAAAATCCTTAACCGAGAAATATTGTCACCATAGCAATTTGGCATCTCCGACTGCTGATATAGCTAAAAAACGCTTTTACTTGCTTGCTTTTACAAACTCCTTGGAGCAAAGATGAAAAATTTTCGTTATCTGTGTCTGGCTGTCGCAGCTTGTGCGATTGTGAGTCTGAGTTCTTGTAATAATGGTGGCACTTCAACCACCGAAAATTCACCAGCAACTAATACTCCGAACTCTGTTGCACAAACAACTGAAGCAGTAAGCCATAGCGGTCATGGTAGCAAAAAACAAATTAACATCAATACAGCTATCTTGTCTGAGTTGGATAAATTTGAGGCGCAGCTAGGTGTACCAGCATTATCGAATAAAATTCAGGCAAATCGCCCTTACGCTAGTCCAGATGAATTAGTTAGCAAGAAGGTTATTAGCCAAGAACAGTTTGACAAAATTAAGGATCAGGTGACTGTTCAAGAAGTGGTTTTGACTGGAGAAGCCAAAGATGTTGATTACATGACAAAGCTAGGATTGATGAAAGGACATCTGATTGTAGCGCAAGAACTTTTGGATCAAAATCAACCAAAACAAGCAGAACCTCATATTGGACACCCAGTTGAAGAGATTTATGTTGATGTAGAAGAACAATTGAACGATCGCAAAGTCAAAGAATTTAAAACAACTTTGGTGAGTTTGCAAGATTTGGTGAAATCTAACCCCAAAGATGCCAAAGTCAAAACTAATTTTACTACTTCTATGGAATCAGTAGATGGAGCGATCGCAGCATTACCAGAAGCACAACGCACCCAACCTTCATTTGTACTCCAGGTAATTAACGGTTTGTTAGATTCTGCAAACTCAGAATATGGTGCAGCGATCGCTGATGGTAAAATCGCCGCAGCCATTGAATATCAAGATTCCCGTGGTTTTGTAATCTACGCTGACGAATTGTATCAAAGTATCTCTAGTCAAATGGCAAAAGATCATCCAGACGCAGACAAAGCAATTAAAGCGAGTATGACTCAACTGAAAAAAGCTTGGCCTACCGTGATTCCACCAGCCAAACCAGTTAATACTCCAGAAGAAGTCACCAAAGAAATCAAAGCGATAGAATCAGCATCTCAAAAAGTGATTGACAATTCCAAAACCCAAGCACAACGATAATTAAGTTCGTAGTAAGGACTTTAGTCCTCAAAATCAACACGAGAGTCGCTTACCCTTGACTTTTTGTTCCAAGGTCAGAGTTTAAAATTTAGTCATAAATAAAAAGTTAGAAACTATCTAACTTTTAGCTCATCACCAAAAACTTCTGACTTCTAGCGTAGACTAAGATACTGATGCAAGAACTTGACCAAAACAAGACTATCGACCTGCTCAATGCCATCATGGAATTTGAATTGGCAGGAGTTGTGCGTTACACTCATTACTCTTTGATGGTAACTGGCCCAAATCGCATTCCGATTGTTACCTTTTTTAAGGCCCAAGCAAGCGAATCTTTACTTCACGCTCAACAAGTAGGAGAAATTCTCACGGGTTTAGATGGACACCCTACCCTGAAAATTGCACCAATAGAAGAAAGTTACAAGCATTCAGTTAAGCATATTTTAGAAGAAAGCTTGTCACATGAGAAAAAAGCACTAGAGTTGTATAAAAACTTGCTTGAAACAGTCAGTGATGCCAGCATTTATCTTGAAGAATTTGCTCGAACTATGATCGGTCAAGAAGAGATGCATAATCTTGAATTGAAGAAAATGTTACGCGATTTTAGTTAGTAGTTATTAGTCATTGGTCATTGGTCATTAGTCATTAGTTATTAGCTAGTGACAAATGACACAATGACAAATGACAAAGGACAAATGACAAAGGACAAATGATGAACTTTAGTACTGCTCTACCTACTTTTGTAATTACACTCCGAGAAGGAGTAGAAGCAGCCTTAGTGGTTGGTATTGTCTTGGCTTTGTTGAAAAAAGCTAAACAATCCCGACTTAACCCTTGGGTGTATGCTGGTGTTGGTGTTGGTATCGCCTTGAGTGCGCTGATTGGTGTGCTGTTTAGTTGGCTAATACAAGTATTGGGAACAATTAATCCCCAGTACACATCTGTAGTTGAACCATTAATGGAAGCTGTCTTCAGCCTACTGGCGATCGCGATGCTCAGTTGGATGCTGATCTGGATGACCAAACAAGCCAGATTTATGAAAGCTCAAGTAGAGGGAGCAGTAACAGATGCTTTAAAAGATAATACTAATGCTGGTTGGGGTGTTTTTAGCTTAATTTTAATTGCCGTTGTTCGTGAAGGTTTTGAAACAGTTTTATTCATTGCTGCTAATTTTCAACAAGGACTAATTCCGGCGCTTGGTGCGATTAGCGGGATTGCAGTTGCAGCAGCAATAGGTGTGCTTTTATTTAAGTGGGGAGTGAAAATCAATATCCGGCAATTTTTCCAGGTAATGGGTGTTTTACTAGTATTAATTGTTGGTGGATTAGTAATTTCTGCATTACATAATTTTGATGAAGCTGCTGCTAATTATGCCCTCAGTAGTCGGGCTTCTGAAAACCTTTGTTTTTACTATGAACGGTTTACTAAAATTCATTCTTGTATACTAGGACCAATGGTTTGGAATACAGCCAATATTCTGCCAGAAGAAAAATTCCCTGGTATTGTCATCAAAGCCCTATTTGGCTACAGAGAACATCTTTATGTTGTGCAAGCAGTTGGATATATTGTATTTTTACTAACTGTTGGAGGTCTATATTTCCGTAGTATTACGGCTGGTTTACCTCAAGGTAGAAAGACTATTTCAGCAGGACAAAAACCGATAAGTTCAGCCAAGGAATAGGGAAAGGGGATCGGGGATCGGGGATCGGGGAAGGTAGGGGTCCCCTTTGGGAATAAGGGGTAACGGGGATCGGGGAGTGGATAATATGTAATACAGAGTGGTTAATAGCTATATAGACAATATTAATACAGACTCATTCCCAATCCCTGATCCCCTTTCCCCATGACTAAAATATCAATTCAACAATTATTGATTTATCCAATCAAAGGATTAAGCTGTCACAAGAGCGATCGCGTCCACCTTGAGGTAGGACATGGTATTCCTGGCGATCGCGCTTTTGCTTTGATGTACAAGCAAGACGACATAGATAACAACTCAACAATAGTACCTTGGATGAAGAAGCAAAACTTCATCATGCAAAATGACTGGCCAGGACTCGCAGCTTTAAATTGTTTCTACGAACCAGAAACTGGAAATTTCACAGTCAAGCGCAAAGGTATAGAGTTATTAGTTGCTGATACTAAGACTTCTGAAGGACGGAATTTAATATCAGCCTTTTTCACAGGTTATTTAGCAGGAATTTACCCCAGTCAAGCTGCGAGACATCCCAACCGCGCACCTCTACAACTAGTTGGAGAATTTGACAAAACTCGCTACCCTGATCGAGAAGCGGGACATCTTTCTCTCGTCAGTCAAGCAACCATTGACAATTTAAGTGAATTAGCTGCACAACCAATAGATGTACGGCGCTTTCGTCCCAATATTGTTGTAGCAGGTGTCTCTGCTTGGGAAGAATTTGACTGGATTGGAAAAGAAATACAAATTGGAACTGCAAAAATTGTTGTGACAGCTAGAATTAATCGCTGTTTAAATATAGATGTCAATCCGGAAACAGGAGAGCGAGATATTAGGTTACTGTCTCTTTTGCAAGAGCAGTGTCAGCATACCCAGACTGGTGTTTTAGCACAGGTGATTAGTAGTGGTAGTGTGGCAGTAGGCGAAGATTTAATTATTACCAACCACTAACTACTAATCACCAACAATTGATATTTCACCACTTTTAACATAAAAAATCTGGGAAGAATTTAACCATTGGGAATCAAAAGCACCCAAATGAGTAGTAGTAATTATTGTTTGAAAACGGTCTTGAATCGTATCAAGTAATTGATTTTGACGAGATGGATCGAGTTCAGCTAAAACATCATCAAGCAGTAGCAGTGGTGGTTCTCCCACAACTTCTTCAATTAATTTTAATTCTGCTAGTTTCAAAGCTAAGACTAGGGTTCGTTGCTGACCTTGGGAACCATATTGACGGGCTGGTGTTTGATTAATTATTAATTCTACTTCGTCCCGATGTGGTCCAACCAAAGTAGTACCTTGGTGCAATTCAGCAACAGTTCGTTGTTGCAACTTTTCTAGAAAAGCTTGCTGCACTTTTTCTGGATAATTTTGTTCTAAAGGAACGTTGGGTGAGTATTTTATTTGCAAAATTTCTTTACTACCACTAATGCTAGCGTGCCACATTTTGGCGATGGGAGCGAGTCGTTGTATGGCTCGTTCTCTGCGCCGAATTACTCGCGTACCTGCGATCGCCAACTGTGCATCCCATATAGCTAATTCTGATTGTAGAGACGCGCCATGGCTCGTCTCTACATTGCGTTTCAAAAAGGCATTTCGCTGGCGCAATACTTGATGATATTGCTGTAAAATGTGTGCGTATACTGGTTCTAGTTGAATCAACAGAGTATCTAGCCAGTGACGACGACCTTCCGGGCCTCCCCGTACTAGTTCCAAGTCCAAGCTCGAAAACTGTACGCCATTCAAGACACCAAGAAAGTCCATTTGACGCCGGAGGTTTTCGCCGTTGAGGTTTACAGTCCGGCGACCATTACGACGCAAAATTAAGTTTAGAGTGCTAATGCTAGTCTCTCGTTTGAGAGAAGCATTAATTTGCGCGAGTTCTTCTCCTTCTTGCACTAATTCGCGATCGCGGAAAGTACGATGCGATCGCAATGTTGCTAATAACTCCACCGCCTCCAATAAATTAGATTTACCCTGAGCATTATTGCCCACCAAAATCGTTTTAGGAGCAGTAAACTCAACCTGCTGCTCTTGGTAGTTACGAAAGTGTCGGAGGTGGAGGGTTTTTAAATACATAGATCATAGATAGGGGATATCCCAATTCAAAATTCAAAATACCTGCGGAAGCCGCTCCGCGTCTACAAAATTCAAAATTGGGAAGGGAGATAAGGGAGACACTCTCCCCGTCACCGCGTCACCGCGTCTCATTGTCTCCGCGTCTTCTTCTCCCGATCCCCAATTCCTCATACCTAAACAGTCTTCTTGCCCATGAATCGGAAGACGATCTTTTCAATTTCAATCCACACAAACATTAAGGCGCTGAAGCCAAGACAAATCCCTAATTCCGGCAAAGTAATATAGTGAGTGCCGAAGAAATTACGCAGAGGAGGAACATAAACCAGCATCAGTTGTAAAATCGTGGTTAACACAACTGCTCCTAAGACATAAGGATTTGACAAAGGATTCATTTCTATTGTCAGTCGGTTGTTGGAGCGAATTGCGATCGCATGTCCCATTTGAGCAAGACACAGGGAAGTAAACACCATTGTTTTCCAGCGATCTGGACTCAATCCATCAGTGTATGCTTGGGAGTGAAAGTATGCCCACTCCATGAGAACAATAGTAATGATCGCGAAAATAATCCCGATGCGAATCATATAAGAACCCAAGCCTCTAGCGAAAATGCTTTCACGAGGACTAAAAGGAGGACGCTTCATCACGTCGGGTTCGGGGGGTTCTACAGCTAAGGCTAAGGCTGGTAAACCATCTGTCACCAAGTTCATCCACAGAATTTGCAGGGGTGTGAGGGGTACTCCTCCTAATCCTAAAATTGGCGCAGCTGCGATCGTGAGAACTTCACCAATATTACTACCCAGAATATATTTAATAAAACGGCGGATATTGGTGTAAACAACTCGACCTTCTTCAGTGGCAGCAACAATGGTAGCAAAGTTGTCATCTAGTAGCACCATGTCACTGGCTTCTTTACTGACATCAGTACCGGTGATACCCATAGCAATACCGATATCAGCTTGTTTGAGGGCGGGAGCGTCGTTAACGCCATCACCAGTCATCGCCACAAATCTGCCCCGACGCTGTAAGGCTTGGACAATTCGCAGTTTGTGTTCTGGGGCAACCCTAGCATAAATACTCACCAAGTCTACATTTTGCTCTAGGTCTTGGTCGCTCATCCGTTGCAGTTCTTGGCCTGTCAGGACACGATCGCCTGTTTGGGCAATTCCTAGATCAGTGGCGATCGCGCGTGCTGTTAACTGATGATCACCAGTAATCATAATCGGTCGAATGCCTGCTTCTCGACATTCTTGTACCGCCGCCCTAACTTCAGGACGAGGTGCGTCAAGCATTCCGACTAAACCCACCCAGACTAATTCTTGTTCGGATGTTTCGTCTGAACCTTCCGGTGGAATTTCTGTCAATGGTTTATAGGCAAAACCCAGTACTCGCAGACCATTAGAAGCCATGCGATCGTTTTCTGCTAAAATTTCATCTCGCTGTTCTTGAGTCAGAGAAACAGCACCATTACCTATATAAAGTTGAGTACAACGAGCCAAAATTAATTCTGGTGAGCCTTTGGTAAACATTAAATAGTTATGAGACTTCACCAAGTTGCTGATAGTTGGGTCAACATCATTTAAAGGCGAAACCCCTGTTTCTACTTGCTCAACTTTAGAAATCACACTCATTCGCTTCCGTTCGGAAGAAAACGGGAACTCACTCACACGTGGCAATTTACTATCCCACTGATCTTTTTCAACTCCTCCTTTGGCAGCCAGTGTCACCAAGGCGCCCTCTGTGGGGTCTCCTAAAATAGCCCATTCTCCTTGTTGTTGTTGCAAATGTGCATCATTACAAACAGCACAAGCAACTAACAAGGCTTGTAGTTCTGGGTTGTCTTGTACCTCAATAGGATTATTCTCTAGTTGAAACTCGCCTGTAGGAGCGTAACCTTCTCCTGTAACGCGAAATTCTCGGTGAAGAGAAGTTGTTTGATCCTGACTTGGATTAGAAGCATGTGTGTAGACAGCTTGTACTACCATTTTGTTCTGGGTCAGAGTACCAGTTTTATCAGAACAAATTGTGGTGACAGAACCCAGGGTTTCTACAGCTGGTAGTTTGCGAATTAAAGCTTTGCGACGTACCATTCGTTGAGTTCCCAAAGCTAGGGTAACGGTGATCACTGCGGGTAAACCTTCTGGCACTACCGCCACCGCCATACTCAAAGAAACTTCCAATAGTTCTGTTAAGTTACCACCACGCAGTAAACCTACAATTACAACAATCGCTACTAATACTAAAGAACCTGTGACTAGGACATTGCCAAGCTGGGTCATCCGTTGTTGTAGAGGCGTGGGTTCACTTTCCACGGACTGCAACATGGTAGCAATTTTTCCGAGTTCGGTTGTCATTCCAGTGTTTGTTACTAGAACCTTGCCCCGTCCTTGGACAACTTCTGTACCTTGGAAAACCGAATTGATGCGATCGCCAATTCCTGTATCTTCAGGTAATGTAGTTTTTGCCTGTTTGTTAACCGCTTCGGCTTCACCCGTGAGTGCCGATTCTCGGATTTGCAAGTTGGATGTTTCTAATAAAAGTCCATCTGCTGCCACTTGCACCCCTGCTTCTAGCAGCATCACATCTCCCGGCACTAAATCCTTAGCAGCCACCTCTGATGGTTTACCATTACGAATAATGCGGACGTTGGGAGAGGAGAGTTTTTTCAGTGCTGCGAGGGCTTTTTCGGCACGGCTTTCTTGAACATAGCCCAGGATACCGTTGAGGATGACAATTGCTAAGATGGCGATCGTATCTTTGAATGGTACTTCACCCGGTTTCAACTCGCCCCTTTGCAACGCCAGCAGGTCTAAAACCCCAGAAATAATTGCCACGGCGATCAGCATCAATAACATGATGTTTTTGAACTGATCTACCAAAATTTCCCAGGCGCTACGACCACCGGTTTCCTCAAGTTCGTTCGGACCGTACTTTTCCAATCGCTGTTGCACTTCTTGAGGTGATAAGCCAGTGTCTGCATTAGTGGAGAGCAGTTCTATTGCTTTATCAACTTCTAAACTATGCCAAGCGGTAGTTGAATCAGGCAGAGAATGAGCAGACATTGTATAAGTTACAGGAAATGGTTACAGAATTCGATCATAATTTAGTGATAGCGATAAAAACCATCAACTAAAGTTACATTAGGAATATTGCCAAAAAGCATTAACTTCAGTGTGATTTCTCACACCTCCCTAATTTTTCTACAGCAATATTTCAGTGTTATTGCTAAAGTAACTGCCTTTTATAGCACATCATCCTTGATAATTGTGAGTAACAAAAGTTGGGAGTTGAATTGCACAAAACATACCAAAATAAATTTCGGGCGTGCTAAACCTTTAAGTTAATTAGTTTAATATGAATTTTGCTCTTCCCAGTTTGACCGCTAGCCAGATGTTCGGGCAAAAAACAATTCGACCAATTGGTGCTGCCGTTTTGGGTGGCATTACTTTCTTCCAGGATACCCTGATTGCTATCGACTCTCCTAAAGGGTATCTGCTGCAAATAGATCCTGCCACTGACAATACCAAAATTCTCAATGCTCATCAAAGCAGAGAATTTACAGACGTCACTGGTTTGGCAATTTGGGAAGATACCCTCTGGGTGACAAGGGATAATAGTGTTTATTTGTGTAAACTAAATTCTTTGGGGCTGGAACATTTTGTTACCCTACCTTACCCTGCTAATGGTATTGCTGTTTGGGAATCAACAGTTTACGTCAGTTGCCAAAAGTTGGGAGATATCTTAATTTTTAATCGCGATACCCGTAAAGAAATTACCAGATTTTATGCTCCTGGTGTAGGAATCGAAAATTTGGCTGTAACAGATGAAATTCTTTGGGCTTGCGATACTACAGAACAAACTGTTTACTGTATGGATAGGGCAACAGGAGAAGTGCAATTTAGTGTGCTAACACCATTTGAATCTCCTACAGGTATAGCAGTACAAACAGATACACACACAGGCCAACAAACTCTTTACGTTGCCTACGCTTCCGAAGAACCTTATGTTCGCGATAATCCAAATGCTGACCCTAACCATGAATTAGCATACCGCGATCGCACGTTTATTCACCAGCTCCAGTATCGTTATTTCCCAGACAAGCGCTACGCTCTTTCTAATGGCTATCTGATCGAAATGTCCTATGTGGAGGAAATTGCGCCAATTGAAGAGGTTTACTTACAAGAATTAGAATGGCGTATTGCCTTACCCAGCGACACAGACCGCCAAAAAGTCAAACATGTTGAACCTGTCGGATTACCTTTTGAGGAAGAAATTATAGATGGGCAACGTGTGGCTGTGTTTAAATTTGATACCCTTACCCCAGGCGAACGGCACATGTTTGGCTGGAAAGCAGTTGTGGAAGTCAGAGGTATAAAATATCGCCTCACTCCACCAGATGTCGAAGATATTCCTGAACTATCACCAGAATATCAAACTCGCTATCTTGTGGATGATGATGAATTAGCGATGGATACTACCATTGTCCGCCGTGCTGCGGAAGAAGCAATTGGCACAGAAACCAATTTGCTGCGGAAAATGTACAGCATCCGTAATTATGTTTATGACCAGTTATCTTATGGTATTAAACCTCACATAGATACTCCAGATCGAGTTTTAGAAAGAGGCATAGGTTCTTGCGGCGAGTATGTAGGTGTCTTATTGGCTTTGTGTCGCTTAAATGGCATAGCTTGTCGTACCGTCGGACGCTATAAATGTCCTACCTACGCAGAACACCAACATGTCCCTTTACAACCAGACTATAACCATGTGTGGTTGGAATTCTATATACCTGGTTTTGGCTGGTTGCCAATGGAATCTAATCCTGATGATATTGGTAATAATGGACCTTATCCCACAAGGTTTTTTATGGGTTTGTGCTGGTATCACATTGAAATTGGTAAAGGTATTCCCTTTGAAACTATAACTAGTAAAGGCGTGAGGCTGACAAAAGAAGAAATTTCTATTGGTGAGTTAGCAATTAATCACATTCGCTTCACCATTTTGGGAGAGTTACCACCGTTTTAGCGAACTC
This sequence comes from Fischerella sp. CENA71, assembly GCA_024239075.1. Taxonomy (GTDB): domain Bacteria; phylum Cyanobacteriota; class Cyanobacteriia; order Cyanobacteriales; family Nostocaceae; genus Pelatocladus. Next base: position 46,147 of record JANBVI010000032.1, on the reverse strand, counting down.
CGCCAATATCACCAAGATCCCCGACTTCTTTAAGAAGTCGGGGATCTTGTTTTCACTTATATTGTTGCGTAGGCTGGTAATTAGCTAGGGTCCGTCTCATTTTTGTTATTCTCCTGAGGACTGTTGTCAACTCACGCGCAATTCATCTCATCACTTCCGCTTTGCGTCTACGCGTTTCAAACGAGCCTCCTACTAGCGCGAGTACACGCCAGCAAAATATGAAACAAGCAAATTTTGATGATATTTCTCAAACCCTTGCTGTATAACGGTTCTAAAATATGCAAGTTAAGAGGAATTAGAAGTGCAATTGGTGTTTGATAGAGAATGCGATCGCCAGCCTGATTCTTCCTCATTAAGACTAGACTGTTTGCGAAGCATTGAAAGCAGAAAATTCACATATAGAATTAAATGGGCAAAATCGGCAGTGGTAGCCAGGATTGGGTGGAAAGATTTGACTAAATTTCTGAGTTTGTTGTTGATATTTTTGTAAATCTTGTTGGTGTTTTTGAGCAATATTAGCTAATTCAAACTCCAGAAAATCTAATTCATTTTTGCTAACACTAATTAATTCCGATTTTTTAGAAAATTCTAAATTATAAAAAGAAGCTATAGCTTTGTGTTTAGGATAAAGATAACGAGCTGCCAATAGATAAACTAGTGCCTGGCGACGGTCAAAAGCAGATTTACCAGTTTTAAAATCTATAATATGTAAATTGCCTGACGATTCTATGAAAATACAATCCATCGCCGCATACAAGCGAAAACAATAGTGTTTTTGATCAATTAAAATTGGTTTAGGAAATCCTTCATCGCCACGGGTTAACAAGACTATACGTTTACCTGAAAGCAATGGCTCATTGTGGTATTTCTGCAAAATTTGCAACACACGCTGTTGCACTTCATCTGATGAATTGCTTAGTCTCAGTAGTTCGGCAACTTTTTCTACGCCGTCTGATTGATTTAATAGGTATCTGTGGTGATGAAATTCATAAATACCTTTTTGTGCTAACAAGCCTATACGCTGAGGTGGTGTAACTTTTGTTAACAGTGCTTTAACTTGAGGTTCATGTTGGCGTGCTTTAATATATCCTCGTCTCATTTGACAGTGCCAACGTTGTTGCCCAGATGCGGGGGCAACTAAAGACCAAAGATGATAACTGGCAAAAGGTCGCTCTGGAGTTGACATTACTTAGCAACTGTGAGACAAAGACGGGGCATAACATCAGCTACACAGGCTTTACTCACTTAGTAGCCAAGTAGCTAACCAAACTGCCATTTACGTGATGGCAGATTCTGCTTGGACGGTAAAAATCGCTGAACGGTTTTATGCGATGGTAATCGTAAATGACAATGCTGCTTACTGAAATTCAGCTTCGAGCATTGATATTTACTACTAATTGCTAAAACCCAGCATCTGAGTATGGGATTAAATATATCCTTGATTTTGTTGTTATTGCCACTCTAGAAATTACTAAATACTATTGTGGCAAATATCTAAGCTGTATCGGAGGCTTCGCTTACCAACATTTTTGCTGGCTGCTCAATATCCACCTTTTCACCTTTGAACCTAAACCAGACTAAATGCTAGTAGCTCCACATCTAACAGAATGGGGAGAATATTTGGAATAAGTGGTTGAAAATCTTGGTTGAAAGTAAAGTACGATGCACTATATTGTACTATTGGTCTACTTCTAGTGGTTGTATACATAAAGATTTGCAACACTAATATTGACCTATACTTTACAAATAGTTAGATAAATTCTCGTTTAGAGATAAAAATGCCTAAATAGAAATAATTTACCACTTCTCAAAACCTAAAATAGGTGAAGAAAGTTGTGGCTATGGCAGATCGTTATCAATCAACATGAAAACTCTTGCTACTCTACTGACAATAATTATTCTAGTTTTTTGGATAATGGCTGTTGCCCTTCTCTCAGTACAAAACGCCACGCCAGTATCTTTAAAATTTCTCAGCTTTCAATCAATTCAACTTCCAGTGGGCTTATTACTGGCTTTCTGTGCAGCGGTGGGGATGATTGGCATGGGATTACTACAACCGTTGTGGAGGCTGACTGCTTCTGAACAAAATAATTTTACTGCACAAGATGATGCAGAATTTTTTGTTGATGACGAAGATTTTTAATTCAGTTATCAGTTATCAGTTATCAGTTATCAGTAAGTAAACGTGCCTGAAACACTTACCAATGACAAATGACAAATGACGACCCCAACCAGTTAGCTTTATTTGTGCCGACTTACTTAGCGTCCTTGTTCGTGTAGTGAATTAATAGCCATAGCACATTTTTGTGTTAATGCTTCTAATTCTTCTTTATCTGTAGAAGTGGGTGCGGGTATCAGTTCGCCAATTCTTACTGTCACAGGAACTGCACGAGGGATAACGACACCTTTTTCTTCAATAGCCTGTGTTCCCCACAAACAAACAGGTAACAATGGTGCTTGTGCTTTAGCGGCTATCAAAGCTGCACCTCGTTTTGGATCTGTGATGCGTCCGTCAGGAGTGCGAGTACCTTGTAAAAAAACACCCACAGCCCATCCCTCATCAAGATATTTGAGGGCTGCACGAATCGCAGTGCGATCGCTTGTACCCCGACTGACTGGGTAAGCACCATATAGCTCAATGGCTTGTTTTAAAACAGGGACTTTAAACAGTTCTTCTTTGGCCATATACGCCACAGGACGACGTACACAGTTAGAAACAATTGGTGGATCATAATTACTAGCATGATTGCTTACTACTACCAAAGGCCCGCTCAATGGGACGTTTTCTGTACCATAGATTTTGCCCCGAAAGTACACATGTAGCATGGGGCTAACAACAGACCACTTAAAGGCTTGGTAGAGTAATAGACTAGCTAACGGTTCACGGTTTTTGCCCACAGAAGGTAATTGAAATCAGACAAAATTAAGGATAAGCGATCGCCACTACTTTTGTACAACTTTGGTAAGCAAGGGTTTGTGCGATCGCTTCTCTGATTCTCGAAATGATACAAGCTAAGTGGGTAACTCAGCCAAATTACGGATATTTTCTAAAACTAAATTGGAGCAAGTGCGTTTAATCAAACCAGTTAAGACGTTACCAGGGCCAATTTCCACTACTCTGTCAATCCCATTTTCTGGTAATGCCAGTGCAATTTCTCGCCAGCGCACTCCCCCTGTCATTTGTTGGATGAGACGTTGTTTTAAAACTTCTGCTTCTGTTGCTGGAGTTGGTTCGACATTAGATAAAACTGGTACTGTCGCTTTATGAAATTCTACTGAGGCTAAAATTTCTTGAAAATCATTTGCAGCTTCTATCATCAAAGGTGAATGAAATGCACCAGAGACTTTCAGAGGCACTGCACGTTTTGCCTTTACTTGAGATATGACTGCTTGTACTGCTGTAGGTGTGCCAGAAATTACAACTTGGGCAGGGCTGTTATCGTTTGCTACAACAACATCAGGATTTTCGGCAATGACTTTTTCTAGTTGTTCCCTGTCAAAATTCATTAAAGCCGCCATCATCCCACCAACAGCGTTGTCCATCAGTTCGGCACGGCGTTTTACCAAACGTAACCCCGCAGACCATTCAAACACGCCAGCAACGTAAAGAGCAATATATTCTCCTAAACTGTGACCAGCAACTAAATCTGGTTGTTCTTTTTCTCGTAGGAGATCAGCAAGAATGCTTTCTACCACATATAAGCAAGGCTGAGTGTAGAGAGTATGTGATAGCTTGTCGGCATCATTTTGACAAATCTCAATTACAGACCAGCCTAAAATTTCTTCGGCTTGAGCAAACTTTTGCTTTGCTAAAGGTAGATGTATCAAATCTGTTCCCATTCCCAATGATTGGGAACCTTGTCCGGGAAATACCCATGCGGTTTTTGTCATTAGTCAACATTCAAACAGTCAAGTGTCAAGGGTCAAGGATCAAGGGTCAAGTGTCAAATGTCAAGGGTCAAGTGTCAATTTGAATTTCTCTGTACGATTGACTATGGACTCTTGACACTGGACTTTTGACGAATGACTACCGTCCCCATTTAAAAATTGCAGCTCCCCAAGTTAGTCCAGCACCAAAACCTGATGTGGCAATGATATCATTGGGTTTAATTTTGCCCTGCCGTACTGCTTCATCCAAGGCAAGGGGGATAGAAGCGGCAGAGGTGTTGCCATAGTAAGCCAGATTACTAATAACTTTTTGTTCCGGAATATTCAAGCGCTGGGCAACAGAGTCAAGAATACGCTGATTAGCTTGATGCAAGAGTAGCCAGTCTATTTCTTCAATGCTGAGGTTTGCACGAAATAAGGCTTTATCGATGACTTCTGGCACTTGCTGGACAGCAAAGCGGTAAACTTCTTTGCCGTTCATGGTTATGGGTTGAAAATTACCTTTACCAACAACAACACCTGGGAGTAGTTCTGTGGTGTCAGGCGTATAGGGAAGGTTGAGACAATCGTTTTGAGTGCCATCACTTCTGAGTTCAAATCCCAGTAAGCGATCGCTATCATTTGCCTGCAATACTACCGCTCCAGCACCATCACCAAACAGCACACAGGTTCTTCGATCTTGCCAGTCTACCCAACGAGAGAGAATATCTGCTCCGATTAACAAAACATTTTGATATACACCAGTTTTGATAAATTGGGCCGCTGTTACCAATCCAAATACAAAGCCTGAGCAGGCAGCTGTCATATCAAATGCTACTGCTCTTGTTGCTCCTAATTTGGCTTGAATTTGACAAGCACTGCCAAACAAGTCATCAGGCGTGGAGGTTGCTAGTAAAATCAAATCTAACTGTTGTGGTGTAATTCCAGCCATGGCGATCGCCTGAGTGCCGGCAGTAGTGGCAAGTTCCGTTAAAGATTCACCTGCTTTTGCCAAACGGCGTTCACGAATTCCTGTTCTTGTAGTTATCCATTCATCTGAGGTTTCAACCAGTTCTGTCAGTCTTTGATTATTCAGTGAAGTAGCTGGTACTGCTGAACCACTTCCTGTAATTGCGATTCCTAAGTGTTGCACTCCGGGTTCTCCCAAGCTATTAGCATTTTGTCATTTGTCACTTGTTATTAGTCATTTGTCATTTGTCACTTGTCTTGTTTTCTGACCAATGACTAATGACTAATGACCATTGACTATTGACTGTTTTCGGGCAACAGTTGCCCGGAGGATTTTCTTTGATATTTAGATTGAATTCTTTGCAGCACCTGGTGATCCACGGCTTCTTTTGCTAATCGAATGGCATTATAAATTGAAGGTGCTTGAGAACTGCCATGACCAATAATGCAAATGCCGTCTACACCCAAAAGCAAAGCACCTCCATGTTCAGCGTGATCCATCCGCTGTTTAATCCGCTTCAGGTTGGGTTTTAAAATTGCTGTACCGATTTGACCATGCAATCCCTGGGGCAATTCTTCCCTCACAATTTGCAGCATGACTTCTCCAATTGCTTCGGCAAATTTCAGCAAGACATTGCCTACAAAGCCGTCACAGACGATAACATCAAATTGACCGGAGAGTACATCGCGTCCTTCAGCATTGCCAACAAAGGAAATCTGAGAGTTTTCCCGCAGCAGTTGATGGGCGCGAACAGCTGCATCATTGCCTTTGCAGTCTTCCTCACCGATGTTCAACAAACCTATTTTCGGTTCAGGAACACCCAAGACATACTGACTATAAACCGACCCCATAACAGCAAACTGCTCTAAAAATTTTGGACGGCAGTCTACATTAGCACCGACATCAAGTATCAGTACTTGCTTGCTAGCTATCATTGTGGGGAACACCGCACCAATTGCTGGGCGATCAATTCCCGGCAGTCGTCCCAAGCGCAGCAATGCTGCTGCCATTGCTGCGCCTGAGTGACCGGCAGAAATCACAGCATCTGCCTGCCCCTGCTTGACTAAATCCATCGCCACGTTAATCGAAGCCTTGGGTTTGCGTCTTACGCCGCTTAAAGGCTCCTCATCCATCGCGATCGCGTCCTCAGCCAGAACGATCTGCACCTGCCCCAAATTGGTCTTTGGTGGCAGTACTGCTTCAATTTGTTGGGGATCACCCACCAACAATACTTCCACACCCAACTCATCCCTAGCTCGTAGTGCGCCAGCGACGATTTCACCGGGTGCGTGATCCCCTCCCATTGCGTCAATTGCGATTCGTACGCAAGTCGATCCCATTGCTCAGAGCTTCTAGAAACCTTACAAATTTTACCAGATGCCTCTGCTGAAAGTAGTAGATTAGTGGTTGCTAAATTGCATCCGTCTATTCAAGACTGAATAAAAAAGTATAAATTGTAAAATCAACATCAGGATAAACCCTAGTGTTTGTGTTTACTTTATCCTTTATTTTTTGTCTTTTCTACTTTCAACCAAGCAACTAACAAGCCCAACATAACATGAATTACTCCCCATACATACTGAATAAATTACGTACTAGACTGATTTTTTGAGACTTTGTTTATTTATGGTTGGTTGTTGGTTGATGTTTGCTTATTAGTTGTTTGTGGCTATGCCTAATGCCCAATACCTCACCCTTGTGTTCCCTAATTAAAAAATTAGCTGATTTGAAGTTGATTTTCCTAATAACTCGAAAACGAAGCAATCTACTTTTGTTTGACATTATTTATGTCTTCACAAACTGATGACTAATAGCTAAAGTAAGCTTATCAAAATTAACTATGTAATAAAAAAGAGCTAAAAATCCTAAAAATAAGCTTTACAGCCTTTTGCTTACAGTAGTATCTTTGCAGAAATTATGAGGAGTGAATCATGCTGGAGTTAATTGGTTCAGGTTTAGTTTCAATGTGGTTGGAGATGGCTGGAGTACACATCAAGCCTTTGGAACCTATAGATGTTTTGACTTTGCAAAGTAGCCCTAGCTTAATTGTTGCCCCTGACCCAAATCCAGCTGGAATCACTACAGTTCAACAGTATCTTCAAGGTTTAGCAACTTCAAGACTAGTAGCGGCGAATACAGTTCAGAGTCAAGGGATTTGGATACAGTCAGGACCAATGTTGATGGCAAATCACCAAGGTACTATTCCTTTACCTGCTGCCTCATTAACTAAGATAGCGACCTCTTTAGTTGCTTTTAAAACTTGGGGGCCAAACCATAAATTTGAGACTTTAGTCAGCGCTACTGGGCCAATACAAAACGGAGTGTTAAAAGGTGATTTAGTCATTATTGGTGGTGGCGATCCTTTGTTTGTTTGGGAAGAAGCGATCGCTCTTGGTAACACCCTCAACAAGATGGGAATCAAGCGAGTCCAAGGTAATTTAGTCATTACTGGTTATTTCGCCATGAATTTCCAACGAGATCCACTGTTAGCAGGACAGTTACTCAAGCAAGCATTTAATCACACCACCTGGACTCGTGGGATTACTTTTCAATACTCGCGAATGGCTAAAGGCACACCGAAGCCGCAAGTTGCGATCGCAGGTACTGTAAAAGTGGAGACGCAACCAAACCCACAACAAACTTTACTCGTGCGTCATTACTCTTTGCCTTTAAAGCAAATCATTAAAGAGATGAATGTTTTCAGCAACAATGACATCGCACAAATGCTAGCAGATTTAGTAGGAGGTCATTTTGTTGTCCAGTCAACAGCAGCCCAATTAGCCAGGGTTCCAGAGTCGGAAATTCAGTTAATCAATGGTTCCGGCTTAGGTGTTGAAAATCGCATTTCTCCCAGAGCTGTTTGTGCAATGCTCATGGCACTTCAACAAGAAGCACTCACACAAGGCTTAAATTTAGCAGACTTATTTCCCACTTCTGGGTTCGATCACCGAGGAACGCTGCACGCCCGACACATTCCTGCTGCTACTGTGATTAAAACTGGTACTCTTAACGATGTGAGTGCTTTAGCGGGAGTCATGCCTACACGCGATCGCGGTTTGGTTTGGTTCGCGATCATCAACCGTGGTCCCTATGTACCCACATTCCGCTCTGAACAGGATAAGTTTCTCCAACATCTGATCAAGCAACTTCAAATAGCTCAAAGTGTTCCTAGTGTTCTTACGCCTCACTTAGGTATCAATTATGTACCAAAACTAGGTGCAGCCAATCGTAATGAGATTTTGTTTAAAAGTTAGTTAATTATTGATTTTGGGTACCTGTTTAACTACTACAGCACCACCTACTACTCCTTTTATTTGCTGCGCCGTTTGGTTACTCACAACGGGTTTTAATTTTACATTCCATAGTATTTTGCACTAAATCCTACTGTTAAAGGAGCTCCATCATATAAACAACAAACGCTTATTTTTAGTTTTTTTCTATGGTCGTAATAAGTATGAAAGTGTGTCTGCTTTCGTGCAAAGTCTAGTTCAGATGGATTTATACTAAGTGATCCAAGTATTGGCACTGAGTCAAACTCTTGTGTTTGCAAATGAGGTGCAGTTTTCTTCAGATCAACTTCAACATAATTGATGAAATTACCCTCGGACTCAAGGAGCATATGACAATCATCATTATCAATAATTATATTGCCGACTTCATTCGGTTCCTGCCCCACGGCAGTTGAGGCAGAGGCAATACTCATGCCTATATATTGGAATGGTCTGTGAAATGGCTTCCTAAATAAAGGAAGATTTAGTATCACTGCTTTGTCTAATGCTTGACCCAAGTTAGCACCAGTAAGATTGCTTTCAAGAGCTTTTTTATTGAATACAACCCCAATACTACGCACAAGTTTTGCAAAGGCATCCTCATACCAAGACTCTTCGGTAAAGTTAGCATAAGACTTACCAAGTAAAAAACCCGGTAAATCACAATTACGATACATAATCGGAAGAACCTTAACTCTTTTCCCCTTAATTTCTTGATTCATCGCTACATCGACTTCTCGCTGTACCCAAGGGGAGGCAATTGAATTTGGAGATAGAATAACAGCAACATAGTCTACTTCATCCAAACCACTTCTGATTTTCTCTATTAAAGAGTCTCCAACGTTTATTTCAGCGTCATCAAGCCAATATTTAACGCCGTGATTGTCCAAATCTCTTGCAAGCTGCTTCACAAAAGGTTTGTCTTCCTTGTTGTGGCAAAGAAATACGCTTACTGCCATCTATGGGCATACTCCCTTTGAATAACTAACTATTTATCATACGGAAAAGTTCCGTATATCTCCCTATAAAATTCCAGATTTAATACGACAATCCAAGCGTAAATATTTTCTCTTGGTTTGGCAATCGAAGTGTGGCGATCGCCTACCTCTTTTTTGGTTAACTCTTAACTATTGACTCTTAAATTTTTCTTTGGGAATAATCTCCGTCACTACTCTACCTTGAGAATTACCACCACTAACAACGATGTTTTCTGTTTGAATATTACCGACAGCTTTTTCACCAGTAAATGTCATCGGCGGATCAACTTGTTTATAAACTACATTACCTTGAGCATCAATTAATTTCTGATCAAGATACCAAGTTGCTGTATTAGATTTGAGTGACTGGCGTTTTTGTCCTATACCGTTGACATTACCTATTAAATAAACTGTTTTTTGGGGAATTCTCAATTCACCTTGATTAGCAGTAACTGTGACGTTTTCAACTCTATGAAATACACGCACAGGAGCATTTGTCGTGACAATTTCTGTGTTCATATTCCAGTTCATAGAGTTGCTGGCAATTTGCATTGGTGGTTCTAGTAATGCGATTTGGGCATTTTTTGTAATGCTGGCAATTTTAGTTTTTAAATTAACTTCGGCTGTATCTCCGCTACCACGGTCGGTAATTTGATTATTTTTATAACGGTCTATTTGTACTGGGCGATCAGCAATGAGTTTTTCATCTTTAATCTGCCAAATTAAATGTTCTGTCCGCATTTGTAATGGTGGATCTTGAGAGTTAGCAACTACTCCCCCAGAAAAATCTATGCGTTGAGTTCGGGTTTTAACTCGTGCTTCTTTTGCTACTGCTTTTAGTTGTTTATGAGTTCCATTAATTTGGTTGCGGACAATTAATAAATCTTCTTGAGGACGCCATTCTAATTCATTACCGTGTAAGACAACACCATTTTTGGGATCTGTAGCAACTATCTTGCCTTTCAAAAATAATTGCTTACCATTCTGTTCGATATCTGCTTTTTCTGCTTGTACTTGGTAAACTATTTTACCATCTTGGTACAACTCACCATAGGGAGTTTCAACCTGACCAATTTGTTTTTCTTTGGTGTATTTTGCTTGTTTTGCTACAACTTTCCAAATAGGTCGCCCAACTTCGTCTGCTTGTTCTAAAGTGACATCAAAGAAAGTTAATTTGCTATCTGTATCTTGAGGAGATACATTCTCCGCAGGTGATTTATTGGATGTGCGAGTTTGATCGCTACAGGAAACTAGTCCAATTACAAGCAAGAGAGTTAAAAATAAAATCCTGGGACGGGTGCGTAGAAGGGATAGTAGAGACAAGGGAGAGGGGAGAGAGGGGGGAGACAAGGAGGACAAGGGAGAGGGGGAGGACAAGGAGGACAAGGAGGAAAGATTGCTCCCCTGTCCCCCATGTCCCCTTTGTCCTTTATGTTGCTGCTTCATTCTTGAACTTCCAACTGTCCCTCAACCTCTCTGGGTTGGTCTAAAAAATCTATACCTGTTAAAGGTCGATAAGGATAGCTTTGGCGTGGAGTTTTTTGGATATCTTCTTTGATGGCTTCTAAATCTATGTAGCGATCGCTTACGTTGATTAAACTATCACTAGTCATTGAACGCAAGCTAACTACTTCTACCCGCACGCCACGATAACTCACTGAATTGACTGCGTATGCCAAATCCCCATCACCACTGACTAAAACTGCTGTATCATATGAATCTACTAAAGCCATCATGTCTACCGCAATTTCTACATCTAAATTGGCCTTTTTAGAACCATCTGGTAGTTGGACTAAATCCTTAGCTATGACACGATAACCGTTACGACGCATCCACAGTAAAAAGCCCTGTTGTTTTTCGTTGGTTCTATCTACGCCAGTGTAAAAAAAAGCACGTAACAATCTAGATCCGCCTGTTAATCTACATAGTAACTTCGTATAATCTATTTCAATACCCAATTGAAGTGCTGCATAAAATAAATTTGAGCCATCAATAAAAATGGCAACACGACCTCGATTCTCTAAAACTTGCTCTGGCGTGAAGATCGAGTCGTTTTCCAGATTATTCAACATTATTGTCATACCTCATTTTTATCAAAAAAATAATTGATACTGAATTTTTGAGATTTACATAGAGTTTGAAGAACTTATGATAAGCTTTCAGGGCTAATTGCATCAGCCCTGACCAAGTAAACAAAATCAGAGATTGAAAGAACTAGCTAATATTATTTAGATGGTTCTATGCGTTTAAACACTGGAGAGGGTTCACCCAGTTTTTGTTTGTCGGTTAGCACTCCCCATGTGCCATGAATGGCAAAAGGAGCGGTAATGGAAGTTTGTGCTTGGTTATTAAAGTCGATTTCAAAACCTAGTTGCTGATAAATATTGTGACTGATGTTTGGGATCACTGGAGATAGGAGGTAAGCGGCCAATCTCACTGATTCCAAAACAGAGTACAACACTTTTTCTGTAGCTTGCTGCTGTCCTTGTTTGTATAAAGACCAAGGAGCTTGTTCATCAATAAATTTGTTGCTGGCTCGTACCAGTTTCAAGATTGCGTCACAAGCTTTATCGAACGCTAACGCTTCGTAAGCATTTTTTACCTGTTCCCCTAGACATAAACCGATTGATTTCAAAGCACTATCATTAGGTATATCTTCACTTGTAATTGGTGGCACATTGCCAGCACAATATTTTTTCACCATGCCTAAAGTACGATTGAGCAAATTTCCTAAGTCATTTGCTAAATCTGCATTTAGAACATCAATGAATCTACCTTCATTAAAGTCGCCATCTCTGCCAAATTCGATTTCCTTAAGAAAGTAATAACGAACAGCATCTGCACCGTAGGTTGTGGTTAAAGCCACGGGATCAACAGTATTACCAAGAGATTTGCCCATTTTCAGCCCATCTTTGGTTAAAAAGCCATGCACAAAAATTCTTTCTGGCAAAGGCAACCCAGATGACATTAGCATTGCAGGCCAGGAAATTGCATGAAAACGCAAGATATCCTTACCAATTAGATGCAGATTAATCGGCCACCATTTTTCTAGGGCATTTTCTAAATTTGGTTCTGTATTGTTTTCCAACAAAGCTGTCAAATAACCCAGTAACGCATCAAACCAAACATAAAGGGTATGGCTTGGATCTGTTGGTACTGGAAAACCCCATTCCAGATTTACTCGTGAAATTGAAAAGTCCTGTAACCCCTGTTTGATAAAACTCAGGACTTCATTACGACGAGTTTCTGGTTGAACAAAATCCGGTTGAGACTGGTAGAGTGCCTCGATTTGAGTCTGATACTTGGATAAGCGGAAAAAGTAATTCTGTTCGTCTCGCCACTCTGCTTCTTTGTTGGGATGAATTGGACAATAGTGTCCTTCTAGCAGTTCTCGTTCTTCTTTAAATTCTTCACAAGAAACGCAATACCAGCCTTTTTGTTGTCCTTGGTAGATATCACCATTATCCCAAAGTCGTTGGAAGAATTCTCTGACTAGTGTTTCGTGGCGAGGATCGGTAGTCCTGATAAAGCGATCATATCTAATATTTAGTAACTGCCACAAGGAAACGAACCCAGAAGACATTTGATCACAAAAAATCTGGGGCGGCAAGCCTTTACTTTCGGCTGTCCGCTGAATTTTCTGTCCATGCTCGTCTGTACCAGTTACTAGTAGTACCGGACGCCCTAAAAGTCTTTGGAAACGTGCCACCACATCGGCAGCGATAGTTGTATATGCACTGCCAATGTGAGGCAAGTCGTTTACATAATATAACGGTGTTGTGAGTGCAAATGTTTTTTCTGTTTTATCCACTAGATTCATGCACAATAAAAATATAAGTTGTTAAAACTATTTTCTATCTTACTTATTGAGGTAAAACCACGCAATTATATAACATAAGCATCTAATTTTCAACTTCTACTAGAATATTAACAAATTTATTTAGTTTAGAATTTGTTTTTTATAAGTATAAATTCAGTTAATTTTTGCCAAAAAGGCAGAGATTCGCAGTTATTCATTTGCCCAAAACTTCTTGGTTTAATTGCTTGTGACAATAGAAATATATATATTGTCCTAGAAATAGGGATGACAAATAGGGGAAGATGGGGCCTCTTATCTCCAAAGAAGGTGTAAGGGGAATTGGGGGAGAAAGATTTGCAAATAATGTTCATGAGATTTTCTCATAGCTGACTTCTACAAAAAATAAACGTTGAGATCAGGTGACGCACAGAACTATTTTCATAATTTGTGATGAAGTTTGTCGTGGCTATCTTAAAGAAGAGGTGTAAAATTCTAGGACTTACGCAAGTGTCACAAAAAATAAAATTTTTTGCTTGTAGTAAGGGCTAGTCTGTGAGAACGCTACGCGTACAGCCCTTATTTTGAGGACTAAAGTCCTCACTACGAACTTAAGATAATGTGCCAATTGCGTAAGTCCTAACTTTAATCAAAAGAGTTTTCACATTTTTTATCTGGTGACACGATAAATCAGCCGCTTGTGGACAAAAGATTTTTCTCAGTTTGTACATCAAATATCTCTACCTTAAGGCAGTCCCAGAGATAGTAAACAAATGTAAAGATATCGTGTAGATAAACACCTATAATTTGTGAAATATTTATATTGAAGAGTTATGAGTGTAAACAGCCCCCTGGATATTTCTCACTGGTTGTTGGCGACACTCTCAACCAAGATGTTTCGCTACTATGAGGATCGCATCCCTCAAGATGCTAGCGTGTTAGTAGTGAGCAATCATCGTAGCTTCATGGATGCACCAATTTTGATGGCAGCACTTTCGAGTTCAATTAGATTTGCTTGCCATCATTACATGGGACAAGTACCAATCATGCGAGAGATAGTAGCAGGTTTGGGATGTTTTCCGCTAGAGGCAAATCAACAACGTCAACAAAGTTTTTTTAAGCAAGCACAACTTTTGTTGCAATCAAAACAATTGGTTGGAGTTTTTCCTGAAGGGACAGAACCGATGGTGAAGTTTACCCAGCCAAACTGGGTGGGTGAATTTCAACGGGGATTTGCTCATCTAGCATTGCGAGCAAATGTACAAGATTTAGCAATTTTACCAGTTGCGATCGCCTCCATAGAAGAAATTAACACCTCCGCTGTTCCTCTCAAACTATTGAACTTGTTTGATCCTTCGGAACCGTTGTTTAATCAACCTGGTTGGCATCCTTTGGTCATATACAATCGTGTTGCAGTGTTGATTGGCCATCCTTATTGGATTAAACCCCAACACCAACAACTATATCAAGGCAAACAAGCTAAAACTGTTGTTGCTGAACTAACAGAACATTGTCATAGCGAAATTGCTAATCTATTACATGAAGGATGTTATTAAAGTCATTTGTCATTTGTCATTTATCATTTGTCATTTGTTAATAAGCTGTAACTTATGACTAATGATCATTGTACAGACGCGAAGAACATCGCATTTATACTAATTAATAATGACCAATAACCAATGACCAATGACCAATAACTAATAACCATTGACCAATGACTATCCCAAAAGTATCACTACAGCCGTGTTTTCTGACTCCCAAACGTCTTCAACCAGAATATCCCTTGTTTGTATATTTACCTGGGATGGATGGCACTGGTCAATTATTGCGATCGCAAACAGCAGGTTTAGAAGCTGGTTTCGATGTTCGTTGTTTGGCAATTCCACGGGAAGATTTGACTAGCTGGGAAGTATTAACTAATAATGTCTTGGACTTGATCCACGCAGAACTAGAAAAAAGTTCCCAACGACCAGTTTATCTGTGTGGTGAATCTTTTGGGGGTTGTTTGGCTCAAAAAGTAGCTGTAGCAGCACCACATTTATTTCAAAGAATAATTCTCATCAATCCTGCTTCTAGTTTTCATCTTCGCCCTTTCTACGATTGGGCGTCACAATTTTCTTATTTTGTACCATCGTACTTTTTTGACATTGGTGCTTTGGGCTTGTTACCATTTTTAGCAACATTGTCACGTATTTCGAGAAGCGATCGCCAAGAATTACTGAAAACGATGCGTTCCATACCTTCAGAAACTGTTCTGTGGCGATTATCTTTAATTCGAGAATTTCATATTGATGAAAAACAATTACGTCAATTAGCTCAACCTGTTTTACTACTTGCTAGTAATCAGGATAGACTTTTACCTTCTCTGGCGGAAGCGCAAAGATTAGCAAATATTTTACCTGACTCGGAAATTGTGGTATTGCCTGAAAGTGGACACGCTTGTTTATTGGAAACAGATATGAATCTCTACGAAGTTATGAAAGCACATAATTTCTTGGATAATAGTGTCAAAGCAGCTGAAGCGATTCTCTCATGAATTATCAAGTTGTAGAACAACTAACTGAAATTCAGATTTTAGATTTATTAGATTTATATAAAAATGAATTCTGGAGTCACAAGCGTACTCGTGAGCAAGTCGAGAAGATGCTAGCAGCATCAGATATTGTGATTGGATTAGTTGATGAATGCGATCGCTTGGTTGCTTTTACTCGTGTTCTTACAGATTATATATATAGAGCTATTATTTATGATGTGATCGTCAAACCGAGTCATAGAAATATGGGACTTGGGGCTAAATTGATGGAATTAGTAACTAATCATCCTCAATTAAGTTCTGTTGAACTGATTTCTCTTTATTGTTTACCAGAGATGATAAACTTTTATGAGCGTAGGGGTTTTACGGCTGATTTCGGTGAATTCCACCTGATGTTCTATGGTCAGAAAATTCCTACTGAAAATATTTAGATGAGTGATGAAAAATGAGTGATAAGATTATGTGGATTAGAAAGTCAAGCGATCGCTCACAATAATAACTATTTAGTTTTTCCTGTTCTCTGTTCTCTATTCCCTGATTTCAAATAAACTAATTTCTAAAATTCATAAGCAGAAATAATTTCTTGTTCTGCTTTTCCTGCTGTAATCCATTCTTGTAATGCTGGGATTGCTAAGATGGCTTGTACATAATTTTTAGAAATATGATCCAATTGCACATCATAGGTTATAAACCTTAAAACAACTGGGGCAAACATAGCATCAGCAATGGTAAATTGACCGAACAACATATCGCCACCACTCCCAAATTGCTCTCGACAATCTCGCCAGATAGTAGTGATGCGATCAATGTCTTTTTGTACTCCAAGTGCCATCCCTTTACCAGGAAATTTAGCACGACAGTTCATCGGCATATTTTGACGTAAATTTTGAAAGCTAGAATGCATTTCGGCGCTTATACAACGAGCAATTATCCTAGCATTTTTCTCTTTTGGCCACCAATTAAAATGGGGAAATTCTTCAGCTAAATATTCAAAAATTGCGAGAGAATCCCACACTTGTTGATTACCGTGTAATAAAACAGGTACTTTCCTTGAGGGACAATATTGACTAAGTTGTGATGAAGCCTCTGGAGTATACAAAGGAATACGAATTTCCTGAAATTCTAGACCAAATTGCTTCATCGCCAACCAAGGACGAAGTGACCAAGATGAATAATTTTTATTGCCGATGACAAGAGTTAAATCTGGCATTTTATATTACCGATAAAGTTGTTCAATCCATGCAAGCATATCAGATTCTGAACCTGACATAAAAGATTTGCCAGTTGTGGGATCGTAGGCTTGCCAATAATGATTACCGTGGCGATCTATTTTCTGTTTAACTTGTAATTCTTGGCTAGCTACTAAATAATTAATGATTTGTTGCCAAATCTTCCGCAAGTTTTTCGGGAAAAATGGCAAATGCTTATAGCTAACTTCTAGTTCTATTTCTGTGCCACTACTTTGTAGACATATCCTATTATTTTTCATAGGATTGCTCCTGAATGATTATCTACAATCAAAATGTAGCAACGTCTCACTAAGCAGTCAAACCATGGCTTGTATAGATTATATAAATGTGATTTATAGATAGTAAAAATCTCTTGATACACTATTTGGGAAAAACAAATCAGATTCTGAATTGGAATTAGCGATGAAACTCTCCCAGATCCGAGCCTTGGTTGCAGTGGCGGAGTGTGGTAACTTTAGTGAAGCGGCAAGTGAGTTACAGCTTTCTCAACCAGCAATTAGTCATGCCATTGCTACCCTAGAAGAAGAATTAGGTGTACCTTTATTTGCTAGAGGTCGCTACGGTGCTGTTTTGACACCAGCAGGGGAGCGTATTTTGTATCATGCGAAGACAGTTCTGCAACATTTAGGGATGATGCAAGAAGAAGCAAATCTGCATAAAGGTTTACATGGTGGTCATGTACGCATAGCTTCTTTTCGCAGTGTCGCCACTCATTTATTACCACAAGCGATCGCCAAGTTTCACCATCAGTTCCCAGAAATTGCTGTCACCATCATAGAACGCCTCGCTTACTTAGATGTGGAACAATGTTTACGTGAAGGACGCGCCGATATTGGTATTACTTATCTACCCGCAGATGAAGAATTTGAAACTTGGGAAATTGTCCGAGATGAGTATGTTGCTTTATTACCACCCCACGCCAAAATCAAGAATTCCCAAATCACTTGGCAAGATTTAGCAGTTTATTCACCAGTCATGCTTGCTTGCTTACCCTGTGGAAGACCTCTACACGAACACATCAAAAATTTAGCACCTTTTTTGGATACTGCTAGCCATATTCAAGAAGACTCTACTATTGTCAGTATGGTTAATCAAGGACTCACCGCTGCTATTCTCCCGCGTTTAGCAGCAGTACCAATTCCTCCAGAAGTGCAGGTATATAAACTACCAGTACCGCTCAAAAGAGTCATGGCCGTTGCAGTTTTATCCAATGCGTTACATATCCCTGCGGTTTTTAAATTTTTAGAATTATTAAAAAAAATTGATTTTCAAAGTTTAGCTGATTCAACTTAATTAAGTCGGCACAAATGTAGAGACGTGAAATTACCTTGCGGGATCTGGCGTTGAGGTCGTCACTTGTCATTGGTCATTGGTAATTTAACAATTGTGGGGTTTTGTACCCCATTCAAAACTCAGAATTCATCGATAATATATTTTTAGTAAAGCTCTTGTGAGAACTCCGGAATCTCACATGTTGTCCGTATAATTACTCATGATCAAAATTTCTCTGCGTTTTCACCTCACCACGCTAGGTGTATTAATTAATTATTATTAAGAGTATTTCAACGGACATCACAGCTGTCAGCCTGAATTAAGTAAATAACTGAGACTCAGTTATCGAAAATTAACAACTTGCTTCACACATTTAAAAATGTCCCACAATTGTATTGAGAATATTTACAACTTCCTGCAAATATCAGATTTGATTGCGACATCAGGACAACTCAGTGAAGAAGAATTTGCACTCATCAAACAAGCAGGATATCAACTAGTTGTAAATCTAGCATTACCAGATTCTCCCAATGCTTTAACGAATGAAAAAGAAATAGTGGAATCTCAAGAGATGGAATATATTTATATTCCTGTAGCTTGGGAAAAACCAACTTTTGATAATGTCAAAGATTTTTTCCAAGTCATGGACGCTAACGCAAATAAAAAGGTGTTTGTACATTGCGTTGCTAATAAGAGAGTTTCTGCTTTTATGTATCTTTACCGTCGCCTATGTCAAGGAATCAATGATGCAGAAGCGAAGAAAGATTTACATCAAATATGGATTCCCGATCATCATTGGCAAAAATTTATTGAACAGGTAATTAATTATTATAGGCAACAGATAAAGAGCTAAAAATTATTGAAATAAGTTTGTAGTAAGGACTTTAGTCCTTAATCAAGAAAAGACTAAAGTCCTTACTACAAACCTTTTGTTATTTGGTCTGTCTTACTTAGTAGTTATCTTGGTGATTGCACAACTTTCCACAATTGCTGGTAGTTCTTTTTCAATATCTATATGAGTACCTCTTTTGGCAATTTCTTTAATTTTGAAGAGAATCTTAGCCACTAATTCTTTATTTTTGATCAGTTCGCCTCTACCAATTTGTTTAAGAGCCAATTCAATCGCAGTATATCCCGATTGCATTCCTAATGCCAAGCTGCTTTTTGTTCCTAAAATTTCTGGATTTAAACTTTGATAGAGGGCTTCATCTTTAGCTACAGCATTCACATGAACACCTGCATAATGGGTAAAAGCATTTTTCCCGACTACTGGGTGATGAGGAAAAATAGAGATATGAGAATGCTTACTGACCAAATCATATAAATCTCTTAAATAAGTCAGTTTCCAACTATGCTTTTCTTCAACTGTATCAATTAAATTTATAAGTAATTCAGCTAAATCGACAATACCCGCCCGTTCTCCAAGTCCCATTACTGTCACGTCAATAATATTAACACCTGCTCTGTAAGCATCCAGTGCATTTGCCAAGGCTAAACCTCGATCATTATGACAATGAACCTCTATTTGTGGATATAATTCCTGTTTAGCAAGTTCCTCTTTGAGAGTTTTCACATAATTATATAAACTACGAATTGGATGAAATGGTGTTGTATATCCAGTTGTATCAGCGATGCTAATAATATTAGCTCCTGCTTTTAAGGCTGCGATCGCTGCTTCAATCACATTTTCTAAAGGAGAACGAACTGTATCTTCTGGTGTATAACGAATTAATAAGTTATCTTTCTGTTTTCTCGCATAAGTGATTACTTCTACAATTTTCTCTATAGCTGACTCTAAACCTATGTTGTAGTCCTGTTGCAATCGTTGCTGAGAAACACTAAAGAAAATTCCCAAAAAATTGACGCCACAATCCAATGCTTGATTCACATCATCAATTCGACAAAGACAATGAGCGCCGATCTTTGCTTTGAGTCCAGCATTAGCAATTTGAGTTATGGCTAAAGCAATTTCCCTATCAACTACAGGATTACCAACTTCAATAATATCAACTCCTACCAGGTCTAAAAACTGAGCAATTGCTAACTTTATTGCAGGAGAAAAATAAACTCCAGGAGTTTGTTCCCCTTCTCTTAAGGTAGAATCAAGAATTTGAATCATATCTAAAAATTTGACGGGAAGGGAAATTTTAACAGCTTGAAGAATCTATAATTAATTTTGTAATGGTAGTTAGTAGTTTCTTTTGTTTAAATTCCGGTGCTAACCCCGCACTCACGATTATAGTGGATGGGTTGCGCGTTGTGGCGAATAAATGATGCACTGAGATTGACGCCCAACGTATACCCCCAGAAACTTTATGTCAACCAAGCATAAAACGATCACAGGGATAGTGCGATCGCCCTTAAAAAAATGCAAGAATCTTGATATCGTAGCTAGTTTCTCTTACTAACAAAAATGTCCTAATTTATACAAGTGCTTATTTATTTTATTCGGAAAATAGAGAAATTTGGGAATTTACTGGTATCAATTATTATAAATAAAAACTCTAGATTTCAGAAGTTCTGATCAAACACTGATTGATAGTTACTAGGTCCTTTCTGGCTTTAAGTATACAGTTAGTAACTGTACTTTATACAATTAAAAAACTTATAGAATATAATTTTGTTAAATTAAATACTAATATATTAAATACACTAATTTATCTATTTGGGGCATCAAACCCTCTATATAGAGACATCAAGGCTAGACAGTGAACACAAACAAATGAGAGGTTTTAGAGGATGTATCGGGTCTTATTGCAAAAAATTACTTTATTTGTGGTAAGTACAAACCTATATAAAAGCCTTACATAAAACCCAGTAAAAATAGTTATTTTTTGACTCTATCTTTGACTCGGCAGGAATTTTAATAAGTGCATTACCCTACTTCGTCAGTTGATTAACTGAATGTGGTAGTTTATCTTTTTTTAATCAATTTTTACAACGTAATTAAGATTTTATTTATGACTCAGCCTTCTCCTCAAAAACAAGTTGGCAAAAACAAGGTTAATCAATTGCAGAGTAGTCAACAAGATACAGGGAACTCGCTCATCATAGACCATTCAAAACAGCCAGCAAGGCTTCAACAGTCTCTTCGTCAAGAACAATTGGGACGAAAGGATTGGAGTTTGAAAGCAAAAGCAACTGTTTGGGCTGTCGCTGTTAGTATGCTTCCAGTACTGGCCTTTGGGACTGCAACAACTTATCACTTTGGCAATAAGTTAATTAATAAGCAAATTGCTCAAACTAAACAAGTAGACGCTACAGATATAGCAGAAACCGCAGCACTACACAAACAACTTTCACTTCTGTTAATCGGAACAGGGACAGCGACAGTGTTGGCAGCTGCGATCGCTGTAATTTTAACTAATCGTGCCATTCGTCCCATCCTAAATGCTGCTGCAATCTCCACCACAATGGTGAATAGACTACGTCGAAAAGATGAGAATCTTCCCACTGCGATCGCCAGCAACAATGAACTAGTTGTTTTAGAGACAAACATCAATTTTCTCAAAGAACAACTTCCGGAATTGCTATGGAAACAAGAACTCGAAACAGAGCGCGCCCAGGTATTGATGAATATAACTCGTCGCATTCAGGAATCGCTCAAGGAAGAAGATGTTCTCAAAACTACCGTTGAAGAAGTCCGCGCCGCCTTACAAACTGATCGCGTCGCCATCTTTCGCTTCAATTCCAATGGAGATGGAACTTTTGTCGCAGAATCAGTAGCATTTGGTTTGCCAAATGCTTTGCAAGCAACAATTTCAGATCCTTGCTTTCAAGGAAAGTATGTAGAACAATATCAAAATGGTCGTGTCCGTGCGATCGATGATATTTATCAAGCGAATCTGGCTGATTGTCATATTGGATTGCTAGAACGATTTGCTGTCAAAGCCAATTTAGTTGCACCCATTCTCAAGAAAAACCAGCTATTTGGCTTATTAATTGCACATCAATGTTCTAAACCTCGCAATTGGCAGCAATATGAAATTGATTTATTCGCTCAGATTGCGACACAAGTGGGATTTGCCCTCAATTACACTCAGTTGTTAGCACAGGTAGATACGAAAGTCGATCAAGCTCATATATTTATAGATATTACCCGGCGGATTCGGGAATCACTCAATGAAGAGGATGTCCTCAAAGCTACGGTAGAAGAAGTCCGCAAAGCAATAAGCGCTGATCGAGTCATGGTTTATGGTTTTGACACCGATTGGTATGGAACAGTAATTGCAGAATCAGTGCTTCCAGGTTTGCCAAAAGCGTTGCGAGCTAGAATTAAAGATCCCTGCTTTGCACAAGGCTATGTCGAAAAATATCAAGCTGGTAGAGTTCAAGCTATTAGCAATATTTACGAAGCTGGTTTAACCGATTGTCATGTTAGCCAACTCAAACCCTTTGCTGTCAAAGCCAATTTAGTTGCACCGATTCTTAAAGATGACAAGCTATTTGGCTTGTTAATTGCCCATCAGTGTTCCAGTCCCCGTAATTGGCAGCAATTTGAAATTGATTTATTTGCTCAGATTGCGATGCAAGTTGGATTTGCTCTTGATCATGCTAGAGTCTTGCAACGAATCGATGCTGAAGGGATGCACACTCAGCTACTTGCAGACTTGATACGCCAGATTCGGGAATCACTCAATGAAGAGGATGTTCTCAAAGCTACGGTAGAAGAAGTTCGCAAAGCAATAAGCGCTGATCGAGTCATGGTTTATGGTTTTGACACCGATTGGTATGGAACAGTAATTGCAGAATCAGTGCTTCCAGGTTTGCCAAAAACCTTGCGAGCTAAAATTAAAGATCCCTGCTTTGCACAAGGCTATGTCGAAAAATATCAAGCTGGTAGAGTTCAAGCTATTAGCAATATTTACGAAGCTGGTTTAACCGATTGTCATATTAGCCAACTCAAACCCTTTGCTGTCAAAGCCAATTTAGTTGCACCGATTCTTAAAGATGACAAGCTATTTGGCTTATTAATTGCCCATCAGTGTTCTAGTCCCCGTAATTGGCAGCAATTTGAAATTGATTTATTTGCTCAGATTGCGATGCAAGTTGGATTTGCTCTTGATCATGCGAGGGTTCTTAACCAAGTAGATCAAGCATACCAAGCTGCGGAAGACATTTTTCTTCAGCAACGTCAACAACAAGAAAATCTCCAAAATCAAATTTCAGAATTGCTCAAAAGTAGTGAAACAGTTGTCCAAGCGTTTTCAACAGAGGTTGCTATCAACCAAGTTGAGTCTATTACATCTACCTACAATCAAATTCAAATGTTGACCGATTCAGCTGAGAAAATGGTTGCTTCTGCTCAACAAGTAGAATTTCAAGAACAGCAACTTACTCAGATTGTCAAGGATGAATATGAATCTATTAACCAAATTTTAGATAGCATCTTTACGACGCAAGAAATACTTGTGAAAGCTACCAAAAAAACCCAGTGTCTTGATCAACCTGCTCAACAGCTTTCTGAGATAGTAAGTCTTATTAGTAACGTTGTTTCTCAAATCAAGCTCCAAGCGATGCATACAGCATTGGAAGCATCTCGCACTGGAGAATCAGGTCAAAAATTTGCTGTGATTGCGGAGAAAGTACTTTCCTTAGTGCAGCAGCTAGACTCGGATATGGCAAAAATCAAACCACTCATTGTAGAAATTCAGACAGAAACCGATGAAGTTGTTGCTGTGATGAAGTCTGGAGCAGAACAAACAATCAGTAGGATGGAATTGGTAGAAAAAACTCAACAACAATTTGAACAAATTATTACTGCCAATGACCAAATACAAGCACTGGTAATGGAGATTGCTCAAACTGCTACTATTCAAGCACAGAATTTTACCTCCGCAAACCAATCTATTTTGGAAGTTGCTGGTATTGCTAACCAAACTTCAAAGCAAGCTCTAGCAGTGTCCGAGTCCTTAGGCAAGTTAGCGACATTTGTTCAAGACTCATCGCAGGCTGTGAATTAGCTCAACAATTTCCTGCTAGTAATTTCAACATTTGTGCCGTCTTAACTTAAACATAGGAACACAGCGATGGTTCTGAAATTTGGTATAAAAGAAAACGTTTTTCCCCACTTTGTTCAAACAGCCGTCTCGAAGATGAGGTTCACCACAGAGATGGCTGAGGCGTTAGAACACCTAGAAATGCTTCTGGCTCACTCTCAAGGTGATGAATTGGTTGAGCAACTCACAAGAGAAATAGAAGGGTTTTTGGAATTGGGCGAATTCTTCCAATTCTCAGAGTTGATCGCGATCGCTCAAACGACTCTAGCTAGCCTCCAAGCAAGCCCCCAAGTAGCTCAAACCCTTGGTAAGCTTGCCTTAACAGGTTTACGTGCAGCTTATGAGGAAATTTTGAAAAGCGATCACATCCATAACTCTACATATCCCCTCAAACTTGCAACTTCTAAGCTACTTGTCTGGGCTAATGGTTGTCATGTCTTTATGCTGAACTCTGACAGCATTGAAGAAATGTTAATTCCGGAACCTGATCAGATGATCGACTCCAGACAAAAGCGATTTTTGCACTGGCGGGAACAAATGATTCCAACTTATCAACTCTCAGAACTACTAAGCGACACCAACCCAGTACTAGAAACAACTTCTAGACAAGATTCGGCAGTGATTTGCGAGTCTAAAAATCAGCCAGAACCAACGTTAGTAATCAGCAAAGGCCAACAAATTCTGGCTTTACAACCACAGATGGAATACCTGATCACAGAACCAGAGTTAGTTGTTAAACCTTTGGGAGTGGACATCGAGCTTCCTAGTTACATCTGTGGCTGTACCATTTGGAAAGAGCGTCTGTTTCAAGTCATTGATATTAATATTCTGTTGAGCCAGATGATTTGTCACACTGCTAAAGCGTCTAGTTTACCAGGCAAAGCAATATTTAGCAAAGCAGTAGTTGACAATAGAATAACATCAGTAATGACAAAGGCCAAAAAGGCCACTATTCTAGTCGTAGATGATGCCAAAAGTGTGCGACTTCTCATATCCCTGACTCTGCAAAAAGCAGGTTACGAAGTTTTACAAGCACAAGATGGAAAAGAGGCGATCGCAAAATTGCAGCAAAATCCCAGCATTCAATTAGTGATCTGTGATATTGAAATGCCTAATATGAATGGCTTTGAGTTTCTCAGTCATCGACTACAAAATCCTTTGTTAGCAAAAATACCAGTAGTTATATTGAGTACTTGCAGTAGTAATAAACATCGCCAGTTAGCAATGCAATTAGGAGCAACTAATTACTTTACAAAACCCTACATTGAGCAAGAATTTTTAGCAGCACTCAAAGTAATTGTTGCGTAACAGGAGATTTGTGGATTATGCCTCTTTTTAAGAGACATCAATTAATTTTCATAATTTTCTCGATTTTATAGATAATTATAAACTCTAAATTAGAAGGTATTATTTAAATTAAAGACTAAAAAACAAAACAAATTACCTCTAATCACATCGGATTAGTAGCATTTAAACTAATGATTTTTTAGAGTTTTTATAATATGAATTTGCTAAAATTAGAGAACTGTATTAAAACAGTAGATGCCTTGTTTAGATTGATGTAAGTATCAGTCTCCCTGCTATACAAGTAAAACCTGCCTATACAGGATTAAAATCTGAGTTACTAGCTTGAATTTTTAAGTTTTACTACTTAAGTTATGACATTATCTTGCCATAATTACCCTTCAAGCTAAAAGTAATCAACCTCTTAGATGTAGATGATTAGATTCAAGTGATAGCTCATTTGAAATATGAATCATCTATATCTTGGTGACTATGAACAAAATCAATCTTTAGGCATTGATGAGCTGCCAAATCAAAATTTTCTGTTGATTGATTGCCAACAGTCAACAGAAGTTGTCATGTCAATATCCATCTCTAACTAACATGAAAAGCATTGCAACTCTGTGTAAAACCCTATTGGTTAGCACGGGACTGTGTTTATTTTCTGTTCCTGTTACCTATACGTTAAGTTCAGCACAACCACCGCGTTTGCTGTCTGCGACAACAACCTATGATCAAACCAGTGCTAGGGAAGCGACCTATTATTTCACGCTAACAGCACCTGAATCAGCTTCTACGCCAGTACAACAGCTTGCTTTCACTCAAATACAAGGTTTAGAAGCGATTCGGTTTGATAGCCAAAAGAGTTCCGCTTTTGCAGGAACACGCGATCGCAAAGGGGAAAAACTGGGGATTACATTGACGAAAAGCGATCGTCAAGAACGAACTGTCATAGTCAGTTTCGATCAACCATTAGCACCTGGTAAAACCATCACCATCGGTTTGAAACCCTTACGCAATCCGGCTTACGATGGTGTATATCAATTCCAAGTCCAGACCCTACCCACAACTAAACAAACCAACAATCAAATCATCGGAACTGCTCGCCTACAATTCTACGGCGTTGCTGGTAATGAATGACTGAGAAGACTTTAAACCACGAAGTATATTTGATTAGCCCCTTTTTTGGGGCTATTTTTTTGTTAGAAGATACGGTCAATCCTGATATAAATCTGCAAAACTCAGCAACAGTAATTCCCAAAAGCCTTAATATATGGACGTTAAAGCTATTTATCATTTTTATCTATCATTTTGAGAAAAAAGAATATTTGCTTTTGTGAATTGCCTGGTTTTATCTTGGTAATCAAGGATGAATTGAACGCAAGCATTCCAGATAACTAAGCTTTATTTTTGCTAAGAGGTGCAACATGAAATCAGAAAAAAAATTAGTAAATCATCAACAAAAACCTGTAATTTCTTTAGAAAATCAGCAAGCAGAATCAGCAAAAATAGAGTTAGAAGAAAAAATTACTTTGGGGCAGCGTCTTGCTGATAAGCTAGCTGCTAAAGTCGGTTCTTGGGCATTTTTAATCAGTCAGACTGGTATCTTAACAGCTTGGGTTGGTTTGAATATGGCCCCAGGAGTACCACACTGGGACGAACAACCATTCATTTTGCTAAATTTGGTCTTTTCTTTTGCTTCTGCTTACACTGCACCGATCGTTTTAATGAGTCAGAATCGCCAGTCTGATGTAGATCGTAAAAAGAACGAATATGATCACATGGTGAACCGCAAGGCTGGGCAAGATATCGAATTGCTTCACGAAAAAATTGATCAACTACAATCACAGCACATTCAACAATTAACAAAAATCATCTTTGAGCAGCAAAAATCTATCAACGAGATGAAAAACAGTGTCATACCATTAATTCAACAGTCACAAGTGAATTCACATCCAATGAAAGTAGGTGTATTACCTACTATGGAACAACAATCATCTTTAAATTCCTTCCAAGTTACTGATGCTAATGGTAAGCAATATTCAGTTTACTTACCTTTTCAACTTGACCAACAAACAATAAATAAAACTCAAGTAATAAATAAACAGCAAGGTTAATTAACAATAAATTTATCATCACCACAAAATTTAGGACTGTAGACCTTCAATTTTTCGCTCCAGCCGCCGTTGCACCCGCTGGAGCTTTCTTATTGTTATTGTGACTTGTAGATAGCAAAAGTATTTAGGCTTGAAGCAAAAGCTTGCTATCTATATCTAGATATGCAATAATCAAAATCTAAATACACTTTATCTATCGACTTAGAGTAATTAACTATATCAAGAAGCCAAAAGCAAAAATATAATTTTGGCTTACTGATATATGTTTGTGCTTGAAATTAGCTAATTTTGAGGAAAAATAACTGCTATTTCATAGCTAATGACAAAATAAAAATCTAAGTAATTCTAAATTTTATGGAATACTTCATTGCTAGATTATTGACGCTTGTAAGAGAAAACTTAAGCTATTTAAGTTAATAAATAATCATGTTGAAGCTGAATCTTTTGAATTATGCTTGTACTTATTTTTATAACCACAAGTCAATAATTTCCAAGTCTTTTAGCTTAACTCTACTATTCAGTAGTAATGACATAAATTTTGCTATTAGCCTGAAACTTTAATTATCAGGCATAGTTGTACAAGCTTGTTTGATATCTATCTCCTACACTCTATTTACGAAGCAAAATTAACTATGACTTTAGCAAAAACAATTGTTGACCAAAATACAATTCGCCGTCGCGGTACTGGTTTAAGAGCTTATAATCCTGAAAAGACCTTTCATGGATATACACTTTTTACTCCATTAACAGGTCAGGGAGAAGTATATTTAATTAACCTAGAAGGGGAGATAGTACATAAATGGAAACTACCCTATCCACCTGGTTTATATGGTTATTTATTACCTAATGGCAATCTACTTTATAATGGTAAAACACCAGAAAATCCGCCTCGTTTTCCTAAGTGGTCTTTATTTAAAGGTGGAGTTGTTTTAGAAGTAGATCCTCAAGGAAATGTTCTTTGGGAATACAAACATCCAGACCATCATCATGATGCTCGTCGTCTGCGTAATGGCAACACCATTATACTTGCGATTGAAAAAGTTCCTCAATCTTTAGTACCTCAAATCAAAGGTGGAGTCCCAAACACAGAGGTTGATGGTAAGGATATTTATGCAGATGTTATTTATGAAGTTACACCACAAGGTGAGATTGTCTGGACTTGGCACGCTTACGAACATCTTGACCTAGAAACAGATATTATCACTGCTCATGATGAACGCCATGAATGGTCACATGGTAATACAGTTGGAGAGTTAGCTGATGGCAATATTGTGCTGAGTTTTCGCAATATATCTACAGTTGTGATTGTAGATAGAAACACTGGAGAAATTATTTGGAAATTAGGACATGATGTGTTGGCACAGCAACATTTTCCTAACGAATTACCAAATGGGAATTTACTAATATTTGATAACGGCGCTCACCGTCATAACACAGCTTTGAATTTTTCTCGTGTGATTGAAGTTAGCCGTCAAAGCAAAGAAATTGTTTGGGAATATGTCGATAATCCACCCCATAATTTTTTTAGTGCCTATATATCTGGAGCGCAACGTCTACCCAATGGCAATACTTTGATTACAGAGGGTGCTTATGGACGGATATTTGAAGTCACAGCAGATGGAGAAATTGTTTGGGAATTTGTAAATCCCTATTTTGGCAACCAAAATGCTCCTGGTGAGTCTGCATTTGTAGCACGTGGAGAACAAAATTCTGTGTTTCGCGCTTTTCGTTATGCTCCGGAGCAAATTACTTCGCTGGAATCATTATTTAGAAGTAAATAAAAACATTGTAGTCTTATGACAGAAATCAAGAAAATTAGTGACCAATTTAGCGCTGCTGGACAAGTTTCTCCTGAAGATTTACAGCAAGCAGCACAAGCAGGATTTAAATCAGTGTTAAATCTACGTTCACCAGCAGAGACAGGCTTTGTTAATGATGAACAGGAACAAGCAAACGCCGTTGGCTTGGAATATACCAATATACCCTTAAGTCCAACACAAGCAAATCAAGAATCACTGAATCAGGCAATTCAGGAAATTGAGAATTTACCCAAACCGATTTTAGTTCACTGTGCAGCTGGTGCTAGAGCTGCTTCTATCGCATTGATAGCAGCAGCCAATCAACAAGGTTTAACACCAGAACAAGTCAAACAAAAAGCTCAAGAACTTGGTTTAAAGTTAGAACAACCCCACCTTCAACAATTTCTTCAGGAAGAATCTACTATTAGTTAGCTTGCAGTTAGCCTCTAAAGTAATAACTGATAACTGATTTAAAATTTGTCATGCAGTCAACAGTTCAATCTACACCAACTAGATATTATGGTGTAGTTTTTTATTTTGATGAGATGGAAATGGAAATTATAATATTTTGCATAAAAAATATAATTACTTGAATTTATGAAAATAAAAACAAAAAACAATTGCTCTTATGATTCAAAGTCTTTAAAGTAAAATTCCTTAGCGATCGCATGGCGATTTTAAGGAGGAAATTACCCGCAAGTTCTTATCCACGAATAAAGAAATAGCAAGTCATAATAAAACCCCCTACAATCACGAAACGCCTGACTAAATCCTGCTTTAACTTACGGGAATAATATGCGCCGCCATAACCACCAATAACTGTTCCCAACATCATTAAAACAGCTGGTTGCCACACAATAACGCCAGCGATCGCAAAAGTAATCACAGCGAAGCTACTCATGCAAGTCATCAGCAGCATCTTTAAGGCATTCATCTTGTGAATGTCCTTCATACCTAATATTTCCATTGACGCTAAGATTAAAATCGCGACACCTGCACCGTAAAATCCCCCGTAGATGGCGATCAAAAATTGGATGCATGAGGCGATGATATGCGATCGCCAAGAACCTTGATTTAATTCTCCCAAATGAAAATGTAAGCAATTCGTAATCTTACTGCCGCCAGCAAATAGTAAAGTTGAGAAAAGTAAAAGGTAAGGAACGAGACGATCAAAAGCAGTTGTCGGGGTGTAGATTAGCAATACAGCACCAACAGTCGCACCAATCAGGCTGACACTGCCTAGTAAAATAGAAATGCGTACCTGTGCGCTCAATTCATCTTTATAAGCAGCAAGACTAACGCCACATCCTAACCATCCTGCTAATGTAGCTGTAGCGTTGGCATTAATAGCAGGCAACCCTGCAAAAATCAGTGCAGGAAACAGAATAAAACCGCCTCCACCAGCAATAGAAGTTAACGCGCCACCCAACACAGCAGCAACAAAAAGAAAACAAGTTTGTGTTAGTGTCACAATTACAATTAAAATCGTAAACCTAGAATCCAAAAACGCTTTAATTTTTTATTTGGAACATGATGAGGACGAGGAGATTCTTCATTTGGCAATTCCCATATATCTTGTCTTCCCAGTTCTCGCTCTGCTAATTTCTGAAGATGAGGTGGCATTTTGGACTGTTGCCCAAATAACCAAATTTCTTCATCTAATAATTCTCTTTCAAATGGTCTATTAAACATTATGTTCACCATGATTATGAGTAAATGTCGCCAGATATTTCACTGTTTGCGCTATTCCAATAAATCTGGTTCTTCCCGCACAATCTTGTCGTAGAGCGGTTGTGAGTGGTGCTAGAGATAATTTGTTTAGCGATCGCCACAAACTCACGTAAGTCAGGACTATCAACAAACCATTGATCTGCTTCTAAGGGTTCGAGAACTGTTGTGTGAGCCATAAGATTTTAGATTGTGGATTTTGGATTAAGGCTTAGGCATTCTCCTCTTTTCTCAGCTTTTGTTAGACTACGGTTGCTGCTTGTCGTTTTTGGTGTTGCACTTCTTGTTCTTGATGCACCAACGGAATCACATCTCGACCGTAGGCGATCGCATCTTCCACCGGGTTAAAACCGTTAACATAGCCCCTTGATATTTCTGATTATTTTATTCTTGTTAGCTTGTGAATACTGTGTCTGAAATTTAAATGCAAGCTGCAAATATGATTAATGCGATGAATAAGCTTCCTGCTGTTAGGACGAAACGGCGACCTGTTTTTGTTAAAGGAGCTAAATTATGGTACTCATTCATAAGTAAAATTTAATATTGTTAGTTTACCGAAACTCTAAAGCATAACTACGAAAAGATGACTTTTTTCTCAACTGTCGTGCTAGCAAATCACCTAAAAGTTGGATGAACTGTACTAGAAAAATCAGCACAACAATAGTTGCAAACATGACTCCCACATCAAACCGTTAATAGCCATATTGAATAGCTAAATTCCCAAGGTATCTAAATCTTACATATAATTTATACTCAGTAGCCTGCATTTTTATCCACAATATTACGTAGAGGTTGACCGTGACGATATCGTGTCAAATTGTCGAGAAATAATGCCACAATGCGCTGACGTAGTTGTGGTGTCAGGGCAGAATTATGAGGTGTGACCAACACATTGGGTAAAGACCAAAAGGGACTTTCTTGTGGTAGTGGTTCGATTTCAAAGGTATCTAAGCCAGCACCAGCAATCCAGCCTTCACGTAGAGCAGTCAGCAAAGCATCTTCATCAACGATCGCACCACGAGCAATATTAATCAAATAAGCATTCTTGTGCATTAACCGCAACGCTTCTGCATCAATCAAGCCCTTAGTTTCTGGTGTGAGCGGTGTAGCAACTACTACATAATCAGCTTCAGGAAGAAGCGATCGCCATTCATTCACACCGACTATTCTATGAAAATTTGGTAATGGTTCGGGATGGCGACGACTACCCCAAATTTGCATTCCAAATGCCTTAGCGCGAACAGCAATTTCTTGACCAATATTTCCAGCACCAATAATTAATAGAGTTTTATCATATAGTTCTTCTAACTCAAGCCACTTGAGCCAATGATGGTTAGCTTGCAAATCTTCCAATTTACGAACTTTTTTGGCGTGATAAAGGATAAAATTCAGGACAAATTCTGCAATGGGAATGGCATGAACACCTGAGCCATTAGTCAGAACTATATTGTGTTCTAAAAAAGTGGGTGTAAGAATATGATTTACACCAGAACTAGGTGTATGCTGCCAACGGATTGTAGGTACTGCTGCTAGAACTTTATGAAGAGTAGTATTTTTCAATTTGAACCCGTTGCAATAGACCTCAGCACCACTGGGGTCGCCATCAAAATTTCCCTCACCATCTACACGTACAAATGTAATATTTGATGGTAACAATGGCTCGATATTAGGAGCTAATTCCACAGGTATAATAATTTTCATGGTAGGTATAAAAATAAAAATAAAATTAAAATTATTGATTTGGTGGTCTATTGCACTAATTTTTTAGCGCTAAAACGCTAATTACAGATCCTATGAATTGATTAATATCCAGCATTTTTATCTACAACGTTACGTAAAGGTTCACCCCTACGGTAGCGCGTCAAATTATCAAGAAAGAGATTAAGCGATCGCTCTTTTGCTCGCAGAGAATGGCTAGAATAGTGGGGAGTGATAAAGATATTAGGTAGTTTGCACAGTGGACTCTCTGGTGGCAATGGTTCAGTGAACACTGCATCTAAAGCTGCACCCGCTATCCAATTTTCTTATAATTCCTTTATCAAAGCATTTTCATCGACAATTGCACAATTGCTAAGAGTCAAAGCAAAGACAGATAAACTAATTGTCTCAAAGGAACTTGCTTGAGATTGCATTATTTTTTATCCTTGTAATCTGCAACCCAATCAGTCAAATTAAAATCTGACTTAGCTAATTTTTGTGACACTAGAAACTTTTTCGTTCCCTCCAATAGTTGTATTCCTTTGGCAGGAAGTGGTTCTTCTGGGAATTGTTCGATGGGGAAAGATGCTTTGACAACATCAAGAGGATATCTTGTCACTTGGGCATGGAATTTATAGTATGCTTCTGAATTGGCCTTGATATCTTTGACTGCTGCTTGTTTAATTTGATTCCACTTTTGAGGTAAGTCAGGATGTTTAGCCAGAAAAGCTTCGGTGGCGACAGTTACGCTTGTACCTGGTAAGTCAGGATGCTTGATTGCTTCATCTATAACTGGGTATCCTTTGGATTTTAACAGTGGTCCTGTCCCTGTAGCAGCTGCGATCGCTGCCACGTCACCCCGTTCTAATGCAGCTTGAGCATCACTAGGTAACAAATGCACAACTGTCACCTTGTTCTTCAAACCTGATTCTTGCAACAATCCAATCAAATAGCGGTGTAGATACGATCCTTTGGAAGTTGCGACTTTTTGCCCTTTTAGTTCTTCTAAAGAACGTGGTCCATTTTTCTTGGCTACTAACCAAGAATTCATTCCCACTTGTTCTTGACCAATCAAGCGGGTGGGAATACTGTTAGCTTTGCCAACCAAGGCGGGTGTATCACCATAAATACCCACATCTACTTCCCCTGCAACTAAAGCTTCATTGAGGTTAGGACCATTAGGGAAGGAGAGCGTCTTAACTTCTGTAATTCCCAGTTGTTGCAATTGCGGTAGAAGTTTGTTCTGGTGAATAGCCCAACCAGTCGGACCAGTGGGAGCTTTAGAATTATTAGTGCTAATAAAACCCAGACGCAAGGTAGAAGTATTAGATGTAACTTCTATTTTGGGGTTTGCTACAGCTTGTGAGACAGTCTTATTGGAAGTACAAGCAGTGCTGAGCAATAAAAGACAAGATGCAGCTAAAGTAGATAATTGGGGTAAAAATGATTGCGTAGTCATCATAACTGATTACAAGAGAAAATTCTAAGCGGCTGTTTTGGCCGCTCAGAACTGGCATGGAGAACACAAAGGAACACGAAAGGAAAAAGGCGTTTATGCTATTTCATCTGTTTTAGGAGCTGATAAGTAGAATCTTGCCCTGCTGTGGTAGTAAGGTTACGTCCCCAACCAATATTGCGACGATAACTTCCTAAAAGTCCAGCCTCTTTAAGTGAGTATTCGTCTACCTCTGCTAAAGGTTCGACTTGGGGAGCAACATAGAGTGCATCTACAGGACAGTACAATTCACACATAAAGCAAGTTTGACAATCGCTCTGTCTAGCAATTTTGGGTGGTGCATCGGGTACTATGTCAAATACATTGGTTGGGCAAGCACTGACGCAGATATTACATTTAATGCACCGAGATTCACTGACTAACTCAATCATGCCTATTTTAGATTTTGGATTAAAAATAGGGGATCAGGAATTGGGGATCGGGATGGTGAGGAGGTATAAGGAGTAAAAATGCTCTCTATGTTCTCTCCATGTTGTCTCCGTTGTCCCTTAATTAAGTGTAAGAAATTAAGATACAGTTGCAAGTTCTTTCCCTGTTACCGATCTCCAATCCCTAGTGCTTAGTCCCTGGGCTTTCACCCAGACTTGATCCAAACCACCACTAATTAAACGGTGTTGTTGATTAGCATCTTGTTCTGGATAGTCTAGATGTCTGTGCATTCCCCGCGTTTCTTTACGTTCCAGGGCGCTGTAGTACATCCATCGGGCTGTAGCTACCATTGCAGATGCTTCTCTGGTACGGAGAATATTACTATCATCAGCAGCTTGGCTGGTACGAATCTCTTGCCAAAGGTAATCTAATCTTTGCAATGATGTTGTTAATCCTTGTTCATTGCGGAAATAGTTGCGATCATAAGGGAAGACTTCTGCTTGGGTAGCTTTGATGATCTCTTCACTGTTGAGTTGACGTTGACTACCAGATGTAAATCCTGCCTCACCCACAGCCTTAACTTGCCTTTGATTGGCTTGCTTACCTAACTCATGAGCGTATACAGCAGCAGAATGCCCTGCCCAGTATCCAGAAGATATAGCCCAAGCAGCATTATGACTGCCGCCACCAGTAAATCCTCCACAGATTAATTCTCGTGTAGCCGCATCTCCAGCCGCATAGAGTCCACTTACTGAGGTTGCACAAGTGTAATCAGTAATCCGAATCCCACCAGTACCACGCACGGTTCCCTCTAAGCGCAAGGTAACAAGGAAGCGCTGGGTAAAGGGATCGATGCCTGCACGATCAAAAGGCAGAAAGAAATTAGGTTGGGCTAAACGCATGTGTACGCGCATCTCATCTGTGGCTTTGTCTAAGATGGCGTAGACTGGCTGAGTTAATAAAGTTTTAGCAATGACGGAACGTCCTTTTTGGGAACCTGCGCCAGGGATGGGTGTACCATCTCCATAGGTAAAGGTTGCCCAGTTGTAAAACAGGGTTTTAGTTACAGAAGAAAATGCAGGTGCAATTCCGTAGGCGTTGGAAAATTCCATCCCCGACATTTCCGCACCCGCTTCAACTGCCATAAGGTATCCATCTCCCGTTAACACATTGCACCCTAAAGCTTTGCTTAAAAAAGCACAGCCGCCGGTAGCAATGATAACTGCGTGCGATCGCACAACCCACTTTTGATTAGTCTGACGGTTAATTCCCGTCGCCCCTGCTACTGCGCCCTCTGCATCTACCAATAGTTGCAAAGCTGGGCTGTGGTCTAAAATTTTTACCCCTGCCCGTTTAATTTGCTTTCGCATCAGGCGCATATATTCTGGGCCTTGGAGACTACGCCGATAGGGTTTACCCTCCTCATCTACAGGAAAAGGATAGCCCCAATCTGCCAGTAGGTTGACGTTTGCATAAGTCTGATCCAGCACCCGTTGCATCCAATCACGACTGGATAAAAATCCTCCTAATGCTTCGCGAGAAGCCATTGCTTCTTCTCTCGCTTCCGGTTCTGGTGGCACATACCAAACACCATTACCTGATGCTGCTGCACAGCCACTGGTTCCACAGTAACCTTTATCTACCAAAATAACCTTGCTACCAGCAGATGCAGCACTCCAAGCTGCCCAAGTACCAGCCGGGCCACCACCAATTACCAGCACATCACAGAGCAAATTTTGGTCAAAATCAGTAGTAGATAAATCACCTGAAGACAACTGGTTATTACTCATTGAATTCCTCGCTGCAATATCAATGCTTGCGTAAACAGAAAAGCTTCAAAGGCAGTGCAGTAATTCCACTCATTACTAACTACAAAATTGAAAATAAGAATGAAATGTACCAGTGACGCAAACAGACCATCACTTGATAAATAACATTAAGTTACTGGCATCTAAAATTAGAAACTACTATTAATCTACCAATTTACCGTATTTAACTTATAAAGCAAGCTTTACATATTTTTTGGAGAAAATCAAGAACAGTTTTCATAAAAATTAAAATTAAGTCCAGATTATGTCACAATACACACTTTTAAACAAAAAGCATAGTAAATCGATAGATTTAATGTATGTATTTTATGTTTTTAAAAAAATATAGTTATGTAATCTTAGCTTTCCTTGGCTATTTTCCCTTTAATCTTCACTGTATTTTCAGGAGAGCTAATCACAGGAAAATCCTACAACAAAACATGCAAATATGACTTCACGCACACCATTACACCTCCATACCCATTTCCAATAGTAGGTATAATCTTGATTTATTTCATCTAAAAAAACCGCCTACTTAAGGCGGTATATATAAAATTGGAAATTTAAAATAACATTTTTAATTCTTATGGTGCAGGGTTGGGATAACGAGTGTGAACTGTATCTATTTCTGCTATAATCTCTTTTTCGAGAACTATATTCACACTTTGTATATTTTCTTGCAGTTGTTCTAATGATGTTGCACCAATAATTGTACTATTCACAAACCACCGACTTCGTACAAAAGCTAAAGCTAACTGTGCAGGTTTAAGATTATATTTTTTGGCAATTTCTACATAGGCTGCGACAGCTTCATTAACATTTGGTTTAAAATAGCGTTGTCCAAAACCAGGAAACAAAGCTATGCGTGTGTTTTCTAGTTTTTGCTCACCAAGATATTTTCCAGTTAAGAAACCAAATCCTAAAGGACTATAAGCTAGTAAGCCAATATTTGTATATCGAGAAACTTCAGCTAAAGCAGAATCAAACACACGGTTAAGCAAATTATAAGCGTTTTGGATAGAAACGACTTTAGGTAATCCTAGCTGTTGAGCAATACGAATAAATTCACTTACGCCCCAAGGAGTTTCATTACTCAAACCCACATAGCGAATTTTACCCGCATTAATCACATCAGCAAAAGCTTCTAATTGTTCAGCAATACTGACAGTTTCTCGCTCAAATTGAGGATTATATTCAGTCTGTCCAAAAGTTGGGACATAGCGATCTGGCCAATGAATTTGATACAGGTCTATGTAATCTGTTTGTAATCTTTTAAGACTATCATCTACTGCCTGTTTGATGTTATCACGATCAATCTTAATATCTCCTCCCCGCAGCCATTGAAAAAGACGGCCAGGACCTGCAATTTTAGTGGCAATGATGAGTTGATCACGCTCTTGTTTTTTCAACCATTCTCCTATATAAGCTTCTGTTCTCCCTTGAGTTTCGCCACGCGGTGGTACTGGATACATCTCCGCAGCATCTATGAAATTAATTCCTTGGGCAATGGCATAGTCTAGTTGTTGATGAGCTTCTTCAATTGTATTTTGATGCCCATAGGTCATTGTTCCTAGACAAATTTCTGAAACTTTAAGGTTACTCTCACCTAGCTGATTGTACTTCATATGCTGTCATAACTTCTCTTAATTACATTTACCTATAAAACTTACAAATATGTCAAAAAAAATAATTACAGTAAATCTATCGGTTTTTAGTATTTTTTACTAAAAAGTGTATGTTAGCAGACATTGTTTCCATATACAAGCAGATTTTTCTAATTCTTAATTTGGAATTAATGTAGCCAAAAATACTTATTTACTACAGTTTTTATGAAATGCTGCTATCTAGTAAGATTTAAATACACTAATTCTACCAATTTACCGTACTTTAATGATTAAGGTAGATTGGTTGCTGCCAAAAGCTTTTCTCTCATCCCCAATAATCATTTCCAATAGAAATAACTTTTTGTAGAAAAAATCTTCAAAATATCGATGTCATCTGACTGATATGTGCGGAATGACAAAAGATTTTGTTCCAGATCGATTACGTGTTTATATCAAAATGAAAAAGACTGTTTGGACATTATTACTGACTTTACCCATGTTTTTAGTGCTGCTTTTTTTAGCAGCGAGTACAAAAACTCTTGCCCAAGAGATCACACAAAATACCCCACAACCATCATCGCAACCAACGATTGACTCACCAATCACATCAGTCTCCGAACTTTCCGATGTACAACCCACAGACTGGGCTTTTTCTGCCCTCCAGTCATTGGTAGAACGGTATGGATGTATTGTTGGCTATCCTGACAAAACTTATCGCGGGAATCGTCCCCTCAGTCGCTATGAATTTGCGGCGGGGTTAAATGCTTGTTTAGACCAAATCAGTCAACTGATTGCATCTGCGACAGCAGACTCGGTAACAAGAGAAGATTTAGCCACACTGCAAAGACTGACAGAGGAATTTGGTCCAGAACTAGCTGAATTACGGGGAAGGGTAGATAATCTAGAAGCCCGAACAGCAGAAGTAGAAGCTAATCAGTTTTCTACTACCACCAAACTAGTTGGTGATGTGGTTTTCTTGGTAGCTGATACCTTTGGCGATCGCGCTAACAATACTCCTGCTGATGATACTAGCGATGAAACTAGTACCATTTTTTCTTACCGTGCTAGGTTATCCTTTCAAACCAGCTTCACTGGCAAAGACCAACTGAACACTGATTTAATAGCAAGCAATCTTTCTAACTTAGTCACAGAAACGGGAACTCACATGACCCGTTTTGCCCTTGATAAATCGGCTAGATTTCAAGACAACGACCTTTATCTTTCTAACTTGTATTATCGTTTCCCAATCGGTGACAAAGCTATTGTTTGGGTAGGTGCAAGGACACTCAATTTTCCTATTTATGTACCAACACTAAACCCCTTAAATGGCAACCTCTTACAAGGGGGTATCTCTCGATTTGGGCAATTCAACCCGACTGTTTACAGACCTGGTTTTGATGGTGCAGGAGCGGCTTTTGCCTATAAATTTAGTGAGAAATTGCAACTACACGCAGCTTACATAGCAGATGATTTTGCAGCTAATCAACCCAACGGAGGGCTTTTTAATAATAGCTCTCAGGCAATCATCTCTCAGCTGACTATCTCACCTAGTAAGAATTTAGATATAGGGCTGACTTACACTCACAAATACTATCCTACTAATTCTGGTAACAATCTCACTGGCGGCACGGGTAGTGCTTTTGCTAGAAATCCTTTTCTACAAAATGCTACTACATCAGATAACTTTGGACTGCAATTGAATTGGAAACTGGCTGAAAAATTTAATTTGGGTGGTTGGTTTGGTTATACCCTTGCTCATCAACAAGATAATGGTGATAGTAATGCGACTATTATTAATGGTGCGCTTACCTTTGCATTTCCAGATTTGTTTAAAGAGGGTAATTTGGGTGGAATAACAGTTGGCATACCACCGAAAGTTACTAGCAATGACTTCAGAGTAGCGGGACAAAGACGAGAAGATCCAGATACATCTTTACACATCGAAGCATTCTATCGTTTTCGTGTGAGCGATCGCATTAGCATTACTCCAGATTTCTATGTGATTACCGCGCCAGAACACAACAGTGCTAATGATCCAATTTGGGTAGGCGCAATTCGTACAACCTTTACTTTCTAGGAGAAGGGGAAGGGATTTATCAGTTATTAGTTGATTCATATAACTGGTAAATCGATACAATTACTGCATTTAAATTCAAGAGTGTAAAATCGGATGAATAAGCTAATTTTTTATCGCTTGCAAATCAACTTTAAAAGAATGAGAATATTGAGAGTTTCAAACAAAAATAACATACTATCTTTCATACCTATTCCGTTCGCTAGGGCTTTTATTATTAGCCTGTGTCTCAGCTTGCTCTTTGCCGCTTGCACAGCGAATAATGCAAGCAATACTACTACTGTATCTGCTAATAATTCAACTCCAACCCAAGCATCTGTATTCAGATTTGGCTATCAAAAATCGGCAATTCTTTTAAAAACAAAAGGACTTTTAGAAAAACGTCTTCAACCAGAAGGTGTATCTGTGGAATGGATTGAATTTCCTGCTGGTCCACAGCTTTTAGAAGCAATGAATGTTGGCAGTATTGACTTTGGTCATACTGGGGAATTACCACCGATTTTTGCCCAAGCAGCAGGAGCAGATATAACTTATGTTGCTGGTATTGCTCCTAATCCAGCTGGGTCGGCGGTTTTAATTCCTCAAAATTCATCTATTAAAACTATAACTGACCTTAAAGGCAAAAAAATTGCAGTGCAAAAAGGTTCTAGCGCTCATTATTTGCTAGTACAAATTTTAGAAAAAGCAGGTATCAAATATAGTGAAATTCAACCTGTATTTTTACCACCAGCAGATGCCCGTGCTGCATTTGTGAAAAACAGTATAGATGCTTGGGTAATTTGGGACCCTTTTTATGCAGCAGCAGAGAAAAATGCTAATGCCCGTGTATTAATTACAGGAGAAGGAATTACCAAACAAGGAGGATATTACCTAGCTAGGCGTAAATATGTCACAGAAAATCAGGAGATAGTTAAGGCAGTTATAGAAGAAATAAAAAATTTAGAAGATTGGTCTGATAAACATCGAGATGAAGTTGCAGCAACTCTTGCACCAGTCTTAAATATTGATTTAGATACCATGAAAAAGGCAACTGCACGTAAACAATTCGGTGTTGTAAAAATCAATGAAAATCTAATTGCAACGCAACAAAAAGTAGCTGATAAATTTTATGAATTAAAATTAATTCCTAAACAGATTGATGTGAAAAAAGTGACGCTAACACCAGAGCAATATGCGAATATTTCGCAAAAAATATAATATTAGTTATTTAGTTGATAATTGTTAGTTGGTTGGAAAACAAGAAACTAACAACCATCAACAAACAACCAACAACAAAAAATCATGACTACTCCAACTGACTTACTTAATCGCCGTTATGGTATAGGTAATTTTGATATAGATATTCCTGGAAATGACTGTATTGCAAATCTTTTATCTCACCGTTCGATTCGTGCTTATCTACCTAATTCTTTACCACCAGGAACTCTAGAGATTTTAATTGCAGCAGCACAATCTGCTTCTACTTCCTCGAACCTCCAGACGTGGAGTGTAGTAGCAGTGGAAAGTTCCCAGCGCAAGGAACTATTGTCACAACTAGCTAATAATCAAGCACATATCCGCCAGTGTCCACTTTTTCTGGTATGGTTGGCGGATTTGGCTAGACTGACACATATTGCTGAGAGTCGGGGACTACCCCATGAAGGTTTAGATTACTTAGAAATGTTTTTGATGGCGGCGATAGATGCAGCATTAGCAGCGCAAAATGCAGTCGTGGCAGCGGAATCTCTTGGTTTGGGGACAGTTTATATTGGTGCTTTGCGTAACCATCCAGAAAAAGTGTCAGAGGTTCTGGGTTTACCACCTCATGTTTTTGCTGTGTTTGGTTTATGTGTTGGTTATGCTGATCTCCTAGTGGAAACTGCGGTGAAACCACGTCTACCCCAAACCGCTGTGTTGCATCGCGAAACGTATAAATTGGAGGAGCAGGAGGAGGCGATCGCATTCTACAATCAAGTGATGAAAGCTTTTTACAATTCCCAAAAGATGAATGTTCCTGGTGATTGGACGGAACACTCAACTAAACGAGTGGCCTTTGCTGAGTCTTTATCAGGACGGGATAGGTTACGGGAAGCATTGAAGAATTTGGGATTTGAATTGCGTTAAAACGGGTGTGAGGGTATGAGGGTGTGGAGTGTAGGGGAAGAGAAATTTTCATCCTTCATTGTGAACTCTGTTTATAAGACTTCTTGCAAAACTAAACTTTTGCAAGAGGTTGGTTAAAGGGCAAAGGGTCTTTAAATTTTGCATTTTTTTACAAAATATCCTTGTCTTTTCTTTTTATCTATGTAAAACTACTATAAATATTATACGGTATTCCTACCAATTAACCGTACTTTAATCAAAGATGCTAACTCAGTATACAAGCTCGTTTACTTAATCAGGATTTTGTCTCACAAACACCAGTTTATCAAGGGGAAAATGTCAATTCAAAAATGTTGTTACCCCATCAACTAATTTAGTTCTCTGTTATTACGCATTTTTGAGAGAAAAGTCAGGAAAGTAACTTGATATTGGTAGTACATTCACCGAAGCGTTCTGTTCGCCAATAATCAATTCAGTCATAGATGAGAGGTTTTTGGTATGCAATCTAAAACACGTGGAATGCATTTGAAACTAGAAGGATTGAGAAAGTCTTTTGGGATAAAAACAGTTTTACAAGGCATTGATTTAGAGCTTCAACCAGGGGAATTTGTTGCTATTGTCGGTCGCAGTGGTTGTGGCAAGAGTACGATGCTACGCCTAGTTGCGGGACTAGATGAGGCCAGTAGCGGATCTGTGTTTTTAAATGGTACATATTCTCATCAGCGAATTAATCCCACTATCCGCATGATG
This sequence comes from Fischerella sp. CENA71, assembly GCA_024239075.1. Lineage (GTDB taxonomy): Bacteria > Cyanobacteriota > Cyanobacteriia > Cyanobacteriales > Nostocaceae > Pelatocladus. The sequence continues at coordinate 3,385 of JANBVI010000032.1, read as the reverse complement.
TTTCAGGATGCGCGACTTCTGCCTTGGCAACGAGTATTGGCAAATGTAGAGTTAGGTTTATTAGGTTCCAATTCCAAAGTTTACGCCAAGCAAACAGCTTTACAAGTATTACGAGCAGTAGGATTAGAAGACCGTGCTAACGAATGGCCTGCTGTTCTCTCTGGTGGACAACGCCAACGGGTGGCATTAGCCAGAGCCTTAGCGAGTAAACCTTCGTTATTGCTGCTGGATGAACCCTTGGGAGCCTTAGATGCACTGACACGGATTGAAATGCAGCAATTATTAGAGAACTTATGGCAAGAACAGGGATTTACTGCACTGCTAATTACTCATGATGTGGAAGAAGCAGTAGTGCTTGCAGACCGAGTGGTGTTGATTGAAAACGGTCAGATTGGTATGGATGTGAAAATTGATCTCCCACGTCCACGACCTAGAGGAAATGCAGAGTTTGCCCAAATAGTAGAGAAGATTTTACAGTATGTCATGGGTAAGCAAGAAGGCGATCGCTCACACGATTATGCTCTAAACTCGGAAGCTGCATAAAAGGGGTGTGACAGGAATAGTAAACCACTAACCACTAATATCAACTATGGTGCAACTATTACTTAAAGAAGAATCTCAAGATTGGATTGCGATCGCTTCTTCACTGTCCGCGGAACTAATTACCACAGCAGTAGAAAGAGATACCAAAGCCGGACTCCCAGATGTAGAAATCCAACTACTACGAGAAAGCGGTTTGTTGCCTTTGGTAGTACCAAACGAATATGGTGGAACTGGTGCAACTTGGATAGAAGCTTTAAAAATTGTCCAAGAACTCTCGAAAGCAGATGGTTCGATTGGGCAGTTGTATGGCAATCACCTAAATTTAACAGCTTTAGCTCATGTTTCTGGCACAGGCGAGCAAAAAGAAAGATACTATCGCCAAACTGCCGAACATAATTTATTCTGGGCAAATGCCATCAACACGCGCGATACCAGACTGAAAGTTACCCCAGATGGTGAGCATTTTCGGGTTAATGGAGTAAAAAGTTTTGGTACGGGTGTTGCTATTGCAGATTTGCGTGTATTCTCTGCTCTTCAAGATGGTACAGAAATACCTTGGTTATTTATCATTCCTAAAGACAGAGCTGGTGTCGCTTCTAACCAAGATTGGGACAACATCGGTCAGCGACGGACTGATAGTGACACCTTTACTTTTCACGATGTTTTGGTAAAAAAAGATGAAATCCTGGGATATCCTCATCCTCCTGATAGTGCTTTTGCTACATTTTTGGGAATCATCGCTCAATTAACCAAAACATACGTTTATCTGGGTATTGCACAAGGGGCGCTAGTAGCAGCTGAAGGATATACCACAAATCAAACAAAACCTTGGATTACATCCGGGGTAGACAGTGCTAAAAAAGATCCGTATATCCTGTATCATTACGGTGAACTCTGGACAGAACTACAAGCAGCTATTGCATTGAGCGATCGCACCCTGAGCCAAGTGCAACAGGCGTGGGAAAAAGAAGCTAGCCTGACTTTTGAAGAGAGGGGAGAAGTAGCGATCGCAGTTTTCGCTGCTAAAACCTTTGCTACCCGTGTTGGGCTAAATATCACCAACCGTATCTTTGAAGTTATGGGAACCCGTTCTACAGCTAGCAAATATGGCTTTGACCGTTACTGGCGAGATTTGCGTACTTTCACCCTCCACGATCCTGTAGATTACAAGTTCCGTGATATTGGTAACTGGGTACTCAATCAAGAATTACCCCAAGTAACCCAATATTCCTAAATTCAGTTGTCAGTAAATAGTAAACAGTAAAAATTATTCATAACTGATAACTGAATAAATCACAAGTTTCAGCCACAGTAGCCTCCTCTCAAATTTAAGGTGGGAATTTACCCACCTTACTTCCTTAATTCTCGGTTTTTTGAATTAAGTATCTATCTGTGGTCGTTATCATCATAAAACTAATTTCTACAAAAACATCACTGCAATTAAACATCAACAAACAATAATTAAAATGAGCCAATTAATGAAAGATTTACCAGATAAGTTTACATCCTGGAAGCACCGAATCATCACTCGTCGTTCAGCACTATTTATCCTCGGCTATAGCTTAGTATTATCTACCACAGTATTTAGTTGCAGTAGACCACAAAATAATTCAGTTCAACAAACGACTTCGCCTACAGCAAATACAGCTAGTACAAGTAATGGTACTCAAAAAGTCATTAGAATTGTACGCTCTAAACAACTTACAGCTCTAGCTGTCTTGGAACAGAAAGGTACTCTCGCCAAAAGATTAGAATCCCTTGGTTATAAAGTAGAGTGGCCTGAGTTTGCTGCTGGGCCACAACAATTAGAAGCTCTGAATGCAGGTGGACTTGATATTGCTTCTACAGCTGAGTCACCTCCTGTATTTGCTCAAGCAGCCGGGACTCCTATTGTATACCTGGCTGCTAATAGTTCTGATGGTAGATCAATTTCGCTGTTAGTTCCTACTAATTCGACCGTCAAAAGCGTCAAAGATTTAAAAGGTAAAAAAATTGCTTCTCAAAAAGCATCTATTGGTCACTATTTAATCGTTAAAGCATTAGAAAAAGAAGGTTTAAAACTTAATGATATTAATCCTGTTTATCTACCACCTCCAGATGCAAACGTTGCATTTAGTCAAGGAAAAGTAGATGCTTGGTTTATCTGGGAACCTTTTGTCACTAGAAATGTCCAAAACAAAGTTGGTCGTGTTTTGATAGATGGCGGAAATTTGCGGGATACTAACAACTTTTACTCTACAACACGCAAGTTTTATCAAGAAAATCCGGAAGTAATCAAAGTATTTTTAGAGGAACTGCAAAAAGCACAAGTTTGGGCAAAGAATAACCCCAAAGAAATAGCACAATTGCTTGCTCCTGTGACTCAACTTGATCCACCAATGTTGGAGATAATGCATGAGAAATATAATTTTGCATTAGTACCAATTACTGAAAAAATTATTAATAAGCAACAACAAGTTGCAGATATGTGGTACAATCTCAAACTTATACCCAAGCAAGTGAATGTTAGGGAAGGATTTTTGACTCCTGAGCAATACGCCGAAATTACTCCGAAAGAGGTGCTTGCTCAAAAATAACTAATATAAATGATCTATTGGTGATATTGTCTATTCTACTCTTCACTACGGCGAAGCATTTCATCCCAATCACAGACGAGTGATGAAGCGGATAAGTCTTGCTGGAAGTCGTCCTTTTTGACGATATAAACAATGATCACCAGTAATAAGTAGTTACTCAAAATTAATTACATAGTTTTGTCCAAATTCTCTGAGTATTTTTTCCAGAGATTCAACAAACGTTTGCCAGCTAGAATAAGCATCGAGCTCAATCCATTGATATTTAA
>JANBVI010000031.1 GCA_024239075.1 Fischerella sp. CENA71 | reverse complement strand
ATTTGGATGAAGTCTGAATTTACTAAAACAGTGATAGGCGTAGATCGAAGGTTCGTGCCACCAAGTGCAGCCTATGGCTATAAACCTTATATAGCAACAGTTGCAGAGATTGATACGAGATTTAAGCGCGATCGCAAAAAGATAAGTTGCACAAATACTTTTTCTAGTGCAGAGACAGTAAAATAACTTTACCTAAAACAGAGCTTGGAGAGCCTCGAAGTTTATGTGTCAAAGTGTTATCGCTCCGTCTCGAAACTAAAAAACATTGCCTAAAAGCAGACAAACTAGGCAATGTTATTATTTGTATTTCTTATCAATCAAGCCTAAAAAATCGATCATTTTTACAAAACTTTACAAGGCTGCACCTGGTGACACGAACCTTCTATTTTCGCCGAATCGCTGTTTGCCGCAAAACTTCGCGGTAAACAAATGATCCGATTGTGGCTGTAGCAATCATTCCCAGTACCCCCGCAAGCCATTGCCAACCACGCCGTGCTTTTTTCTCTCGTTGTAATTCTTGCTGTTGTGCAAGTCGTTCTCGTTCAAGTTCATCTTTTTCGAGTTGCTCAAGTTCCCTAGTAATGCGATCGCGTTCTTGCTGACTCGCCTCAATGAACTCACAACTCAAACCTGATAGCGGTACAATATCAACTTGCTGTTGTAAAAACTTCTCGGCTTCTGCCAATCTCAAGCCTGTCAGCAAATAATCAACAGACTTATCTTTATCTTCCCACTCCTCAGCCGCAGTTTGAATTCTGCGCTCAGTTCTAATCGCCTCTCGATTATTATCTAGTAAATTCTGCAACCTCGACCAATGGCGAATCAAGGCTTCATGAGCCACATCTACTACCGCTACCTTATCCTCACCTCGGCGTTGTTCGCTAGTCACAATTAAGCTGCTACGCAGCTTGATTGTATAATATAAAATTGAGTAACGAGCGCGATACCAGCCATATATGCCAGCAAAAAACCATCTTTCTCAAGAGCAGAAGGAACGGCTACTAAAAACGTTAAAAGAGCATGAGAATCCCTATGTAAGAGAGAAGGTTTTAATTTTATTGTTGATAAATGATGGAAAAAGTTACCAAGAGATTAGTAATTTTTTAGAGATTGCATATCCAACAGTAGCATATTGGGCAGTTCACGGCGATCCAGATAACCTAGAAAGTTTTTTAGATGGAAGAAGAGAAGGAAATTTCCGTAAAGTTACTAAAGAATATGAGGATTTGTTATTAGAAGTCGTTGAAAAAGAGCCGGCAGAATATGGATACGAATTTGGAAGATGGAGAGCAGCTAGACTAGCAACATATCTCGAAGAAATAACAGGAATTAAGTTAAGTGGCTCTCAAGTTAGGAGAATATTAGAGCGAAAAAAGTACGTTTACCTCTGGGCAAAGTATAGCCTGGAGGACAAACAGAATCCTGAAAAACGTAAGGCGTTTAAAGAAAAATTATCAGAATATTTAAGAATAACTAAAGAAAATCCAGAGCGTTTACAGGTATGGTTTTGGGATGAGAGCGGATTTAGTTTAAGAGTCATAAGAAGAAAAACATGGGTTCGCAAAGGTCATAGAAAGAAAGTGACGGGACAAAGGAGAAAAGGAAGAGTAAATATTATGGGAGGGCTGCGTTATCATGATAAGAAGAGAATGAATTTTGTCATTAAAAAGGGAAATGCAGATGTTTTTTACGAGCAGCTTAAATCCTTAAATAAATTCCTCTTGCAAGAATGGATAGAGCAAGGGAATTCCATTGAAACTTTCAATGATTGTTCAGCGAAAATAGTCATTATCCTAGATAATGCCAGCTTCCATAAAAGAAAAGATATTTTAGATAAGATTGAGGCAGAAATGCCAAATATTATCCTGGAATTTTTACCAGCCTATAGCCCAGATTATAATTTAATTGAACTGGTTTGGCATTCAGCAAAAGAATATATAGCTCATAGATTATTTGAGTCAGTTTCACAGCTAGAAGATCTGTTAAATAAATTGTTAAATGAAGGAGGTCTTGTTATTCAATGGGAGCGCAAGATCAAAAATAAAGGTAATGCTGTTTATTAAATTTAGCTGCGTAGCAGCTTAACTTGGCTTTTGCCAGTTTTTGAATTACTTGCTCTACCAACTGTGCAGATTTACTCAAAGAAACTAAATCTCGCTGCGGAACTTGCTTGCGTGTATCTGGTGTACCTTCCCCTAATTGAGTCAAATTAATAAAAATCAGATCTGCTATTTTTTGTTCTTCAACTGACAGTTCTTTGTAAGTTTGTTCTGCCAAATTTTCTAGAGTTTTTCGCACTCCGCCTAATTGGTGATAACTATCTAGTTTCAACCAATTTAATGTTTGCCGTTGCCAAAGCTGCTCTAAAGTATATGACAACAAAGGCAGCATTCCCGGCTCGGCTTCTTGTGTGGGTTGTTCTACTGCAACTCCTAAATCTTGGAGAATAGCATTGATTAAATTCTCCTAAATCTTCCGCCCTAATTTGGCGGCGGGTTCGCGAATTGCTCGCTGTAACTCTTCCACAGACATGGGAGTTACCATCACTAAATTGCTTTCTATTAAATCAGCCAGTTCATGATATGCCGCACACTTACCTAAAAAATCATCGCGCATGGCAAATATGAGGCAGAGTTTATCTGCTGTTTGTTGCAGCGCTCCTAATAAACTAGCAATAAACTGCTGGCGATCGCTTGGATTTTGACACACCGTAAAAATCTCTTCAAACTGATCGACAATTAATAGAGTGCGGGGCGATCGCGATGCTTTAATTAATCTTGCTAGTCCTGTTGCTCCTTCATTTATTGCATCTTCGGCTATTTTCAAATGTTCTGCACGCTGAATATCTGTGGCTGACTCATCCAAAAAAGCCGTGGCTAAACTTATCAAAGGTTGTTCTCCGGGAGTAAAAATCCGAATTTTCCATTCCTCTGTTCCCGGTAATCGTCGCTGTTGCTGTAACTGGTAAATCAAACCCGCCCGCAACAGAGAAGATTTACCACTCCCCGATACCCCCAAGACTGCTAAAAAATTTCCTTTCCCCACTTGAATACTTTGAATTAGCTTTTGAGTTAATAGTTCTCGCCCATAAAAATAATCAGCATCTGCAACTTCAAAAAAGCGTAACCCTTTGTAAGGACAAACTCCATCTGGGATATCGATCAGAATATCTTCCCGTTCACCAGTGAGAATAATTTCTTGGTTGGGGTTATACCATATCGGCTGTTGGGGAATATCTTTCAGGGTTTGGGCAATATACTCAATCAATTTGTCATTGTTAACTAAACCATCTGGCTGTTGTCTGGGATCTAGTCCTTGCCAAAGTGCTTTGGAAAATACCCCATGCTTACCATCAATATCTTCCTCAGCTAGTTCAAATTCTCTGGATGCAGCAATTAAAAACCGCGTTTGTTCTTGTAGTGATGTCCCTAAATCTGCTTGGGCAAAATTGAAGAGTTCTCCACTGTAGCAGCAATCTAGCCAAACTATTTGCTGCTTAACGGGGCTTTTTTGCAACAGTTCTCGCAACCATCGCAGGGAAACACCCCACTGATTTTTTCGCGGATCGACATCGCTGCTAGCCAAAAACCCTTCAGTTACGCCGCCGCGATTTTTACGCAAACCATGACCGATAAAATATAACAGGGCTGTTTCAGGAATACTTGCGCCTACTGGGTTAAATAATTGAATAATCGCCTCTTCTAAAGTATCAGACTTGACCAAGCCCTCAGATGCTACTTGACGCTGTTCGCCCTGAAGCGTTTCTGGTAGCCGCCGCACGCGAAAATTGCCATATTCTTCTAATCGTTGGGCGATCACTTCGGCGTTGTTAGCAGCAGACACAAGATTTTTGGCTTTGCTTGTTGGAGTATCCTTGAGAAAAGGATACTGATTAATTCCTACTACCAGCGCGTCTCGACTCATGCGGATGATTTAACACAGTTGAGTTAAGGAGAATCATGGGTTGGATTGTAGCAATATCCGGAAGGGTATGAAACTAAACCCAACAAATCGTGAAAATATTGCGTTAGTCTACTACCAAGAGCGAACTGCAATCAATAAGTTGTTATAATTCGCAGGCGATCGCCTGACCAATACGCTTGAGACGTTACAAAATAGCATACTGATCTCTTTTCTATACTGATCTCTTTTCTATTCTGTAATTGCTACTGCCTGTGTTATCGTATCTTCACTTTCCAGTTTATTTTTTTCTGTTACTTTAGTCTTGTCCTGCTTTGTTGAGTAGTTCCTCCATTCCGCGCATATCCAGCTTCAAAAAACTGTCTTGTAAGTTGATAGCACGCTGGATTAGTTTTGGATCGTCAGTTTCATCAGCTTCTCGTAAAATTTCGTTTAATGCTGCAATTAATGGTTCTGTTCGCCACAAGAAACTTACATTCATCCTACTTTCAAATTTTGCTGCCAGTGTTTCAGTTAATTCCAGCACTGATAAAGGGTTTCGTCGCGATTCGTAACCTAGCCATTCAAGAAACCCATCAAAATCGATATCTCTTGCAGATGCTGGAAGTGCTTCAAGAAATACAAGCGCAAACTCTTGCCTGATGCAGGCTCTTTTGCTTTCTTCTTCAAAACATCTATCAATCTTGCCAATAATATCCTGTGATATATTTTTATAACCTAAAACATTAATAAGTCCAGTAATGCAATTTTCTGTATGTTCTTTTAATTCTAAATTTGCTATAAATACTTGAGTTACTCCTTGCCAAGCCGCATTACTGTTACTTTTTACTAAAGTGGCAAATAATTGTTCCTGGCTGATGTGTCCAGCCAAGCTTGCTAATGCAGAAAGTCGTCCCCAAATATCACCAGCTTCTTCCATACCTTCATACAAAAGACGATTTAGGTAGGTGGCAACTATATCAAAATTGTGGTGATATTGGTAATAAAAGCATAAATCTGTATATTTCCATAAATGAGGTTGAGGTTCTTTGAAAACATCAGCCAATAATTGCCATCCCAAATCAGGGTTTTTGTGAATCAAAAAAGGAAGATGTTGGAGAATAGGAATCCGCACATAAATCGCTGCATCCCTTGCAGCATGACGCAGCAGTAACAATAACAGGTCGGGGACAGGTTGTTCTTTTTCTAACAATCTGTTGCACAATTTAATAGCACTGTCGGCTGCAAATCCATGTATCGAATTAATTGCTGTAGTCAGAAGATCGTGACTGTTTCTCCTGATTTTTCTATCCTCAGGGTATTTATTATAAAGCCAGAAAATTAATAATGATAAGCGTTCGGCTGATTCACTATCGGTTAAAACATCACAACAAGCTGCCAATGCGTAGCGAACTGTCTGACCATCTTCCCAAATTATAAAGTAGCGTTCCAACCAATTGAGTAAAGTAGATGCGATCGCTTCTCCTTCTGGAAGAGGTTCGATGGGTTCCCATTGCTGTGCTGGTCTGACATTTCCAAAACGATAACGTAGGTGAAATGTAATTCCTTCTACTAAAGCACATACATAATCTTGATGCAGATTTTCTTGGATAAAACTTGTAAATAACCCGATAAAACGTTCTGGATGCAGGGAACAAGCATCACGTAATACCCCTTTAACTTCGCTCAAACCACCAATCATATCTCTGTTGAATATATCTCGATTTTTATGTGCTTTGTAGTAGTCCAGTAACTGAAAAAGTCCTTTATTGGAGAGCTTGAGTAAATCTTGCGAAGATAAAGGTGGCATTACACATCCACCCCTGTTATGAATATCAGGTTCAGGGCGGCTATAGCCAAAGCAATTTTGCCAAGTGTCGATAAAAGTTTGTATTTCTGGGGTTCTGAATATACATGGAATCCAAAGGAAAAAATTATAAAATTCGCGATATGCCCAACATGAAAATTCTTCTTCGTACTTCTTTCTTTCAGAACACAAAGACAAAATCATAGTTTGGTTTTCTATCCGTACTGATTCAGAAATGTACGGATAAGCCATATTCATAAGTTCGCCTAGTTCATACTTGAGTCGGCTCCCACGGAAAAGCTTTTCATCTTGTAATAGGTTCTCGATTCCAGGTATGTTAGCTTCGATGTTTTCTTTGTAAGCTTGGGTAACAAAGTAACTGATAAAATCTATTTCAAGTGTACGTAGGCGCGGCTCATTTGTTTGCCACCAAGTATCATTTTTTCTAGACCGAAATTTTAGTGCAGTTTCCAAGCTATGGAGAAGAAATCTTAGGCTGTCCACAGAATGAATAACTCCCTGACTATGCTGTAAACCCCAAGATGTTAGAGATAAAAGCTCCCTCCACCCTTCCATCTCATTTAATGCTAGAGTCAGCAATAAATCAGATTGTTTCAATCGCTCTACCAGGAAATTTTCTTGGTGAAACTCATGCGGTTGACAATGTAGTTTATTTCTGAAATCCCAATTGCGTACATCTTCAGGTAAAACATTTTTAGTAATGTACTTCCACAACAGAATATCTCCACTATTAGTGGACTGCACCCATCGACTAAGCAATCTGCCAAGACGATCGTGTTTTTCTATCTCAAAATTTTCAACCAAAGTTTCTAGCAATTCTTGGATACCTGAAGTATCCCATGCTTCAAAATTGTTTAACATGGAACGGATACTTCCAGCAAGATTTTGTGGGTTTGCCCATTGTTGAGCGATCGCTTGTCTCCAAAATGCCACTATTTCCGCAGGATATTTATTCATCCATGCTCCCAACCAATGGACAAATTGAAGCAACCAGGTTTCCCGCTCCTGTGCTAACTTGGCTTCAGGTAACCAGTGTTGTGTAATGATATTCCACCAAGTGCCGTTGTTTGCTCGCCATAGTAAGCGTCGAAATAAATCGGGATAATTTTGGAAAATTCGGCGCAGCGATCGCCAATCTTCCTCAACTGGTTCTATTTCAGCAAAAGACTCGCTTACAAGCCGCTTAACGTGATATGCAATTTCATCGTGGGATAATACTTCCCATACTTGCCGCCTAAAGGCATCCGGTTGATATGCACGCAGGTAAAAGAAAAACGCTCGAACTGCTGGACGAATAAAGGGAAGTTGGGGATGTTCGAGGATGAATTGTGCCAAAGTTTGGTTTTTAGCCCGTGTAGCTCGGACAGTAAGACAATCTGCTAATGTTTTGTGGCTAAACTCTAGAATTCCAGGGGAAGTTTCCAGCAGCACTTCCTGGCTAATTAATTGCCTGACGGTATCTTCGCTTGCTTCAAAAGATACTTTACTATATGACTGAGTTCTTTGCTGCATTAACTGTTCAGCCATATTTTGCAAAGCGTCTATAGCCTCAGTTCCGAGTGTTAAATTTTTAACTACCACTTCCTCAAGGAAGCTGTTGTAAAGTTCATAAGCCGATGCTGGTTGTGATGAAACACCGAGTTTTGCTAGTCTTTCATAAATCCGCAAGTTTTGAGGTATTTGCAATAATGACCGTAATACTGGAGTGATTTTAGAAACATCAACCTGCCAGTCGATTAAGAATGGCTTAACTTGAGTGTCGAAATTTAGTGGTTGTAGATTGATTTTATGTTGCCAGGAACGTCCTCGAAGTAAAGGGTCGTACTCCAAGTCAAAATTGCGACAGGCAACAATCACCGTAACTCCCTCAAGTTTTTCTAGTCGGTCTATAATTCCCAGAAAAACCTTGAGAGAACTATGCTGACGACTAAGAGATAAAACATCAAGAGAGTCAATAATTACCACAACTTTGCGGTAATCAGCTAGACGCGCACATTGACCAACGATATCTTCCGGTAAGCCGTGGGCTGTTAATTCCTGTTCACTGCTAACATTTGTAAAATTATCACCTTTAATAAATAGAAGTCCCCAAACCGATGTTTTTTCGTGTTCAATGTAATCAGCAAGGTCGAGCAACATACAGGTTTTACCGCTTCCGGGACGGTCTATTAGTAAAATTGTTCGGCTTCCCTGCTCGATTAGTTCGATAATTTGGGGTAGCTCGGAACGAGGAATTTTTTTACCGTCTATTTTGCGTAACCAATATCTTCCGATACTAGAAGCACTATTAAAGTTGGCAAGGATTTCTGCCTCACTGCGCTTTGGTGTTGGGTTTAATTCATGTTTAGCTAATTCAGCTAATATATCCGAGCGAGTAATTTTGTATTTTGTGTCTCTTAAATGGGTATTGTTATTGTGATTGTTATTCTGTATGTAGCGTTCTAGCACCAGCATCGCCAGCTTTGAGTTTGGTACAAGTCGCTCTAAGTCTAATTGATTTTGATGCTCCCAGTTTTCAGTGTCCTGAGTTTGTATAAAACTTGAATTACCATCTTTATAAAAAACAACAATATTATTAGCCGCCACCGACAAGTTTTTCCCAGGTATCGCTGTTGAATCAACTTGGATGCTTTCGATTGCATCATCCTCTAAGAGTCGAATCAGCCAATGCAATAGTATCTGCAATTGTTTTGTGGAAGTGTTACCAACAGTGGCTTCCTCGTAGGGTTTAGCCTTTCCTTGAATCAGTTTAATAACTTCGCCGTGGTTGCTTATCAGTGGGGTCTGCGGAATTTTTGTTTGCTTATAGTATGCTTGTAGCTTCTGCTCAACGGAAACTGCTAGCGTCAGGTTGGTAATCCATTCTTCTTCTGGAACTAAATGGGGGTTCAGTCCTGCTAGAAGTGCGCCTGTAAATACCCCATGTTTACCATCTAACTGCTGATAGGCTACTTCATAGTCACGGGATGCAGCAATCAAAAAGCGATCGCATCCTGAACTATGGCTTCTAAGTTCAGTATCGTTGAAGTTGAGTAGTTCTCCACTAAAGCAGCAATCTAGCCAGACAATTTGTTGTGGTACTTTACTTTGCTGTAATATTTTCCATAACCATTGCAGAGATACACCCCATTGACTTTTTCTAGGATTGACATCACTGGTTGCTAAGAAACCTTCTATTAAACCGTTCAAATCCTCTCTGATTCCATGCCCTGCAAAAAACAATAGTGCTGTTTCTGGTATTTCTGTACTTTTTGGTAAAAATAGGTCAGCTATAGCTTGTTTCAACGCCCATGCTTCAACGGTTGTGTTTGAATCTACTTGTAGTCGTTCATCAATTATAATGTTGGGAAACCGTTTAACTCGGAAGTCACCGTGGTTTTCTAAAAGTTGGGCAATCGCTTCTGCGTCAGTGGCAGGGATCGTGAGATGCTTGTAGTTACCTGTTGAATCTTTAAGGAAAGGGTATTTGTTGATTCCTACAACTAAAGCATCTCGACTCATGTGGGCAGTGTTAAGTTAAGTTTTTTACTTAAGAATAAATTATAGCAATGAAGTCATAGTGTAGTCCGAAAGTTAATGAGTATTGTTACTGATGTATGTCAACAAATTTTAACAAAAATAAAGGTTAATTACAACAGCTAAGATATCTCAACTCTGATTGGTATTAATTAACTATAAATAGAGTGCAAGCAAGCGTAAATATCCGGAGCATTTATCTTCAAATCTTTTAATACAGCTATCATGCTCGTACCCTCACTTCGCAAATAACGTTTCTCTGTACCAGGTTCCAATAGCATCCCACCACTATGGTGAATAGCAACTACCTCAAAGTTAACGTTAAATACAGGAGAACCTGATGAGCCTGGAGAAGTAGATCTAGTATATTGAATTACATTATTATCTGTGTAAACAACATTACAAAGCATTGAAATTTTTTTAAGCTCTGCATGTGGATGCTGAATAATTGCTAATTCTTCGTTTACCTTTAATGGCTGACTATTGAGGATTAAAGGTTTACCAAAATTAGGCAAATCCTTTAAAGTGACAACTGTATAGTTTAGTTCATGATTTGTGTAAAATTTACCTTCTGGTAACATCTGAACAGTGTGTGTAGTGCATCTTTCACCAGTTATATCTAGTTGGTAATTAAAAGTAAACGTCGATTGTTCTGCGTCATCCAGGCTAGCAATAATGTGATTACATGTCATTAGTAAATTCTGTGCAATCATAAAACCTGTACCCATACCATTATTGCATCTGACAATAACAACAGCTTTGGCATATTCAACAGCTAAATTCAATTTATAAATATCGTACAAAGGCGCAATAGAGGGATAAGCTTTATCTCCAATTTCTTTTTTGGTAAAAGTTTTTTCTTTATAATCATTGCTCTGTTTGTAAAAATCCTTTACTAATGGCTCTAGATCCCCTTCCAGATTGAGCCATTCGATATTAACTTTTATTAGTAATCCTCCCATCATTAAATCTTCATCCTTTCTACCATGTGCATTCCATACCTTGAAAGCATCGTCCACACGATCACGTAACCTAAGTATTTGTCTGTATTTCTCTCGCCATTGTGCAAACTCTTCCCATTCTGACATCAATGCTTCATGGATCAGGTCAATTATTTGTATATATTGTGAAGATTCCCCAAACGAAATTTCTACTTCTGATGTTACTAACAATCGCCATTTTATTAATTCTTCTATCAGTTGACTTAAAACTGCCTGTGCTTGTGAATCCTCTCCCGCAATTGCCATTAATTTAGTTTTTGGTTGTGGTTGGCGAGTATCTTTAACTCCTTCACCAGTTCGTAGCAACTTTAAGAAAATTCGCCGAATCAATTCTTGCTCTTGAGGTTGGCGTTTTTGTGAAGGAGATGCTGACTTATAATTTGTATAATTGTAAATTTGTTGGGCGTGACGATTTAGTGCCCCCATCACACCACCCATTTTCTGGTAAGCGTGCAAGGTTAATAGTTGAGAATTAGATTCTGTATTTTCGGTAGTATTAATATTGCGCTTTTCCCAGAGTTCCATCAGGGTAAACTGCAATAGTGGTAAACTTCCAGGGGATTTTTGGACATCAGCAATCATCTGGATTACTAATGTTTCTTCCACGCCCAAGCCAACTTGTGATGCAGGTTCTTTAATCGCTTCGGTTAATTCCTCTGTTGTCATAGGAGTGACCGTGACCAAATCTTGCTGAATTTGCTTGGCTAATTTGGGATATACTGCACACTCGCCAACAAAATCTGCTCTGATCGTGATTACCAAACATAGCTTATTATTAGAGCTTTCCACTGCACCCAACAAGCAGTCAAAAAATTGCTGTCGTGCCTTAATATCTTGGCAGAGGGTAAAAACTTCCTCAAACTGGTCAACTACTAATACAACCCGACTATACTTTTCAATTTCTTCAGCAATCAAATCTTGTAATCTGTCAGCACCATTATCTCTAAGCTCTTTTTCTAGAAGCTGAATAAGCATTTTTTTGCTATCTTTGCCAGTAAATGCTTCTGCTAAAGAGTACAAAGGATTATCTCCAGGTCGAATGACAGGCAGAATTTTCCATTCATTGCTACCAGACAATCTTTGCCCTAACTTTAATTGATAAAGTAGCCCTGCTTTAACTACTGAAGATTTTCCACAACCTGATGCTCCCATCACGGCTATAAAGTTACCTCGTCTTAATTTTTCTAGCAATTCATCAGTCAGTGCAGTCCGTCCATAAAAATATTTGGGGTCTTCATCATTAAATTCAAAAGCAGCCAATCCTTTATAGGGGCAAATATTATTTTGTAACTGATTGAAAATTACTACCTTAGATTGTTTAGCTCCTTGAATCAGTTTTATCTCTCCCCCCGAATTGTTGTATGACGGACGCTGAGGAAAGGTTCGTAATTTCTCATCATTTTCTAGCTGTTGAATAATAAAATCAGTCAAACTGTAGTTATTAATCCACTGATTAACTTCATAGCGTTGTGGGTCTAGACCTTTTAATAAAAGACTGGTCAATATACCGTGTTCTGCATTTCCATAAGCAACAGATGCATCACCACAAGCCGCAATAAAACAGCGATCACGTCCTTTTCCCCGTTCACCAGGGTTTGCTTCATCAAAATTAAGAAATTGCCCGTTTAGTAATTCGCCACCATAGCAGCAGTCAAGCCAAATAATTTGTTCCTTTACCGGACTTGATTTTAAAATTCGCTGTAACCAGTTTAACGACACACCCCAAACATCCTTCCGTGGGTTGGCATTACTAGTTGCTAAAAAACTTTCTATTATACCTTTATCATTTCGCAGTCCGTGGCCAGCAAAGTAAAGTAAAGCGGTATCTGGTACATCATTGCCTTGGGGATTAAAAAGTTCTGCGATCGCTTCTTGGAGTGTTGTCGCAGTAACTAACTGCTGTGGAGATGGGTTTTCATCAACACTCAGCAATCCTTGATTATCTTTTACAGGTAGTCGTTTTACAACCTGAAAACCACCATGTTTTTGGAGTAAACTTGCAATTAGCTCGGCATCGCCAGCAGGAGTCTTCAGATTTTGCAACCCAGGGTAATTATTTATACCAACGACTAGAGCCTGTCGCAGCATGATTTTTGTTTAGCGCTAGTATTATTTAAGACTATAGCTTATTTGGTTAATTCTATGGCTGAACCACCTAAAATCACTTTACTAGCTCTGCTCATCGCCTTAGAACAATTACCAACCCCTCTTACTCCAGATGAAAAAGAAGCTTTGGAAACCACTGCTTCCCAACTATACCTTGACCCCGATGACTGGGATTTTATTAAAGAAGGATTAATTGCAACCATTGAGGCAAACCCGGCTCTGTATCAAAATTATCAAACAGCCTTAACTCAATTACAGTCAGTTAGCGGTAATATTCCTTCAGCGCAAATGCCTACCCAAAAGGAATTAGAAACAGAATTAATCAGTGATAATAACCAGCCAACGACTTTCGGCTACTTTGAAGGAGAACCAGATCGCGAAAGTGATGAGATTTTGAATGTAACAATTAATGTATTAACCAGGAAAGACCCAGACAAAGCAGCGAAAAAGCTAAGTTTTCTCAAGCGTCTGCAAAACTGGCTCCCGAAACAACAAAACTCCTGATAGCATCAACTTTATGAGTGAACTTATTTATCCTACCTTGGATTTATTTATCTATGACCTGCGGGATGGGTTGGGAGACAACAACGCAGACATAACTGCTAATCAGGAATATTTTTTACGCAGATTTCCCGAACGAATTCACCCTTTACTCAAACAACGAGATGCTATAGAAGCTGAATATGTTGAACTTTTGGGGAACCGAGGTAGAGAAACCTTTGACAGCAGTACAAAACAGCATAGTTTGAAGGGTTGGTATTACCCAGTGCGCTTGGGGGATAGTTACGGATTACTGTTAGACTGTTCTGTTGAGCATTCCTTGGGAAATGTGCAGCAGGGTAAAAATGAGGCTTTGCCTATTAGTTGTTTTGGTGATCTAAAAGCGGAAATAGAAAACAGATTAGCCAATACCCACAGCACCATTGGACAGGTATGGATGCTATCGGGACAACTCTCGAATTTTACTCCAGATAAAGCAGAAATTATCGCTCAAGAATGCAGTAAAGTAAGCGCACGTAGTTTAAATGTGAATTTGGAATTTACTGGTAAAAGTCCATTCCTTGGGGGAATGTTATTTGAGTTTTACAATTACCGCTTGCATATACCATCTGAGTTACAAAATACTTTCAATATTCAAGATATTCAGGATAATCACTATGTTATTATTGCTATTTATCCAGATGCCAAAACTGCCAGGAAAGCTTCTGAATTTAACTTTGACTGGCTGCGTTTGTTTGCTTATCGCAGTAAAATTCTCTGGGCTTATGCTCAAAGTCAGTATTTGAAAAATAAATTACGCGATGATTTTGTTGCTATCCAGCAATACCAAAAGGACTTTAACAAAGCCAAGTCTGGTAAGTTAGATTTAAATAAACTGCGTCAAACTTTAGTTAATGCTCAGGAAACGCTTTGGCGTTATTCTGTTAACCTAAACTACCTTGCTACTCAAAAACGTACTATTGAAATTAATCTCCTCAATTATGAAAGACGGCTAGCTATAATTCAGCAAAAGCTAAATACACAGCAAGATTCTATTGATTTTGACTTACTACAGCAAGTAATTGAAAAACAACTAGAAACCATCAAACAAAAAATTACTAATTTACAAACCCCTCGGAATTTGGAATTTCTCCAGAAATTTATTGAAGAAATAAGACTCAAATATTTAGAACAAGTTAAAAATGACTATGAAAGCTTGAATGTTGGTGTGATATTATTAACTGACTTGATTAATGCAATTCGTGGGGTAACTGAGATAGAAAGCTCGGAACGCGATCGCTCTTTCCAAAGTACCATTGCAATTGTTGGTGTTGGCTTGGCTGCTAGTTCGTTCGTTGCTTCCATCGCTGGGCAATTTCCCGGTACTACAAATCCCCAGGAAGCTGCAAAATACCCTATTGGTTCACTAGTATCTAGCTTGGGGGTTCCAGAACCTTGGCTTTCTCCTGCTGTGTCTGCAACGGTTAGTTTGGGAGTAGGGATATTGGCTGCGTTTATTACTTGGTTGGGAATTAAAGTGTTTGAATCTCTCCGGAGGTAACGGTTATTGTTTGGGGGGAGTAGTCTAAAATTGATGATTTTCAGCCTACGTGGAGATTATAGATTGATAAATATCGCCTTGTTTAATGTAAATCGAGAGAAAAATTTTTATTTGCCATATCATTCTATTTCTAGAGTATCTCGCACTGACCAAATTGCAGAGCATATTTCTCCCTCACATTCATGACCTGTTACCTCTTGCCAAATGATGTTAAATTCAGTTTCTCCCAAGTGCTGGAGAATATGAGCTAAATCATTTATAAGTAAATCAACCCATTCTTGATAATTCTGCAAATCTATAATTAAAGCTTGCAGATAAAATTTTAGTGAATCTGACCAAAGATATTGAGTTTTTGATATATCACCCAAACCTCTCAATGTTAATGGAACTTTATACCAATCTTGGAAATGATTAAAAATCATAAAAGCTTTTTTGTAAAAATTAAAAGCAAGTTCAAACAGTTGTTGTGCCTGCGCTATCATAGCTAATAATAAATAATCATCAGATGCTTTGTACCAATCCTCAAACTCTTCTCTAATTTCTAAAGCTTTTTGGCAATAAATAATTGCATCTTCAAATAATTGATGCTGGTGCAACACGAGACCTAACTGATGATAGACAGTTGCTAATTTATCCCTGTTTTCTGTCTCCTCAAAAATACTCAAAGCTTTTTGATAATAGGCTATAGCATCGTCAAGCTTATGCTGTGTTGTCGCAACATTACCCAATTGAAGATATTCATCAGCTGCATTACACCAATCTTTTGCATCTTCGTAAATTTTTAAAGATTTGTGATAATACTTAGTTGATTCTTCATCTTGACCCTGTAAATGTTTTATGTTTCCTATCTCGTGATATATAGATGCAGCCTGATAACAATCCCCAAAGTGTTCGTAAATTCTGACAGCTTCTTTAGAATGATTAATTGCTTGTTCATATTGTCGTTGCTCTCTCGCTATCTCAGCTAATTTAGAATATGCATCTCCTACCTTATATAAATCCTTCATGTCCTCATATATCTTTAAAGCTCGTTGAGAATAATCTATAGCTTTAGAAAATTGCCTTTGTGTTTTTGCTAGTTCGCTTATGTTTAGATAAATACCAGCTGCCCTATGAAAATCTCCTGATGATTCTCTTATATTTAATGCTGTTTGTAAATTAACACTCGCCGTATCAAAATCTCTCAGTTTTATTGCTATACTAGCTAAATTATTACTCAATGTTGCAATACCATCATTTACTGATGCACTATTTAATGACACAAGTTCATTTAAAATTTGTTGGTAAATAAGCTTTGCTTTTTCGTAATCATGAATAGCTGAAGCTTCATTAGCTATATTATTTTGTAAATACATCCATAAATCAAAGGCTGTATCACCTTTTTCTTTGACATATTTGAGCTTTGTACCAATTTTATTAAGTATTCTCTCTCGCAATGAGTTAAATTCTTGTTTTCGACCCCATCTTTTATATACCTCTCCTAATATACTTAAAATTAACCGAACAATATGCCAATCCTGCTTTTTCTCTGCAAGATATAGCATGTGCAAAAAATTAGATTCTTCTATTCGCAACATTAAACTAGTGCTTTCAGGATTGCAAATAATTTCATTTGCATAGTTTTCTGCTAATGCCGCATAAAACATGAGTAAATATTTTTCAAGTTCCTGAATTTTTACATTATTAGCAATAGCATTCAGTTTTTGGCGTAAATACCAAGGTAGTGCAGGATGAATTTTATAAACTTTTGATCCTAAATATTCTAATATCCCGACCTCTGTTGCTTCATCAAGAATCTGTTGCCAATCAGATGCTTTTACATTATGCCCAAAAACATTTCTATATGCATGTTCGACTTCGCTACCAGGTTTTCCTACAAAGATACTAAGCCAATATTCATAAATTCGTTCAGAAAATAATCCCAAAAAAGGTAAATGTCTCCTAGCTTTCTTAGACAACTTGCTAAACGAATAATCCAACGAAGCTTTCAGCGACTTATCCCTTCCGACTTCAGTTTTTTTTTCCAAACTATCCAATCCCTGACGCAAAGCCTCAATTACCTGTTTCGGTGTTTGTGATCGCAGATGTGGCAAAACCACCCGCAACGACAATGGATGTCCCCCCAGTAATTTCAACAAATCTAAATACTCTTCGGGCAGGTTTTTTATCTCCACATCCAGTGATCGCAAAATTTTAGCTGCAAATTCCTGGGCATCGACAGGTGATAATCCCTGCAAATTTACCAAACTGTACCCACAATCGAGCCAAGTTTCTTCACGACGGCTGGTAATCAACACCCAAGTTTTTCCACCACGCAATTCCTTAAGAAAGCGCTTTAAATCATCTAGCTCATCTGCACTCAACAACGGCTCATTCCTCTCCGGAAAACCCGCCACTGGTTCAAAATTATCCCAAATCAACAAACAAGGCTGAGATTGTAGATATTTTAATACTGCTCGTTGTTGTTGCTCTGCTGCATATTGGGAAAACTTGTCTCCCCAAGCCGCCCTTCCCACTTCATTTACAACCCGACTCAGTGATGCACCGGACTCAAAGGAAATAAAGAATAAGTGCGATCGCGTAGCGGCTCTTTCAGAGCATCGCCCCTGGGTTTCTTCCAGCCACCGCGCAAACCCTGCGGTTAACTCAGTTTTACCAACCCCACCCATACCTTGCAACAGGACAATGTTATTTTGGCGAAATGCCCGCTCTAACCATAAAATATCGTAATCTCGCCCAATAAAGCCGTAGCGCCCCTGTTCTGGAAACCCCACCAAATTACTGACAGGCTCCTCTAGGAAGTTCTCAATATCAAGAATATCTTCCGTAGAATTACTAGTTGGCACAAACGGCGTGCAGGTTTCTTGCTGATACAACACTGGAACTATCCAGTCAGCCAAAGGGAAATCACCTTTAGGACTAGGACGCAGGCGTTGATTTATAACCTGTCTTCGCGCTGCTGCCACCGCAGTTGATACATCGGTTCCCAATACCAATTGCTGATAAAACCGCCCAATAAAATGTTTCGCTGCTTCCACATGCACGTTATAAGACATCGCGACCACACCTTTCGCCCCCAAGGACACCAAGCGTGTCGCCACCGAAGAAAAACTACCATCTCCCTCCTGTGCAGATTTGCAGGCATTCAAAACAAAAATTGGTACACGACAATCATTTAAACTTTGAGCAATTTGGGTCGCTGTGATAATTTGCGGCGAACCATCAATATTTTCAAATACCAACACCCCCTGTCCTTTACTGCCAAAGGAATATTGAAATCCGGTGCTATCTGGGTCAAAGTTACCATGCCCATCAAAATGCACTATGTGGTAAAAACCTTTGTGTACATTCAGTTCTCTTTCAAATTCTTCAAAGCTAGGCGGACGCAAAACCTTGAGGTTGACATACTTTTGAATCGGTTTTAGCGCCTCCAACAGGGGACGGGCAATGGTTTTCAAAGCTACATCTTTTTCACCATAGGGACGTGCAATTACCAGCAAAATATTTAACTTATCTTGGGGTAATTGTCCAATCTCTGCCCGTACTGCATGACCGCTTAAACTGCGATACATCCCAGCCAAAGATGGTGCAAGAAATTGATAGTCAGGAGAATATAGTAACTCCCAAGGCAAATTTAACACGGTGGGGTCATCAGAAGAAATATTAATTTCGCACTTATCCAGCCCTTCTCTAGTAGCTTCACAGAAAAAATCCCAGGCTTTGCTGCTGCGAGGAAACACTAACTCAAATAACCTCTGTCCCCATTCTTGGAACTTTTGCTCGATTTTCTTCGCTTTATCAGGAAATATGCCGTAGGGAAAGGGTAAAAACTTTTCTAGATACCAGCGCAAATCGGTAAGCGTCTCCTCATCAAAGGGATGCTCAAAGGTTACAGGGGGTGCAGAACGCGGTGCAGAGAGTCCCCGTTGCCAAGAAAGTTGGATTTTGTAGTCTTGATGAGTAATCCGCAACCAATTTTGCGCCATACTTACCCCCATGAGTGATTATTTTGATGTTAGCCAATTTCAGTGATTTATGGAGGAAGGAGGAGATTGCGGATATATTTAATAATGCTTTTGTGGTTGTGGCAGTTTCTTTATAGCTAAACTTCATATGAAATATAAGTTGTTTCAGTTGAATAGGGCTAAAAGAAGGTGATTGTAACAAGGTAGGGAGTTTTTACGTATGGATGAGAATTCTTCACGAATGCTCAATTGATGGGATTATTTATACACTTTCAGCCAGTCATCGCCACGCTTATTTCCATGATGAAACTTCAGATTGAGCTATCCTCTCCTGAAGACTGTTCACTCATTGTGTTGCCTGCCTGCTGAAGCAATTCCACTGCCGAAGCCAGTTTCAAAAACCCTGAATTATTACTGGAAAAAGTATTTGGTAGTGGTAAATATGTAGTGATAACAAATTTAGGCGCTACAACAAGAATTATAATGATGAATAAAATACCTGCGGAGCACCAATATGATTATCTAACTTTTTAGAAAAGGATAAAGTTTTTCTAACTAAACGAGAAATTCGTTGGCACATTGTATTGTTAAAGCGTTCAATATAATTAGTCTTTCCGCTTTCTTTACCGAGTGCTTTGTGGCGTTGATGGGGAAGAATTTTTTCATAAGCAGTCCAAAAATCAGTATAACAAACAGCACATTGACGATAAACTGGTGGCAGAGAATTCCATAACCCTCTAGCTCCATCTTCGCTGCGATCGCCAATGTAAAGCCCAACTATTTCTCTAGTCTTCTTATCTAAAGCTAACCAAATCCACTGCTTATTATTTTTACTAGCTACAAATGACCAAGCCTCATCACATTCAATAGTTAATTTTCCTCTTGGCTTCTCTGAAACTTTCACCTCTTGAGGAACCTGAGCATATTTGTTATTATCGACACTACCCCTTTATTAATGCTTAACACTGATGTGATAACTGTGTGCTACTAATGGGATAACAATCGAACCTATATTAGGGGTAAAAGTAAGACACTGTTGGCGAAACATTGCTTAACATTTTTGGCAACGTAATATTACACTGAAATTTTGGTTGTTTCTACGGCGATAAGATAATTCAAGGAAAGCTAGTTAAATATATTGCTACCATGTCGATGCATCCCCAAAATATCCCTGACATACCGAAAGAAACTGTGGAGGTAGCACGGGCATCTTTTCCAAAAGGTAATATTTATATACAGATACGGGATACCTTGGGGAGTATCTTTGATGATGAAAATTTTCTAGATCTGTTTCCACAAAAGGGAAAATCAGCTTTTTCTCCTTGGCGATTGGCACTGGTCTGCATAATGCAATTTATGGAAAATTTATCAGACAGACAAGCAGCAGATGCAGTGCGGGGGCATATCGACTGGAAATATGCTTTGAGCCTTCCTTTAACTGACCCTGGCTTTGACTACTCCATCCTTTGTGAATTCCGCACTAGGTTACTTACAGGTGGTGTAGAGCAAAAGCTACTAGATATACTGTTGAATCAACTGAGAGAGAAAGGATTGCTCAAAACTCATAGGCGACAGCGTACAGATTCAACTCATGTTTTAGCAGCAATCCGTGTCCTCAACCGATTAGAAACATTGGGGGAAGGAATGCGCTCTGCCCTTGATAGTTTAGCAGTAGCCGCGCCAGAATGGTTGGCGACAAATATTCAACCAGATTGGTTTGACCGCTACGGTCATCGTGTAGAAAACTATCGTTTACCAAAGCTCGACTCTGAGCGAGAAGCGTTAGGCAGCACAATTGGAACAGATGGATTAGTGCTGTTAGAGGCAATTTATGACTTAAATGCGCCACAGTGGTTACGGCACATACCAGCAGTCGAAACTCTTCGTCAGATATGGGTACAGCAATTTTATGCTCCGTCAGATGATGGTTCAATAAAATGGCGCAGCGTTAAAGATATGCCACCGTCTACAATTGCAATTCATTCCCCTCACGATGTCGAAGCTCACTACAGTAACAAACGCAGCATTGATTGGGTTGGTTATAAAGTACACATGACCGAAATTTGTGATGAAAATAGCCCCCGTTTTATTACCAACGTCCACACTACCTTGTCTACAATTACTGATGAGCAGGCATTAGAACCAATTCACTCAAGGCTGGAAGAAAAAGATTTACTCCCAGACGAGCATCTCGTGGATGGTGGTTACATGAGTGGGGAACATTTAGTAGATAGTTTTGCCAAATATGATGTGGCAATAGTTGGTCCGATGCGCTCAGATCCTAGTTGGCAAGCTCAACAAGGACGAGGTTTTGATTTATCTAGCTTTCAAATTGATTGGGATAATCAGGTTGCTACTTGTCCACAGGGTCATAAAAGTACTCAATGGAAAAACAGACAAGATTCAAAAGGAAAACCTTTAATTCAGATCAGATTTCTTGGCTCTACATGCAAAGTTTGCCCAGTACGCTCATTATGTACCCAAGCAAAGAAAGAACCAAGGTCATTGACTATTCGTCCCAAGGAACAACAACTTGCACTCCAAGCTCAACGGCAGGCTCAACAAACACCTGATTGGAAAGCTATTTACGACCAACGAGCAGGCATCGAATCAACACACTCGCAAGGCATTAGACGTTCGGCATTGCGTCGGTCTCGCTACATTGGTTTGAATAAAACTCGCCTGATGAATATTCTCATTGCTTGTGCGTTAAATCTGGTACGGTTAGATGCTTGGCTCAACGCAACACCTCTTGCCAAAACTCGCGAATCTCGTTTCACACAACTGCGACCGCAAGGTGCTTAAACTTCTTCAAAACCAATTTTCCATGTAATACATGGTTGACTCTGGAGCAAAAAAAGATTTACAGTCTCCGTGTAATACATGGTGAAATTTAGAGATGAAAAGGGATATTCAAGGTAAGTTTGCACTCAAAAATGATGACTACCGTGAGGTGCGTTCATTGCGGGTAACTGATGACACCTGGAAGGCGTTGGGCATTGCCTCTGAATTTTTGGGAATGACAAGAGCTGACTATTTAGAAGAAATGGTCAGAAAAAACCTTTTACCATGTATGTATTACACGGGAGGAGTCAGAGATTTTGCCATGTAATACATGGAAAGATCCATCAACTCACCCAAGTATTACACGGTACGAAGGGGAGATCGAAAAGCTTAAAATCCAGATACAGAATCTCCAAAAAGAAAATTCGGAGCTCGTGTCCAAAACTGCCATCACCTTTGTTCATGACTTTGTGGACTTCGAGTCAATGCGCGATCGCATTTTATTTGAATTGAAGTTGGGGCGGCAGGCTTCAGGATATAAAGCAGCTCAAAAAGCTCTTAATCGATTGATTACAGAACTAAAACGAATAGCTGAAACCTTTTGATTGACGTTCGCCCTTCGGGCGGATAAAGCGGAGCATCACCTACAGCATCCCAATTCGGCAATATTATCCTGACAATGACAGTTTTTATTGTTAAGCAATGTTTCGCCAACAGTGTCAGCGAAGAGAGAATTTGCCGCCACGCAATGGCTGAAAAGCATATCTAGAAAGCATTTCAGAAAAAAAAAGCTAATTTACCTACCAAAACTGTTATTGGAGATATCAGTAGACTATTTGAATTTTTATAACCTTTGATTAACTTCGATGTGATGGAAGCTTACCTCGACGTTTACCGTTTGTT
>JANBVI010000030.1 GCA_024239075.1 Fischerella sp. CENA71 | reverse complement strand
AATGAACAACGCATCTACAACACTACCTACTCAATGAGTGACTGCGGTTGTACATCAGGAAGAAAACTTCTGATTGTCTTTGGAGATTGCAAGTGAGATTATGGAACCCGCAACAATCGAATCTTTGATTACCAAAGCTGCCCAATTGACTTTGTTCGTGCTGATGCTGGGCATGGGGTTAAACCTGACGATCAGACAACTGTCCTATCTCTGGAACAAACCAGGGTTACTGATTCGGGTTTTACTGGCATCTTTTGTCCTGGTGCCGCTGGCCGCAGCGATTGTGGTGGGCATCTTGCCGCTCTCTGCTCCCGTGAGAATTGGCATTGCCTTGATGGCAATTACACCGGGTGCGCCGCTGATCTATCGCAAAATTTCAAAAATGGGATGGAATGCTACGTTGGCTGCCTCCTATCAGGTGACGGTTTCCCTGCTGGCGATCGTGTTTCTACCTGTGCTTGCTGCTGTCTTGAGCAATCTTTATCCTAATCAGGGTGTGATCACTCCGCTGGAGGTTTTTAAGCAAATTTTAGCTGTGCAGATTATTCCCCTGACGATCGGGCTTGCCATTCGTGCAGGCATTCCCGATCTTGCTGAACAGATGGAGGACTTCGTTTCCCCCATTGGTAACGTCATGTTTCTGGCCTTGGGAGTTCTGATTCTGATCAAAGGACTGGAGCAGGTGTTAAGTGCTGGGATTTTGCCGATTTTGGCAATCGCTCTGATTGCGGCAGCGTCATTGGCGATTGGGCATTTCTTAGCAGGAGCAGATTCTAGGGATCGGGCAACTTTAGCAATTGCCAATGCTACGCGCAATCCTGGTTTAGCTCTGGTGATTACCGTCTTCAACTTCACGAAAGCGGAAATTCTGCCCACGATTATTGTTTATGCTCTGGTTTGTGCTATTGCTGTCACCCTCTATCACAATCGCTACAAGCGCACACTCACTTCAGCCGTAGAGTAACGTTCCAGGTCAGATTTTGCCGTTAAGAACACAAGGATCCGTTCTACATGGTCATGCGCCTCTACCTGCCCAGCAAACAGAGGAGGAAAGTGGGCTATGCACAAAAAAATAACGTGGTTTGAGAGACACAACAGGCGACAGCGTCACCCATTATTTCGTCTAGAACACCGATTCAGTAATCACGATGAAGTAGCAGACTGCTCAGTAGTGTGAGTAAAAATTTTGGCAAGGACATGAAGATTGTGAACAACGGCGGTACGGCGAAGATCAAAGAGATTTTTGCGAGAACCAACATAACGAGCTTTATCTGTTTGCCAGCGACCAATATGAGATAAAGAATGCTCAACAGCAACGCGTTCTCGGAGTTTTGCACGACCAGTAGACGTTAATTGACGTTGTTGTAATTCTCGAAATAACGGCTCATCAGGATGGATAGAAACACTGCGCCCAGTTTTAGAAGTAGTGCAGCGTTCCCTGACTGGACAAGTTGCACAAATATTTTTGGGGAACTGAACTTTGCCACCAATGCTAAAAGGTAAAATGACCCCATTAGGGCAGCAAATAGTTTGATTGTCCCAATCCAGGATAAAAGCAGTCTTGGTAAACTTCTTACCGTTTCTGACTTGCCAAGCTTTACAGTAAACAACTAGTTCATCAGTTCTGTTTTGAACCAAGGAACTACTGAGATAAGCACGGTCAATGTGTAATTCAACCAAGTTTACCTGCTGGTGTTTTAAGTCAGTGGCAATTGCATCAGTAACAGATGCTTCTGGGACATTTGCTCTTGTGATTCCGACGGCTCGAACCAGACCGTTGTCTAAATCACGCAAGACATGACGCTTATAACCATCAAATCGTTGGCTTTTACTTTTACGCCCATGTCTCATCTCATCATCTTCAATGGAGATGCGTCGTTCTTTGGCAACACCAGAGAGTAGTTTGATTTCACCATGAGCATCCACTTCCACATCTTGGGCTTCAATCAGGCTTGCGGTTGACAAAGCCGAACGAACTTGAGGGTGTTCAAGATTTTCAGGCTGTGTTTGTGCAAAAGTTTCAAATCGATCTATTGCATCCAGTACAATTCCCAAAGCCAAATTTTTCTGGTCTGGGTCATCCCAGTTTAAATCTAAAGCCGCTTTCAAACTGGAACTGGCTACTATATCCACGCCAATCTCGTTGGCTACTTCTGCCAGCCCCCGCCCCTGCTGCCCAGCTATCACGCCAATCGCTTTTTTAAGTGCGTGACCCAACAAGTTATATGTATCTTCGACCTTTGATGCTCCCCACAATGGGCTGGAATCCAGTGCTGCCCGTAACTGTCTTGAACCAAACCCTTTGGTTTGTTCTGCTAATTCGACTGTTTTCTCAATTAATTTTCGGTCAAGACCTTGAATAATTAGCGCACTCCGAAATCTGACCAGTGTCGCTGGCGAAAAAGGTGCTTTTTGGCAATCTATGCAATCAAGTACTAACTGCCAACGCCTGTCCATGCTCAACGCTTCAATTGCTTCCGCATCTGAGGCACCTGTATATGCTTGCAAGATGACTGCTAACGCCAACTGTGCTGGTGGTACTGGTGGATGTCCTTTGGGAGAATCTGCATACAACTTGCCCAATTCTGCTTGAAATTCCTCATCAAATAATTGATGGCGATATTGCCGTAAGAACGTAAACAGCTTTGCTCGTTTAATTCGCTTAACGATGCTTTGCTCTAATGCTGATAGTTCTATCGGTGGCTGCCATATCTGGGGTCGCATACGTAAATTCGCTGTTGGTAATGCACATTTATTACCTGAATTTACATCAATTTGGGCTATACCTCCCCTTGAGACTTTATTAAACATTTCTCAAAGCTTGTTTGTTGCTACAAGTATTGTCTGGCAAACTTTTCTCTATTTTCTCTTCCATATATTTACTTCACTATGGGTTGATTTTTCTTTTCTTCTGCGATTACTGAATCGGTGTTCTAGACGGAGTGTGGCGTTCAGACGGTTACGGATTGATCTTTGAAATTAAGGGGAACGCAATACGTCAGTATCAAGTGACGGAAATTAGCTGCATTCCCTCCGAAACCGCCCACCAAGCTACCCAGATACCCTCAGGTGCTAAGGCGAAGTTTGTAGTGGGTGAACCTTCTGACATAAGGGAATATACAATCGAACCCAGTGCTTCAAACAACTCCAAGCACGTCCACATCGCGGGCAGGGTATCTAATATTGTGTTTCGACGAATCTCAAGGAAACCAGCGGTGTGCAAGAAAGCGGTAACGAAGAATCCTCAGAAAAATTTCGAGGTGTTCTGGAAGAACTTCGACGAGAACTACCGGCTATTTGCCATAAAAAAAGTAAACTGGTCGGCAGTGGGCGAGAAGTATCGGACTCAAGTCACCCAAAAGACTACACCCGAACAACTGTTCAAGGTTTTTCGTTCAATGCTCGAACCTCTTAGGGATGCTCATACATCTATAATGGCACAAGACATTAAGAAGTCTTTTAGTGGTGAGCGCTTAGACCCTAACCCAGTCAGCGAGCAGGGATTTAAGCGCGCTGAGGAAATTATTTCTAGCAAATATCTTTCTAGACCGCTGCGCTTTTGGGCTAAGGGTAAAGTGGCCTACGGAATGCTCAATCCATCGATTGGCTATCTGCGGCTCATTAGCTTTTCGGAGTATACAGATAGCGGTGTATTTGCAGACGCACTCAAAGAACTTGAAACTGCGCTCGACTCAATCTTCATATCTAAAAAGCTTCAAGGGCTTGTTATTGATGTTAGAGTCAATGACGGAGGCTCAGATGCTCTTGGACTGGCGATCGCTTCGAGACTCACCAGCAAGCCATATTTGGCTTATTCAAAAGTAGCTCGTAACGACCCGAACAATCCCTCCCATTTTACCAAGCCCCAGCCCAGCATTGTCACACCAAGTGCCAAACCGGGCTTTCTTGGCCCCGTGGTGCTGTTGACCAGCCGCTACAGTGTGAGTGCAGCTGAAACATTTGCCCAAGCGTTAATCTGAACTTCCCCCGTGCATTTGTACTAAAAAAGCTCGTAAGCCTTACTGTACAATCAATTTAGCTCTTAACGTAACAATAAGTGTACCCATGTATGGTCTGGAATTATTGGTACAACATATCAATGGATTGAGCTCGATGCTTATTCTAGCTGGCAAACGTTTGTTGAATCTCTGGAAAAAATACTCAGAGAATTTGGACAAAACTATGTAATTAATTTTGAGTAACTACTTATTACTTATATCTTGCACCTGGAAATTTGAATGTCAATTCCGTGACTAAGTGCAATCGGACGTATTCGTTCAAGGTCAAGTAAAAAATAACACAGAAGCAATTGTGGAAATATTGTCTCAAATGCAATTCGTGCAGCTTCTCCCCAGTCAGGGAGGTCTTTGTTGGCGATCGATAAATAAGCCCAATGCGCTAAAACATAGGAGATAAGGGACAGTATTAACCAACGATAAACCCCTAAAAGTGTTCCCTGTCCAAAACGATGCAAGCCAAAACGGTGCTTTGCAGTTTTAAACCAACCCTCTATCTGCCATCGTCGTTTACCCCACCAAGAAATGGTGCTAGCTTTGAGGGCTTTTGTAGAGACGAGAAATCGTTTTTCATACTTGCCATCGTCACGTTTAAAATAGTACCAAGATACAGAGACAGGAAATTTTAAGCCTACCAGACGTAGTTGTTGTCCTCGCTTATGCAATCGAGCGACACAGCGCCCATCATTCAACTTACGCTTCCTTGCGATGCCAGCAATTACGTGGTACTTTAGCTTTCGCACACCATGTAAAAACTCTACGCTGCCAAAGGCTGTATCCACAAGAACCATCACCTTGAAGTGCTGGGTTAATTTTCGAGGCAAAGATTTGACCAGCTTTAATCCCAACTGTGCTGGGGAAAGGGTTCCTTTTCCTTTCCAGATACGGAAACTCCAAGGAACTCGCCACCGACCAACAACCAAGTACATCACAACCAGATGCAAGCCTCGTTTTCCGTTGTACACACACATTAAATTTTCCAATCCCTTAAATTTTCCAGCTTTCTCCAAGGTTGTTAGGTCAATAATCACTTGTAGAAATGGTTTACGCCCCTTTGGACGCTCAGACAAAATCTCCTTAATCATACGGTTACGAGTAGTTTGAATCACGCCCTTAGTTGACCAATCATAAACATTGAGAAATCGGCTTAAGGCACTGGGTGACTTACTTTTACTGTGTTCAGGTAGGGGATATCCTTGTGCCTGTAAAAATAATCCCAACATCGCTTCCAAATTTTCTCGTTGGTAAACAGAGGGCATTAAAGACAACAGAGTGTAAACTAAATTCTGGGCGTGGGCAAGAATTGAAACCATTTTTCTTGCTGTATTTTAGATATATTTCAACGCCCTTTTTCTCATATTTCGGCTCATAAATGCAAATTTACACCAAGTTGCAAGTTGCTGATCGCAGGCGCGGTGGGTTCTACACCAATTGTCTTGTCTCATTTACCGTAATATTGCGTTTAATTAGTATGAAAAACTACTTTCTATAGCCGTAATTGCTTTTCACTATGAATGTTAATTTGTTACACACTGGTTCTGGTATTAGTGGTTTTTCCATACAGCTGCAAGATATAAGTTGAAGCATTTTCCCCCTCTACTGCATAAAACCAGAATCAACCCAGTAATCGTCAAGCTTTTGTCAAAACCCTTAATAGTTGGGGGGAGATGTCGGGAAATATAGTTTAGAGGAAACTGTACTAAAGTTGTAATAAATTTTTCAACTTTTAGTTGAAGACAAATTAGAATTAAATGTTGTATTTGTACAGTATTCAGAATTGATAAAAAGGCGGAATAGAACTATGGATGTTTGGAGTTTAGTTAAAGGTTCAGGAGTTGCAGTTGTTAGTGCAATAGTTTTGTCTGGAAATACTGCTATTGCCACAATCAACCAGGATGTGACTCTAAATAATTTCAATGTGCCTAGCTTAAACGCAGCGATTAACAAACCCAATACATTAGGAGATAATGCACTGAAAATTAATCACAACAAACAAAATCAATTTCAAAATATAAATGCTGTAGGTAAGAAAAAAACTTTGAAAATTAATCACAACAAACAAAATCAATTTCAAAATATAAATGCTGTAGGTAAGAAAAAAACTTTGATAGCAGGCTGTCGGGGTTACGGCGGGTGTCTTTAAGCCTTAAAGTTTTTTATTTCAACCTAATAAAAAGCTAGCAGTGATTTAGGTAGCTTTTTTTTAAATTGGATTAAGTGCTGTCACATTTTCACAAGCCCGTCATAGTGCGGGTTTTTTGTTGAACTAGATTCTAAAATGTCGGGAAAGATGGCTATGACGACATTTCTATTAATCAGAGAGATTTGACTCAAAACTAACTTTACTATTGATCGGTTTAATAAGTATCTGTACTTAATCTAATAGTAGAATTGGTAATAGGAGTATAGACTAGAAGGAGAGATGTATACTTGTCCTCTTATGGGTTTGACTACTTTAGAACAGATTAACACCATGAAATAACGCCGATAAGTATACTTGTTGCTTGTAATTTGGGGATGCGTGCTGTCTGCAAATGAAAAGGAACACCTATTGGTGTCCTCCTTGTTTGATTTACACGCATCTGCAAATGAGAAACGACAGGAATAACCGTTGTCCACAAATGATTACAAAAAGTGATTAGACAAGTTAACTAATCCAACTACGAAAAGTGCATATTTTTCTAGGCTTAGAAAACATCCTACACCCCTTAAGGGTTCCTTTGTCTTTGACTTTTAAATTCTTTGCTCTGCTTAAGGATTTGACGTGTTATCACCGCCTCAAGTTTTAACAGCCGATGACCCCCCTTCACCAAAACAGCCATCTTTGACGTTGATTTTTTCTGCGCCGTTTTACTGGGGGGTGGTGCAAAGCCTTTTCCCCTATATAAGGCGGTTTGCACCAACGCGATCGCTGTAAACCTTGCAAAAAGCCGATTTTTTCAAGACGCTTCACCCCCCCAAGTCGGGCTTTTTTTCAAAAATACCACTTTGCGGGGGTAAAAACACCCCCGAATATATTGAGAATAGCGTCATTAATATTGATAATGTTGTCAACAAGACCGACTAAGCATCAATAAGCACACTGGTCAAATCACCCCTGGTAGCAGTATGCTGTTGAAAACTAAAGATGCCCCTTAGAGAGATAGCTACCAACTACCCCTCTAACAGGTCTTCCCCAAGTTGCACCAATCAACATTGGCATGGAGCCGAGATAAGCGCAAATTCGGAAATAGCGGCTCTTAACCCTTGCTCATTCTAGGTTTCAAAGATTTTGGTAGTTAGAGAAATTGCAGCTTCAAATGGTCGCCTAATATGTGGCATCAAGACTACATAATTGCTGTAATCCTTGATATATCTGGTATTTAACGACTGTTAGTAGCGATCGCTCGCAGATGTTTTTGCGGAATTTACGCTATTGATTTTGACTTTTACCAACTTTCGATGATTGAATAGTTTCTTTCTTCATACCCAGAACCCCTAAAAAATCAATGTTACTTTGCTGTCAAATACCAACTTTCACCCATCTTATCGTATTGTGTCCCTCATCTCCCCCGAAATTTTTCGCTCTCCTTTTACGCGATCGCATTTTGTTGGAGCTGAAGTTAGGTAAGCAAGCCACTGGTTACAAAGCGGCACTTAAAGCTCTCAATCGTTTCATTGCTAAATTAACTACAAGCGCATAGTCTTTTGCGAATTCGCCAACAGTCGTCATGAACTGCGTACACCAGCACAAATGGAAATCTATTTCCAAGTCAGTATACTGCTTAATTCTTAACCGAGAAGTATTGCATCGTTTCCTATTTTTGATTTAACTAAAACTACAACGGTGAACCGTAACAGTAACGAAGCGCTATGGCAAGACTGTAAATGCGTAGAACTGATTATTCGACACGGTTGGACCGTAGCGCTTGTAGCCAGAACCCCAATACACCGAGCCATCAACTACCGCTGCACCTGCAACTACTGACCCCCCGCTGTTAAATCTCCAGAGAATGTTACCAGTCTTTGCGTCCAATGCATACATATTATTTACGCCTTGCCCTGCTGCCATAGAGCCAGCATAAACCACTCCATTCGCTACTGTCATTGGAGCCTGAGCGCTCCCACCAGGTAAAATCGTTGGAGGCAGAGCGTCCTTATCCCCTGGATCTGCAATCTGCCAGATAATTTTGCCAGTTGCTGCGTCGAGCGCACTCCATGACCCACCTGTGATAGTCTCACCCGAAGGCTGTAGCGTGTGCTTCTGGGATATGGAGTTTGAGTTCGCAACATAAATTTGTTGGTCATCCGTAGCCGAACCCCACATTATTCCACCTAGTGGACCACCAGGACCAACGAT
This sequence comes from Fischerella sp. CENA71, assembly GCA_024239075.1. GTDB lineage: Bacteria > Cyanobacteriota > Cyanobacteriia > Cyanobacteriales > Nostocaceae > Pelatocladus. Next base: position 178,890 of record JANBVI010000030.1, on the reverse strand, counting down.
TTGACTCCAAACAACTTTGCCGGCATCTGGGTCAAGCGCCCAAAATATGCCGCTCTTCTGCCCAGCGCCGACTAAGTCGCGTTGTTTTCCAGCATTCTTAACAGTAAACAGCATTGGTGCCTGACCAAAATCATAGTCCTCTCCCTTTGGGTCAGGGCAATTCGTCGGATCAAAGCCTGGAAAGCAGGCTAGATTGGACGCATCGTATCCCTGCAACTTATTTGACCACTTAATCGCGCCGGTATCGAGATTGAGTGCCATGATCGCATCAATATGATTATTTGGATCGAGACACTGCGACTGGTCGCTGGGTGTTGAGAGATTCGCGATGCAATCTTTTACTGTCTGGGGTACATTGTAGTTATTGCCAGTTGTTATGTATACCAACTTGCGCTTAGGGTCAATTGCTGGTGTGCTACCCCACACTGCTGCACCTGAGTAGCCACCTGGCTGACCGCCGTTGTCCGGAACAGTGTAGGTCTTCCACAATATCTTGCCGGTGGTCAAATTGACCGCCGTCATGCTGCCGCGAAAGATGCAGCACGGATAATTTGGATCTATGCTAGATATAGTCTCTTCCAATGAGGAAATCCCAACGTATATACGGTTGCCATAAATAGCTGGAGACTGAGTGATGATGGCGTTTGGATGAGAGTCAAGTTTTGTCTTCCAGATTAGCTCTCCCGTATTTTTGTTAATTGCCATTAGGAAGGCACCTTCCTGACTACCAATGATCACTTTGTTCCCCGTGACCGCTGGACTTGTACGCGAGACAGCTTTTGGGATACTTGGATCGCTGATGTAGTTGGCGATACTATTTGACCAAATCTGTGTACCCGTTCGTGCATCTATCTTGAACAAGTTACCGCCCCAGTCAGGCAAGTATACAGCTCTATCTAAGACCGCCGGTGTCGCCGAGATGTCACCGCCCATTGTAAAAACCCATTTGGGAGACAATTTAGCCACATTGGCCGGACTGAGGTATTCCTCAGTTGCTTGATAACGAGTATTGTTTAAGTTCTGACCACCCAATCTCCACTCACTTTTTATATTGGCATCACTGCCAATTGTCGGCATAATTAAGAACGATGCCACCGTAACGATTACGACTGCCCATTTCCAAAATGAATGATTTCTAATCACTGTCATTACCTCTTTTACCTGTTGCCAACCAGCTCTTTCGCGACTTTTCGGACATCCTTTAAAATCGCAATCAAATAAGAAATTGTAGAACCAGCCCTTTAAAGGTGGATAGAAAAAGAACCATTATTTGAATTAAGAAGCCATATTTCCTCTTTGTGTCTTAGTGTCTACCCTGCGGAAAGCCGCTGACGCGTCTATGTGTTTTAATAATTATTTTTTAACCACTAAGACACTAAGACACCAAGAAAAATACATTACACCTTGAAAGGGCTAGTCTTAAATTGGTATTACCTTTTATCCCTCAAACATTTCGTTATCCTAATATTGGGAGTAAACGCACAATTGAAGGTGCCTAATGCGTAGAGCAGCAGGGTTTTTGTGCCTCCGATGCGATCGCAACGTTGCGATTCAGTATACCTTCGCCAAAATGAAAGAGGGCTTTCCGTAGTAGAGTTATTATTGTTTACCACAACTACAACGTCTACGTCACAGAAAGCCCATGCCAGATATATTAGCACTTGCTGCTTACCCCTCACAATTCCTTCTTTTAGTAGTTTACTAGAACTTGTATGTACATCATAGGAGGGAAATGCAACACAATGTAATAATACTCACTTCGGCAACTTGATACTATAGTTCAGTCAAAGCAGTTGTTGACGCTACTGAACAATACATTTTATGATCAACAAAAAGATTCTGACTGTATTAGGAACTATTGTTGCACTTACTGTCTTACCTGTATGGTTGGCTCAAAATAAGGCAAACAGTCAAAGCTTACAGATGGATAACTCTGACGAGAAAAAGATAATAGGAACCTGGCGTGTAAGGGTAGATGTCGATCCAAATCCTATAGGAGACCCGCCAATATTTTATGGTTACACTACTTTTAATGAGGGGGGAACGTTAATTGAATCAAGCTCATATTCCCTCGAAGGTAGTCGCTCCGGTCATGGAGTATGGAAGAAAATCGGTAAAAACGAGTTTAAAGCTGTCTTTGAGAAGTTTATAGAGTTTAACCCTATTACTCAGCAACAAGGAATTTTTGTCTTTAGAATAGAGGAAGTTATTAATTTGACCGGAGACGATAGCTTTCAAGGTTTTGAGCAAGTTTCACTTTGTAATAATGCAGGAGAGGAATGTCAGTCTCTTGGAACAGCTCATACTCAAAGCAGCCGCTTGAAGGTAGATTAAATAATAAAATTTTAGGGGTTTCAAACAAGGAGCCTTTTTTCTTCACTCTGGGAGTCTTGAAAAAAATCCTTTTACTTGTTCAAGAGAAAGCACCTGCCCTTGATTTGGCTTTGAACGACCCGCTAGTATATCTAGGTAAGTTTTCTCTACAATTATCTTGCCTGTGCCAGAAACGATCTGAATCCACTTGCTTATTGACAACAAAAATTTTGACCATGAGTGACCAAAACTTTTATGAAAACTATTGACTCCCAATTGTTGTACTCGCTTCTGGATCTCCTCTGGAGCCAAGAAAAACGTTGGATGGGGGCCTGGAAGCATACTATTAATTTCTAAGTTGCTCCGACGTTTTCGGTGAGTTGCACCCAGCAAACAGCTGTACCTCATGTTCTGAAAGTAATAATGGAGAGCACTCAATACGTCTTCATCACCCGCTATATCCACATACACTACCGATAAATTGCTAGGAAGCAATTGGATCTGGTCGTAGGTCAGCACCTGGCTATAATATCCAAGACTCTCAACAAACGACAAGTTTTGTGATGAGGTCAGACCAATGACCTCACATTGAGAGTTCCGCTTCTGAGATAAAAGGAACGCAAGCCCGATCGCAGTCTTGCTTGATGCACTAGAAATCAAAATGGCTTGGGCGCCGAAAAAGTTGTTTTCGTTCAAAAACTCATTTAGCACAAAAGCGCTCATGAACAGCGGCCAAAAAAGCCCCCAGAGGTCTTCGTGTTCAGGTAAATACAGGGGATTATGTTTTAGCAATTGGTATTGGTTGTACAATGGGGAAAACTTGCTCCTATGCGGCGAGGCATCGACAAAGCCTTCTTGGGATACAGCATCAGGTTGCAGTATAAGATGAGTTGACATTGGCACGAATCCAAAAATGCGATCGCCTTCTGCCAAGCTGTCTTTTTTGGAACGAACGACCTCAGCAAATCCCCAGGCTGGAATGCATCCCCAAGCTTCCTCCGCAATAGGAAAAAAGTCCCAGTATCCTAAAGCCTCTCCTACCAAAGCGTAAGAGATATTGTTTGCGGTCAATGCAAACTTATCGACTTTTAAGAGTACTTGATCTGATTTCAAATCTGTCTCAATTCCTGCGGAGATGAATTTATATTGGCTTGGGTCTTTCCGGTGTACGATGAAGTTTGTGGCATTGTCAATAATTTTCAGCATTGATATTTCCTATGGAGTTTTGGATAAATCAAGCCTGTAGAGAATTAAGTTTTGCTGCTCAACTTAATTCCTATTCCTAGTTAAGTACATTCAAATAACGTCTTCTTCCGTTATCTCACAAAATGCCCAAATTTTTGCCGCTTTCCTGTTTCCTGCATACGTTGTTCTACGCTTTGCCAATCTGGAAGTTTCGCACTTTCTTGATACCAATTTACAATACCTGCTTCACTGCTCCACTCAACTAGTTTTGGCATGACTTGACGATGTACTCCTTGATTACGATAGGTTTTCATTGATGCTTCGTCTTGCCAGAGACTGAGCGTCCAAAATTCGCCATCCACCCACCGATATCGAGTATTCAGCTTGCCAGAGGCACGTTCAATTTGAAGCATAGCTCGCAGAACATAGAAGATCAGTAGTGGAATATAAAGAGGTGATTTCAGCCGCATATATGTTGAAGATACAAACACCATCTTTAATCTCTCCAGTTGTGTAACACAAAATCTTTTTAGAAATGCTGATAGCAAGTCTTGAGTGCAGGCTGACCATTGACTAAAGCCAAGTATAGACAACACTTGCCAACTTCTGAATTCCAACAGAAAATTGGAATACCAGGACTAGATAAATCTTCTGTAATCACTTCTGATAAATCTCGAAAAGTAACTTTTTTAAAGGAATTTGAGGCCGAAAGTGCTTCTGCAAGAATAAACAATAAACCTATTTCACTTAAACCTCTACTTTCGAGTGAAATGCTATTTCCAGACAGTAATTCTTTCAGTTCTGACTCTGAAATATTCAATCCCAACAGATGGATTCCTTTCTGGATTTTGTAGCAGTCTAAAGTTTGAGATAATCTGGAGGACATACTGTTGCTCTACCAAGAAGTTTCATTAGGATAGTGAGCCAATTGAAATTCTGGGAGTATGCAACTTTGAGAAAATAAACATCGCAACTCTTGTTTGAAAAGACTTTTACTTAGACTAGTGGCGATCACTTGAGCGATCGCCACAAATACTCCTGTTATTTAACCAGATACTGCAACTTCATGAACTTTTGATACGTTTGTACCGTTTAAATGTTGATCCTCAGAACCTTGTATTTTGACTCTTGGAACAGTTATATCCTTTATCCAAGGCTGGAGTTCAGGTCGATATTGATAGCTCTCAAACTCTTGACGCATTTTTCCTACCAAGCTATTCGTCGGTACATTTTTATTCTTGAGCCAGTAATTCAGTGCAGCAAAACCAGATTTGACTGATGAGGACAATAAGCTGAAGACATTATAGAGATTTCGCGGAGCCAATACGCCCTTCAGCCCAAAACCTTTCCACTGAAACATTATATACCAAATAGTAAGGTAAAAGTAGGCATATACCCCACTGACAAAAATGTTATGGCGCTTCGGTTCAAGCTTGGCGTTTTCTAGATAATTGCCAAAGTGTTGAATTGTTGAGTAGTGTCCAAGCAATTGATCGGCTCGGTAAGTATCCATCAACCCGATGTTAGCACCCCGATCTACAAGCTGGCTAAACTGCTCGTATACGTCAGAAATCACTCTCTTGGCAGCACCAGCACCCTGCAAGTACGCACGAATATACTGCGGGTCCAAGAACCATTTGCTTACGTACATGGGTAAAATCAACCCGAAGAACCACATATACTCAAAGTAAATGCGCCAACTCATGATGCTGGCATGACCAAGATGTTTAGAATGGTTTTTCATGGTGTAGTTAACCGCACCCGTGTAAGCAACAATGAAGCTGTTATAGATAGCACGCTTCTCTTCTGCGTCAGGTTCACCAGCAAGTTTGGCACGGATAATTTCTGTGACACTTTCAATCTCAAAGGCAATCATCGTTGTTCCTAAAGAATAGAAAGCATCAAAAATACAAGCCGCATCACCAAGCACATACCAGTTATCTGGAGAAAACATAACCTTGCTCTTGTGGGCAAGTCTTGGTAAGTAGTGAAAGTCTACATTCTCACCACTGGTAAGCAAGTTATACAAGTTGGCGTGATTTGCTTTTAGGAAAGCATAAAACTTTTCCTGAGTATTAATGTCAGAAGCCGGAATCACATCATGGTGATGGACAACACCAATTGATATTTCCTGAGTATCCTTGTCTGTGGGAATCATCCACAGCCAATGACCATGACCAAACCAGTGATTAGTAGCATAGTAATGGCTGCAAGTAGCACCGTAGGGATCATAACCGTCGTGGAAGATAGTCCGATCCACATGTTTGACGCGTACCCAAGCTGAACCACTGTTGACTCCAAAAAGATTTTCTGGACCGAATAAGAGGTTGTCTGTCTTATGTCCAATAATAAATTTGCGACCCGAACCATCAATAACATGTTTGGTTTTCAGTTCGATGTCCTCATTGCCCAGCTTGACTTTGATCGTTTTTAGGGCATCCCCTGGGGTCAAATCTACATCAACCACGCGACCATTGTAGAAGGTAGCACCCATTTCTTTGTTCATTCTCAATAAATCCCGCTCAAATTTAGCGCGGTTCATTTGAAAAGTTTGAATAGGTGAGCGTCGATTAGACCAAACGTGGTAGTGATCGTCAGTCGTCTCTGTTTTTGCTGGGTCTTTAGCCCAGTGAAAATTCAACCCAGATTTGGGAGGATGATTTTCAATTAAATACTCATGGAGACCTAATTCCTTAGACACAAACAGGGTAGCAATTTCGACCATTGATTCACCAAGCTTGAGGTCTTTGTCTGTACGCTCCTCTGGACGCGGGTCAACCAGAGCAATTCGGATATTTGGGAGTTTAAGTAAGAGATGCCGAGCTTGACAGACTCCAACAAAACCTGCACCCATAATAACGACATCGTATTCTTGCTGTTGAATAGTATGCATTGAAAACTCCACTTTGTAATTTGTTAAAAATCTATTTGCAAATCAGCTCAAAATGAAACGCTAAAATTTTTGGGTTTTTCAGTCGTCATACAATCTTAGACCTGGGCTGGAATTGTGGTTGATATCGATAGTTTTTAAACTCCTGTCGCATCTCAGCCACTTCACTGTTAGTAGGCATATGTTTAGTCTCTTGCAAGTAAGCTCTCTCCCTCACAGCACTGTCTAATGCTCCTTTCAACAAACTAAAGAAGTTGTAGAGATGGCGTAGAGCTAGCACACCCGAAAGGCCAAAACCTTTCCACAGCAGAAGGATGTACCAGATAGCAGTGTAAAAGTAAGTCTGTTTTAAGCTGGCAAAGACGTTGCAATGCTTGGGTTCAAATTTTGCGTTCTCCAAGTAGTCATCTTGAGGCTTAATCGGTGTGTAATCTCCAAATAATTGATCGGCTCGGTAGATATCCATCAATCCGATATTGGCACCTCGGTCTACTAACTTGTTAAAGTCCTCATATACTTCGGAAATCACTCTCTGTAAACTAGGAGTTTTCTTCAGATACGCACGAATATACTTCGGGTCTAAAAACCATTTGCCTACATACATTGGCAAAGTTAACCCAAAAAGCCACATATACTCCAAATAAATGCGCCAACTCATAACACTGGCGTGTCCAAGTTGCTGAACACGATGTTTCATCTGATGGTTGACTTGGTGTGCGTAAGCAATACAGAAGTCATTATAAGCAGAGCGCTTCTCTTCAGCATCAGGTTCGCCAGCGAGTTTAGCACGGATGATTTCTGTGATGCTTTCGATGCTGAATGAAATCATTGTTGTTGCTGAAGAATAGAAGATATCAAAACAGCAGGCTGCATCACCAAGCACGTACCAGTTGTCTGGTGAGAACATCACCTTACTAGTGTGAGTAATGCTTGGCAAATAGTGAAAATCAACATTGTCACTGTCACCACTGCTGAGTAGCTTGTACAAATTGGTGTGATTTGCCTCAAGAAAAGCATAAAATTTTTCCTGAGTATTGATATCAGAAGTAGAAATCACCTCACGGTGGTGAATCACACCAATCGAGATTTCTTGAGTGTACTTATCTGTAGGAATCATCCATACCCAGTGACCATAACCAAACCAATGATTGGTGGCATAGTAATGGCTACAAGTTGCACCGTGTGGATCATAACCATTGTGGAAAATATCACGATTTACATGTTTGATATTGATCCATGCAGAGCCAACGTTGACTCCATCCAGATTTTCTGGTTCAAACAGGAGATTGTCTGTTTTATGTCCGACAATAAATTTCCAGCCTGCACTATCAATGATATGTTTGGCTTTTAGTTGGATGTTTTCGTTGCCCAACTGCACCTTAACTGTTTTTAAGGCATCACTTGGGGTCAGATCTACATCAACAACACGACCTTTAAAGAAGTCAGCGCCCATCTCTTTATTCATGTGTAGCAAGTCTTGCTCAAATCTAGCGCTGTTTATTTGAGTAGAATCAAGTTCAGGTTGCCGATTACACCAAATATGATGGTAATCATCTGCAATTTCCGTTTGACTTGGGTCTTTCGGCCAGTGGAAATTTGAGCCGACTCTGGGCAGATGATTTTCAACCACATAGTCATAAAGACCAAGTTCTTTACAAACAAATAGTGTGCCAATTTCAATCATTGACTCGCCAGGTTTGAAGTCTGCTTCTAAATCTTCTTCCAGATGAGGATCAATGAGGGCTACTCGAATATCTGGGATCTTGAGCAATAGGTGTCGGACTTGGCAGTTACCAGCAAATCCTGTACCTAGTACTATAACATCATATTCTGATAATTGAGTGCTGTGCATTCACAACTGTCTCCGTGTTGATTTTTGCGTTTAACCGTAACTTTGTAGTCGGAACGTATAAGCTAATATTTTGTACAACTAGTGCCACCATTCTTTCAGCCCCCCGAGTCAGCCGAATAGGAAAGGTGAGGACTTGAAGCTTATCCCCAGAAAATACATCCTGAAACAAAACACAATTTTCCTTGGTTTGAGTAATAGCCAAGTCAATATCTAAAGCGTTGGTTGCTTTACGCAAAGCCTCTACTGCTGCCCAGATACGAATCCCAGCCTGGTCTAGCGAGTCATTAATACGTAACAACTGTTGCATCAATGGTTCCCGTTTGTAGCTCAACAAAGCAATCCATTCTTGTTGTGTTCTACGTGTGACAGGAACAATATCGCAACCTTGAAGTCCATAACCAGCGACACACATGCAGACATAGTCATCATGAGAAAGAGACACATTTATAGCTTTTTCTTCTAGCCCTTCAAGTACAGGTTTACCTGAATCAAGCCATTTGATCTGAACCTGTTGCAGACCTGTTTCTTGCAGAGGCATTGGTGTATGCTCAATATTGTTATCCTCGACTTCTACTGAAGTTGATAGCGATGTGTTTACCATTTAACACTCCTAATTAGAGGTGATGCCATTATTGATTGGTATTAAGCAACTTTGCGATCGCTCTTGAGAACACAGGGAGTTCTCGCTGATGACGTTCCGCTCTAGATAGCTCATGTAAACCTGGGAGATAAACCAGAGATACTTCTGGTACTGCTACCTGAAATTGTTCAGCCCAATGAGCCAATTGAGTACACAACATTTGTTCATCTCGTTGACTTGGCTGTGCTAGTTCTTGTGCTGTGGGATGATCTTCTCGATGCTCTAGAACTCTTAACTGGTAGCCTTCTAACTTTTCGATCATCTGCCCATCTTTGTCAAAGGCAAAGACGGTACTGCTATAGTGTTGACCATCTCGACCCTCAAGGGTGGCAATTGCAATAGCCTTGTGTGAGACATTTTTATTTAGTTGATAGAGTTCGATACTATCAATACGGATTGGAAGACTAATATCTTGTGGAATGATCAGCTGCACAACTTGCAGTAGCGAGTCTCGGAAAAACGGGTCTCCAAGTAGTAAAGGAGATGATATTTTGCCAGCAAAGCTATCCTTACCCGTTAACGAAGATGCACGTATCTCTGTACTAAATACACACTCCTTAGCATTGAGAGTATAAATCTCCTGGAGACGTTGAAAACGTGAACCCTGGAATAACAACCAACTGTAGAGATCCTGCTGTGGCTGAATATCTAAAGGAGTTTCTGAGAGTTCGACAGTTACTTTGGGTACATTGCTATCGGTATTTAGGACAAAGGTTGCCGAAAAATGGTCTATAGTAAAGCCTGTCTGTTCTGTTCTTATACCTGCACGTACCCTCTGTTCAGCACCAGCAGACCAGTCTTCAATCACCTCTGCATGAATTTCAATATCCACACCTTCTACAGGGTCTACTACAATGGGTCGCTCAAGACGGATATCTTCAATACGCAGTGCTGAGAATTGAGACTGACCTGTAGCATAGGCAATCACTTGAGCCATAGCCTCCAGACCAAATACAGTGGGAAACAGATATGATCCTTTGTAAATATGATCCTGGATGTAAAGGTCTTTCTCTATACTTAGGTGAACTCGCGAGATCACTTCCACACCGGGTTCGATATGGATGATTTGCTCTAAAAACCTTGAGGCGGGTGATAATGGAGGAAGCTTTGGCAACCATGTATCATATTTTATTCTACCTGCAACTGCAACTTGGCGATCGCCAGGATAATTCAGCATCAACTTCAGGAATCGACGCACTCCTTCCTCTTTGGAAATGGGATAGAGTCCAAGCTTAACTAAAGCTGGAATACTACCCATACGTTCTGCCATGCCAACCTCTTCCCAGCCAGTGAAGGCAATGGTAAGAACAGATGTTTCTGGATGTTCCGCCTCAAAGCGGCGCAAAATTAGATCTAGTGCTTCATTTGAAAAAGCATACCAAGTATTGCCCGGCACACCTATGATACCAATAATCGATCCAAAGCCGACAAAAAGTTTTGGTGGATTGTCTTGCAAAGCATTGCAGAGATTGAGAGCGCCGAGGACTTTAGGCGCAACTTCTGCACGTGCTGCTTGTACAGAAACCTGCTCTACTCTTCTAGCTTTATTGAGTCCAGCACCGTGAATGACACCTGTAATTTTGCCCATTTCTTGGCGGATTTGGTGAATGAGAGCGATCGCTGCTTCTGCGTCGGTAATATCACACTGATAGTATTGACAAGTTAATCCTGCATTTTTGAAGCTTTCCAGTGTGCTAGCAACCTCGTTGTATTCGCCTTGCGGGTGGGGCGAAGTGCCAACTAGTGCCATACGCACGCCTGTCGCTTGGGCAAAAGCAAGAGCGCAGGTGGCAGTGATGCCTTTCGCACCACCTGTGACTAAAATAACATCGTCTGCTGACCAAGAAATGGGTCTTTTTGAATAACTTGCTGGATGCTGTAAAACTGGTCGGGGAACACGTCGAGTCAGTTCTGAATCATAGCCAACTGCGGCATAAGTCTCAGGTGTCGAGAGTTCATAGATTACACGTTCTGCCAGCAAAGTCGGATTAACATCTGTAGAAAAATCAATTGCTCGGACTTTCAAATTGGGTCGCTCGACATGGATACTGGCTGCAAAGGCTGTTGCACAGCACTGTTCGATATTGGCAACCTGTGGTTGTTTACCGAAGTATCCTCCGCCAAACTGAATAAAAGCCAAGGTCGTGGGTTTGTGTGGTTTGCTGACAACAGGTGTGAGTGTTGCTACAGTATATAGCCGTCTAATTATTTCTTGTAAATTAACGTCTGCTGACAAGCGATCAGTCGTAGCTTGGGGAAGAAAAGCAATAAAGTGAGAACAATCAACACTGTTCGTCAACGACTGCTCATTGGCTGCCGTAAAGGCTTTTACATGAACCTGTGCGCCTCGGCTTTGTAGTTCTTTTTGCATTGCTTCTGCTACAATTCCCTGCTCCGGAGTACAGAGAATCAGCACATTTGCAGTTTTCCAATGGTTTTGTTGGCTTTCGCTGAGACTTGCTTGAGCTTCCTCAATGGCATATTGAATAATAAAGTTGCGCGCCCAAGACTTTTGCCCGAAGCTTGTCATGGTTGAGGGTTTAGTTGCGCTCTTGGCGGTTTTGGCTACACTCGGCTGTGAATGCTCTAAGGTATTTTCTTCTAAATAAAGCTGTTGTAGAGCATTTGCAATTTCCGTCAAGGTAGCATTAGCAAATTGTGAAGGGTCTAGGCGTCCCGGTACTTGGACGCGCTTGGCCGCTTCTGCAACGAACTCCCCGGCTTTGATTGAGTCAAGATTTAAATCATTGAGTAGACGCAGGTTCATTGACAAGGTTTCTCGTGGAAAACCTGTACGTTGTTCTACCAGTTCCAACAGAAGATTAGGTATTGATGCTGGCAAGTTTAAGGCTTGAGTAGATACTGTTAATTCTGGCGCGATCGCTTCAACATCTGTTTGATTATTTGCTATGGTTGCACGAATGACAAGAGCTATTTCTTGGAGTGTTGCATTGGCAAGAGTTGATGGATCAATCTTACCCGCCACATTACATTCCTTAGCCAAAGTTGCAATTAGATCACCAGCTTTAATCGAGTCTAAGTTTAAATCGTCAAGCAATCTTGCTTGCAGTACAATGTTTTCTCTGGGATATCCTGTGCGTTGAGCAACCTGATTTAACAGAAGTTCCTCAATAGCTTCTATTTTGCTATGGTCATTAGAGGTTTCTACCTTTGTTTTTGACTTTGGTTCCACAGAAATGGGAGAAATTTGTGCTTGGTGGTAATCCTTAACGGCACCATTGTTAAGTGATGGCAGGTTTTGCATGTCTGCTCGAACCACCTCGGCGAGAAACTTACCTCTTTGAGAGAGGTAATCGAACAGTACTTGAGACACAACCTGTGGGGAAACATTGCTTCCATCAGCAACCATTGACTGGACCCGGTCTTGAGAAGGTAATATAGTCTGCGATGGAGTAACAGCAGAGACTTGAAATGGATGCTCGCAAGGATTCTCAATGAAGACACGAGCTGACGCTGGCATAAAAGGTCGGACAAGACGCTTTTCGTAAAGCGCTTCCCAGTTGATTTCGCTACCGTGAACGAAGAGACTCGCTAACACAGTATTGAGATCCTTATCCATGCCAGGTTTTGATTCAACAGGCAGACATAGAGAACTACTTGGTTCAATAATATCTTTTACTAAACCTGAGAGAACTTTTCCAGGGCCTACCTCTATGATCAAATCGCATGACTGGGCTAGTTTTTGAACCAAAGCAACAAAGTTTACTTGGGCTGTAACTTGGTGTGCAAAATGCTCGCGCAGTTTGAGTCCTGGTTGTACTTGTTGTCCGTCTACACTTGAAAATAACTGGGTAGTGATTTCTCCAAGCTTCTCCGGAACTGATGCATGATTCTTTAAATGTTCGGCTGCTCCTGAAACCAATTGAGAATGAAATGCATGAGAAACAGGAAGTTGATATGTTTGGATGCCATGATTTGCGGCAAGTTCAATAACTTGCTGAATGCTTAGGCGATCGCCTGATATAACCACCTGCTTTGGACTGTTGATATTTGCTACAACTGCATAACCACTAACTTGCTGCAAAAGTTTCACAGCTGTTTGCTGCGAGCAAGCTAAACTGACCATAGTTCCAGCATCGTTTTGTGATGCAGACATAGCTTGCCCTCGAACTGTAGCTAAGTTCAGCAAAGTTTTGTCATCAAAAGCACCTGCAACCCGAAAAGCAGTAAGTTCTCCAAGACTGTGTCCTGCTACTGCTACAGGCTTGATGCCAAGGTTAGCAAGTCTACGAGTCCAAAGCAAAGAGGCTAGGCAAATAGCAGGTTGGGCAACTTGTGTTTGTGTCAGTGCTGTTGACCACTCCTGAATCTGCTCTGCATTAACAGCTCTATCTAAAGGACGGAATATGAATTGACTAATTGCTTGCGCTCCCATTTCCTGTAACCAGCCATCTGCTTGCTTTACAAGTTCGCTAGCACAGCTATAGCGTTCAACAAGGGTGCGCCCCATATTCAATTGTCCAGAACCTTGACCGGGAAACAGAAAACCAATTCTGCGGCGAAAAACTGTATTACCAAGCCAGATATTTTTTTGTTGGCTAATCGCAATCTCTCCTTTAGCAGGAGGCTTGTCGCTCAACATTTTCTCAAGTTGCTTGAGACTGTCAATCAGTTCTTCGGGTGTATCAGCAATAACAGCTGCCCGAACTGGTGATTTTAAATCCAGTTCCTGAGTCAGGTGTACTGCCAAATCGGTAAGTTCGGCAACGCTAATTCCTTCTGCAAGGCGGATTATAGCCTGTGTGCGTTGCAGCAAACCTAAAATAGACTCCGCACCAAGCACAAACAGTTCTGTATCTTGTTTAGAAACGAGTAAAGCACGCTCTTCAATAGACGTTGCTAGACGAACAGAGGGATGATCACCAGACTCAAGAGTCACGTGGCAATTAATGCCGCCAAATCCCATCGCCGAAACACCTGCTCGCAGAGTTTCGGTTTGGCTGCGGATTTCTCCTTGCAGGATCGGGTAGATACAGCTAGCAGACGTTTCAAATACTTGATTGGGTTCTTTACAGCTAGCAGTTGGTGGTAGGATTCGAGAATTTACGGCCATCACGGCTTTGATAAACCCTCCTATACCTGCTGCTGCTTTCGTATGACCAACTATTGATTTAAAGGAGGTGATACCACAATTGCGCTTAGTTGCCTCTCCATCAGCACCCATAGCTAGTCCAATGGCTTCCAGTTCTGCCCGATCGCCTACAGGAGTACCTGTACCATGTCCCTCAATCAAATCAAGGTCGCGAATTTTGTAACCTGCCCGATCATAGGCCTGCAAAAGTGCGATCGCTTGACCCTCCGCTTTGGGTGCAGTAACGCCGCCCCTACCGTCAGAAGAAATACCCCAGCCACGCAATACTGCATACACATAGTTGCCATCTCGACGAGCATCTTCTAACCGTTTGAGGACAACAAAACCACAACCTTCACCTGGAATAAAACCGCTAGCTTTTTTGTCGTAAACTGTCATGTGCCGAGCGGTAATTGCACCCATCTTGGCAAATCCAACGATTTCAAAAGGATCTAGACTAACATCAACACCTCCAGCAAGTGCCAAATCTAAATCATTATTAACTAAGGCTGTCGCAGCGGTAGCAATTGCGATCAGTGAAGCAGAGCAAGCACCATCCACTACATATCCACCACCGTTAAAGTTAAGAAAGTTGCAAATTCTGCCAGCTATAGTGTTAGAAAGGCATCCAGCCAAGGAATCCTCTGTTATTGCTGCAAATGCTGACTTGTAGTATTCTTCTGTAGTCTCTATCAATTCATTTATTAATTGTGATGGCAATCCTCTGGCTTCGGCAGCTGCGCGCATTGATCGTTGAACATAAGGCCAGCGCAAGCGCATTGCATTAGACCGCATTTGCTCCCCAGTCAGTGTGTTACCAAGTACTACACCTGAACGTTTAGTCACAACGTTTTGACGTGTATACCCGGCATCCTCCAAAGCAGAGAGTGCGACTTCAAGTGCTAGCCAATGAACGATGTCTGCCGATTCAACGGTTCCTTTGGGAATATGTTTACCAATCCAATCGAACTCAAAACCATCAATAACAGCAGCACGGTTGGCGTAGGTCTTTTCGGCCGCAGTTGGGTCAGGATCGTAGTAATCAGAAAGCGGTAATCGCTGCTGGGGTATCCTGCGAAATTGAATCCGTCTGGCAAGTATGTTTTCCCAAAGCTGTGGTAAATTATGGGCGCCAGGATACCAACAACCCATTCCAATAACTGCGATCGCAGGATTAGACATTAGATGCTCCAGTGTGTTTAATTCCAATTTCAACTGAAATTGCTTTATTGCAGTTGAAGCGGTTATTTTTAACGCAGGCAGGTTGATATATTTATTTCCATCCTCTTTTAAGCAATTGGTCAGATTCTAAGCCAACTTGAACTAGTACAGCACAACGTAAATAAACAGACCATTTAAAATAGCCCAAAAGCTTCAAATCAAAGTCTTTTGACTTTTGACTTCCAAGGCAGCGGTACTAGGCTTTGAGTCCTTGTTTTGTCCACAATATAATCGCCGAAGCATTTTCTCTTTTTGAATAAAAATAGAGTGTGTTTGTTATGGACATTTTTTCGTCGCTGATGATATATTAAATTTTGGTTCCGAACCTGTCAATAGGGTTAGAACTAAAAAATCATCCTTCTAGGAGCATAGATCATGATAAAGAAGAGTGCAGAATTGTGGATTTACTCAAAATGCCAACAAAAAAAGAAAAAGTCACTTTTATCTGTGATTTAGACACAAAAACAGAACTGGAACACTGGGCGAAACAAGAAGGACAAACTATTAGTAGCCTTGTTGGATCAATTGTTGCTGAAGCCCTCAGTGCAAGACAAGATAAAAAAACTCTCAAAAAAGAAGCCGAACCAGAACCAGCAACTATTCATGAGTTAGTTCAACGCAATATTAACAAGCTTCGACGGCGTACAGGAGTTAGAAACCTCAAATTAATTGCTAGCGCTGAGGTTTTACCGACAAAAGATGATTTCCTTTTGATCATGCAAGCCTTAGCTGTACCTGAAAAACTACAACAAAAGCTTTGGTTTGCAACCTATGGCAATAACAGCAACTATCAGAAAGGTGTTGAAAATGGAACTATTTAAAGTTCTCAATCAGCCTCACTGGAATTATTTTTTTAGCCATGAAGGTATAACAATTAAAGCTCCTAATAAACAAGCTGCAACACATTTAGCTTTAATGTATCGGGAATGTTTGACTGAGACAGCCTATAATATCAAAGGCAAGGTAAAAATCACTTGGCGATGCTGCAAGTCTCCTATCCAAATCTTTGGTTGGATGGCATTAGAACAACCACCAACAGCATATGAAACGGCAGAAGCGATTTTACGTACAGATGGCGAAGTATTATGTTCTTTACTACATCTGCCTGTACCATTATTAAAGCAGATAGTACAGGCAGGAGAAACAGAAAGACCCGTCTCCATTGTTAGATGTTCTGATCGCAAACAAATCATTATTAATAAACCAATGGAGATGGCATTACAAACTCCTGCTATCGAATTAACTCAACGCATAATGACTCGCTTTTGGCGTCTGAGCGATTTAGAAACACTGGAACGTGAATTTGTGATGACAAACCGTTTCAGGTGGCAATATAATGCTGCACTTAATCCGCATATTTGGGCCATCTTAGAAAGCGAATTTGAAAGGTTTGAGGTTAATGGACAATGGTATTCACAAACTACTTTCTTAATGAATCCTGAACCTATACCTTTTCCTAGCGATGTCATAATTTCAGATATTGATAGGTCAATAGATAACTAAAAAAAGTTTATGTTTGAGTATTGATTCTGCTCATTAATACTAGTCAGTGTCTCTATAAATCTATTACTGACTTAACTAAATTCAAGACCATAAAGATACCTCCAGAAAGTAAATTGTAGAACAAACGATATGGCAGAGTTCAGACATATTTTTGAGGAGGTTTAAATGTCTTGTCTTCTTTTAGAGAACTTAACTTAATTGTTTTAAGGACAAGTAAAAATCATGTTTCTCAAAGAAAATACTCAGATCTCACAAGATATGCCATCACAAATAGTAATGATTCAATTGGCAACTAGCTACTGGGTTTCACGAGCAGTATATGCTGCCGCAAAGCTTGGTATAGCTGACATCTTAAAAGATAGTCCGCAAAACTGCGAGCTTCTGGCAACTTCAACTGGAACAAATGCACAAGCTCTTTATCGACTCATGCGTGCGCTTGCTAGTTTGGGGATCTTTGCTGAGAATGAACAGGGATGCTTTACCCTCACACCACTAGCTACTTATCTCCAGAGTGATGCTCCTAACTCAATACGTGCCTTTGCGATTAGTTTTGGTGAAGAACATTACCGCGCTTGGGGAGATATTGTCCACAGCATACAAACTGGTGATAACGCTTTCCAGAATTTGTACGATATGCCAGTTTTCCAGTATTATGCACAAAATTCAGAGGCGGGAAAGACTTTTGATGAGGCGATGACAAATGTTTCAGCAAAAGATAAAGTAGAGGTTGTTGCAGCATATGACTTTTCATCTATCCGCAAATTAGTTGACGTTGGTGGTGGACACGGAAGTTTCTTAGCCTCCATTTTAAAAGTTAATCCCACAATGGAAGGTGTTCTCTTTGAAAGACCATCGGTAATTGAGGGAGCAAAGAGTGTTCTCGAAGCAGAGGGAGTCTCAAAACGCTGTCAAATTGTTGCTGGAAACTTCTTAGAGACTGTACCAAGCGGTGGCGATGCTTACATTCTCAAATACGTTATCCATCTTTTAGATGATGAACGTGCGATCGCTCTTCTTAAGAACTGTCACAGCGCTATGGTGGAAAATGGCAAACTTTTGTTGGTCGAGCTGATCATTCCACCTGGCAATGAACCTTCTTGGAGCAAGTTTCTGGATATGCATATGCTAATAGCCATTTCTGGCGGTCGTGAACGTACCAAGATGGAATATCAAACTCTGTTTGAGGCTTCTGGCTTCAAGCTGACCAAAGTGATCACTACAAAGTCAAACGTAAGTGTGATCGAGGGAATTCGAGTATAAGCTTCCAACTCGGCGTTCGCTTATTTAGAAACTCTAAGTTGAATTAGGCCTTTCCAATAGACCTGCCTTGAAAATAAAACGGTTGACAGTGGTTAGAACAATGGTGCGATGTTGAATCTTCTGTTAGTCACAATTTTAAACAGAAGAAAAAAAGGTGTCACCACACAACGGTGAAAGTAGTTTTTGTTTTAATTGGGTGTTGGAGAGGGCTGTGCGTCGAGAGTCACCTTGTAACCAAGTTGTTCCAATCGAGAACGTAGACGTTTGAGCAAATGCTGTTTTTGAGGCTGATTAAGATAATTAACCCCCAAATCTGTATAAGGTTGACCTGTGGATAACATATGAAAGACAGCAGTCAAAATTCGGTGTGCAACAGCGACAATAGCCCTTTTCCTACCGCGTCGTGCCTTGAGACGTTGATAAACTACTGCCAAATAAGAGTTTTGACATCTGCTGGCGGCGTTAGCCGCTTGAATCAAAGCACTGCGTAACCAATTGTTACCTTGTCCAGTTCTACCAGAAAATTGTTTTCCGGCACTCTCATTGTTTCCTGGACAGACCCTTGCCCATCTAGCTAAGTGTGCAGCAGAAGGGAAACGAGTCATGTCAATGCCAATCTCAGCTAGTAACACTTCAGCAGTATTACGTGCTACGCCGGGAATTGGGGGGAAAGTAGCGAAGACACTGTTGGCGAATTCCCAAACAGCTAAACTGAACCGATTAGTTCAGAAATAAACCGATTGAGAGCTTTCTGAGCAGTTTTATAGCCAGGTGCTTGCTTACCCAGCTTCAGATCAGACAAAACACGGTCACGTAAAATTTCCAGGGATGCAACAGGCAATCGAACAGACTGTTTTGCGATGGGCTGCGGAGCGTTTTTTGCGATCGCGGTATCAGATGTTTGATGAAACTCGCTTTCCCGTGTAATACTTGGTTGAGGTTCCAATTCTGTCGATGTTAATAATTGAATAATCCCTTGGGTTTGCCGTGTATTACATGGAGAAGACTGCTGTTGAATTATTTCCTCCAAATAATCAGCTCTGGTTAATCCCAAACATTCAGCAAACTCTACCTAACCTCTTCCAAGTATCATCTGTTAGTCGCAAAGAACGGACTTCACGATAGTCATCATTTTTGAGTGTAAACTTACCTTGAATATCCCTTTTGACCTTTTTCATCAAACTTACCCATGTATTACACGGAAAGTCTACAAACTTTTACCGCCAAAATCAACCGTGTATTACACCGATGAGGTCTGTGAATATTTTTCCATGTAATACACGGAATCTATAGTTTGATTTTTAATTAAGAAGGTGTATTTTGTAGCTGTTTGAAGCTTTCTGGAGCGAGTTTTGGCAAGGGGTATCCCACTCAGCCAAGCATCCAACCTGACTAAATTCAGTGCCGTAGCAATGAGAATATGCTGAAGATGGGTTTTAACCAATCCGATGTAGCGAGAGCGACGCAGGGCAGAGCGCCTGATACCTTGTGAATGTGTTGCTTCTATGCCCGCACGCTGGTTATAAGTTTGTTTCCATTCGGGTGTCTGCTGTTGTTGTCGCCTTGACTGAAGCGCAATTTGACGTGCTTGAGACTGAAGACTTAACTCCCGTGGTTGAGTTTTTGATTGGGTACACTTTAAACGTACTGGACAGGCTCGGCAAGTACTACCCAAAAATCGAATGTCAATGATAGCTTGACCTTTGACATCTTTTCTTGGTATCCATTTGGTACTTTTATGCCCTTGTGGACAAGTAACTACTTTATTATCCCAATCCACTACAAAATTAGTGGTATCGAATCCCTGCCCCGCTTTGAAGTGCCAACTGGGGTCTGGTCGCACTGGCCCAATTATTTCTACGTCATGATCAGTCTTGCTGTTGACCAAATACTCGGAAGCAGTATATCCACTATCCATTAAATGTTCTTTTGGCAGCAATGCTTTAAGAGCTAGTACTTCATGAATCGGTGGGACTGCCTGCTCATCAGTAATAGTGGATAGCGTCGTGTGAACATTTGTAATGAAACGAGGGCTATTTTCGTCACAAATCTCCGTCATGTCACCCGTGAGAGGTTAGAGTGATGGGACATTTGTCAAGGGGGTGTGAAAAAAGGGGATAAATCCAGCTTGGTGACTGGCTTTCGCAAAGCTTTGACTACTCCTAAATCTTGATTTTCTTTTGCAGCGAAGTACTTAACAGGGTGATCAGCGTTGCCTTTGTCATAAGCAACACTGAAATGGTATAAACCACGATAAATCATTTCTAAAGAAATACGGTCAAATGGTAGAGATAGCTCATCAGCAACCGCATCGCCTAAATCAACTAAAACAGCATAAAATAACCAAGTAGCCCATACCTGTAACTTCACACCATTAATAGAACCAGTCCACAAATAAGATAATCCCAACAAACGTTTAACCGTGTGAAAAGCTTCTTCAATTCGCCATCTTCTTCGATATAAATCAGCTACGGCATAAGGAGGTAAAATGTGTGGGTCAAGAACAGAAGTAATATAAGAATAGCTAGTTTTACCAACTTTGATTTCGATTAAACGTAAAGTGAGAACTGGTGCGCCACGACGAACAGTACCAAGTTGAATCACTCGGTCTTTAACTAAATGGTCATAGCTAAAAATCTTTAAGTATTTAATAGACGCTTTAGCTTTTAGACGAGTAATAAAATGGACTTCTTGATTAATAAGTTGTTGAAAGAATTGAAAATGGTAAAAACCTCTGTCACAGTTTTCTCCTTTTAAAAAAGAGCGAAGCCTAGCACGGGCAAAGCTTTGCCCGTGCCACCACTTAGATAAATCAAGGGGCTTGTCGAATAATTTAAAAAGGCTTCGCTCTTTTTTAAATTCATGAATCGAAGGTCAAGTAAAATCAGAGTTTTAGCTGTTAGTAAATTCAGTAATGGAGCTTCAAAATTGGTCTCTGATGCGGCGGGGTTAGTGTGAAACCAAATTTCAACAGGTAAACGAGTAACCAAATCAATAACTGTACAGATTTTTCCTGCCAACTGACCTGCTTTCAAGTCTTCCAGGCTTTTGAGCTTTCGGAATAAAGCCTCTAACGTTGAGCCATCAGCTATCCAAATCCGGTCAAAATTCTTGAGGGTAAATTTAACACTATCGGGGAGTGGTCGTCTCGACCTTTGCTGCCAATTGAGTTGTAACTGAGGTAGTAAATCTTTAAATACTCGTTCAAACAATTCAGCCGGAAATACTAAAAATCTTTCCGAGAGAGATTGTTGAGCGATTTTTGTGGCACGACACCATAATAAACCTTCTCTTGCTAAGAGACGATTTAACTCTTGTACACCAGGAACTTGTCGCCACAATAATGTTAATACTGCTGCCACCATGAATGATAAATTGAGAACTCTATCTCGTAGCCCTAATTGCTTGTAATATTTTTGTTGAGCAAAAATAGCTGGAGTTAATAAGGCTTCTAATTGCTGAGAAATCGCCTCATTATCTATAGTAGGAGTATTATATTTGTGTGCGTGGTCAGAGTTTTGTTTTTGTCGCTTGGGCATGGTGGTAGACCAAACTTTTCGTTACCTCGTTTGATAATTGAATTTACATAATAATGTTGCCCATTTTTGACGAAGTTATTCTGTCGTTACAATCCTTTTTCAATTGAGATTTCAGCTATCAACAACTGAGCGTGATAATGATAATCAAACAGAGGGGGAAGGAGGCGAGCAATGCTCGCCTCCTTCCCCCTACTCGGCGCACGATTATCATTCTTATTTGAATTATTTTGAGTATTTTAACTGGTTGACAAAATTCACTTTATCTTAACCTCTCACGGATGGAGGTACTCCAAGCTCTGTTTTAGGCAAAGTTATTTTACTGTCTCTGCACTAGAAAAAGTATTTGTGCAACTTATCTTTTTGCGATCGCGCTTAAATCTCGTATCAATCTCTGTAACTGTTGCTATATCTTGGACGCTCGCCAAAATATATTTGATAGGGCGCTCTCATTTTATTTCTTGGAGATCCCTAATACGGCGCGTACGGCGAAATTACTCGTTTCGGAAGTCTGTGCCATCTTTTGACCTTAAAAGTCACAGAGATAGAGATATCCTAAACATATAATCTGATGACCACGCGCTCAAAGTGAATTAAATGGCGTTCGATCTTCTACATGCCCGTCATGAAACTCCGGGTTGTGAAAACGTTTTGCACTTCAACAATGCAGGTGCGGCACTCATGCCAAAGCCGGTGCTAGACAGGATTATCATCCATTTGCAAATGGAGGCAGAAATTGGAGGCTACGAGGCCGCTGATCGTTCGCATGATGCTGTTGAACACGTTTATGATTCTGTGGCTACGCTAATTAGCTGCAATCGAGACGAGATAGCTATCATCGAGAACGCTACGCGAGCATGGGACATGGCTTTCTATTCAATTCCTCTTGGTTTTGGCGACCGAATCCTGACGTCGATGGCGGAGTACGCGAGTAACTACATAGCTTTTCTTCAGGTAGTCCGCAAGACAGGTGCAACGGTTGAAGTCATTCCCAACGACGAACATGGCCAAATCTCAATTAATGCTCTACGCAATGCTATCGACAATCATGTCAAGCTAATTGCCATCACCCATGTCCCAACTAACGGTGGCCTCGTTAACCCTGCTGTCGCCGTGGGAAAGGTAGCACGCGAAGCTGGGATTCTATACTTGCTAGATGCTTGCCAATCCATCGGCCAGATGCCAATTGATGTCAATGTCATCGGCTGCGACTTTCTTTCAGCAACTGGTCGCAAGTATCTGCGTGGTCCCCGTGGAACCGGGTTCTTGTATGTCCGGCGTGATTCAATGGAACAGCTTGAGCCTCCGTTTTTAGATGTCCATGCAGCGCAGTGGGTGGCGCAAGACAGATACAAGTTGCGCCCAGATGCACGCCGCTTCGAGAACTGGGAGACGAACTATGCTACCAAGATCGGTCTCGGCGTTGCCATTGACTATGCCTTAAAGTGGACTCTTGAAGCCATTTGGTCACGCATTTCAGCCCTGGCTACCACTTTCCGTGCTCAGCTAGATCTCCTTAAAGGTGTCACACTTTGGGATCTGGGTATCGAACGGTGTGGCATTGTCAGCTTTACTATTGACGGCAAGAGTTCAAAAGAGATCGTTCATACACTCGCTCAACAAAGCATCAACGTCTCAGTTTCGACTTTAAACTCGACCCGTCTCGACATGGAGGCACGAGGACTTACTGAGCTTGTCCGTGCTTCTGTTCACTACTACAACAGCGAAGAGGAAGTTAAGCGGTTTTGTGCGGCACTTGCGTCAGTTTTGTGACTTTCACTGAAGAGAGCGAAAAATTTTGGGGACTTCAGAAAATAAAATATCAGTAGACCGAAAAGTTTTGCGATCGCTGTGTGATGAATCTCTGTCTAAGGCCTAAAACAGAACTCAGGCAGCACCTCCCGAAGAAGCTACAAAAAAAGATTCTTTCGTTAAAAAGTGATTTGACTTTGCCTAAAAGAATATAAACTAGGCAATGTTTAACGATTGCTAGAATTCTTGCTCTGTCTGCTTTGTGAGCAAGTGCGTCAGTTTCTGTATGGATGCTACCAAAATGCCTTTATACTAAAAAATTTCCCGACTTTAAACTACACCGTTTAGTTTGCCCCTGGTCGCAGCAACAGTCACACTACCCCTTAAACGTAGAAGCATAAGCCCAGTGCATCGTCGCCTCTTTGCCATCCAATAATCCAGTTTCAGCTAACAACAATACTCCTGAACAAGCCGAACACAAGGTAGCGCCCTGCGAATGCATATCCAGTAACCACTGAACAACCTCAGGGTAGCGCCCCGTTTTCCATATCGCGTGTTCAACCATTACAGACGGTATGATCGCAATGTCGGTGCAATCAACATCTGCGATCGCAACTTGGGCATTGAGAGGCAATCCACTTGCAGTGTTGATTGCCTGCTGCGTTGGTGCCACAATCTTGACTTGAAAGGGAGATGTTTTGGGTAGGGCGTTGTCATAAGTACTCAGGATTGAAAACGCATTCAGCACATCATAAATACCGCTTAATGTTGAAAACATGGCATCGGGAATCGCGACAATGCTGACACGAATGCTGTTCATTCTCTTAGCTCCAATGACATTTATGATCATGGCATAAATGAACCGAATCTGGCTAGTTTGACACTCGCTCTCGGGCTTTACAAGCATCAGACTTAAAACATAACGATCAATACTGACGGAGCATCCAGGCTTCGTTTCGGAGGATATAAATATGACTGTCTCTGGACAAAAACTAAATGAACAAAAACTGAATCAATTTCTCGATCGCGTGGTGGGCGATCTCGCTGCTGGGTATGGCGGAGTGATGGTCAGCCTGGGCCATAAGCTGGGGCTTTATAAAGCAATGGCTGGGGCAGGTCCTTTGAGTTCCGTAGAACTCGCTCATCGAGCGAACTGCGCTGAGCGTTACGTTCGTGAATGGCTCAATAGTCAGGCTGCTGGAGGATATGTGATTTATCATCCGACCAGCAGTACCTACGAACTTACTCCAGAACAGGCGATGGTATTGGCTAATGAGAATAGCCCGGTGTTCATGCCGCCTGCGTGGGAAGTTCCTGCTTCCATGTGGCTAGATGAGGAGAAAACAATTCATGCCTTCAAGACAGGCCTTGGCGTTGGCTGGGGAGAGCACCACGCTCGTCTGTTTTGTGGCGTTGCAGCGTTTTATCGCAATTGTTATCAAAGCAGCTTGGTGTCGCAATGGTTGCCTGCCCTGACTGGCGTGGAAGCACAACTGAAGGCTGGTGCAAAGGTTGCTGATGTCGGCTGTGGCCATGGTCATTCCACGCTGCTTATGGCAAAAGCCTATCCTCAGTCGCGCTTTTGGGGATTCGATTACCATGCTGGATCAATCCAAGCAGCCCGAGACCGAGCCCAACAGGAAGATTTAACCGCTCGAGTCACCTTCGAGGTGGCAACTGCAAAGGGATACCCGAAGGGAGGCTTTGATCTGATCTGCTTTTTCGATTGCTTACATGATATGGGAGATCCGGTAGGAGCAGCGAAACATGCTGCTCAATCCCTTGCTACTGATGGCACGGTCATGCTGGTTGAACCGTTTGCCAACGATCGCGTCGAGGATAATCTAAACACGGTTGGTCGCCTATACTATGCAGCATCCACAACGATCTGTTGTGCCCATTCTCTGTCTGAAGAGGTTGGAGTTGCCTTGGGTGCACAAGCAGGCGAGAAACGACTGGCACAGATATTTAGAGAGGCTGGGTTCAAAACGTTCCGGCAAGCAACTCAAACCCCGTTTAACCTGATCTTAGAAGCTCGATTATAGACATACGAGGATGAACCAAGATAATTCTTAACCTAATAGACTTGTCCGAAATATTAACTTATGAAAAGAAAAATGGTAAAACGTTGAATTGAGTGTTTACCATTTTTCCAAATGTCTATAAACTATCAGGGTTTGCGCGTCTCAAACCCTATTGACAGGTGGATTCTAGGAGAGTTTGGTCATTAATCTTCCAGGCGAGCATCGCACCCTTGAGGTTGAGGGCCAATCCTCGAAATAAAAGCAAGCGCCGTATTAAATATATTTTGGCATCCGCCCAAGTATTTATTATGCATACGCAACACTGTATGTTTTAACTCAGGGGAAGCGAGTAACACTTTCGATTAGGGATCTCGGTGAAAATAAAATGTGCCGCCCTATCAAATATATTTTGGGTTCACCCAAGGACTGGTGAGCGTTCCCACCACGTGGGAACGCTCAGGCGGCACATTTTATTAATTGGAATACAAAAGATGCTCCGGTTAAGAGCGGTAAAACTGTAAATAAAATTAATAAATACTCCCTTGGTATAGCGATAAATACCCATCATTTCTGTCTAAGGTAATAAACCTAAATACATGAAAACCTGTTTAAATAAACCAAAGCGCAATCAATAATTGTTACTAGACAGCTAGTTGTACACTAACTTTTAACATGACTTACTCTGTAATTGATTGAGCAAATAGCGGGGCAATAAACTCATGAAAAAAAATAGTAGCTATACATCCTGAAGATGAGATAACTAACATTAATGTCTTTCAAGGATTAACAATTCTTGTGGTTGATGATAATGAAATAATGCGTGTGGTAATTCCCGCGCTTCTTGAAAGCTATGGTATTCAGGTAATAACAGCATCTAATGCCAGAGCAGGATTTGAGTTAATAAAACAACATAGTGTGAATCTTTTAATTTCAGACATTACTATGCCGGGAGAGTCTGGATATTGCTTAATAGAGAAGATTCGTTCACTAAAATTATTAGAAAAAAGAGACATTCCGGCAATTGCTTTAACTGGCAATATTTTCAATCAAGTGCGCTTAAAAGCTCTCAAAGCTGGGTTTCAAATTTATATGGAAAAGCCTTTTGAGCCGGAGCAGTTAATAAAAGAAGTTGCAAAACTTCTTGAATTGCCTGTCAATACTGTTCGATTGAATTTGGCGGCTAATCCTGCTTAATGATTTTTTAACTTACTTCCAAAAATAGGTATCCGCCGAGGTATGGATACCGTTGGCGAATTCCAAGAATACCCAATTTTAAAGATTGGTAGCTGACGGGGTGACAAAGCGGGTGAAGCAAAGTCAGTAGAGGAGTATGACAGTTTTGGGGTAAAAAAGATAGGTCAGGTATTCTCAACAAGACCTATCAAATGATAATACTACCTAAATTTTTCAAAGAAAGAGGGTTTATTTCTCTGATGAAGAACATCTAAAACCTTAATTTTTATGCAAATTTAACTTTGATTATATTCTATCAGTTGTTTGTGTAATTAATTCTGCTTAGTTACTTATGTCAGCACAGCTTTAGGTACAGAAAATTCTCGCAATCCGAATATGAGACACGAAAATCATTCATCATTGCTGGCTCGTTATGGTGGAGAAGAATTTGCTATTTTGGTCGATGTAGATGCAGTTACTGCTGTATGTATCGCTGAAAAAATTCGCGAACAAGTCAAAGCTTTAGCTATTAACTGTGAATATCCTGGTATTGGTGGTTTGCCTGCTAATGTTTTAACTGTGAGTTTAGGTGTTGCTAGCATGACTCCCCAAGAAAAAAGCGAACCTGAATTTTTAGTCAACACAGCCGAAAAAGCTCTTTACCAAGCTAAAAGAAAAGGACGCGATCGCGTAGTTCTGGGTTAGCTAATTACCTGAAACTCATTGCGAGCCAACGACACCACAATATTTTCATCATCTACTTCGATCAGCCAGCGATCGCTTAACCTGCCATCAGCCAGTTGTTCCGGGCAACGAACAACTCCGGTTTTGCCAGCAACATAAACCGGTTCTAGAATTAATACTTTGGCTCCTACTTGAACATTCTCTGAGTTATGCAATAGCTGTGTTAGTTATGTAAGTAAAATCCGAAGTTAATGATAACCTAAAATTAACTTTTTCTTAATCAAGAGATGGATTTTCTCAATTTTTCCTAAGTTACGACGTTTATTGACAATATATCAATAACACACTCATCGGGTATTAATCACGCCACAAAGTAATTCCACCCAATAAACCAGTAATATTGGGAACTATTTTTACATTTTTTGGTAATTGGATTTTGATCCTTGTGGCTTCACCACCACCGATGTAAAGATAATCGTAATTAAATAAATGTTGTAAAGATGCGATCGCTTTGAGTAAACGCCTGTTCCATTTGTCATCCCCGACTTTTTCTAGTGCTGCTCTTCCTAGCTGTTGTTCGTAGGTTTCACCTTTTCTAAAAAGATGATGTCCCATTTCTAAATTTGGCACTAATTTTCCATCGACAAATAAAGCAGAGCCAAATCCAGTACCCAGAGTAATCACCATCTCTACACCCTTACCTTGGATTGCTCCCAATCCTTGCATATCGGCGTCGTTAATGACTCGCACAGGTTTACCCAAGTGTTCTGATAACACACCTGCTAAATCAAACCCAACCCAATCTGAATCTAGATTTACAGCTGTTTGCGTAACACCATTGCGTACCACACCAGGAAAACCCACCGAAACCCGATCAAATTCACCTTGACTAGAAGCTAAAGTTGCGATCGCATGAATTACAGATAGTGGTTTCGCAGGCTGGGGTGTTTCTAAACGTGATCTTTTAGTTAAAGGATTGCCTGTAATATCTAAAACAAGTACTTTGACACCACTACCACCAATATCAACCGAGAGAGTGCGGTTGTGTTGACTGTTTTCCATGATCTTTGATTCCTATATTAATTTAGTGATCATTGTCACTAATGTAGGTAAAATTTTTATTAAGACAGTTGTTTATAAGTGCTGAATATTACTTAAATTTTAAACTCCAACAGAATTAGTGATTTTCGGTTTGGACATAAGCGATCGCCTCCTACCAGACTTCATTATATTTTGAAAAAAACTGGCTCAGAAGGAC
Source organism: Fischerella sp. CENA71 (assembly GCA_024239075.1). Classification (GTDB taxonomy): domain Bacteria; phylum Cyanobacteriota; class Cyanobacteriia; order Cyanobacteriales; family Nostocaceae; genus Pelatocladus. The sequence continues at coordinate 150,507 of JANBVI010000030.1, read as the reverse complement.
AGCAAGCTGTACCTCTAAGCCTTAATCTAAAATCGATAAAAATCTAACAGCTTTGTTTAAATTTGGGAGAAGTTGTTTTTATTTTTCTCTTTTTCTCCTTTTCTCAAAGCACCTAAAGCAAACAGTCCCAATGCTGTAGCCAAACCTGGTTCAGGCACTTTTTTAGGTGTAGGTTCGGGCGGAGTAGGTTGGTAGTAAGTTGCAGGTGCTGGTGTTGGTGTTGGTGCTGGTGCTGGTGTTGGTGCTGGTGCTGGTGCGGGTGCTGGTGCTGGTGCGGGTGTTGGTGTTAAACTAGCTTCGCTTAACGATGTACCGTACTGAAAGCGGATATTACCAATCTTGTTTATATCAAACTTAGAGGTCAGCCCTGATAAAAGGAAGGTGGCGGAACCTTTAACAAAAGTTCCATCTTTGACAGCTTTGTTTGCATCATCAGAGTAACCACTGATAATGCCGTAATTGAATTGTTGTCCACCACCACCCTGGAAAATATCCAAGCCAGCAGTACCGATACCATAATGTTGAGTGATACCAGGTAGTCCATTGGTATTGCTAGTGTTTGGCAATTTCCATTCATTTAGAGAGCCAAGAAGATCAACATTATGTCCAACAGTGGAAGAGCCACTGACTAAAGTTGAGGCTGTAGCTGACGACAACGATAAATTTAGGGGAGAGCCATCATAGTCCCAGAAAACTGCTGTCAAAACATCAGAAGGGTTTGATATACCAATGGAAGACGTATTAGACAGAGTCAGTGACAATATACCATTTTCTAAAAAATCAAAGACAGCTGATGCTGCTAGAGGGTCATTAGATTTATCGTAAGTATTCGTTCCTGTTGCTGAAAAACTAATAGTACCCTTGCTAACTGGTGCGGGTGTTGGTGCGGGTGCGGGTGTTGGTGCGGGTGCTGGTGCTGGTGCGGGTGCTCCATTACCGTTACCAGCATAAGCAGTACTGACCAAACCAGTGCCAATTACGCTGAATGTCACTAAACCTACGACTAAATGTGTAAAGGCTGACTTTGAATATTTTGACATTATTCCTCTTTATTTGCTTTTACAAAAGTATGTGAGTTGCTCTTCTGTAACTCGTTCTTTATAGCTGTATCAATTTTCTCAAATTCATCTTACTCGTCTATATTTTTTATCTAAAAATAAATCTAAAAAAAATGAAGATTCCTTTCATTTTTTGTTAATTAAATTCAGGGTTTTTACTGATATATCTATAAATAAACAAATATTGTAGTAACTAAAAAACAGGGAAGGCACTCGCCTTCCCTGAAACACAAAGATAATATCATAGTTATTGATAACTTAATTTGTTGCTTTACGTACCCAGCCATTAATAGTAAAACGACTATCCGCAAAAGCTCTGGAGTTGCAACTGACAGGCAGAACTTCATGCATACAACGGCTAAGAAAGAAAACGATACTGTTGTTACGTGGTTCTATTTTTGTAAATGACTCTGCATTTACATATAAGTTATTTTTTATTTTGCTGTCATATATCTTTAATTCTCCACCAGTAAATGCTTTTGGCTCTCGATAAAAGTAATAAACAAAAGTCAATTCTCTATTAGCAGTATCAGAACTCCCATTATCATTATGAATTTTGTAATAATTACCATCATTATGTGCTGTTAATTGAGCTTCGATTTGAGATATTGAAAATGAAGGTATACCTAATTTGCTAATGATATCTGGAATCATCGCTCTCACACGTTTGAGAATCATATCTGAAAACTCAGAAAATGAATAAATTACCATTGAACGACGATAATTTACATCATTTGTAGAAGTACTTGTAGGTACAAATTGAGATTCTTGTTTGAGAACATATTTAATTAATTTTTTATATTCTTCTGTACTCAGAAAATTATCTATTTGTACATAATCAGAAGTTAATATATCTGTCGATTGATCTTTATGATTTTCGATTGGCTGTAAAAAAATTGGTGGTTCTATCACAAGCCCAGTTAGATGTTCGCTAGGAAAACATAAAACAGAACGTCCTTCCTCGATGGGAATTTGAAATAAACTCTGGCAAGCAGATTCTTGTTTATATGCACGAGCCGCAACAGCTTTTAAAAGATTATGTAATGTAGGCGCATCTGATCTCAAATAAACGGTGTACTCATGTCCTCCAGTGAGAAGAAGCTTTACTTTGACGTCTCTCGACTCAAATTGCTCTGAAGCTAACTGCATAAATATTGCCTAGTTATAATAATGCGAAATATTTTTAACAATAGTTCTGAAATACTTGTATCAAGCCTAGATTGAAAAATAATTCTTATCTACCGCACAAACACTGGTTTTCGCATTTTTCTTAAATAAAGTAGGGGTGAACCGCTGTCCACCCCACAGGAGATTTTGATCACTTAATTAATTCTTTTTAAGTATTTACCGAGAGGAAGTGGCGTATTGCACCAGTTGACCGAGACGCTGACGTAGAGTTTCTAATCCCAAGCGATTGCTTGCAGAAATAAACACTGCTAGGGGAAATTCTTCTCGTGCTTGAGCTAAGATTTCACTACTAACTTGGTCAATTTTGTTAAAAACAACCAATGCTGGGCCGGGTGTAACTGGCATTTGAGCCAAAATTTCTCTGACTGAACGAATGTGACTTAACCAAGCAGGATGAGACAAATCTACTAAATGTAGCAAAGCATCAGCTTCTGTGACTTCTTCCAAGGTAGCGCGGAAGGCATCCATCAACGATGCTGGTAATTCGTGGATAAAACCTACCGTGTCTGTAATCAGAATTTCTTGGGGTTCGCTAGTTGCTGCGTGGGGAACAACTAAGCGGCGTGTGGTAGGGTCAAGGGTAGCAAATAGCTGGTCGGCGGTGTAAACTTCGGCATTTGTTAAAGCATTCAATAAGGTGGATTTACCTGCATTGGTATAACCAACCAAAGCTACGGAAGGAATTTCTCGGTTTTGTCGCCGTTGTCGTAACCGTTCTCGATGGGCCTGTAGCTGGTTAACTTCTTGTTGTAGACGAGAAATCCGCCGACCGATCGCACGGCGTTCGGTTTCCAATTTAGTCTCCCCAGGACCACGAGTACCGATACCACCACCGAGTCGAGACATGGCTTGTCCTCTCCCAGTGAGTCGTGGCAGCATATATTCTAACTGCGCCAGCTCTACTTGTAATTTACCAGCACGAGATTGAGCGCGTTGGGCAAAAATATCTAAAATTACTTCCGTACGATCAACGACTCGCAATCCAATTTGAGTCTCTAGATTACGGACTTGAGAGGGTGAAAGATCGCGATCAAAAACTACAAGATTAGCTCCCAAAGTTTGCGCTGTGAGGGCTATTTCTTGTACCTTACCTTCACCCACTACAGTTTGGGGATGAATACGCGATCGCTTCTGCCATAAAGTCTGTAATACTTCTCCACCAGCAGTATCTACCAATCGCCCCAATTCTGCCACAATGTCTTGAAATTGTTGAGATGACAGATCATCGGTCAGAACTCCAACTATCACCACGCGATCATGATCAGTGTCTACCTCTTGGGCGACAAATTCCCGCCGGAAACCCTCTTCTAATTCTTCGACTAGAGCAACCAAGTCCTGGTTGCTCAGAGCATCCAGACTCATTGGTGGCGATATGTTCCAACTAGGAGATGGAACATTACCATTTTCTGGCTTTAAAGAGGGACTGGTAATCAGGGTGCGGGAATCATGTGATGTCAGGTGCGCTAAATATGCTTCTTTAACGTAGCCTGTAGCCCCACCACCTCGTTTTTGAAATCCTGTACCTGTAATATTTATGACTGCCAATACGTCAAGGCGTTGTAGGGCCATAGATGTCAGTGCCGCTTCATTAGGCGGTTCTGACTTCAGATGTGTGGCGATACAACGGATACCGCTAAGTCGTTCCGCACCATAACGGGGCAATTCCAACGGTGGAATTTGCGTTTGACGCGGAGTACCAACTCCAACGCGGATCACTTGTCCACGACGATTGAGATAGGTACATACAGGTTGATTGATTTCTGTACTAATAGCAGCCAAACGCTGGGCAAACTCCGGCGTAGTGATGCGATCGCCCGGAATGCGTTGGTGATACAGCCGCTGTAGTTGCTTTAGCTGGCTGGATTTTAAACCTTGAAGATTACCGAAAATAGTCTCGATAAGCGTATTTGACCAGTGAACTGGTCCTCCGAATCCTACTTTTCCTATTTTACAATACTGTTTTTATGTCAAAACTCTTACCGATTGTGATGTTACCGGATGCGAAATGCGGTTTTCAAACCTACCAGAGCAGCAAATGCGATCGCTCCATTATGACAACGTTAAAATAAACTCATAAATACCTGATGCCCTAGCCATGTCCCTCGCCAAAGAATTAGACTCTCCCCAAGGCATCCCAGAAGATGTTATCCTTCCCCCAAGTGATTTATACAGCGATGAGCCTCCTTTGGAAACGGAACTGCATCTAGAGCAAATCATGCTCTTACTTAAATGTCTAAAATGGTTGTGGCGAGACAGAACAGATTTTTATGCTGCTGGCAATCTGACTATTTACTACAGCTTCAGTAAAAGTAAATCAGAAGACTTCCGGGGACCAGATTTTTTTGTTGTGCTAGACACGGAACGCAAAGCTCGTAAAAGTTGGATAGTTTGGGAAGAAGATGGCAAATATCCAAATGTAATTCTGGAAATTCTCTCTGAATCTACAGCTAATATTGATAAAGAATTCAAGAAAAAACTTTACCAAAATACCTTCCGCACACCCGATTATTTTTGGTTCGATCCATACACATTAGAATTCGCTGGTTTTCATTTAGTAGACGGCAATTATCAACCCCTAGAAGCAAGTAATCAAGGGCATTTATGGAGTCAGCAACTTGGTTTATATCTAGGTATTTATCAGGGTTTGTTGCGTTTTTTTACACCTGAAGGACAGTTAGTTCCAACACCTGAAGAAGAGGCTGAGTCTGAACGTCAACAAAAAGAATTAGCACTAAGTAGAGCAGAAAAATTGGCTGCTAAATTGCGGGAGTTAAATATCGATCCAGATACAATTTAAATGCGAAACCCAACAAGGGCAATATATCGAGTGCAGTGATTCACCAACTTTTGCCCAGTTGCCTTTAATTGAAATTGCGCAATTGTTGGATGAAAGTCAAAGAATTAGGGTGATGGGGATGACACGGAATTTTCGTAATTGGGTGAGGGAGTTAACAGATTAAGAGCGCACAGTTAGCTGTGCGCCCCTACATAAAAAATTTGCCAAACCCTACTCTTGCTCATCCGATGCTTGCGGGCGCTCAATAGCAGCAGGATTTACCGTCGCTTCATCAGTTCTACTCGAAGAATCGGTACGATTTCCTACGACTTCTTGCGGATTTTCCGTAGCATCGTCAGCAGCATTAGTGAGTCCATTGGCGTTGACGTTGGGTTTAGCAGAAGTGCCTTTATGGCTAGCGTGTCCACCTGGCATAATAAATTCCTCGGTTTGCATCACTGAATACATCTCAGCTTAGACTCACAAACACGAGGAATACCCTATCCACAGACTTAAGTTCGTACTAATGTACTAAACTCCTGCTGCCACCACTGCTTTCTCCAATAAACCAGCAAACAACTTCAATCCATCCGTACCACCAAGGGCGGGATCTGCGGCTCTCTCTGGGTGTGGCATCATCCCTAAGACATTACCTGTAGTATTGCAAATACCGGCAATATTTTTGAGCGAGCCGTTAGGATTATCACCCTGGTAGCGGAACACTATTTGATTGTTGTCTTCAAGTTTTGCTAAGGTCTTCTTATCTGCATAAAATCGTCCTTCCCCGTGGGCAATGGGTAAAGTTATTACTTCACCACTGGAATAAGCTTGTGTCCAAGCTAAATCATTGCGTACGACTTTTAAGGGAGCGCGATCGCAAATAAAATGCAAATCCCGATTTCTCGTTAGTACTCCTGGTAATAGCCCTGCTTCAGTTAATACCTGAAAACCATTGCAAATACCCAAGACAAATTTACCTTTTTGTGCATGTTCGATGACTTGTTGCATTACGGGTGAGAAACGAGCGATCGCACCACAACGCAAATAATCACCATAACTAAATCCACCAGGGATAATAATCACGTCTAAATCAGCGATATCCGTATCTTGGTGCCAAACCATGCGAGTTGGTTGTCCTAAGATGTCCCTGGTAACGTAAGCAACATCGCGATCGCAATTAGAGCCTGGAAAAACAACAACACCAAATTTCATTTTTAGTCAAGAGTCAATTGTCAATTGTCATTAGTCAATTGTCATTAGAATTCCACATCGTTTTTAAATCACTCCAGTCTGTGATTCCACTTCAATCAAATCAAACCGATAATTTTCAATTACTGGATTTGCTAACATCTGATCACATATCTGATCCAGATTTCGGCGCGCAGAGTTTTCATCTGGTGAGATCAAGGTGACCTCTATATACTTGCCAATCCGCACTTGTTCTACGTTATTGTATCCCATTTGCTTCAGTCCAGACTGCACTGCTACACCAGCAGGGTCTAAAACTGAAGGACGGAGTGTGACAAAAATTTTGGCTCGATACTTCCTTTGCACTGACTTTTGCTGAATGCTGCTACGCTCATACTATATCTTTATGTTGCAGTTCAGCGACAATGAAGATGACAAATCATTGGCGTTAAGCTATAAGTCAGCCAAGATATAGCTTGACCCTTGCCCCTATTTTCAAGATAGTGTCTATGAAAGCCGTACGCACCCGTAGCCAAGAGCGGATTCTGAATCTTCTCAAAACCGTCAAACAAGGTATTTCCGCCCAAGATATTTATGTCGAATTGCGTAATCGCGACCAAAGTATGGGTCTGGCAACAGTTTACCGCTCTTTAGAAACCTTAAAACTCGAAGGTATGGTGCAAATGCGGACATTGGCTAACGGTGAAGCCCTTTATAGCTTAGTACAGCAAGATAAGCATCATCTCACTTGTTTGCAATGTGGTACTTCAATTCCAATTAATCAGTGTCCAGCCCACGAACTAGAAGCACAATTGCAAGTCACCCATAATTTTAAAATTTTTTACCATACTTTAGAGTTTTTTGGGCTATGTAATCAATGTCACATAAATCAAGCTGCAATGGATTGAGTTTTCCCATTACCAATTACCCATTACCGATCTTAACGAATCATACAAGTATTCAAGCGGATATGATATCAGTTGCTAACCAAGCCCGTAGAACTTCCGCTACAGTCCAAGCTTGAGCAATGCAACCCCTTGGTGTCATGGGAGGATCGCCATCAAAGATTTCGCTTAGACTACCGAGTCCGTGGGCGTGTAGGTGATTTGCCATTGGCTCAAGAAATTGCCGTGCTTGGGCAGGATCTTTGTAAACTCGCAGATGTGCCTGTACAAAGGGGCCTATTAACCATCCCCATACTGTTCCCTGATGATAAGCACTATCCCGTTGCTGTTGATCGCCACCATAATGTCCTTGATATTGGGAATGTTCAGTTGCAAGCGATCGCAATCCGTGGGAAGTCAGCAACATTCTTGCACAAGCATCAACCACACCTTTTTGTTGAGTCGGATTCAGGGGGCTTTCAGGTAAAGAGACAGCAAAAATTTGGTTAGGACGCAACGAAGGATCATCACCATCAGGGCCATCAAGAACATCGTAGCAGTAACCTGTTTCTTGATTCCAAAAGCGCGAGAATCTGACCAAAGCTCGCTCGGCGATCGCATCATACTCTTGATGGGGTTTACGAATATGACGAGCAAAGTTAGCCATTGTACGTAATGCATTATACCAGAGGGCATTGACTTCAATCGGTTTGCCAATCCGGGGCGTCACAACCCAATCGCCGATTTTGGCATCCATCCAAGTCAGCTGCACTCCCGCTTCCCCAGCGTAAAGCAGCCCGTCTGCTGCATCTAAATGGATATTGTAGCGAGTGCCGCGACAATGCCAATCGATGATATCTGCCAGGATGGGAAACATCTCTTCTAAGAAGTCATCATCTTCTGTGGCGTTGTAGTAAGCGCGTAGAGCTTCAAAATACCAGAGAGTAGCATCAACAGTGTTGTATTCTGGTATTTCGCCTGCATCTGGGAAGCGATTGGGAAGCATTCCCTGGTTGACATACTTGGCAAAAGTGTGGAGAATATACCGGGCTATTTCGGGGCGACCTGTAGAGATGGTTAGCCCTGGTAAGCTAATCATTGTATCTCGTCCCCAATCACTAAACCAGTGATAGCCTGCGATGATCGTTTTGCCATGCATTTCATCGGGCAAGGAACGATCTACAATAAATTGATCAGCAGCTAAGACTAGATGGTTTACCCAAGCAGGAGTTTCTTTAGCATGGGAAGGACGGTTAATTTTCCAAAGATTGATTAACTTTTGTTCTTGAGAATGGCGCAGCCTGAGGGTTGTTTCACCATGCAAATCTGGTTGCTTATCTGTGCTAGCAACAAAGGTCAAAGCTTCACCAGGATTCAGAGTAATTTGGAAAGTTGCGGCGTGTAAATGATCTTCTTTGTCGCTTAATCCCCGGTAGCGTTCTACTGCCAAGTTAAATCCGTAATACCAATTATGTGCAGGAATGGCGCTCGCATGATCGCACAACAAATAAAGTGGTACAGCAGTTGGATAGGCTGTGACACAAATTCCTTGGGAAACAGGTTCAACACTCATTTGCCAGCCATTGCTTTGGGTACTGCCATGATAATCGCGGTAGTTGACTAAGGCTTTGAGTGTTAGCTGTAATGGCATAGAAGCACGACGTAATACATAGCGTACATAGGTAGTGTTAGCGCCTTGTTGCATCCAAACTCGCTTTTCTAATAGCGCATCAGCACAAGCAAAGTGCCATACGGGAATAGTACCTTCCAAAAAAAAACGTTCTATGTGCTGGTAGCCTTGAGGACTGACAATTTCATCAGCCCAACGATTTGTGTGCAAAGGGTAAATGCGATCGCCATACAAAGCCGTTTCATCTAGCTTGGCTAACATGAGAGTGCGAGCCACAGGCGGCTTGAGGGCTGCTATTAGTAACCCGTGGTAGCGGCGACTGAGCAAACCTGCTACTGTACCAGAGGCGTATCCACCGATACCATTAGTCACTAACCATTCTCGTGACTCTGCTAAATCGAGAGTACCGCAAATTTCTCTGCCAAAATCAATGCACATATCACTGCATACCTGTTTGGAATCGCTATTTTGATTATCCGTCGCGATTTTTACATCAGACTGAGAAGTTAATTAAGAGTTGCTAAGAAATATAGAGAGTAAAACTCTCCATTCGCGTAATCAAGAATAAATTTGATGAAATAAAGGATATGTAAGCGCTCCTCACAAGGTTTGAAATTGTACCTAGTTTATGATATTTAATAGTTAATATTTGTAAGGGTGTCTAACTAATGATATCTGAACTACTAAAGAGAAAATTGGCAGTTCTTTTCCAAGGCTTAGATGTCGATAAAAACGGATTTGTAGAGCGAGAAGATTTTGATCAAATTACTAGTAATTTGGCGCAGATACGTGGTTGGGAACCCAGTTCACCCGATTATGAAAATCTGCATAATCAGCTGCTGTTAATGTGGGAACAGTACTGGATTGACGCCGATCTTGATAAAGACAACAAAGTTTCTTTAGATGAATTCGTTGAAAGTTACAGCAAGCAATTCGCTGTAGATAGTGACTCTTCAGTAGCAGCTTGGGAACAGCCGATGGCGACTTTGTTTGACGTAATAGACATCAATGGTGATAAGAAAATTGGTTTAGAAGAATACAAGCAGTTGCTCACGGCGTTTGGTTTTAATACGAGTGGGTACGAAGAAATTTTTCAACAACTCGATACCAATGGTGACGGTTATATTTCCAAACAAGAGTATTTACAACTTATAAAAGAATACTGTGGGGAGAACCCAGAAGCTACTGGAAACTTGTTTTATGGTTATTACTGAACTCACCCTTTGTGTCATCAAGAATGAATTTAATTAAATAAGGGAACATCTATCACCACTTGGTCGATAATTTCTCTTAGTTCAAGTTGATTAGACAAACGGTGAGGTAAAAAGATAATGAATTGTATAAAAAATTTAGCCAAGATTATTTGACGGGCAAAATAACAGTGAATATACTTCCTTCACCTAAGCGCGATCGCACTGATACTTTCCCACCCATTCCTTCTACCAGTGTCTTGACAATTGATAATCCCAAACCTGTACCACCAGTGGCTTGATTCCGAGATTCATCTATCCGATAAAATCTCTCAAAAATTCGAGATTGATGTTGTAAAGGAATGCCATAACCTTGATCACAGACTTCAATAATCACCTCTTGTTCTTGTTGATTTGCTTTCAAGAATATGGGTGTATTCGCTTCAGAATATTTAACAGCATTATCGATTAAGTTGAGCAAGACCTGTTTGAGGCGATTATAATCTGCTTTCACTTCCAACGGTTCAGTATTGACCAGAGATTTAATTTCTCTGCCACTGTATTTTTCTGACATTTCTGCTAATTCTAATAGCAAATCATTTAACAAAAAATATCTAAAATTAAAATGTAAATGACCACTATCTGCTCGTGCTAAATCGAGTAAATCTTCTAACAGATGAATGGTACGTTTTGCTTCCAAAGCAGCAGTTTCTAATGCTTCTTGTTGAACTTCTGTTAAATTATCTTGTCGTCGTAAAACGCTTTGCAAATAACCATACACTATGGTTAGAGGCGTACGTAATTCATGGGAAACATTACTAACAAATTCTCGCTCTTGTTCCCAAGATTGAGACAGACGTGATAACATCATATTGAAAGTTTGAGCTAATTCTCTCACTTCACTTGGTGCATGATCTAAAGATAGTTTTGCTTTCGATAAATCTACAACCGAAAGGACTGCCGTCTTTTGACTCAAATCGCACAAGGGTTGTAAAGAGCGCCGCACGTAAAATGCGATCGCCACAGATATCACTGTAACGATCAAAAAACTCGCGATTTTCAAACTATTTACTATTGCCAAAAACATTGTTTGCTCGCGAGTAATATCTTGCACTACAAATAATTTTCCTAGTACTTTTCCACGTACACTTAAAATATTACTATATAATACAAAATAACTTTGGTTAATTTGATGAACTTGTGGCCTAATTGGCATTTCCGCTATAGACATTAACTCAGATAATCTAGCATTAGATAAGTTATCTGAAGTTATAGATTTTGCTAAAAACTTTTCTTCAGGACTTTTAATCCATAAAAATATATTTTTAGTTGTTAAATTATTAACAGCTTTTTGTAAACCTACTTCTGGTGGCATCATTTCACTGTATAATTCCACATCCTGTGGAAAACGTACAGTAAGATTTTCAATATTTTGTTTATGACTATTAATTAAAAGTTGCTGCATTTTCCAGCTTGTCCAGAATGCAATACCTGCATTACCCAAAGCAGAAAGTACAGCAATGCCAATTGTGAGACGTAACCTTAATGAAAAAGTATCAAATTTTCTACCAATCACGTTGATTATATTCACTATTAGCTTTAATTAAAAGTATAATATTATTATTTTGTTCCAATTCAATAAATAACTACTCATATATCGCATTAATTAGAAGGGTAAATATGTTTGTAGTCAGGACTTTAGTCCTCATATATTCAAGCACTAAAGTGCTTACTACAAACTTATTAAAATTTTAGCTCATAATTAAATATGATCTGTGAACTAAATTCAACTGCCTAAAGGCGCATAACCAAAAGTTGCATTAAACTGACGACACCAAATTACTACAGATTTATAATCTACTAAGTTTAGATTATTAGGAAGGAGATAGCGTTGATTACCACTTGTTTTTTGTAAAGCAGCAATTTTTAGATAATCTTTTTCTTTAATCCCAGATATCGGTACTGTTTGATTTCGGTATAAAATTACAAATAAATCAGGGCCTTTGCTTGTTTTAAAACTTTCATCTAATTCTAGATAACGTTTACCATTCTCTGTCACAACTTTAATGTTCCCTTGAGTAGGATGTTCTCCACCAACAAACTTTCCTGGTTGAGATACTTGGGCGCTAGCTACAGGCTCGGCTTCATTCACTGACTGCTTAGAGTCTACATTCTTTGTACAACCGACAGTTAAGAGAGTCAAAGTAGTTAAAAATGCTAAAATTTTGACTTTCATAATTAGGTGATCTCTAAATTTATTTATTAATTCCAATCTAATACCTCAAATTACGGAAAAGATTAATTTAAGCTGAGAGTTTATTAAAAATATTTATAATAATTTTATCATTTTGTTTTAATTTGATTTTGATTTGAAATATATTTAAAATACTTGATGTGTTAATATAAATTAAAATCTATGAAATTTTCGTGAAAGACAAAATTCCCGATTTATTAAATTACGTTAGGTGTCTGGGCTTTACAATTCTCACAAATCATATAAATAAAATCTATGCAACAATTAAAAAAATGGAAATTATTACAATCAAAATTGGTATTAAATCATCCTTGGTGTCAAGTTAGGCAAGATGAAATAATCTTACCGACTGGCAAAATTATAGATGATTATTTTGTCCATATTAAACCAGAAGTAGCGTTAATTTTACCTATTACTACCAACCAAGAAATTGTCTTTGTCCGTCAATATAGACACGCAGTAGAAGATTTTTTTCTAGAACTACCAGCAGGTAGTTTTGATCCCACTCAAGAAAGTGCCGAAGTAGCAGCAAAAAGAGAACTAGAAGAAGAAACTGGCTATACAGCTAAAGAAATTAAAAAAATAGCTACTTTATATGATCGACCAAGTAAAGATACCAATCAATTACATTTATTTTCGGCTAAAGATGTCATGAAAACAAGTGATCAACAATTGGATATTACAGAAGAAATAGAAGTTATTTTAATACCTATTGATTCGGTTTTAGAAAAAATTATTCAGGGAGAAATTTGTGTAGTAGGTAGTGTTGCTGCTCTATTTTTAGGTTTAAATTTGATTAGGTAGAGAATCGCGATCGCATTTACTATTCTCAATGAGGTTTGAGTTTTAACACACAGCTATGGATAATAATTATATGATTCAGGTTCTCATTACTTGTTTAATTACACAGTACTTTAGATTCTTCTGAATCCTTGTGTCAATCCTAAATGAGATGCTCTAACTCCGTAGATAATTATTGATCACTAACAACAAATAAAATGATCAAACCTCAACGTATTGAACCTAACCCTGGACAAGAATCTGTCTGGGATTATCCCCGCCCTCCTCGCCTTGAGGAAACAAATAAGCATATCCAAATAATATTTAATGGTGTGGCGATCGCCGACACTCATCACGCCAAGCGCGTCTTAGAAACTAGTCATCCGCCTTCTTATTACATACCCCCAGAAGATATCAAAATGGAATACTTAATCCAATCACCACAATCTAGCTTTTGTGAATGGAAAGGAAGTGCTGGTTACTACACAATTCGCGTAGGCGAGAAAGAAGTGCAAAATGCAGCTTGGTTTTATCCGAATCCTACACCTGCTTTTGCATCTCTGAAAAATCATGTAGCTTTTTATGCTCATTTTATGGATGCTTGTTATGTAGATGGCGAAAAAGTACAACCACAACCAGGTAATTTTTATGGTGGCTGGATCACGAGTGATATCGTTGGGCCTTTCAAAGGTATTCCTGGTAGTTGGGGATGGTAAGAAAACAATAAGTTGAGTTTTCACTATCAAATCCAAATTTTGTTTTATTTTCCGAAAACTCCTTTTTTGAATGTGAAGTAGTGATAAAGCGTATACAAAACACAGGATTCTGGCTTTAACAAGTACATATGTCACACTTCACACAATTTAGGAGTTTACATTATGAAATTTGGAATTGATATAGGTCACAACTGTCCACCTGATATAGGCGCTACAGGAATTAAGCAAGAAGACGATTTAACCAAAGCAGTTGGCGAAATTGTAATTCAAAACTTACAAAAAGCAGGTAATACAGTTGTTAATTGTACTCCTAGTTCTGCTACTGACCTAAATGACTCTCTGAGTAAAAGAGTGAATAAAGCTAACAAAGAAAAGGTAGATTTTTACGTTTCAATTCACTTTAATAAATTTAATGGTACAGCGAATGGTACAGAAGTTTACGCTATCAGTCCAAAAGCCTGTGAAGTTGCTGATAGAGTTTTAAATGAAATTGTCGAATTAGGATTTAGAGATAGAGGAGTGAAAAGTGCTAACTATTTTGTTTTAAAAAATACTGATATGCCAGCTATTTTAGTCGAGTGCTGCTTTTGCGATTCGCCAATTGATATGGCAAAATTCAATTCTCAAAAAATGGCTGATGCAATTACAAAAGGTTTGATTGGCAACTCTCAAACAACTAACAAACCACACAATTTAATCATTAAAACACCTACTTTTCTCAAACCTTCAACGGAACAAGTTAAAGATTTACTAAAGGAAAGTTGTATAAAGATTGAACCTGGTACTTATTCAATTCTAGACGCTCATTTTGAAGAAGGGCATTATTTAGTCGAATGGCTTGACACCAGTAAAGGTAATCGCCGGGAACATTTTGTTTTTGCTGGTCATAGTGAAGTCAAATAAAATATAAATGAGAAATCATAAATAATTAAATTTGCCGTAGGGGCGTATACTTGTACGTCCCTACTTATGTATTTGTATCATCAAAAAAATGAAATTGTATAACTTAATTTTTGTTAGCTAAAGCTTGCGGTTCAAATATTAAATATGTTCCCCCCAAACCCTCAACAATGGTACGAGTATTAGCAGTTAACATTTTTTGGTAAGTATCTCCATAATTACCTGGTTTACCTAAATTTTCAGCCAAAATTTGCCTTTCTGCGACTTGTACTTGTGCTTGCTTGGCAACTTTATTAATAACATTAGAGTTAGTTGTGCTGTCTACAAAGATTGTTGGCACTGTTGCTCTTCTGATTTCTCGAACTACCGCTTTAATTCTTACGGATGTAGGTTTCACATTATTAATTCTTTCCAACGCGCTGATAGATGGAAGATTGTAGGCTTTGGTATAATAAATCATCGCATCATCATTAGTTGCAATTAATTTACGATTTTTCGCAGGAATACTATCAATACGTAACTTAATCCATACATCTAACTGGTTTAATTCTTTTTTAATTTTTTGTGTATTTCTTCCATATAATGAAGCATTTTCAGGTATAAATTTACTTAAGTTAGTGCTAATAACCTCTGCCATCTTGATACCATTTTTCGGATGATGCCAAACATAAGGATTGGATACTAACTTGCCATTTTTTCTATATTGCAATGGTTTGGGAACTGCACGTTGAGCAACTGCTATTTTAGCTGCGCCGTTTTTACTGGCTCTGATTAATTTAAATAAACTTGTTGGTTCAAAGTTATATCCATTAAAAAAAACTATTTTGGCTTGTTCTATGGCTTGGCGATCGCCTGATTTTGGTTGATAGCGATCAGGAGCGACACCAGGAGAAATTAAGCAAGTCAGATTAACTGTATTTTCTGCTACTTGTTTAACTAAGTCGCAAATTACACTATTCGTTGCAACAACTTTAGGTAGATTCTTGTTTGATTCACCAGAAGATTCAGTGGTTGTAGCAGGGGAATTAAACAAATTACCTACATAATTACACCCAACAAGTCCAACAGTGAAGGCAACACAGATAACACGCAGTGGTTGGGATAATAGTAATTTTTTTAACATAACTTATTATTAGCAGTTCATCATAGCTGCTCTGAAATGGGAACTTTCAAGTAATCAGCTTTAATCAGCTTAAATAATATACAGTCTTGTCGTGAGGGCAAACAGCTGTTTCCCACTACAAATAATAGTCATATGAACAAATTAAATATGCTGTCAGCATTTATTACAAATTGCAAAAACTGATGGAATTGGAGCGATCGCCTAGAGCATTCCATATGGCGCATCCAGAGGCTAGAGAGCGAAGGCTTTTGGTAATAAGTATAATCAGAGCTACAAATAAGTTATGTTTTGTTGGTTGTTATTAGTTGTTTGCTGTACCGCCTACCGTAGGTAGCCGAGTAAAGCGCGTTTATGGAAAAATGATTGACAACGAACTGCCAACCATCAACCACCAACCATCTAGAATTACATTGTTCCTATGGCTTCTACGTATTCCTTTGATACTGTAAGTGATTTTGACAGACAAGAGTTGGTTAACGCTGTTGATCAAACTGCGCGAGATCTTAAAAGTCGTTACGATCTCAAAGATACTCAAACAACAATAGAGTTGGGCGAACAAAGCATCATCATCAACACCGATAGCGAGTTCACCTTAGAATCTGTACATAATATCTTGCGAGAAAAGGCTGCCAAGCGTAATCTTTCTCAAAAAATCTTTGATTTTGGTAAAGTTGAATCAGCTAGTGGAAACCGTGTTCGTCAAGAAATCAAGCTAAAAAAAGGCATCAGTCAGGAAATTGCCAAGCAAATTTCTAAGTTAATTCGTGATGAATTTAAAAAAGTGCAAGCCTCAATTCAAGGTGATGCTGTGCGTGTCAGCGCTAAAAGTAAAGATGAATTGCAAACCGTCATTCAACGTTTAAAACAAGAGGACTTTCCTGTGGCTTTGCAATTTACAAATTATCGGTAAATGAGTTAGTTGTTAGTTCTTAGTTCTTAGTTGTTAGGAAAATCCACCAACAACAACCAACAACCAACAACTAACAACCAACTAAAGATTTATTTTCGAGAACCGATAGTTGCTTGAAAAGCAGGACGTTCAGACAGGCGTTTAATGTAGGTGAACACACCTGGATAAGAACTGAGGTCTAGCTTAAGCATCATTGGAATATAAGCTAAAACAGAACCCACTGCAACATCAGCAACAGTAAATCCACCACCTAATAAAAATAGTTGACGTTGGAGAATGTCATTGAGAGGAGCCATTAAACGAGGCATTTCTCGTTCACGATTGGTTTCTACAAATATGCCTGTAGCCAAAGTAGAATTACCAAACAATGTCCACTGGGCAATTTTTGCCCTTTCTTCTGGAGAGTGCTGGACTTTACCATACTTTTCATCCAGATAAAGTAATATTGCCCCCGATTCCCAGAGTTGCAAATCACCATCAGTAATTGCTGGTACTTTCCCCATTGGGTTAATTGCTAAATATTCTGGTTGACGATGTTCTCCAGCCTGCATGTCTAGCATGACATATTCGTAGGGAAGTCCTAATTCCTCAAGATACCATTGAACAATTGAAGCGCGACTACGAGCGCCACCGTAAAGTTTAAGCATAGATGATTGTTGATTGTTGATTTTTGGTCATGAGTCATTAGTCATTGGAAAGAGACTTGTTAAATAAGTCTCCCGTGTCCCCCTTGTTTCCCAATCCCCGATCCCCGTTCGCGAAGCGTCTCCTCTGGAGAATCCCCGATCCCCATCAAAGAACCTGATGAGTGTGAGAGTGCTGTTTGACGTTGTCTTCTTTGGTGACAACTCGACTAGCATTCAGGACGCGTTTACGTTCGGTAGAATATTGAAAATCTGTGTAGGTAGTGCCGACGGGAATTAAGGATTTTGCATTTTCCTTACGCTTGTAGGTGCGAGCAGCTGCAATAGTGCGTTGCAAAAATTCATCACTAAACTGAGCTGTTTGTGGAAAATTAGTTGGCTTTTGCAGGGTATCACCATCCACAACATTTCCCAAAGTTGTAGCCCAAGCAAATTTGTAGGAAGTGGGAATTCCTTTAACAAGGGCTTCTAAAGCGGCTGAGGGAATGGGTTCTATGACTTCGACTTGATGAACTTCTCCGTCTTCTTTGATAAAGCAGGTAGCTAAACCGATGACGATGTAATCCTCGGTTGTGAGATCAGGTGCATTAGGGTAAGAAGCTGCTGTTGGCATAAGGATTTGTTTGCAAAACTATAGATTCAATTAAAAAAATCTGAAGGGTTTGTTGGCATTCTAGCAAGTTGTTGCTCCTGCTACTTGACTAGTCTCTTGGATTGATATTTGCTGTTTTCTGGAATTGAACTTGAGGATGAAGTATCTACTCTTAAACTCAAGGCTTAATTTAAATATGACGTTATTCATCTTGTATTGGTGGGTAATATTCATATATGGTGCTTATATATGTACTTATAGACACCTTAGTAAGTGACACAGGGGCAGAACCACAAGCACTGCAAAAATTATAAGTTGATTCACAGAGCCAGCAGCTCAGGCAGGAAGATATGAACAGCCACTCATTTTTAGCATCTAGTGAACAGCAAAATCACAGATACACAAACGTGTTAAAAACTACCAATAATCTTCAACAGCGAGAAAATAACGGTAGCGGCGAATCTGCTTTCGGTGACGGCTACTTACGCTCTTGTGCTTTGAAGTCAGCCCAACAAGGAGATTATCCTGAAGCGATCGCACTGTTGAGTCAATTAATCAACCGTCATCCCCAAAATGCGATTGATTACAACAATCGGGGACTGATTTATTTTCAATGCGGTGAAAGCCAAAAAGCTTTTTGCGATTACAACACGGCTTTGCAACTAAATCCTAAATTGGTTAGCGCTTATAATAATCGAGCTAACTACTATGCTGCTCGTGGGGAATTAGTAGCAGCGATCGCTGACTATGATCAAGCGCTAGACTTAAATCCTAGTTATGTCCGAGCATGGTTGAATAGAGGCATTACTTTGCGCGACTTGGGACAATATGAAGAGGCGATCGATAATTTTGAGGTAGCGCTGCTGTTTGGCCAGCTAGAAAGTCGTGTTTTCGCAGAACGCGGTAGAACTTATCATCTCTGGGGCGACTGGAATTGTGCGATCGCCGATTATCGTCGCGCTCTACTTTTACTACCCTCCGGTGACAGTGAGGAGGAAATCCCCGGTTGGCGCTTGCGTTTACAAGTTGAAAACTGGTTCAATGAGTTAACCAAAATTCAGTGAACAGTGTAGACGCGTCAGCGGCTTGCCGCAACAGTAAACAGTTATCAACTGGAAATAGGGTAGAAAAAAGCGGGTTTAATCGTATAAAAATACCAATAACATCCTTATGAGTCGTGATGCGTAAAACCCCCGCGCTTCAGGCGGGGGATTGCTCTGCGAAAAGCCAAATAAATTTGGCTTTTCTTCTGTCAAGTATGTTGAAATAAATGGTTTGGTCGCCTACGAACAGGAGATATAGCAACATACATAATTATCCAGTCTGAAAAGCATTTAATTCTCTCATTGTCCGCATTGCTAGTAAAGCTGTCCCATAGGCCGCCTCTGTATTCACAGAACGCAGTACCGGAACCTGTAAATACCGTCCTCTAATTGCTGTCCAAGTATTATTGGCTGCACCACCACCAGCAGTATAAACACGAGTTAAATTATCCGCCCCCAATTCTTGCAATAACTCATAACCGTGTGCCTCAATTCGGGCAATACTTTCTAATAACCCATGGAGAAATTCCACCGGATCATCTGGACGTGGTTCTAATCGTGGTTGTAAATTAGGGTCATTAATCGGAAAGCGATCGCCTGGTTTCAACAAGGGATAATAATCCAAAGTGCTTGCTTTACTTGCATCAATTTCCTGGCTAAAATTTTCTAACTCGGTGTTAGTAAAAAATTGTCGCAGCACAGCACCACCAGTATTAGAAGCGCCCCCAGTAAGCCATAAATCCTCTTTTGTCTCTAGTTTTTTTAAACAGGGAAATCGATGGCTGTAGATACCATATCTGGAATCTTCCACGCGGGTACGGCTTAAAAGTTTTAGCACTAGTGTAGAACCAAGAGAAGTCACCGCTTCCCCTGGTAACTCTGCACCACTGGCGAGAAATGCTGCAATACTATCTGTCGTACCAGCACACACCAAGCAATCTTCGGGGAAATTGTACTTAACAGCAATTTCTGGACGTAGCTCACCAATAGGGCTACCAGGAGTTACTACTTTTGGTAGATGAATAGAAATTTGCAGTTTATCTAGCCATAGTGGATATTGCAAAGCTTCTACGTCGTAACCCAGTTTTAAAGCATTGTGGTAATCGCTAATACCTAATTTTCCATGCAGCAGAAATGCTAGCCAGTCGGCTTGATGCAGAAAGTAGCTAGCTTGCGCGAAATTAGCTTGTTGTGACATCCACAGAAGTTTAGCAAGGCTTGAAGTTGCACTTAAAACAGTATGATTTGGGGGTGCTGCACTCTTTAACCTATCCATGACTACAGCACCTCGTCCATCGTTGTACAGCAAAGGCGCATCTACAGGATTACCGCTAGCATCGCTCAATAGGACAGTCGAAGAAGTACCATCGATCGCGATCGCCTGAATTTCTCGTCGCCATTCCCCAGAAATTTGCTCTAGCAGGCTAAATAAAGCCGTCTGCCAAATATTTGCTAAATCCACGCTAGGGGACATCTCAAACGGGTAACGTACCTGTTGTTGCACAATCCCTACTTCATTAATCACCACACCTCTTGCGCCAGATGTCCCAAAATCAATACCTAGATAAAATGCCATATTTAATATAAATTTTTGAGAAAAACTTGACCGATAATTCATTAATGGTATAGAGCAAGCAGATTTATCTATGGGGTCAATCCAAAATCGTTCGACTGACTTGTACTGAGCCTTGTCGAAGTAGCGCTCACGACGAAGTCCAAAATCCAAAATCCAAAATCGGTTGACTCTCAACCCTTGACCATTGACTAATTTGTTTCATCTTGTAACAACCTATTCCCCAATCTTGGCAAAACAAGGAAAAGTAGTAAACGAACTGATCAAATTTTGTTGAGATTAGGAGATTTGAAACCATGACTGATACTCAAGTCTACATCGCTCTAGTTGTGGCACTGCTCCCAGGATTTCTGGCTTGGCGGTTAGCAACAGAACTTTACAAATAAACCATTGACTTAACCCAAACAAGTCGGAATTGGCGATCGGCAATTCGGAATAATCATTTATTCCGAATTCCGTCCTCCTAATTCCGAATTGTTGTATCGTTTGCACAAGCAAAAGCCCCTGTTGGGAATTCCAAATTCTCAATTATCAATTCCAAATTAGATTGACTTACTTTCAAATTCGATATAAAAGCCAATAAACCTGACAATACGGGGCGCATTTGCGGAAAAGTTGCGGTTTAGTACCGTTCAAACTTAATGTGCAGATACGTACGTATGTTAGGTTTATTTTTAACTAGCTGCACACGTGTAGCAATTTCCAAAAAATGAAGTAATATGACAGCTAAATAAGGCCGTAAACAGGGCTAGAGCATTGTTTACGTGCATAAATTTCATCAGCGAGGTTCTTTTAAATACTATGAATGCGATTCAACCGTCCAGACCCCCGCTACAACCAACACCAAAACGCCGAGTTGTTCCTCGACCAAAACGTCATCTGCGTCAACGTTCTTACCAAGTGATGGCGTTGGAAACAACAGCAAAGATCGGGGTGAATCTTGTGATTTCAGCAGCAGCAATATCTGCACTGATACAACTTCTACCATATCACTGGTCACGGCAAGCCAAGTTACAAGAAATTCGGACGGAAGTCAGGCAATTAGAAGCACGAGTAAACAGCCTGAATACAGAATTTAGCCGTAACTTCGATCCGCGCCAAGCTAAAAGCATTATGCAGGAGCAAGGATATCGCTTTGACCCCAACCAGCGTCAAATCATGCTGATTAAGCCAAAAGCGGTAGAAGTTGAGCAAGTAGAATCTTCTCCTTAAGTGGAGGTGTGGCTTGAAATTTAGCTCCTTGAGGTTTGTTGCTAATAAAGAGCGTAAAAATATCTGGTATATCAAAAATAGTTAAGAGCTAATAGTTAATAGTTAATAGTTCATAGTTCATAGCTAATTTTTTTCCTTGGAAGCTATCTAGTTATCATCTATTAGCTATTAGCCGTTAAAACAAAAAATAATGGGATACAAGCCCCGTCCTTTAAGGAAGTGGAGGGCGGCTTTTTATTATAATTGTGTTATCAGAGAATTTGATACGCAATCATCCAGTATCAAACGTTTCCACAAGTTCAGATTCATACCCTAATGCATCTATTATTTGTCCGCAGATATCTTCTAATTCCGTATCTATGTCGGTGACAATTGATATATGTCGGTTGATACTAGGTTGATGGGATATTTGGTAGTAAGGTTCTAAATTTGCCATTTGGGTTGCAATACGGGGATGGGTACTTCGCAATAAGCGAATGTCATCTATTCCCTTTACTAACATTGCTAAACGATCTAATCCCCAACCAGAGGCTAAACCGCTAGAATGCGATCGCAACAAATTAGGATGAACTTCCCCACATTCTCCTACTTCAATCCATTTGTCATTAAGTGACACCTCAATTTCTAACCCATTATGCGTATAGGGATGGGAAGTTTCATTACTTTCATCCAAATAAAACTTTTCACTAATCTTCAGTTGCAGGAGAAATCATCGAACCAGTCGCTTCAACTTGAGAATCCAACTGGGCTTGTTCCACTGATGCTTCCATACTGGCATCAGTTACATCAGCAAGATATGTACCAAACAGTTTGTCATAATTGGATGCAACTGCTAAAAATGCTCCACCCAAAATATAAATAGGTAGCGGTAATTGCAATCCTTTTACCCAATCAAATAATTGTGCGAGCGCAAACAGCACTACAAAGCAAACAAGCCAAACTTTCATGTTCCCATTCCCTAAGTTCAAATTTTTCTACCAATTGTAACGAATGAACTACGAGGTAGGGCTTTGACAAGGAAAAATTTAAAGGTGAAGGGTAAACCTTTTCCCCTTCACCTTTCCCTTTTCTAATTAAGCAAGAGTCCGTCGTAGTCGGGGTTGAATAATCAGTAAAGCGACAAGAGCAAAACCCAACAATACAGCTAAGGCGCTACCAAAGGTTACGTCACCCCAAAAGGCGTGCATCACAACGCTACTTAAGCCCCAATCTTGATGAGTATAAAGATAACGAATTGGTTCGATCGCATAGCTCAGAGGATTCAGGGTAGCAATAAGTTGTAACCACTGGGGCATAAATGATAATGGAGCCAGAGCAGTACTAGCAAATAGTAGTGGCAGGTTGGCAACAAAAATCACTGCTATTAATTCAATGTGTCCGGGTAGGGTAAAAGCCAAACCTAAACTCAGGGCTGTTACACCCAAAGCGAGGAGAAAGACAATTATAGCAATGGTAGCCAAACCAGCTATATCTGGCACTCCTGCACCTAAAAATCCTGCGGCTGCCACAATCACGGCTGCTTGCAGTAAACTTTGGCTAATGATAAAGATTGCTGAAGCCAAGACAATTGAATATCTTGATGCTAAAGGAGCCACTAACAATCGGTTTAAAAAACCAAATTCACGGTCAAACATGACTGGTAAACCAGCATTTAGCGCTCCACCAAAGGCAGTAAAAACAATAATACCAGCACTGAGAAATTCCGCGTAATTTGTCGTACTGCCAAAAATTCCTTTGGGTGCGTTTTGAAATAAAGCGCCAAACAGCACTAACCACATTACAGGTTGAATAATACCTGCAAGTAAGGTAGAAGGACGCCGTTGCAATTGAATAAACAAGCGGCGTGTCAAAGCTAAAGTTTCTTGAACTAGCTCACCAAAAAAATTAGGAGTTCTATCAATGTGAGCTTGTGGTGCAGCTACTTGCTGCCATTTTATATCTGATTTGGGGGGTATAACAGTACCACTCATAATCAATTTTGGATTTTAGATTTTGGATTTTGGACTTCGTCGTGAGCGCTCAGTCGAACGATTTTGGATTGGGAATTGTTAGTGGTTAGTAGAACAACAAACAACAAACCAGAAAACTTATCTCATATTCTGCTTTTTCTCTGCTTTGGGGTCACGATTTCCCAAAGCTGCTAGTTCTGCATCCATGAGGGTGCGTCCTGTGGCAGCGAGATAAACATCGTCTAAACTAGGACGAGATTGAGAAATACCAAACACAGGTAGTCCAACATGGTTGAGGGATTGCTGGATAGTAATCAAAGCATCATTTTGTGGTGTTACCACCAAGTTGAGAGAATTTCCTTGAGCGTTGTTGATGATAACTTCTTGTACAAATGACAAGGGTTCTAGTAAATTTTTGGCTTTTTCTGCTTCTTCTGGTGGTGTAAATTCGCGGATACGCAGGGTAATGCGATCGCCTCCTACTTTATCTTTTAATTGTGATGGTGTACCACTGGCAATGACTACGCCTTTGTCAATAATAGCGACGCGATCAGCTAAAGCATCTATTTCTTCTAAATAATGGCTGGTTATCACTACAGTGGTTCCAGCTTCCCGCAGTTGACGCAGGAATTCCCAGACAATAAAACGGCTTTCTATGTCTAACCCCACTGTTGGCTCATCTAAAACTAATACATCTGGCGCATGTAGTAACCCAGCTGCTAAATCTAGGCGTTTACGTAAACCACCAGAGTATGTACCAGTCTTTTTATCTGCGTATTCCTGCAAACCGAGTAAATCTAGTACCACCTCAACGCGCTGTTTGATCACCGCCGCGTTTAAGTGATAAAGTGCCGCTTGCAGTTGTAATAGTTCACGTCCAGTCAATATTTTATCTATAGCTACTTCCTGAGCTACATAACCAAGGCGTTTTCTGGCTGCTCTGGGATTGTCGATCACGGAAATACCAGATACTTCGATTTTTCCAGCATCTGGTGTGGTGAGAGTACACAAAGCACGTAGGGTAGTGGTTTTTCCTGCTCCGTTGGGGCCAAGTAAACCAAAAATTTCTCCTGGTTCTACCTGAAAGGAAACATCCTTGACGGCTTCAACCGAACCGTAGCGCTTTTTGAGGTTTTCAATTAAAACGGCGGGAGCCATGACAGGTAATCCCTAAATAACTATACAAATCTCAACAGTGTCTACTCCTATTTTAAGAGTTAGGAGTTAAGACAAACGATGAGAAAAATATTTAATTTTCATCATCGAATAGGAAACGGGGAACGGGGAATAGGAAATGAAAGAAGGAGGTGTTTCTTTTATCTGTTGCTAGCTGTGAAGGTAATCGCCAATTAATAAGTACGTATATATAAGTGTTTTAACATACTATAAGCACTCATAAGGCTTTTGCAAATATACAATCGATTCGGAGTGCGATCGCTCTGATAAAATTATCTTTTATTCCCTATAGGGGGAATAAAGTTTATAAAAATGAGCTTGAATCTTTAATAATCCCTCGAAGCAAGCAAAATAAAATTACTCAGCATGAATCTTATCTGAACTGGTCAGCTAACACTGAACTATTGGGATTAGTATTTGAATTAGTACCCAAAGCAGATGTTTCGATCTACCCACAGTATACAACCGGACTACACGCTTGGTTTCTCAATCAAGTGCGTGCTGTTGATCCAGAACTTTCTGCTTACCTCCATGATGGCGAGTCAGAAAAACCTTTTACGATCTCTGCATTAGATGGAGAATTGGTCAGCAGTGGTAAGTTATTGCACCTATTTGCTAGTAATACTCACCGTTGGTATGTGACAGCTTTGTCAAAGCGAGTAATAACATGGCTGGGGGGAATGGCTAAAGACTTTACCAATAGAAGTGAATTTACGCAACGTATCTCTACGGTTACAGTCTTGTCAAATTTTTCACCATCCTGTAACTTATGCTGACTTACTTAACTCTGAACACGAAGACACAATCGCTCTCAAATTCTTAAGTCCGACAAGTTTCCGTCGCAAAGGTCATCACTTTCTATTAATCCGCGTGGTGGACTTAGTTTGTATAACCGCGATTTTTAATCTCCAGGGTTAGGTGCAATATCTCAGTTAAACGATCGCCTTCCAAGCAACCGTTACGCACTTACCAAATTCACGTTCATCACAAAAATTGTTTGAGTGATTGACAAATCACAAATTTTTCACTTTATAAAAATTAATCATACCTTAGATAGATTTCTATCTATTACTTGATCGCGATTTTTAGAAATTTCGTTATAGTCTATACATCCAAGTCTGCCTAGCCAGCGGACAAAGAGCCAACTTTCCTCTGGCCTTGACTATTTGGTTGGTATATCTTTGATGTGAGCAAAGTGTAATTGAAACTAGTAGCAAGCAATCACAGATAAACAGTATAATCTATTATAAACACATCCGTATGACTACTGAACAGTTAACCAAAGACAGCGACAATTTAGATTTAAAACAACTGCTCAGAACACTGTCAGCAGTCAAAAAAGGCGACTTTTCGGCACGGATGCCTATCGACCAAACTGGGATGGCAGGAAAGATTGCTGATACACTCAACGATATTATTGAGCAAAATGAGCGCCTAACAGCAGAGCTACAGCGAATTGGTAATGTTGTTGGTAAAGACGGCAAAATTAGCGAACGGGCAACCCTGGGCAAGGTGCAGGGTGGATGGTCTAGCTGTGTTGATTCTGTTAATACACTAATTACTGACTTAGTTCAACCTACTGCTGAAACAGCGCGTGTAATCCGAGCAGTGGCAAATGGTGATCTTTCCCAAACCATAGCACCAGAGATGGACGGTAGACCCCTCAAGGGAGAATTTCTTCAAACTGCCCAAATGGTCAACACTATGGTGGGTCAGTTGAATGGGTTCGCCAGTGAAGTGACGCGTGTGGCGAGGGAAGTGGGAACCGAAGGTAAACTCGGTGTGCAAGCAGAAGTACCAGGGGTGGCTGGTACTTGGAAAGATTTAACTGATAACGTCAACTCAATGGCGGGGAATTTAACAGCCCAAGTCCGTAATATTGCTGAAGTGACCACAGCTGTTGCTAACGGTGATCTTTCCAAGAAAATCACCGTTGATGTTAAAGGTGAAATTCTGGAGTTGAAAAACACCGTAAACATCATGGTAGATCAACTTAACTCCTTTGCCTCTGAAGTGACGCGGGTTGCCAGAGAAGTGGGAACTGAAGGTAAACTCGGTGTGCAAGCAGAGGTAAAAGGTGTTGCTGGGACTTGGAAAGATTTAACAGATAGCGTCAACTTCATGGCGGGTTCGTTAACAGCACAGGTGCGAAATATTGCCGAAGTCACCACAGCTGTTGCGAATGGTGATCTTTCCAAGAAAATTACCGTTGATGTCAAAGGCGAAATTCGGGAGTTGAAAAACACCATCAACACAATGGTCGATCAACTCAATTCCTTTGCTGGGGAAGTGACACGGGTGGCGCGAGAAGTGGGTGCAGAGGGTAAACTTGGTGTGCAAGCAGAGGTTAGAGGTGTTGCTGGTACTTGGAAAGATTTAACAGATAGCGTCAACTTTATGGCGGGTTCTTTAACAGCACAGGTGCGGAATATTGCCGATGTCACTACTGCTGTTGCGAATGGTGATCTTTCTAAGAAAATTACCGTTGATGTTAAAGGTGAAATTTTAGAGTTGAAAAACACCATTAATACAATGGTCGATCAACTGAGTTCTTTTGCATCGGAAGTGACGCGAGTTGCGAGAGAAGTAGGAACCGAAGGTAAACTCGGTGTGCAAGCAGAAGTTAAAGGTGTTGCGGGTACTTGGCAAGACTTAACCGGTGCAGTAAATATGATGGCGGGTAATCTCACCGACCAAGTACGGAATATTGCAGAGGTTGCAACAGCGATCGCCAACGGTGATCTTTCCAAAAAAATTACTGTCCAGGTGAAAGGCGAAATTCTGGAGTTGAAAAACACCATCAATATAATGGTCGATCAACTCAATTCTTTTGCATCTGAGGTGACGCGGGTTGCGAGGGAAGTTGGTTCGGAAGGAAAACTCGGTGTGCAAGCTGATGTTAAAGGTGTTGCTGGCACTTGGAAAGATTTAACAGACAGCGTTAATTTTATGGCGGGTTCCTTAACAGCACAGGTGCGGAACATTGCTGCTGTGACAACAGCAGTAGCAAACGGTGATCTTTCCAAGAAAATCACCGTTGATGTCAAAGGCGAAATTTTAGAGTTGAAGGACACCATTAATACAATGGTGGATCAACTCAACTCTTTTGCAAGTGAGGTGACGCGAGTTGCCAGAGAAGTGGGAACCGAAGGGAAACTCGGCGTGCAAGCAGAAGTGCGGGGTGTGGCGGGTACTTGGAAAGATTTAACAGATAGCGTCAACTCAATGGCGGGTTCCTTAACTTCCCAGGTGCGAAATATTGCCGAAGTCACAACGGCGGTGGCAAATGGTGATCTCTCCAAGAAAATCACCGTTGATGTCAAAGGCGAAATTTTAGAGTTGAAAAACACCATTAACGTGATGGTAGATCAACTTAATTCCTTTGCAAGTGAGGTGACGCGAGTTGCAAGAGAAGTGGGAACCGAAGGTAAACTCGGTGTCCAAGCCTATGTAAAAGGTGTGGGTGGCACTTGGAAAGATTTAACCGACAATGTAAACTCAATGGCAGGCAACCTCACAGCACAGGTGCGAAACATTGCCGAAGTGACAAAGGCGGTGGCAAATGGTGATCTTTCCAAGAAAATCACCGTTGATGTTAGGGGCGAAATTTTGGATTTGAAAAACACCATTAACGTGATGGTGGATCAACTGAGTTCCTTTGCATCAGAAGTTACACGGGTGGCGAGAGAAGTCGGAACCGAAGGTAAACTCGGTGGTCAAGCGCAAGTCAAAGGCGTCGCTGGCACTTGGAAAGATTTAACCGATAATGTAAACTCGATGGCGAGTAACTTAACGGCACAGGTGCGGGGTATTGCCAGAGTTGTGACGGCTGTTGCTAATGGTGACTTAAAGCGAAAACTGATGTTAGATGCCAAAGGTGAAATTGAAGCTTTGGCAGAAACAATTAATGAGATGATTGATACCCTGGCGACCTTTGCCAACCAAGTAACGACCGTGGCGCGGGAAGTGGGGATTGAAGGGAAATTAGGCGGACAAGCCAAAGTACCGGGGGCGGCTGGTACGTGGAAAGATTTGACTGATAACGTCAATGAACTAGCTGCGACACTGACTACCCAGCTACGAGCGATCGCAGAAGTTGCAACTGCGGTGACTAAAGGCGATTTGACTCGGTCTATTTCTGTGGAAGCATTAGGTGAAGTTGCCATCCTCAAAGACAACATTAACCAGATGATTGCTAATCTGCGCGAAACAACGCAGAAAAACACTGAACAAGACTGGTTGAAGACCAACCTTGCCAAATTTACCCGAATGTTGCAAGGTCAGCGCGACCTCGAAACGGTATCAAAATTGATTCTCAGGGAGTTAGCACCTTTAGTAGGGGCTGCTCATGGCGTCTTCTACATCATGGAAAATATAGAGAATAATCCGTATTTGAAATTACTGAGTAGTTACGCCTATCGGGAACGCAAACATCTAGCCAACCGCTTCCACTTGGGTGAAGGTTTAGTCGGACAATGCGCTTTAGAAAAAGAACGGATTTTGATCACAGAAGTCCCGCACGACTATATCAAAATTCGTTCCGGCTTGGGTGAAGCAACCCCAGTCAATGATGTAGTGCTACCTGTACTATTTGAAGGTCAGGTGACGGCGGTGATTGAACTGGCTTCCTTCCAACGCTTTAGCGAAATTCATCTGACATTTTTTGATCAACTCACCGAAAGTATTGCGATCGTGTTGAACACCATCGCTGCTAGTATGCGTACGGAAGAGTTACTCAAACAATCTCAGTCTTTAGCTGAAGAATTGCAAAGTCAGCAAAATGAACTGCGAGAAACCAACAAACGCCTTGAACAACAAGCTCAAACCCTAAAAGCATCCGAAGATTTACTCAAGAAACAGCAAGAAGAATTACAAAAAACCAACGCCGAACTTGAAGAAAAGGCAGAATTACTAGCTGTCCAAAACAAAGAAGTCGAACGCAAAAATAACGAAATTGAACAAGCTAGACTATCTTTGGAAGAAAAAGCCGAACAACTTGCCCTATCTTCTAAATATAAATCTGAGTTTCTGGCGAACATGTCCCACGAATTGCGGACACCACTCAACAGCTTGCTGATCTTGGCTAGGCTGTTAGCAGACAATGTTGAAGGAAATCTCAACAACAAGCAAATCGAATACAGCCGCACAATCTACTCCGCCGGTAACGATTTGTTGTCCTTAATCAATGACATTCTCGACTTAGCCAAAATCGAATCGGGAACCATGTCGATAAATATGGATCAGATTCGAGTATCGGATTTCCGCGAACAGATAGAACGCATATTTAGGCAAGTCGCAGTAGATAAAGGACTAAATTTTACAATTGAATTAGGCCCAGAACTACCATCGACAATTTACACTGATGTCAAACGGCTGCAACAAATTCTGAAAAATCTGCTAGCAAACGCCTTTAAGTTTACAGAACAAGGCGAAGTTAATTTGCGAATGTTTGTAGCCAAACAGGGATGGAGTTCTGACCAAGAAACATTGAATCATGCTAAAAAAGTAATCGCTTTTGCAGTTAGGGATACAGGTGTTGGTATCGCCCCCGAAAAACAAAAAATCATTTTTGAAGCATTCCAACAAGCAGACGGTACTACCAGTCGCAAATTTGGCGGTACAGGCTTAGGTTTATCCATCAGTCGAGAAATTACCCGTTTGTTTGGTGGGGAAATTAAACTAGTCAGTCAACCTGGTGCAGGTAGTACGTTTACGTTGTATTTACCCCAACCAAGTAGAGAGGGAGAAGGGGGACACGGAGACACGGGGAATTGGGGACACGGTGACGTGGGGAATTTAGATCAATTAGTCTCCGCATCACCGCGTCTCCCACTTCCCGCGTCTTCTTCCCCCACCCCTTCTTCTCTCCTCTCCTCCTCGCCAATTATTGATGACAGAGACAATATCCAACCGGGCGATCGCACACTGTTAATTGTGGAAGATGATATTAAATTTGCCCGAATTCTGTTAGATATGGTGCGAAAACAGGAATTTAAGGGTATTGTTGCTCATGGTGGCAACATAGGTTTAGCATTAGCTCAAGAATACCAACCTTCGGCGATTATCCTGGATATTCGACTACCAGGAATGGATGGTTGGGCGGTGCTAGATCGTCTTAAACATGATGGAAATACTCGCCATATTCCCGTACATGTGATGACAGTCGAAGAAGGAAAACAGCGCAGTTTACAACAAGGTGCGATCGCTTATTTGCAAAAACCCATCAGCAGCGAAGGTTTACACCAAGCAATCACTAAAATCAAAGGTTTTGTAGAAAGGCGAGTCAAAAATTTACTAGTTGTCGAAGATGATGAAAATCAACGCCTGAGTATTGTGGAATTAATTGGTAATAGTGATGTTGCGACTACTGCTGTCAGTAACGGTAGTGAAGCATTAGAAGCCATACAAAATGGTGAGTTTGATTGCGTAGTCCTGGATTTAGGATTACCAGATATGAATGGTTTTGAATTAATCGAACAAATCAAGCAATCCCCAAATGGTGAAGCATTGCCGATAATTGTCTATACTGCCAGAGAATTAACTAGAAGTGAAGACGTGCAACTACGACGCATCGCCGAAACAATTATTGTCAAAGACGTGCGATCGCCAGAACGTCTTTTAGATGAAACTGCTTTATTCTTGCATCGTGTCCAAGCCGATTTACCTGCACCCAAGCGTCAAATGCTGGAACAATTACAAAACTCTGACTTTCAACTTGCAGGTAAAAAAGTCCTCATTATTGATGATGATGTTCGCAATATTTTTGCTCTGACTAGTATGTTAGAACGTTATCACATGCAAATTTTGTATGCAGAAAATGGTAGTGATGGCATAGAAGTTTTGCAACAACATCCCGATATTAATGTTGTCTTGATGGATGTGATGATGCCAGAAATGGATGGCTATGAAACCACTCGCCATATCCGCGCCAATCCTAATTTTAAATCTCTGCCAATTATTGCGCTGACTGCTAAAGCCATGCAAGGCGATCGTGAAAAATGTATCGAATCTGGCGCATCTGATTATATTACCAAACCTGTTGATATTGAACAGTTGCTTTCACTATTGCGTGTCTGGTTGTATCAATAAACAGTAATGGGTATTGGGCATTGGGTATTGAAAAATTCATCAGTATCTCAATTACCCATACCAATTACCGATTACCGATTACCAACTTCAACGAATAATATAAGTATTTAAGGGATAAAAGAACTTGATTGTTCCAATCAATAACAGATGGTAAATAATAATTTAAAAATAGGAACAAAAATTGGTGCAGGATTTGCTTTAGGATTATCAATTCTTGCTACTATCGGATTTATTTCATACCGCACTACTAACAACTTAATTGAAAACTCTCGCTGGCAAGCTCACACGTATAAAGTGATCGGCGAATTAGATGATTTACTTTCTAATATTCAAGATATAGAAATAGGCCAAAGAGGTTACATAATTACTGGAGATAAAACCTCTTTGCAATCCTATAATAATGCATTACCAAAGATTGGAACAAAACTTAAAAGTTTGCGTAGTCTTACATCTGATAATCCTATTCAACAAAATAGATTAGATAATTTAGAGGCAACAATTGATGAACGTCAAGCTGTTGTCAAAAAAAGAATTAACTTACGAGAAACACAAGGATTTGATGCTGCAAGACAACAGATACTGCAAGACAATGGTAGGGTTTTGCTAGATAGAATCCGTCGCATAGCTACAGAGATGGAAGACGAAGAAGTTCGACTGTTAAAAAAGCGTACTGATCAGACTCAAATTTCTGCTAGGGAAGCAACTGATACTATTATCTATGGTATTCCTCTGGCCTTTTTATTATTAACTTTAATTGGTATTTATCTCACCCGAAATATTTCTCAACCACTTGGAGAAATCTCTCAAGCTACAGAAAGATTAGCCGATGGAGATTTGTCTGTAAGTGTACCAATTAGTCAGCGCAGAGACGAAATAGGAATACTCGCACAAGCATTTAATGAGATGATCGCTAATCTACGCGAAACAAATCTCAGAAATAATGAACAAAACTGGCTCAAGTCTAACCTTGCCAGATTTAGCCAGATGCTGCAAGGACAAAGAAATTTACAAAATGTCGCGAGAATGATTCTTGCAGAACTTGCACCACTGGTAGGCGCACAACAGGGTGTTTTTTACTTGATGGACTGGGAAAATGATCAGCCTGTGCTAAAGCTACTAAGTAGCTATGCATACCAAGAACGTAAAAGCCTATCAAATAGATTCCACTTAGGTGAAGGATTGGTGGGACAATGCGCCCTAGAAAAGCAAAAAATTTTACTTACAGATGTACCAAGTGACTATATCCGTATTAGTTCTGGATTAGGAGATGCTAAACCATTAAATATTATTGTATTGCCTCTATTGTTTGAAAATCAGGTAATTGCAGTCATGGAATTAGCCTCTTTTCAAACATTTAGTGATATTCATCTGACTTTTTTAGATCAAGTCAGTGAAACTATTGGTATCGTCTTGAATGCTATTAATGCAGATATTCGTACTCAAGAACTTCTAGAAGAGTCTCAACAATTAACACAAAAATTACAACTTCAGCAACAAGAACTTACACATAAAAATCAACGTTTAGAACAACAAACCCAAGAGTTAAAAACATCAGAAGAACTCTTGGTAAAGCAACAACAAGAATTAGAAGAATCGAACGAAGAATTACAACAACTTAATGCTGAACTAGAAGAAAAAGCCGAATTATTATTTAAGAAAAATCAAGAAGTAGAACGTAAAAACAACGAAATTGAACACGCCAGAATTTCATTAGAAGAAAAAGCCGAACAACTAGAACTATCTTCTAAATACAAGTCTGAGTTTCTGGCGAATATGTCCCATGAATTGCGGACACCACTTAACAGCTTGTTAATACTAGCAAGAATTCTAGCAGACAACATAGAAGGCAATCTCAGTCATAAGCAAATAGAATATAGCGAAACAATTTACTCTTCAGGCAACGATTTGTTGTCTTTAATCAATGACATTCTGGACTTAGCTAAAATTGAATCAGGAACAATGTCTATTGATATGCTTCAGTTCGCATTCATTGACTTATGCGAAATATTAGAACGCACTTTTAGACAATTGGCAATTGACAAAGGACTGAATTTTACAATTGAATTAGATCCAGAATTACCATCGACAATTTATACAGATGGCAAACGGCTGCAACAAATCCTCACAAATCTACTTGCTAACGCTTTTAAATTTACAGAAAAAGGTGAAGTTAGCTTAAAAATATTTGTCGCCAAACAGGGTTGGAGTATTGATCACCAAATATTAAATCAAGCCGAAACAGTTATCGGTTTTGTAGTCAAAGATACAGGTATTGGTATTGCTCCCGAAAAACAAAAAATCATTTTTGAAGCATTTCAACAAGCAGATGGTACTACTAGTCGCAAATTTGGTGGTACCGGCTTAGGTTTGTCCATCAGTCGAGAAATTACTCGTCTGTTTGGTGGAGAAATTAAATTAGTTAGTCAACCGGGTGTAGGTAGCACGTTTACGTTGTATTTACCTCAAATGAGTAGAGAGGGACATGGGGAGACGGGGAGACGGGGACACGGTGACACGGGGACACGGGGACATGGGGACACGGGGAGACGGGGACACGGGGAGACGGGGACACGGGGACATGGGGACACGGGGACACAGGGACATGGGGACACGGGGAATTTAGATAAAATACTCTCCGCGTCCCCGCGTCTTCCACTCACCGCGTCTGCTTCCCCCACTTCCCACACTCCCCCTTCTCTAGTGATCGACGACAGAGACAACATTCAACCAGGCGATCGCATACTGTTAATTGTGGAAGATGACACCAAGTTTGCCCGTATTCTGTTAGATATGGCACGGCAATGTGATTTTAAAGGTATCCTTGCTTACAGTGGCAATACTGGTTTAGCCTTAGCACAGGAATATCAACCGACAGCAATTTTGTTAGATATCCATTTACCAGGAATCGATGGTTGGACGGTACTAGATCGACTCAAACATGATGCAAATACTCGCCACATTCCCGTACATGTGATGACTATCGAAGAAGGAAAACAGCGCAGTTTACAACAAGGTGCGATCGCCTATTTGCAAAAACCCATCAGCAGCCAAGCGCTAGATCAAGCACTAAGTAAAATTAAAAATTTTGTGGAACGGCCAGTCAAAAACTTGCTGATTGTAGAAGATAATGAAAGTCAACGTCAAAGTCTTGTAGCATTGATTGGTAACGGTGACGTTGCAACTACTGCTGTCAGTACTGGTAGTGAAGCATTATCTGCGATCGCACACACAGAATTTGATTGCGTAGTCTTAGATTTAGGACTACCAGATATGAGTGGTTTTGAATTAATTGAACAAATCAAACAACAACCAAAGGGTGAAGCACTACCGATTATTGTGTATACAGCGAGGGAATTAACGAGAAGCGAAGATACACAACTGCGACGCATAGCACAGACAGTAATTATCAAAGATGTGCGATCGCCAGAACGTCTTCTAGATGAAACTGCTTTATTCTTGCACCGTATTCAAGCTAATTTACCCGCACCTAAACGCCAAATCATCGAACAATTAAAAACTTCCGATACTCTACTAGCAGGCAAAAAAGTTTTAATTATAGATGACGATGTTCGCAATATTTTTGCTTTAACTAGTCTGCTTGAGCGTTATCAAATGCAAGTTTTATATGCAGAAAATGGTAGTGATGGTATTGCCGTTTTAGAAAATAACCCCGATATTAATGCTATCTTAATGGATATAATGATGCCTGAAATGGATGGTTACGAAACTACCCGACGCATCCGCGTTCATCCTAAATTCAAATCTCTACCAATTATTGCCCTGACTGCCAAAGCCATGCAAGGCGATCGCGAAAAATGTATTGAAGCTGGTGCATCCGACTATATTACCAAGCCTGTTGACACTGAACAGTTGCTGTCCCTGTTGCGTGTTTGGTTATACCGATAGTATTCTTTCCTCAGACAGAGGTGTGAGTTCTAATTTTAAATGTGTAGGTAGATGCAGGAATTCATACTTGCAGTTTATAAATAATAAAGTGAAATTTATAGTCAATAGTCAATGGTCAAATCACTAACTAAAAATCAACCACCAACAAACAAATAACAAATGACAAATGACGAGTTCAACTATTTAACTTGATTTGTAGTGGCTTAATTATATTTATTGGTTTTATTTAATTAACTAAAACAATATGGAGAGGGAAGAACTAGAAGATGTAGAACTTCAATTATTATTAGAAGGTATATATCGTTATTATGGATTTGACTTTAGAAATTATGCCTTAGCTTCGCTGAAACGGCGAATTTGGAATACCGTAAAACTTGAAGGTTTAACTACTATCTCTGGACTACAAGAGCAAGTCCTTCACAAGCCAGAATGTCTCGAAAGATTATTATTAAATCTCTCAATCAATGTTACGGCAATGTTCCGAGATCCTAGCTTTTTTTTGGCTATCAGAAAAAAAATAATTCCGCTCTTAAGAACTTATCCTTTTATCCGTATTTGGCACGCTGGTTGTTCCACTGGTGAAGAAGTATATTCTATGGCAATTTTGCTGAAAGAAGAAGGACTTTATCACCGTTCACGTTTATATGCCACTGACATTAATGAAACAGTTTTGCGTAAAGCTAAAGCGGGTATTTTCCCCTTAGCGATGATGAAAGAATATACTCATAATTATATACAATCAGGTGGCAAAAACTCTTTTTCTGAGTACTATACAGCCGCCTATGGAAATGCTATTTTTTCATCAGAACTGAAAGAAAATATAGTTTTTTCATTACATAATTTAGCTACTGATAATTCTTTTAATGAATTTCATATAATTTTTTGCCGCAATGTCTTAATTTACTTTAATAAAAATCTTCAGCACCGAGTTCATAAACTTTTTTATGAAAGTTTAATTAGATTTGGAGTTTTAGGATTAGGACGTCAAGAATCTATTAAATTTACACCTCATGAACAAGAATATGAGCAATTAGTTAGTAGTGAAAAAATCTACCGCAGAATAAGCTAGGTTTTATTATTTGTCATTTGTCATTTGTCATTTGTCATTTGTCATTTATTATTTGTTATTTGTTATTTGTTATTTGTTTTTTGGTATAAACTACTTTGCTGGCTAACGACTGTTAGCCCCTACTAATTACTAAAACACAAAACGAATGAAAAATTATGACATACGAACTCATAGTGATTGGTACATCTTTGGGTGGATTAGAAGCTTTACAAGTAATTTTGTCTGGTTTACCAAGAAGTTTCCCTATACCAATAGCTGTTGTTCAACATCGTCATAAGTCTTCTGATGATACATTAAGATCATTATTACAAAGTTACACTAACTTAGTTATCAAGGAGGCAGAAGATAAAGAAGATATTCTATCTGGGTGGGTATATTTAGCTCCAGCAGATTATCATTTGCTGATCGAAGGTAAATATACAACAGTTTCTCGACCTTATTTTTCTTTATCTACCGATGCTCCTGTAACTTACGCACGACCATCAATTGATGTACTATTTGAAACTGCGGCAGATGCTTATAATCAAAAACTTATTGGTGTGCTGTTAACAGGAGCCAATCAAGATGGTGTTCAAGGACTGGCGAAAATTCAAGCACGGGGCGGAATTACTATAGTTGAAGAACCTGAGAGTGCTTATTGCTCAGTTATGCCTGCTGCGGCGATCGCACTCGGAGTCGCAGATAAAGTTTTATCATTACTAGAGATTCCTACTTTCTTAGTAAAAATTTGCAATATGTAAATTATTTTTTAGAGAAAATATAAATACTATACTAATAATCTTAAAATTTCGTAGTTTTAATCGTAAATCACCCATTTCTGTTTTTGAGTTAGCGAAAATTATAACTTAAGATAGTGTGATTTCAGCTAGCTTTAGCGTCACAGTCAAAAGGAAAACGTCAAAACGGCTTGTTCTATTTCTAAAAGTGTATATTTGAAATGTCATTTGAGCCTAAAGTTAATGTTCTGTTGGTAGATGACCATCCAGAAAATTTGCTAGCCCTAGAGGCAATTTTGGACAGCCTTGGCCAAAATTTGGTAAGGGCTACATCAGGCGCAGAAGCCCTGCGAAATCTTTTAAACCAAGATTTTGCTGTGATTTTGTTGGATGTGCAAATGCCAGATATGGACGGGTTCGAGACAGCAGCCCTGATTCGACAACGAGAGCGATCGCGCCACACGCCGATCATCTTTGTTACGGCATTCAACACTAGTGACAACATGGTTTTTAAAGGATATTCTCTGGGTGCAGTAGATTACCTTTTTAAGCCGATAGAACCGGAAATATTGAAATCTAAGGTAGCAGCCTTTATTGATTTGTTCCAAAAAACCGCCGAAGTCAAGCGCCAAGCCACACAGCTAGCAGCAATGAATGCTGAACTCAAAAAACGCGAAGAAATGTTTCGCTCTCTCAGTGCTTGTTCTCCCGTAGGTATTTTCGTAACTGATAAACATGGTAAATGCACGTATGCTAATCCCCGCTATCATGCTATCTTTGGTTTGACATCACAGCAAAGTTTAGATGAAGGCTGGATCAGCACAATTCATCACGAAGATCAACAATCAGTAGTTGCAAATTGGTATGCTGCTGCTGCTGAAGGTAGAGAATACAAAGATGAATTTCGCATCATCACTCCAAACGGAATTGAGCGTTGGGTTCATGTGTCCTCATCCCCAATGCTGTCGGAAGAATCCAAAGTGATTGGTTTTACAGGGACATCCGAAGATATCACAGAGCGCAAAAAAGCCGAAGAAGAACACATCAAACTCATCCGCGAACAAACAGCACGCCAAGAAGCTGAAACAGCAAATCGCCTCAAAGATGAATTTTTAGCAACTCTTTCTCATGAACTCCGCACACCTTTAACATCTATATTGGGTTGGGCTAGACTATTGCGTCAGCGAAAATTAAATGAAGAAGCGATCGTCCGTGCAATAGAAACCATTGAACGCAATGCTAGTTTGCAAGCTCAACTTATAGAAGATATCCTAGATGTCTCGCGGATTATGCGAGGTAAGCTTAGTCTGAATATCTGTCCAGTCAACTTAGTTAGCTTAACTTCAACAGTTATAAACAGCATACGTCTAGAGGCAGAAGCAAAACAAATTCAAATTGAATACGTAGTTGAACTAGGTGAAATAGAGGACGCACAAACAGAAGACGCCGGGACGCGAAGACGCCGGGACGCGGGGAATACAGAGGACGCGGGGACGCGAGGACGCGAGGACGCCGGGAATACAGATGAAATACTCTCCGCGTCACCACGTATTCCAGTCACCGCATCTTCTGAAACCGGGTCTTCCGTGTTCGTCTCAGCTGATCCTAACCGCCTCCAACAAATTCTCTGGAATTTGCTTAACAATGCTATTAAATTTACCTCTTCTGATGGCAGGGTAGAACTACGCCTGGAAGTTGTCAAGGAAAATGGATCATTGGAAATAGCGCAAGGAGGACAGGGAAGACAGGGGGGACAAGGGGGACAAGGGGGACAAGGGGGACAGGGGGGAGAAGAAGACAGTTTGTCCTTGTCTAGTTCTTCCGCTAATTACGCCCAAATCACGATCGCTGATACAGGTGTTGGTATTAGTCCAGAATTTCTCCCTCACGTTTTTGATCGCTTCCGTCAAGCAGATGGAAGTATAACTAGAAACCATGGTGGGTTAGGATTGGGACTGGCGATCGTGCGTTATTTAGTAGAAATGCATGGTGGTAGTGTTCAGGCTGATAGTCCAGGAGTGGGACAGGGAGCAACATTTACTGTCAAGTTGCCACTATTGAAAACACAGGAACAAGCCAATGATCATACCCAGATTGAGGAATGTGTAAATCAAGAATTTGCTACTACTTCCAAAGCCGAAGAAAATTTCAAGAAAGTTTCTGTTGTTCCTCCAAAATGGAAATTAAAACAAACTGAACAAAGAACCAAAAGAGCGCCTTCTAATTTGATTGCAGAATCATCCTTAAGTGGTTTGCAGGTGCTAGTAGTAGATGACGATACTGATACAAGAGAATATGTAACCACTGTATTGCAAGATGCTGGAGCTGAAGTCACGGCAGTCGTTTCGGTACAATTGGCACTTTTAGCGATCGCAAAATCCCTACCGGATGTATTGATTAGTGATATCAGTATGCCAGAAGAAGATGGCTACACTTTAATCCGTAAAGTCCGAAAGATGCAACCAGAACAAGGAGGAAATTTACCCGCGATCGCATTAACGGCTTACGCTAGATCACAAGATTGCCAGCAAGCCCTAGATGCAGGTTTTCACATGTATGTCACCAAGCCAGTTGAACCAAATCAATTAATTAACTCAGTAGTAAAATTAATGCAAAGATTAAGGACGCGAAGTTGATTGGGCATCGGGGATCAGGGATTGGGGAAGGTAAGGGTCCCCTTTGGGGATAAGGGGCAGGTGGGGCCCCCTCTGGAAATAAGGGGTAATGGGGAAAAGGCAGACAAGGGAGAGAATAAACACTAATGCCTAATGCCTAATGACTAATGCCTAATGACTACTGAGAAATATGTAAATTTTTCATAATATTAAATTGAGTAATGCTCATATTTATATTTCGTTATTTAATTGCCTGATTAAGTGTCTTATACTAAATTGACATTACCGTTAAAGATTAATGCTCGATTTCAACAGCCTAGCGGAGTTTTCCCGCACCAACTGCGTTAGTATTTGTGCATTTCTCGTGCCAGCAAACTTACTTACCACGCTGTTGACGATGATTTTTGCTGCACTCCGTCGTCCATCTTATCAAGTTTGGCAATCAGCAATATTAGCCTGCATGTTTGGTGTTGTGATGATATTGCATGTTTATACTTGGTTTATGATAGGCATAGTCATGATTCCTACTTACGTTTTATTGTGGCTAGCTTTTACTTGTTTGGTTTGTAATGTAGGGTCAATTTTGTTTCACAGACGCAACACTAACGCCCCCATTTTTCAAAGATAGTCCACAGCATTGATATTTAAACCCACCAGAGACGTTGCAGTGCAACGTCTCTACATACGCAAAATGATCACAAAAATTCTTAACCGAACCATATTGAAACTGAACCGTATTTAGCTATAAATACTTAAAAATTTCAGTAAATAATGCGTCAATGTAAACGCATCGACTCCTAATTCTGTTCGTTCTTGGGCTGTCAAAATTCCGGCTTGAGCGTGCCACCAAGCAGCAGTAGATACCATATCTTCAGCAGGTATTTGATGTGTAACGGCTTGGGCAATTAATCCACCCATTAACCCAGTTAACACGTCACCACTACCACCCCGCGCTAAAGCTGGAGTACTTTCGGGAACAATCCACACTGCACCTTGGCGGTTTGCGATCGCTGTTCTAGCTCCTTTTAATAATACTACTGCCCCACTTTGGGCTGCTGCCTCCCGTACTGCTTTGATTCTGTCTTGCTTGGCATCTGGTAAGTCGGGAAATAAGCGTTGAAATTCACCTGCATGGGGTGTAAGTACTGTGAGTGATTGTCGTTTTTGTAACGTAGGGATGGCTTTCATTTCTGCCAAAATGTTTAAACCATCGGCATCAAGAACCAAAGGATTTGTGCTTTCTAATACTTGCTGTAAAATTGGGCTAGCATCTTTGGTTAGACCGGGACCACAAGCGATCGCATGAAAAGAATTCAAGTCTGTGTTTTCTGGTAATTGTAATTGAGCGATCGCGCCTGTTTCTGTCTCTGGACAACCGACAATTAGTGCTTCTGGCAAATGACTGACCATAATCGGCTTGAGAGATTCAGGTACAGCAATTGATAACATACCAACCCCACTAGCTCTTGCCCCTAAGCCAGTTAAAATCGCGCCTCCAGCATAGCGACGTGAACCGCAAATTAACAATAAATGTCCTTCTTTGTACTTATGGGTGACAGCAGGACGCGGTAGAGGTAAAGTAGATAACGCAGTAGCTTCGGTAATGCGTGTAATTCGGGGTGCATCTGCCAGTACAGCTTCCACATCTGCTAAAGGTATATCAAAATCAATTAATTCAGCCTGACCGACATATTCTAAAGCTTGGTCTTGCAATAAACCCAATTTCCACAAACCTAAACATAAAGTATGGGTAGCACGGACAGCAGTTCCTAATACTTCACCAGTATCTGTATGTAACCCAGAAGGTATATCGATACTAATAATTGGCACAGACTTTTGATTTACAGACTTTTGATTTAACTGATTAATAGCACTAGCAACAGGGTCTTTGAGTTCTCTTTCTAACCCAAATCCAAACAATCCATCAACCAACAAATCGCACTCTGGCAACTCCTCAATTGATTGATAACAGGGAATACCTAAACTCTGAGCATACTGTAAATGCTGTGCAGTTAATTCCTTAAGTTTGCCAAAAGGACTGTAGATACAGACAGCATAACCGCGAAAATGCAGTTCACGGGCAACAACCAAAGCATCCCCACCATTATGACCAGGGCCGACGAGAATTCCGACTTTGTGTGGAGACACAGAGCAAGGGAGACGGGGTGACGCGGTTTCTGAAGACGCGGTGACTGGAAGACGCGGTGACGCGGAGAGTATTTCATCTTTATTCCCCGTGTCCCCGCGTCCCCTTGTCCCCTTGTCCCCGCGTCCGCATGTCCACCTGTCCTCTTCCTTCGCATCTTCAGAAAAATAAAGTACCTCAATCCGATGCACAATCAGTCCTGCAACCTTTTCCATTAAAGCGGCTACAGGCATTCCTGCTGCAAAGATACGCGCTTCGATATCGCGCATCTGTTGTGCTGTCACTACAACTTGCGAAATTTGGGTTCTTTGTTGGTTGTTCATGGTTGATTGTCGGTCTTTTATTAATCATTAACCCCTTTCGGGGCGAACAACCGTTCATCCCTACGAATTATCTTGCATAATAAACTCTGGAATTTCCAAATCCTATGGAGCGCAGATAATTATTCCATTGTTCTGCTTGTGACCTTTGAGCAAACGGCCCAACTGCTACGTGCGATCCTCGCGGTTGATTTTTGGTGGTGACGCCTATTTGCTGTTCGATGTTGCTTCTAATTTGATTGGCAATGACGGCAATGTTTTGGGAATTGGCAGGAACAGCCACATAGTAATGTTTAGAGGGTTCTGGTTGAATATTGGATTGAGAATAGTAAGGATAGTAAATATTATTATTGGTATTTTGAGAGTAATTCGGGATTTGTTGTGCGTTAGTAAAACTGATGATTTGCGCCCCGTAAATACCATTGGCTGCTAGTTGTTGGATGCGCTGTTGGGCATTAGCTGGTTTACTAAAAATTCCGGCTTGAATTACAGAACGTCCTTGCACCTGTCTAATATAAGCTGTTGGTTCAATCAAACGGACTCGTTGCAGGGTTTGAG
This sequence comes from Fischerella sp. CENA71, assembly GCA_024239075.1. Lineage (GTDB taxonomy): Bacteria > Cyanobacteriota > Cyanobacteriia > Cyanobacteriales > Nostocaceae > Pelatocladus. Next base: position 107,302 of record JANBVI010000030.1, on the reverse strand, counting down.
AATTATTATTCTCAACGTAAACTAGGTAGCGTTCAAAAGTTTGGTTATTTTGATTCTGAACCACACCCCGGTTGTTAAGATACTGCTGACGGGTTGTATTTAGCTGAGGAATTGTAAATTCCTGGGTATTGGTTGGTACAGGTGGTAATAAATTGTTGTTACTTGGTGGAATAATTGGTAGGGGTGTTTGTGCTAAAAGTTTGTTGTTGCTTGTATTGATTTGCGCTGAGGTTGGAGTGGAATAGCAAATCAAAATTGAGCATCCTGCCAGTAGAGCACGTAAAATCAGAGATGGTTGGATAAAGTGCTGGAATACCATAGGTAAAATTGACCATGCAATCGACTATGGTAACAAAAGAATATTGAAAGACAATTTTCTACGGAAACCAAATTTTTACAGTTATTTAGTTATCAGTTATCAGTGAACAGGCAAAGCTAGTAACTGTAGAAAATAGCTATAATTCTTGAGAGTAGCAATCATTATGATCACGGGTATGAAAAAAGTCGTAGTAGGACTTTCGGGCGGTGTTGATAGTTCTACCGTCGCCGCCATTTTACATAATCAGGGCTATGAAGTAATTGGTTTGACCCTTTGGCTGATGAAAGGAAAGGGTCAATGTTGCTCTGAAGGTATGGTAGACGCGGCTTCTATCTGTGATCAGCTAGGCGTTCCTCATCACGTTGTTGATATTCGGGATGTTTTTCAGACCAATATTGTGGATTACCTGGTAGCTGGATACAGTAACGGTATTACACCTCTGCCTTGTTCGCAGTGCAATAAAACGGTGAAATTTGGCCCGATGTTACAGTATGCTCGCGAAAACTTGGGGTGCGATCGCATTGCTACAGGTCATTATGCGCGGATTAATTATAACGAAGCTAGTGGACGTCACGAACTCGTGCGGGCAATTGATCGCAATAAAGACCAGACTTATTTTCTCTATGACTTGTCGCAAGATTTACTCAGTGGTTCAGTATTTCCTTTAGGAGAAATGCAAAAAAGCGAAACTCGCCGCATTGCTGCTGAATACAACCTTAAAACAGCCGACAAGCCGGAAAGCCAGGATCTATGTCTGGTAGAAGCAAATGGCTCAATGCGGTCATTCCTCGATAAGTATCTTGCGCCCAAACAAGGCGAAATCGTTGATATGAACGGTAAGGTGCTAGGACAGCATGATGGTGTTCATCATTACACGATTGGACAACGTAAGGGCTTGGGAATTGCGGCTGCGGAACCGTTGTATGTCATTGCACTGGATGCAGTTAACAATAAAGTTATAGTAGGCGATCGCACTCTTGCAACTCAGCCAGAATGCACTGTCAATCGGGTGAATTGGGTTTCGATTGCTGAACCAGCAAGTCCTATTCGTGCGGAAGTCCAAGTCCGCTATCGTTCTCACCCTGTACCAGTAACAGTAATTCCTCTGGAAAACTCCCGTGTACGCATAGTATTCGATGAACCCCAGTTCAGCATCACACCTGGACAAGCAGCAGTTTGGTACGAAGGAGAAAAAGTTTTAGGTGGGGGAATAATTGAGCAGTTTAGCGATCGCTAAAGGCTCCAAGGATGTTTGAAAGGCTGTTTTTTGGCAGAAAACAGCTTACAAACAATTTTTGCATAACTCATACCATTTTGGATTTTAGACTTCGTCGTGAGCGCTCAGTCGAACGATTTTGGATTTTGGATTGAGAAACTCTTTGTGCATAAGAGTTCTATGAATCTATCTGTCGCATTCTTTTTTTAAATTGGTATCAATTTAATCTACAAACTGCACCACACCCCACTGTCCATTTGTCAACCAATCAGCATCAGATTTTGATACTTTTTCAATCACTTCTGGTGGTAAACCGGCTGCGACTTCTGATTTCAACGTACGTAAAGCCACGATTGGCACTGGTAAATAACACACAATATCTGCAATATTAGTTGTAAAATCCCAATGTCTATCTCCTAATAATCTGCGATAATTGGCATCACCTTTAATGAGCAATAAATCAGCAGCAGCTAACTCTTGTTTGAGTGAGGCGGGTATTTCCCAAAAAGCTAAAGGCGATGTCCAAAAGTAATTATCAGACAAAATCAACTTTTCTGATCCAATATAACTTTTTAACCTTTCTGCAACAGCGACAACTTGCTGAGATTTAGATCCTGCGAGAAACTCAACTGTATCATGCACATCTTTAATCATGGCATCAGATACAAAAGTGGGGTGAGGTTTGAGGTGTAGCTTAATTTGATTAATCACACCACTACCCAACAGGAAATCTACCAAACACAAATCACAAATTAGCTCAAACCCAGCATTATCAACGACAAAATCAACACGTTGACATGCACTACCGATTAATAATTCTGTAACATGGGAAGCATCATCGACCAAGATATGAGCTTTTTGATTTTCAACATCAAAATCACTGCGATCGCTCTCAAATGCTGACCACAAACTCAAGTCTACACGATTACCCCACAGTGCAAAATGTAAGAGTGTAATCAGAACATTTTGATTTATTTTTCCGTTTTTTTGGCTGTCTTTCAACCATTGCGTTACTTGCTCACACAAAGTAATGATCGCCTCTAGGGATGTATTTAATCCTTGAGATTTTTGTAAATGGAATGGATCTACAGCTTGCAATTCACCAGGTCGAAAATAATTGGTAAGATTAAGAATTAGTCTGTAAAAATAAGTTTCTGCAAAAAACCAAGGAATATCTATCCAACGTTGTTCTTTGTATGGTTCTAAATATTTTTGCCAATCTCCTACATCAATTCCAGTATCATCTTTAAAAGCTAATAAGTATCCTGATGGTAACTGATTAGCCAAGTTTTCTAAACTTTGATTAATACTAGGTGAAAAATTGTTTTCCGCAATGACTCGACGAGCAATACCAGGCATCCTTTGAGTGACTGTAAACTCAGTAAAGGTGCCGACTTCTGAGCCTACAAGTGATTCTGGCAGTGGTAACTTGGGAATTTGCGATTTCATCACTAAAAATTTCTCTTTCCCTCGTGTTTTTAGTATTTTATCTTTTGTCATTGGTCATTAGTCATTGGTCATTTGTCTTTACTTATTTTCCCGATCCCCATTGCCCCTTCGCCCCTAATCCCCACTCCCTTGGGGGAGTGGGGGCCCCGAGTTCCCCAGAGGGGACCCCACCTGCCCCTTATCCCCAAAGGGGACCCCTACCTTCCCCAATCCCTGATCCCTGATTCCCCAAGATGGCTGAAAACATTTTATTCAAAAAAGTAAAAAAAACTCTCAAAGAAGCTGATGCTAGCTTTGTCCGCATCCTTTGGTGTGATAACGCCAATATCATTCGTGGTAAAGCTGTACATGTAGAGATGTTACCCCATTACTTTGAACATGGCGTAGGTATATCCGCAGGACAACAGGGTGTTCCGGTAATGTATGATGCTGTTGTTCCTAAAACTGGTTTGGGGCCAGTCGGTGAAGTTTCCCTTGTTCCCGATTGGTCTAGCTTAACTGCTTTACCGTATTCTCCAGGTCATTTTCGTGTCATGGGAAACATGAGATTGCATAATGAAGCTTGGGGTTTATGTCCGCGCTATTTTTTATTACGGATGATAGAAGCAGCAAAAACTCAAGGATTAGAAGTACAGGCTGCATTTGAAAACGAATTTTACTTACTGCAACAATTTGGCGATCGCATTATACCCGCAGACTCTACAGTTTTCGCCTCTACCCAAGCCATGGATATTCATCACGAAGTCATTGATAATATTGCTGAAGCTTTGATTTCCCAAGGTATTCCCGTCGAACAATATTATCCAGAATCTGGCCCTGGTCAGCAAGAAATATCCATACGATATACTGAAGCATTGCGTGCTGCTGACTGGCAAATTGCCTATAGAGAGACAGTACGAGCCATAGCTAGACGCCATAATTTCAAAGCTTCTTTTTTACCAAAAATCTTTCCGGAGTCAGCAGGTAGTGGTTGTCACATTCATCTGAGTCTATGGTGGCATGGGCAAAATTTGTTACCCGATGAGCAAGGAGTATGTGGTCTGTCTGATGTAGCAAGAGCATTTATTGCTGGTATTCTTGAGCATTTACCTGCACTGATGGCATTGACAACACCTTGTGTTAATTCTTACCGACGAATTAGTCCTCATTCTTGGAGTGGTGCTTTTCGTTGTTGGGGATTAGATAACCGGGAAGCAGCGGTGAGAGTACCCAGTGCAACTGCATTTGGTATTCCCACCCACTTTGAGTTAAAAACAGTAGATGCATCAGCAAATCCTTACTTAGCTTTAGGTGCGGTGATCGCAGCAGGATTAGACGGTGTGCGACAAAATTTGGAACTCAGACAACCAGTAGATGTAGATCCTGGACACTTGTCACCAGACGATCGCAAACTGCAAAAAATAGACTCTTTACCCGCAAATTTAGGCGAAGCGATCGCTCACCTCAAACAAGATCAGGTACTTTTAGATGCGTTAAATCCCCAGTTATCAACAGCTATCCTGGCTGTACGTCAAGCCGAATGGGAAGCAATGAAAGATTGGGATTTAGAGGAAGAGGTGAAAGTGTTATTAGAAAGATATTAAGTAAAGTTGTTGATTGTTGGTGATTGTTTGTGTCCCCACACTTCCTTTACTCCCCAAACAAACTTTGCAAATATTCTGGTGTCAACTTATCATTCCAAACCCACAGACACCGCATTGCATAGATGAAGGTAAACATAAGAGTTGTCTTGTTACTCAAAGACCAAGCATCCCATTTTAGTGTCCCCATCATTCGCTTGAGGGTACGCAAAAGATTATTACGTGCATAGTTTTGATGGCGCGTTTTCATCAATGTCTTTCCAATCCGCAGCAACCCAGTATCAGGATATAGCCAGACGCCAAATCCCCAGAATTTTGTCATGTGGTTAATTTCGTCTAGTACCAATTCTTCTAAAACATCTTGGAGTGTACCTGTGGTATGCGCCATTAACCAGAGATAAAGACAAGTCGCACCGTATTCTGTAGCTACACGATGTAATCCGTGACGATATAAGTCTTCATGAGGATTATCAGTGGGGAGATAACCTCGAACGGTGCGGAGGGTGGGCGTGATTTTTTCACCTGTTAATTGCTGGTAGATTTTGAGTAAAGTCGGAGTATGCTGACGTTCTTCTTTTTCCCACAAACCCAGTTCTGTTAAATTTCCATTTTCATCCACTGTTCCACCTACAAACCGCGCCATTTGTGGGTGTAAATTTTCCAAATACTGTCGGCTTGTTTGCGTATAGCCCCGGATAGGTGCTTCTGTATCTAACGCACCCACAAGCACAGATAAAAATACCTCTGGGTTTATACTGATGATTTGATTATAATTAATTGCTTGCCAATCAATTTGTTTCCAAGGACGCGGCTGGGGATGTTGAAATTGTAGAGGTAAATCTTGCAGGCGATCGCACAGTTGTTCGTGACTCACATATCTATCTATAAGGGATTTAATCCGGCGTTGCGTCTGCAAGTAATGAGGCTGAAGATATAACTGACCTGCCAAATCTTCTGTAGATAGGCTAGTGGTGATAAGCATATTTTGTTACTTAAATTTTGACCTTGTTGCCCAATAGATTAAGCGAAGTGACAGGGATCTGTCAGTAGGACAAGTAAGAAGATTTATATAATTTAGTTGTAATAATCTTGCAAAAGTCGGTTTTTATAATGATAAATTTCATACACACAATCTAGTTATTTATTTTGTAGTATAAATGTAATAAATAGATGAGTGTTTTACAAATGGCGGTATTCGATTTATTCTCAAAACGTCAAAAAATGCTTAGGGGAGAAGTACCTGATGTTTATCAGTATGACGAAATTCCTACTCAGCTTCGTGTACAAATTGGTCTGATTATCAAAGACGCTATTGGCAAATTTAGTAATCATCAGAAAACTGAAAAGATGTTCCAGTTAATTCACGATATTTTATGTCGTGAGTACGGTATATTTTCGTTGCAACCCTTATTTAGTAATGGATATTATAATGATGTAATTAATAGAAGCAGACAAAGCGCTGCCTTAAAGTTAAGAGTTTCTTTCTAAAGTCAGTTTTCAGTAGGGTGTGTTACGGCTTTAGCCTAACGCACCTTTATATAAATTAGTGTGTTAAGCGCTATACCAAAATTTTCTCATGACAAATCATATTGAAATATGCCCTTAACACATCCTACATAAACTTATTTGTGAGTTATGGATCAATACAGTTCAGTTAAACAATTTTTTCTTTCTCTTTCTTCTCGTCTTCTCTCTGTGTCGCGCCAGATGCTTCAACGGGGGGAACCCCCGCAACGCACTGGCTTCTCTGCACCTCTGCGGTTGGTTAGAAAAAATGACTTTGACAAAGAGTGCTAGCCTTAACTGAACTGTATTGAGTAATGGATAAGTAAAATATCTATCTTCCTAAATACCTAGTTGCCATCTGCATAGCATCAGCAATATCAACATCACCATCATTGTCAGCATCTAGGAAAGAATTCAAGACAGAGTTCCCACCAGCTTGGGAACTTGCACCTGTTTTCAAGAAATTCAGAACAACAGGAACTAACATTGGTAGTAGTTGTTGAATCATACCAGCATCTAAACCTGTGCGCTGCGAAACAACTTCAGCCACCTGCTGTTGCATTCCTGGTGAAAATAGAGAGTCTACAGCTTGGGGATTAGGAGAAGTACCACTGTATTCATTAACAATAGCTTGCGCTTCTTCTGTACCACCACTAGCTTGCTTTTCTTGCAAAGCAGAACGCACATAATTACCCACAATACCAACAATTGATTGCATAGTAGAAGGGTCTGCACCAGTAGCATTACTTAGCTGCTGTACAGTATTAATAATATCATCCAATTGCCCTGTACTACCTTGCTGGTTAGGATTAGCGATCGCATTGATAACTTGATCAAAAAGTCCCATAAGTTTTTTTTCCCTTTATACTCACGACAACAAAACCAGATTGTCAAGGGTCAATGGTCAATAGTCAATAGTCATTGGGAGAAGATGCGCAGAAGGAGAGACGCAGTGAAGCGGAGAATCTATCAAAATTACTTATTGTGTCCTCACCGCCCCTAATCCCCACTCCCTGGCGGTCGTGGGGGCCCCGAGTTCCCCGTGTCCCCGCGTCCTCTTTACTTCTAACCAACCGGGAGAGCGATCGCAAATTCTGTACCTAAATTGAGTTCCGAATTACAAGTCAGCTTCCCGTGATGTTTTTCGACAATAATCTGATGAGTAATCGCTAATCCCAAACCAGTACCAACACCTCGTGGTTTTGTTGTGAAGAAAGTTTCAAATATTTTATCTTGATTTTCTTTGGGAATACCAGGCCCGTTATCGGCTATTCGCACTACTACCCAATTACTATTCATATATTCTGTACTAATAGTAATTCCAGGTACAAATTGTCTATTTTGAGCCATTTTGTCTTCTAAAGCATCAATGGCATTGATTAACAGGTTCATAAATACTTGGTAGAGTAAACCTGTGTAACCTGTAACAGGTTGAATCTCTCCGTAATTACAAACAACTTTAATACCTTTTTTCAAGCGATTTTGCAAAATTAATAGTGTACTGTCGATGCAAGCATGTAAATTAACAGACTGAGGTTCACTAGTATCTAAACGAGAGAAATCTTTTAAACTCCTAATGATATCTCGTGTTCTTTCTGCCCCAAATTCCATTGATTTCAGTAGTTTTGGTAAATCTTCTGCGATAAACTCAAAATCAATCTCTTCTTCTTTAGCTTGGATTACTTCGTTAGGCTGAGGGAATTGAGTTTTATATGTTTGCAATAAATCAAATAAGTCATTTATATAAGTTTTGGCACTGCCTAAATTGCCATAGATAAAATTTACGGGATTATTAATTTCATGAGCAATCCCAGCAATCATTCTGCCTAAGCTAGACAATTTTTCGCTTTGAATTAGTCGTTCTTCAGCCTCAGCATTTTGTGCTTTTAAAAGATATTTGACTTGTTGGATTAACTGGTTGAGAGAATCAGCAAGAATCCCGACTTCATCTTTGCTTGTAACGGATGCTTGCAAGTCAAAATTGTTTTCTTGGGTTACTTTCTGGGCAACTTTAGTTAGGGTTGCTAAGGGACGCACAATAATAGCACTTGTGTAGATCGCCAAAATTACTGCGATCGCAGTTGACAGTAGAATACTACTAATAATAATCTGAGCTTGCAAAAAAGTTGCTTGATTTTGGGCTTGATCAGCTTCTTCTTGGAATTCGCGAACTGTTTTTGCAAACTTGTTTAATTCATAGGTAAATTCATAATAATCAAGTGCAGTTTGACTTTGAGCAAATTGTTGAATTAATTGCTGTGCTTTGGCTGCTGACTGTGGCTGAGAAGCAAGTGGCAATATCTCACCTAGAAGCGTCTGGAATGCCTGAAAATATAGCTTAATCGTACCGTGATTTTGTTTGAGAAACGCCTCTAATTCTTTTTGTGAGGTACTTTGACTGACTTCTTCTAACTGAGAAAACAACTTTTCAGCTTCTGCCACATTTGCTTTGAACTCAGAAGTTTTTTGCCGCAGCATTGGTGTTTTATTCAACAAGGGTATAATCTCTTGTTGATAGGACTTTATTTCTGATAGTTCTCCTTGTAAGTTACTAAATATATGACCTTCATCATCTGCTATTATCATTTGCTCTCTAGCTTGCTGGAAGTAATTTGTGCCAATTAACAACCCTGCCATTGTTCCTAAAACTGCGACTCCCAGGGTCAGACCATATCCAAGAATGATTTTTTGTTGAATACTCAGCCGATGGAACACTCGTTTAACCAGGTTATAGAAAGGTTCTGGCGACTGTTTTGATTCAGATGATGGGGTCATGAGTTAATCAAATTATGTTGCAGTTTTCCATGTGTCGGGTTTCGAGTACAAACGATCCTGTTATTAGCAGCAAAGTATAATCTTAATATGACAATTTTTTCAGTTTATCAAAACATACCTCTTTCTACCCTGGTGAAAAATACTGAAACAATTAATATTAGAAGCAGAATGAAGGATGAAATCAGTATAGCCGCGTAGCCGCTTGCTACAGTCTACAGTAAACAGTTATCAGTGATCAGTGATCAATAGGTAGCTGTTAACTGGTAACTGATCACTGACAACTGAATTTGCCTTCTGCTTTTTTGTGTTAGCCTGTGCCATCCATGCCTCTGTCGCGTATCGTTACGCTTATTGTCGGTCTAATCGTCATTTTGGGACTTTGTCTGTGGCTCATTGACTCTTTGTCACGGCTTTATTGGCAATTGTCCTATTCTCCCTTTTTGGGCAATTTGCTGCTGTTTTTGATTATTGTCTTAATCGGTGCTTTAATTGCTGCCTTTGTCTATTATGTACTGGTGCTTCAGGCTGGCGAAGAGCGATCGCGCCGTGCCAAAAGACAACGCCAACAAGTGCAAATTCCCGCCGCTAAATCAGAAGCAGCTTCTTCGACTCTGCAAGCTGTCAAGCAACAAGTAGCCCAAATTCAAGATGAAGTTGCACGCCAAGCTTTACTAAGTAAATCGCGAGAAATTGAAGCGAACCTCAAACGGGGTGAAATTCAAGTCGTGGTATTTGGTACTGGTAGCGCTGGCAAAACTTCTTTAGTAAATGCGATTTTGGGACGAATGGTGGGCAGAGTAGATGCACCTATGGGAACTACCACAGTCGGAGAAACATATTGTATGCGCTTAAGAGGTCTAGAGCGCAAGATTTTAATTACCGACACGCCGGGAATTTTAGAAGCAGGGATAGCGGGTACGGAAAGAGAACAACTAGCCAGAGAACTAGCAACTTCAGCAGATTTACTGTTATTTGTAGTTGATAACGACCTCAGACGTTCTGAATACGAGCCTTTGCGAGCATTAGCAGAAATTGGTAAACGCTCTTTATTGGTATTGAATAAAACAGATTTGTATACAGAAGACGATAAAGAAGCCATTCTCGCCAGATTGCGCCAAAGAGTACGAGGATTTATTGCTGCTGGCGACGTCGTGGCAATTTCTGCCAATCCCCAATCCGCCCGGCTAGAAACTGGCGAAATGTTCCAACCAGAGCCAGAAATTATACCATTGCTAAGACGGATGGCAGCAATTTTACGGGCAGAAGGTGAAGATTTAGTTGCAGATAATATTCTGCTGCAATCGCTGCGGCTAGGAGAAGAAGCACGAAAACTTATTGATGGGCAACGTCGTCGCCAAGCTGACAAAATTGTAGAACGGTTTCAATGGATTGGTGCGGGTGTGGTATCAGTTACACCATTACCAATGGTAGATTTACTAGCAACGGCTGCTGTCAACGCCCAAATGGTAGTAGAAATTGGCAGAGTTTATGGCTGCGAATTAAATATGGAACGGGGACGGGAATTGGCTTTATCTCTGGCGAAGACAATTGCTGGTTTAGGGATTGTCAAAGGTGCGTTGGAGTTACTTTCTACAGCTTTGCAGCTCAATGTTGGTACTTTTATTATTGGTAGAGCTATTCAAGGTGTGACAGCTGCGTATCTGACACGTATCGCTGGTAAAAGCTTCATTGAATATTTCCGCAATGATCAAGATTGGGGCGATGGTGGGATGACGGAGGTTGTACAACGCCAGTTTCAGCTGAATCGCCGTGATGAATTTATGAAGGCGTTTATCCAAGAAGCGATCGCACGAGTAGTCAGGCCCTTACAAGGAAATGCTGAACTTGTGGAAGAAGAGGAAGAAAAGAGACTAGAAAGCGGAGATTAGTAAAGGCGTACAGCTAACTATACGCCTCGACAAATTCAAATTTTTGTATAAATTTTCCATTTATGGGCGATCGCTTGTGAATTTTGACCAAAAAATGCTTTTCTATCCACTTTCATAGCGATCGCATCTGTTGAACAGACTAACGTCCTCCTCCTTGAATTTGGTCAAAAATAGCTCCATCATCAAAAAATTTCTTTTGGATGGCGTCCCAACTACCAAAATCTTTGGCTTTATAAACTTTGCTTACTTTTGCAAATTTATTCTGAGTTTGCTTGCTAACTGCGGAATTGACAGGGCGAAAACCGACTTTGGCAAATTCCTGTTGTGCTTCTGGTGTAAAAAGATATTTGACAAAAGCTTCGGCGACTTGACGTGTACCTCTTTTGTCTACAACTTTATCAACAATAGCAACAGGGCTATCAATGGAAATATTGACTTGAGGTACTATGGAAGGATTTTTAGATTCACCTTTCAACTTAGCTAAGATTTCTTCATTTTCATAGTTGAGGAGAACATCTCCCTGACCACGTTTGTAGAAAGTGTCACTTGCATCACGGGCATCTTTTGGAAGTACAGAGACATTCTTGTAAACTTTGCCAACGTAATCACGAGCTTTAGCTTCACTTCCACCATTCTTGACGACAGAACCCCAAAGTGCCAAGAAATTCCAACGGGCGCCACCGGAAGTTTTGGGATTAGCTGTAATCACTTGAACCCCTGGCTTAACTAAATCATTCCAACTACGAATATTCTTGGGATTTCCTGGACGAGTTACTAATGCTACAACAGAGCGACTAACTACTGCCTCATTGGGAGCTTCTTTTTCCCAACCAGGTTGAATTAATCCTGCTTTCTGAATTTTCTCTACATCTAGTCCTAGTGCCAAAGCGACTACATCAGCTTCTAAACCATCAATTACTGCTCTTGCTTGGGAACCAGAACCGCCGTAACTTTGCTGAAACACAACATCCTGATTGTGTTCTTTTTTCCACTTCTGGACAAATTTAGGAATAATTTTGGAATAAGCCTCTTTGGTTACCGCGTAAGAAACCAAGGTTAACTCCACAGTTTTTGGTTTCTGACTGACAATCTGAGGTTGTGTACTAGCAGGTGAGTTATTCCAAGTTATCCCTGCATAAACGGGAAAGACCATACCCAAACTAAAGCCAGTTGCCAATAGCAAATTCTTCCCTGCACTCCATCGGGAATTACGCATGATTATTTACTCCTTTAGCAGTGAATCTCACTAAATACTTTAAATCAGTAGATTTTAAGTAGATTTGTTTTATACAATTCCATAAATGGATAGAAAAAGCAAGTAGCTATTGAGACTGGAGGAATTTTTGGAGATAAAACCGCTTAAACGCTTGATATTCCTAGCTAGCACTATCATCAACATTCAACAAAAATGTAGAGATGTTTGAGTCAACATCTCTACAAAAAGTGTAATTTAATACTAATTTAATACTAATTTAATAGAATGTAATACTATTAGTTCTTATCCCTATGTCCTCACACTCTCTGTCTCAATTTTTAATTTTTAGTTTTTAATTTTTAATTTTTAATTGTTTACTCCCCAGAAGTCTCAGCTTTATTAACCAAGTTTTTCTCTCGTTTGAGACTTTCTTCAAGGGCTTGAATTTGTTCTCGACGTGCTTCTAATTCCAGGGTACGACGTGCTAAGTCTTGGTTTTGCAAAGTCAAGTTTTGTCGCCACTGTTCCGCTCTTTCTGCTTCTTGACGCAAAAAATCTGGAGTAATACCTGTAGTCAGGTAAGTACCTATCAAATCCATTACCCAGTTAGTAGCTTCTTCTATTCTTTCTATATCACCTGTCGGGGAAAGCTCGACTAAAACAAGCAATTTTTCTGTCATAATCTTGCCTTTTCCTAAGAGAATAAAAGCTTCTTCTGGGATTTTTACCCATATATTATTGGCTTCTTGACGGGCTAATAAATGTAACTGGAGTTGGTCTAAAAATTCGTTTCTGTGTACTTGGGCTAGATAAAGCATAAATTTAGAAAAAATATAAATTACGAAATTATGAATGATGAATTATGAATTATGAATGATCAGAGATTTCATAATTTCTAATTCATCATTCATAGTTCTTTATAGTTATGCTAGCTGACGCAAGCGATCGCGCAAGATTTCAGCTTGTTTTTGAGCTTCTGCTAAAGTGTCTCGTGTTTCCTTTACCACATTTGCTGGAGCTTGTTCAACAAATTTAGGATTACTTAACCTACCAGTCAGAGCTTTAATATCCGCTTCTAGTTTGCTAAGGCGTTTTTGCAGTTTGGCGGTATAAGCTTGAATGTCTACGACACCTGCAAGAGGGAGTAAGACTTGCACTGTACCAACTACACCTGCGATCGCTTGTTCTTTTGCTTGTGGCAGTTGTGGTTGTTCTGATTGTGTTAGGCTCTTTTGATCAGATGATTGGAACTGTTGCCAAAATGTTTGTCTAGCCTCAGCAGATAGTAAATACCGCGTGACAAACCAAGCAACGTAACCAAAACCAACAAGTTCAAAGAAATTTCCCAGTAAAGGAACATCATCAACCGCATCAGCGATCGCTAAACCAACTCTGAAAAAGTAAATTGCTGCGATCGCTAGGGCGATCGTCTTCCAACCAATCCGGTGTTTTTCTCCCTGTTGTTTATTCTCGCTAACAGCGATCGTTAAATTCTCTACCTTCGCCAAATCTTTAATATAAGATTGTCCGGTAGTCAGAATTTCCCTTTCTTGGGGGTTATCGCTTTGTAAATTGACATTGACTTTTACCCCTGGTTTGACATCCGCTTCGGCACGTAAGTTGCGAATAGTGCGGATTGTACCAATCAAGAGTTCAAACTGTTCTTCTAGCCCAGCATCTATTAAATTTGCCTGTGCTTCTGGATACCGTTGTAAAGATAAACTTTGTGGAGTATTTTCACCTTGTTGGGTGAGAGTGTGCCAGATTTCCTCAGTAATGTGAGGCATAAAAGGATTAAGTAGCTTCAAAATCCCTTCCAGCACATAAGCCAAAGTTTGTTGTGCAACCCGTCGCGATGCAGGATCAGCATTCTTTTGCAAGCGAGATTTGACTAGTTCAATGTACCAGTCACAAAAATCACCCCAGATAAAATCATACAAACCCTTAGCAGCTTCACCCAAACCGTAATTATCCATATAATTGCGAGTTTGCTGGACAACACCGTAATAACGTGAAAGAATCCAGCGATCGCTCAACTCTGTAGCGATTGGTTCTCCCAACTGCTGCGGCGTCTGTCCATCCAAATTCATCATCACGAACCGTGCCGCATTCCACAGCTTATTGGCAAAGTTGCGCGACCCTTCCACAGAAGGCGACTCATCGGTCTTACGGTTGTAGTCCAAGCGGATATCTTGACCCGCGCCTGCTACTTCCTTAATCATCGTGTAGCGCAGGGCATCCGTACCGTACTTTTCAATCAAAATCAACGGATCAATACCATTACCTGCGGTTTTGGACATTTTCTTGCCATTTTCATCCAAGACCAACCCGTGGATATAAACATCTTTAAACGGCATTTGTCCCGTAAAATGTCCTGCCATCATCGTCATTCTCGCAACCCAAAAAAAGATGATGTCAAAACCTGTAACCAAAGTACTAGTAGGGTAATAAGTTGATAAATCCGGTGTTTGTTCTGGCCAGCCCAAAGTGGAAAACGGCCACAACCCAGAAGAAAACCAAGTATCCAGCACATCGGGGTCACGTTCTATCTTGACATTTTCGCCAAATCGTGAAACTAATTTCTCCCGTGCTTCTGCTTCACTCCGCGCCACAGCAAATGGTGTGTTATCGGTAATCTCATCACCCGTCTCACTGACAGCGTACCAAGCCGGGATTTGATGTCCCCACCACAATTGCCGGGAAATACACCAATCTTTCAGTTTCACTAACCAATCACGATAGACCTTATGCCAGCGTTGAGGCACAAACCGAGGCGAATTTTTCTCATCAAGGAATTCCAGCGCCCTGTCTGCCATTGGGCGGATTGTGACAAACCACTGCGTTGACAGCAACGGTTCTACCGGAACTTTACCACGCTCACTATAAGGAACCGTATGCTTATAATCTTCCACTTTCACCAGAACACTGTCTGCTTCTAAACGAGCAACTACATTCTTTCTAGCGACAAAGCGGTCTTGTCCTTGAAACTCGCCGGCATTCTCATTTAGAGAGCCGTCTTTATTCATAATATTGATAAACGGCAGATTGTGACGTTTACCCATTTCAAAATCATTCAGATCATGGGCTGGAGTCACCTTCACACAACCAGTTCCAAAACTGGGGTCAACCAACTCATCGCCAATAATCGGAATTTCCCGATTCATAATTGGCAACGTGAGAGTTTTCCCAATCAAATGCTGATAACGTTCATCATTGGGATTGACCGCCACCGCCGTATCACCCAACATGGTTTCTGGTCGAGTCGTCGCCACTTCTACATAACCAGAACCATCAGTCAACGGATAACGAAAGTGCCATAGATGACCATCAACTTCTTTGGCATCCACTTCCAAATCAGAAACCGCTGATTGTGACTCTGGACACCAGTTAACTAAATACTTACCACGATAAATCAGCCCTTCTTCGTAAAGACGATTAAAAGCTTCTAAAACAGCTTTGGTTAAACCTGCATCTAGGGTAAAACGTTCCCGCGACCAATCCACCGACACACCCAAACGTCGCAGTTGATTAACAATTGTTCCCCCAGATTCTGCCTTCCACTGCCAAGCCCGTTCGAGAAACTGCTCGCGTCCTAATTCATCGCGAGTTTTACCCTCTGATTTGAGTTGCTTTTCCAGCGTTGTATGGACAGCGATGCTGGCGTGGTCAGTTCCAGGCAAATAAAGAGCATTATCTCCCTTCATGCGGTGATAGCGCACGAGAGTATCAATTAAACTGTTATCAAAAGCGTGACCCATGTGCAAGCTACCAGTGACATTGGGTGGTGGGATGACGATGCAGTAAGGTTCACCACCTGCTTGGGGGTCAGCTTTATAGGTTTGATTTTCTTCCCAAAACTTTTGCCACTTAGCTTCAGTGGTAAAGGGATCGTATCGGTCAGGGAGATTAGTCATTGTTGCGGTCATGCTGGGAAAACTAAGTGCGGAAGGACTTTAATAAATTTTGCCACAGGGTTTTGATATAAACGAACCACAAAGGACACATAGACGCGTAAGCGGTGAGCCAGTGCGGTGGACGGGTTCCCCGGATAAAGCACCTGGCGAACCCGAAGGGCTTCCCGTAAGGGTAGGACACAAAGAAAGAAGAGGAAAAAGAGATGAGATTATCAAAAGATGAGGTAGAGCAACTAGCTTATGCTGTGATTGGTGCAGCGATTGAGGTACATCGGGTGTTGGGACCTGGATTTTTGGAGGAGGTTTATCATAAGGCGTTAAAAGAAGAATTTGTGATGCGGAGTATACCTCATATGTTTGAGTATCCAGTAGTAGTTACTTATAAAGGGCGTCCAGTGGGTGGAGGTAAATTAGATTTTTTGGTTGGAAATTCTCTGATTGTGGAATTGAAAGCCGTCCAAAACTTCACTCCAATTCACGAAGCCCAAGTCCTTTCCTATCTGAAAATGACCAAGTATCCTCTCGCCCTTTTAATCAACTTCAACGTTAACCTCCTCAAAGATGGCATCAAACGCATTATCCTCTAATAACTTTTCTTTGTGATCTTTGTGTCCTACTCTACGAGAAGCCGCTTACGCGTCTATGTGGTTCGTTGATAAATCTTTTGGGAAATCGTTGATTTACCATCTGCATTCATTGTTGTTATGACACTATCACTACTGATTTTCAGTAACACAAGCCCCAATGCAAATCAGTCATACTGCAATAATCTGCAACAATATGCACACCAAGCTGATGACTTTGTCGAGTAAGCGGATAAAGTAAGTAGTGCATTGAATCTTTTTGATTGTTCACAACGCGATCGCTTTTAAGTTTTCTCTGCATTCTCAATGTCTGCTTTAGTCAAATTTATTTATGAAACGTCAAGCTAAATTTACTTCCCCCTGGGCTTTTATCCCAACTCTTTATTTTGCCTCTGGTGTACCCTACGTTATTATCAACACGGTTTCTGTAATTTTTTATAAAAAACTCGGCATTAGTAATGCTCAAATTGCCCTGTGGACAAGTTTTCTTTACTTACCCTGGGTGATTAAAATGTTTTGGGGGCCATTCGTTGATATTTACTCTACGAAAAGAACATGGATTTTAGCTACGCAATTGACTATGTTCTCTTGTTTAGGTTTATTAGCTTTTTCTTTACAACTACCAAATTTCTTTTTTATATCTCTAGGGATATTAACTATAGGTGCTTTGATCTCTGCTACTTATGATATTGCAACAGATGGCTTTTATTTATTGGCTTTAAGTCCAGAACAACAAGCTTTTTTTGTTGGTATTCGTTCACTTTTTTATAGGTTATCTATAATTTTTTGCTCTGGAATTTTAGTTTTCATAGCTGGTCAATTAGAAGTAAAACTCCAAAACATCCCTTTAAGTTGGTCTATTTCTCTTGGTATATCGGCTTTAATTATAGCAATTATTTTTATTATTAATCGCTTTGTTTTACCTTTTCCTGCATCAGATATTAGACGTCAAACAGGAGAAACAGAAGAAGCTAGTTTTGTACAGATTATTACTTCCTATTTTCAACAGCAGAAAATTTTAGCAATCTTGGCTTTTATCTTACTATATAGATTTGGTGAGGCAATGTTGCTCAAAATCGCCTCGTTATTTTTATTAGATAAGCCAGAGGTTGGTGGCTTGGGTTTATCAACATCAGATTTAGGTCTGCTATATGGCACTTTTGGAGTAATTTCCTTAATTTCTGGTGGCATTTTAGGTGGTGTAGTCATTTCTAAGTATGGACTCAAGAAATGTCTTTGGCCTATGGCTTTGGCGATGAATTTACCAGATTTATTTTATGTGTATATGGCTTATCATCAACCTGCAATTAATTTAGTATATCTTTTGGTTTCTTTAGAGCAGTTTGGATATGGTTTTGGGTTCACGGCTTTTAGCGTTTATTTAATGTATATTTCTCAAGGTGAATACAAGACTTCTCATTTTGCGATCTCAACTGGCATCATGGCTTTGGGTATGATGTTACCAGGAGTAATTAGTGGTTATATTCAGCAGTATTTTGGATATCCATTATTTTTTATTTTGGTTTGTGTATTAACTATTCCTGGTATGATTTCTATGCTATTTATTCCTTTGTCAGAAAAGCATATATAGTATTTTAGATGGATAATGCGATCGCATTCCTCATTTTATTAGGATTTACCTAGTGTTATGCACAATTCTAATTTTATATCTAAAATCATATGAGCTATGTTTTAGGGATAGATGGTGGTGGCAGTAAGACAGTTTGTATCTTGATGAATCATCAACAAGAAATAATCGGTCGTGGTGAAGCAGGTGCATCAAATTATCAGGTTATTGGAGTTGAAGCAGCAATCACATCTATTCAAACTGCAATTATTGCAGCTTTAAATAAAACTGAGAAGATCACAGTAGAAGCTATTTGTTTGGGATTAGCTGGTGTCGGTCGTTCCACAGATATTGAAATTATCAAAAATGTTGTAGACTATTTGCAAAGTAGTAATTATATCCCTATTGTCTGGTCATTAAAATCATCTAATATCATCATTACCAATGATGCTTTGATTGCTTTGGTTGGTGGAATTGGGAAAGATGTAGGAATTGTTGTTGCTGCTGGTACTGGTTCTATTGTTTTGGGTCAAAATCAACAAGGAGATATTAAAAGAGTCGGGGGTTGGGGTTATCTTTTAGGAGATGAAGGTAGTGCCTATAAAATTGCTGTTGCTGGTATGCAAGCGGCTTTAAAATCTTATGATGGACGTGAGATGCAAACCAGAATTGTAGAAGATTTAAAGCAGCATCTCAGTTTAGCAAATATTGAAGATTTAATTGAAGTTATATATCGGCGCGGTTGGGGTGTTAAAGAAACAGCAGCTTTAGCACCAATTATTGATCGTGCAGCTGCCGCAGGTGATGAAGTTGCAAATCAAATTATTGATGGTGCTGTGCAAGAGTTAGTCAAAGCAACTTCTACAGTTATTAATGCTATTTTTAATTCTGGTGAAGTTTTGGAAATAGTCACAACTGGAAGTGTATGGCAAGGTCAATGCAAGATGCATGAAAGATTTTCAGCATCTATTTTCAAGAAATTTCCTGCTGCCAAAGTTATTTGGCCAAGATTTGAACCTGCTTATGGTGCTGGTTTGTTGGCGTTGAAGAGTTTGTTGACATCTTCGCCTGGTTTTGATTGATAGCGATTTCAAAAACTGACGCAAGTGGAGCGATCGCTTTTTCAATTATGGTAAAGTAGCGGTAAATATCCTTACGATGGAGAACACGAACAAAAGTTATTGTCTCTTCTTCAAAGGTAAAACCAATACGGTAGTCCCCTACTCGAACACGATAGGTATTATCAGCATCCTTGAGCTTTTTCAAATTGCTAATTTCGTCCAAATTGGAATAGCTGGGAATTTCCTCAAAGACCAGAGATTTTATAGAGTCGTACACAGGAGTACTTTTAAGCGCTTTTAGGTCTTTAATAAAACTTGGTTTGTACTCGGTATTCATTATTGCTCAAGTTCTTTCAGTGCATCTTGGAGACTGAGAGATGTTTCACCTTGGGCTAGTTGCATAGCTCGGTAAAGTCCTTCGTCTTCAAGAGCTTCTAACAATTGCTGATATTTTTCAAGGTCTAAGACAACTTTCATAACTTGACCTTTTGCATCTGTGATTAATTCTTGAACAAAAGGATATTCTTCTGCTTTCATAAGTTATTGCGATGAATAGTTTTCCTATCTCTACTTTAGGTGAGTAAAGGTGTAAAAGGGCAATAAATCATTCGTGAGAGACAAGATCCCGACTTTTCTAAAAAGTCGGGGATCTAGGCTTTGTGATACCTAGTTATGCGATCGCAACCAATAATACGCTTCACCTACTTTTGTGCTGTTTAGTGTTTGCATCGCCGTGCAATCTAAACGCAACTCCCTACAATGCCAATGTATTGGCTTACATTATTAATGCATCGGCTTAAAAAAATTAGCCTTTTTTTTGGAATGTAGTCTTACCATCAGCTAAAAGATAGGTGATCGCATTTTTGCAAAGCTGTTGAGAAATGGTTACTTTTTTTCTAGATACTTGAGGATACCTTGAGCGATCGCTTCAGCCATTTTATCTTGATACTCTGGGGTTCTCAATTGAGCAGCATCTTCTGGATTATCAATAAAACCTGTTTCTATTAGAATTGCTGGACTAGAATTGTTCACTAGGACGTAAAAACTGGCTCGCTTTACTCCTCGATTTCTCAAGTCATTAATACTTTGAAGAATGTTCGTGTGAACCAGTTGAGCCAAATGCTTAGTGCGATCGCTGGAATAATAAGTTTCTAAACCCTGTGTTTGTCCATTAAATGCAGTAGCATGAACACTGATAAACAAACTTGCACCAACTTGTTTTGCCACATTCACTCTGTACCTCAAACTTGACGATACGCTATTTACATCTGAGATACTGATGTTGTCGGCATCTCGCGTCAATATAACTTCTATATCATTTCGCTCTAAAATTCCTGCTATCTTTTTGCTAATCGCTAAAACTAAATCATCTTCTTGCAAAAAACCAACGGTTCCTGTGTCTGGAGGAACACCGTGTCCGGGATCAATCACTATTACTGGTTTCCCAGGAGTTGAATAGGATGGAGTAGTAGTTGGTGATACAGAAGGTGCTGTTACTGAGGCAATACCACAGATTTGACTAGCCTCTTGTGGAATAACTACTCCACGAGAAACCACTTTAGGGGCATCAATACTATAACTGTCTCCCAAGTTTGCTGTATAAGCTAAATAATTGTGTAACCAATCACAGCCCTGCACTAATAGCTGCTTTAAATTTTTGACTTCCCAAATCTTCTTTGTATCATCATCAGAAGCAGTAACTACCTTCTGACCATCTGAGCTAAAACTAGCACTGTTCACTCTACCTTGGCCTTGATGCCAGAACGTAGCAATTTCCCGTCCTAGCAAATCCCATATTCGGGTAGTGTTGTCATCAGAAGCAGTAACTACCTTCTGACCGTCTGGGCTAAAACTAGCACTATTTACTTTGTCTTGATGCCACAGTGTAGCAATTTCCTGGCCGGACAAATCCCATATTCGAGCAGTGTTGTCATCAGAAGCGGTAACTATCTTTTGACCATCAGGACTTAAAATTGCACTATTGACCTTGCCTAGATGTCCTTTGAGAGTAGCAATTTTTTTTCCTGACAACTCTGATACCGAAATGGTTTTGTCATTGTTAAGCTTGACAGTGAGTTTTCTATCAGAAGAAATTTTCTGCTGTTCGGGTTTGGGATCTTGAGTCTTTTCTTTGACAAATTGTTGCTGCGACCACATCCGAAGAGTCCCATCAGACGAAGCAGTAAGAATACTTTGTCCATCAGGACTAAAACTGCCGCTATAAACACTATCTTGATGTCCTTGTAAAATGGCAATTTCCCGTCCTGTTAAGTCCCATACTCTAGCAGTATTATCTGATGCAGTTGTAACAATGTGCTGCCCATCCGGGCTAAAATTAGCATTGTAGATCGTGCCTTCATGTCCTCTGAGAATCGCTATTTGCTTTACTGACAATTCTGAGAGGATATCTGAAAATTCTGATACTAAAACAGTTTGTGGAGATAAGATAGTAAGCATTTTTTGCCCATCAGGACTAAAATTAGCACTACAGACAAGTCCTTGATCACCACTGACTGAGCTTTGCTGTTTCCCTTGCAAGTCCCATTTTCGGATAGTTTGATCAGATCCAGCAGTAATAATACTTTGACCATCTGAACTAAAAGTAGCGTTACAAACAATACCTGTATGACCCTTTAATATAGTGAGTTGCTTTCCTTTCAAATCCCATATCCGAGCAGTTTTGTCTGATGCAGTGGTGAGGATGCGTTGACCATCCGCACTAAACTTAGCACTCCAGACAGTACCTGTATGACCCTTAAGGGTAGTAAGAAGTTTCCCTGATAAATCCCACACTTTAGCAGTTTTGTCAAATGAAGCTGTGACTATACGTTTTCCATCTGGGCTAAAATTGGCTCTCCAAACAACGCCTTGATGTCCTTGCAAGCTAGTGATTAGTTGACCCGACAAATTCCACACTTGGGCAGTATTATCTGATGAAGTTGTGACAATATATTGCCCATTTGGACTAAGACTGACACTATAGAAACTACCCTGATGCTGAAGTAACAACTTTTGTTGCCACATTTTATTTAAGATTGTCTGTAAAGCAAGGACTGGACTGGCAGCCGGATATTGTTGTAGTTTTTGCAGGTTATTTTTTTCAACTAGTAGTTTTAGATCCTGTCCATCTTTGAGTGCTGCTGATAAAGCCCCTACTCGGTCAAATTCAAATCGGGCTATATCGGTGTTTCCTGACCTTTCCAAGCGTGTTCCTTCTTGGGCTAGCTGCAATTTCTGAGTATTTAATCCAGCAAGTACCCCTGAGATCACCGCCCCCACCAAAGTTACCCCTAACACCACAGAACCAATTTGAATTTGTCGCTTTGCTTTCCGATTCGCTACTTCTAAAATCTTTTTTGCTTCTGCTTCCGCTTCCAGTCGCTTCTGTACATCTCGCTGTTCTAATTCCTGACTGGCTGCTAAAAACTGGTAATCTATATCACTCAAGCTTTTACCTGCTGCCCAGGTTTGGGCATCTGTTAAAGCTTGTCCCCGCAACAAACGCGATTCATCCTCACGGTTAGACTCTACCCACGCATCCAGTGTATTTGCATAGGGACGCAATTTTGCTAGTAGCTTATTACACCATTCCTGTTGAAACACCTCTGCATAAATGCGATTGTAAATTCGTAACTTCCCGTCACGCTTAACTACTAAACCTGTCAAACGCAGTTCTGTTTGTTCCGGACTATCATCGGCGGAAATTCCGTCGGGAGACTGGACAATTTGCTGACACAACCCCAACAATCTCCCAGTACGCTGTTCACCACTCCGCATGATTCTGTCGCGGATAGTTCTCAGGTGTTCGGGTTCGTCCTGTGCTTCCCAGTTTTCGATGATGCGCTGACGCACTACGCAACTGACAAAATTAGAGGGATTTGGTACTGCTGATAAAGAAGACATCGCCGCATGAGGACGCGGTTCTTTACATTTCTCGATTTCTTGATCTTTGTGTTCTGATAAATTTTTAGCTGCTTGCAATACCAGTTTACAAACCTTCTGAGTTAAAAACGGTTGTCCCCCAGTCCAATACAGCACTGCTGACATCATCGCTTGCGGGTCACAAAAATCCTTGAATCCCCGCGCTAATGGTTCTGTTTCCTGTGGTTCAAATCCAGTTAAATCAATTGCTTTACCAATATTAAACGGTGTGCGTCGTCTGTCTTGAATCAAGTCTGAAGGAGTAGATACGCCCAAAATTGCAAACGTCAGGCGATTATAAATTTGTTTGTCTGCTCGGCGATTATAACAATCCCGAATAACGGCAAAAAAATCATCGGTATGAAATGGCAGACTCAGAACACTGTCAATTTCATCGATAAAAATAACTATATCTGTAGTAATTGCTTCTAGTAATATCGTCTCAAAAAACTTGCTTAACTTCTGGACTGGTGAGATTAAATTGTTTTCTGTCCACCAAGTGTCTAAATCAAAAGTGGTGTAAAGATTGAAACTACCAATTAAAGTATCAATGACTCCAGCGTACCACTGTTCTGGTGTAATATCTGCTGTGCCAATCGAGGTAATATCAATCACAGCACAGGCTACCCCTTCTGACTGCAAACGCTGCATCACCTGTACCCGCAAGCTAGATTTACCCATTTGCCGCGAGTTGAGAACGTAACAAAAATCACCAGTTTTTAAGCTTTCATACAAGTCTTTGTCAGCTTGACGGGTAACGTAGGTTGGGGCATCGTGGGGAAGACTACCCCCGACTTGATAGTGATATTGGGTCATTCGATTTTGGATTTTGGATTACTCTATCGAGAAGCCGCACTTCCTGCGTCTATGGATTTTAGATTTTGGATTGCTCCCACAAATGAATTGAGGAGCCTGTACTATTGACCTCGTAAATGAATGGTGGGTTAGGCTAGCAAATCCTATAAGCATGAAAGTGCTGACTACAAGTTACTGAATATTTAAGCGATCGCAAAAATATTTACGATACAAATCACACAATGGCATAACATCATTTCCTTGGAGTTTGACTAACCCCATGCTACGGAGTTGAAATGCTTCGGTTGTTCCTACGTCTACTGGTGAATTTGCTGCTATCACTTGTGTAATTGCTGCCAACAATTTGGCATCATTTTGTATATTCAGCAAGTGGCGACGCAGATGATCGCTGTAGGGGCCTTCTTCTGTGGGCGCGATTTGTTGTAATTTCTCTAAGGTCATACGCCGACGCGCAATTTGATACAATGCTACCCGCACTAAGTAAGGATGACCACCAAACAAGCACATTAGCTGTTCTACTTCCGAATGACTCCAACTCAGACCATGTTTTTGGATTAAATCTTGTACTTGAGCTTGCGTAAATTCTGGTAGTTCTATCGGTAAACCAACATTAAAAGGTGATTGGTTGATGTTAAGAGGAATATAAACTTCCTTAGAATGTACAATTACCAGCCGCAGCTTTTGCCAGAGAGGCTCATTTTTTGCCTTTTCATGCCAAGAACGCAGCAACCCAAAAAACTCTTGAGCTATTTCGGGATGTTTGAAAACTTCATCAACTTCATCTAAACCCAAAGCTATGGGGGTGTCAATCTCTTTTAATAAGTAGCGTTGGAAATAATTAGTACATTTATTTTTACTTCCTAAAATGCCTTTCCAATAATCAGATAACTGATCTGGCAAATTCAATCCATAGGTGATGCTAGCGGAAAACCACTGTAAAAATTTCTCCGAACTATTCAGAAATTCAGCATCTGCATCCTGAAAATTAATGCACACAGTCTGATAACCTTGCTGTTGAGCGTGGTACAAAATTCGCCTCATCAGTGAACTTTTACCCATTTGTCTGGGTGCTTTCACACGAATCAAAGCACCAGTTCTCACAATTGCTTCGTAACAGTCGGTTTCAATTGGCGGACGTTCGACATAGAAAACAGAATCTAAAGGTACTTGTCCCTCTGGTTCTTCAAGAGGAAAAACTAAAGTTGTCGAGGTAGATGTTACCTGTTCTGGGTTTTTTGATAGATGAATTGTATTGCGATCGCCCTCATTTTCTAATTCACCTCGTCCTTGTGCTGGTGAAATATTAGACGCACTGGAATTTTCAGCTTGAATATTACCGGGGCTTTTTAAAATTGGGGTTGAAGACTCTGGAATTCCTTCTAGATCAATAGAAGCACAACCTAGTTCGTATGCTTCCTCATAAGTTCTACCTGCGCCCAAAGCATCATAAAACCCAACCGCAAATTCAATCGCAGCCCTATCCCCTATTTTCTGGTTCATACCAATCACATAATTAATATGTTGGTGAATTGCTTGGGCTTGGGCTTCAGAGTAGCAGGCGTTAAAGAATACGCACTCGACTTGATCTTGAAAAAATTTGAATAGTCTGGCGAGAGATTCTGTACTTACTAATTGCATTTCCCCAGCATTATTTTCCAAAGCCAAGCCTTGAGCGCCAGCCCCATGTCCAGAAAAATGAACTATTTGTGGTTCATAATCTAATAAAGCACGACGCAAATCATCAGTACGCACCGCCCATTTGCAGATAATTTCAAACTGATCACGTCCTTTAGAGCGTTGCAGTCCCGCCTCAATTTCCCGCACCTCTTCATCCAAGCGCAGCTTAGATGTATTCTTGGGGTTTGCTGATATGATTAATATTTTTTTCACTTTTAGATTAAGTTTTATAAATAGAAAATACTGATTACAAATAGTTTTAACTACATCAGATTATCAGCTTATTTCTAAATATTTTTGAAAATAGAGAACGAGAATGAGGGAAGGGAAGGAGGACAAGAGAGTGTGGGAAGTGTAGGGAGTGTGAGGGGACAAGGAAACACGGGGACGCGGAGAATACCTAACGATTATTGCCTATTGCCTGTTCCCTATTGACTAATGACAAATGACTATTGACTAACAGACATTTCCTCTGTACTGGCTTTTATACGGCTGACAGAGCTTCTGCGGATGCGATCGCTTTTACGAACACCACCAGCCATTTCATATTCTACGCTGTCTTTGCCATACTTAAAGGCAACACCAATTAGCATTTTCTCTAAAAGATCACCCAATTTTTTTTCCAATTCTTTCATCTCTGTTTTGGAAGAGTCAATCACAGCTAAAGCAGTATTATAAGCATCAATCTTGGTACGGTATTGCTCGATTAGTTGTGTCATATTTTGCAAATTGCGAGCATCACCAAAATCCATATTTGGATCAATTGCTTTGAGTCCAGAAATTCTTAATTCGGATTTTTCTAGAACACGGGATGTGCGTTTTTTACGAGACATAGCTATGCTCCTGATAAATGCTTTTAGAGCTAGTTTGTCTTAATCAAATTTCATTCTGCATCAGCAAATTTCGCATAAAATTGAATTTTTGCTCAAATTTTTTGGGATTAGTATTAGTGTTTTTGCTTAAGTGTCCTGAAAAACTTTACCCCCAGCCCCTCTCCTTAGTAAGGAGAGAGTTGTTATTTCAGACTTTTTGAGTCAATGTGCATCAGGTTTTTCCGATTTGTGTGTTTTTAATGTCCTAATGACAGAACTTAGTGTCCTAACGACACACCTTAGTGTCCTAACGACACAACTTAGTGTCCTAACAACACAACTTAGTGTCCTAACGACAGCAACTTGTGTCCTAACGACACAACTTAGTGTCCTAACAACACAACTTAGTGTCCTAACAACACAACTTAGTGTCCTAACGACAGAACTTAGTGTCCTAACGACAACAACTTGTGTCCTAACGACAACAACTTGTGTCCTAACGACAACAACTTGTGTCCTAACGAAATCAAAATTTTTGATTGAAATTGCTTAATGTACAATCAAACTCGTGTATTTATAAATTAAGTAAAATGCACAGAAGCAAAGTAGCGTATGGAACCTTTAACTACTGCTGCGATCGCAATTGGCTCTGTAGTCGCCACCAAGGCGTTAGAAAAGACGGGGGAAAAGGTAGGCGAAGCTTTATGGGATAAGACTGGTCAGTTTATTGTGAAGTTGAGAAAACAGTCTCCTCAAATTGTAGCTGCAATTGAGAAAGCACCAGAACAACCACTTGACTATGGTAAGGCAGTATTGGAAGTAGAAGCTGCGGCAAAAGCTGATCCGGAGGTGGCGCAAGCAGCAGAGGAATTAGCAGCAGCAGCAGAAAGGAACAAGTCGCTTGGTGTTGGTCGCAATATCCCCAAGCTGACTTGCCTATATTAATTGTCTTTGATGATGTCACTAGCTTAGATAACCTGCGCGAAGTTGTACCCAGCAATAACCACTTTCGAGTTTTGGTGACTACGCGATCGCGAGATATAGACCGAAATTTTATTCAAGAGATTTCATGCTTTGGCGATGAGCAAGCGCCTGTTTGTTGGCGACCATCCCCATGTGGCTAGTAGCTTGAACAATTTAGCTGGACTCTACGATAGCCAAGGGCGGTATATTGAAGCCGAACCTCTATATGTTGAAGCTTTGGCGATGAGAAAGCGCCTGTTTGTTGGCGACCATCCGGATGTGGCTGGTAGCTTGAACAATTTAGCTTTGCTCTACCGTAGCCAAAGGCGGTATAGTGAAGCCGAACCTCTGTTGGTTGATGCTTTGGCGATGTGTGAACCGGTGTTAGGGGTCAATCATCCCAACACAATAAAAATTCGAGAAAATCTGACGATTCTGCAACGCCAGTTGTCTCCCCGTGCTATTTGGAAATGGCTGTTTAATTTATTTTTGAAATTCTTGTTGTTAATAATAATTTTACTGTTTTATTTGCTGTGGCGATTGGTTAAGAAAATAATTCGTAGGTCGTGAACAACAAGATCCCCGACTTAGGATACAGTTGGCGAATCAGGGGTGACATCCCTCATTAAGATTTTTCGTCATTCCACCAGATGTAGAGACGCGCCATGGCGCGTCTCTACAACCAATTTGTAGGCGAACGAGGGATCAAACCCACTATTCACCAGCTGTATCTTTAAAAAAGTCGGGGATCTGACCTCTTACTTTTCACAATTTCTACACGGATTGCTATATGATTCGTGATTATTAATTTAAAAATGGAGCGATCGCTCAAATTGTCCAAATCCCTAATTAGATGTGGTTAGCTGACTTTACCATAAGCGATCGCGTCTTGCAATTGGAGTAATAAAGCTAAGTACGGAATTGCATAAATTCATATCAAAATTTTGACACCAAAATTCAGCGCTCCTCTGCGTTTACCTTTGCGTCCCTCTGCGTTTCAAACCGCTACGAATTAATGCAAACCTGTACTAAGTCTAATATCTACCAATTGCGCCACTTACCGCCTGTATTAGACTCACTACTACTTTCTAACTTTGGATTTTGCAACAACCTTTCATATTCTTTGCTACTTGCCCAACGGTCAATTTCTCGCGCCCGCAATACTGGTACTGGGTGGGTTAGTTGGGCTGTCCGAGTAACTTTGACCATTTCGCCGAGTTCGGTTTTACTAATATCATCGTAGGCGCGGGCTTGGTCAATAAAAGCATCAAGGTTCAGTTGTGGTGCAAGAGTCGGTGAACCACCGCTTAATTTCATCAACACAGACATGACAGCTTTGGGGTTTTGAGTTGCTAATAAGGCGGCGCGATCGCATGTGAATTCTGCACAACGAACCCATTCCAAAAGTTGTGCTTGGATTGCTTGAGCAATAAATGCACCGATATTAGGCAAAGTTGCTGCTGCCAAAATTAATATATTTACTGGTGTCAAATAAACACTATGATCACATTTGAGGTGTCCCAGTTCATGAGCAATGACTGCTTGAGTCTCCTCTGGCGTGAGCATATCAATTAAGGAAGTGTGCAGCACTACAAAAGGCTGCTTACCCCGCATCGCAAAAGTATAAGCATTCGGAGCCGGATGTTGTCTGATATACAACTGCGGTGGCTCCATGTCTAAAATATGACAAGCTTCTAATAAAAGTTTATGTAAATGGGGTAGTTGGTTTTCGCCCACCAAAATACTAGATGCAATGTTTTCCACATAAAATAATTGCTCCGCCACTGGTCCCAGGACATTCCGCACCATCAAATCTATACCGGGAATCTGCTTCAGCGCTTTGGTTGCTTCTAGGTCTAACGGGTGACGAAATGAGTCTGCTTTTAGACCAATGAGCTGAGTTTTGGAGGATAACATAGCAAAGCAAGTGGAAAGTAGTGAGGTTTGTAATTGAGCTAGTTTGATACCAGCCCTACAAAGCCTAGTATAGCGATATTAATTGTTGATGGTTGGTGGTTGCTGGTTGTTCAAAACAACTAATAACTAACCACTAACCATTAACCATTACTAAATTATGAAGAAATCGATGCTTCAGGATTAATTGCGCCAGGAGCGATTTCTGTTTTTACCTCTGAAGCAGGTAAACGTTGGATTTTTGCTCCTAATTGCTGTAATTTGAGATCAAGACGATCATAGCCGCGATCAAGGTAGTGCAGTCCTTGGATGGTAGTTTTGCCGTCTGCTGCCAAGCCGGCGACAACTAAAGCTGCGGCGGCTCGTAAGTCTGTGCCAATTACAGGTGCGCCAGATAACAACGGTACTCCCCGGACAAAAGCAGTGTTACCTTTAACACGAATGTCTGCCCCTAAGCGATTTAACTCGGAGGCGTGACGCAAGCGATTTTCAAATACGGTTTCATTAATCAGGCTATCGCCTTCTGCGATCGCCAGTAAAGCCATGAACGGCGCTTGCATGTCCGTAGGAAAACCAGGATGGGGCATGGTTTCAATATCTGCCGCGATTAATCTGTCGGCTCTGAGGAGACGTAAGCTAGTTGGTGTTTCTTCAACCACATTCACGCCAATCTCGCGCAATTTGGAAATCACTGGTACTAGATGATCTGGGGCCACTGGCGAGAGGAGCAATTCTGAACGGGTTATTGCCCCCGCCAACAGAAAAGTTCCGGTTTCAATGCGATCAGGTATAATATTGTACTCAACAGAATGAAGTTCGGGAACACCGTCGATAGTAATTGTACTTGTGCCTGCACCTTGAATTTTTGCTCCCATCGCTATACAGAAATTTGCTAAATCAACAACTTCTGGCTCACGGGCAGCGTTTTCAATGATTGTTTCACCTTCTGCCAGAGTCGCTGCCATCATCAGCGTTTCTGTGGCTCCCACACTGGGAATATCTAGGTAAATTTTTGCTCCCTTCAAACGACGGTTTTTGCCAGGAACGTAAGCATTACAAATACCATGCTCAATTTGTACTTCGGCTCCCATTGCTTGTAGTCCCCGGACATGGAGATCAACTGGTCTAGCGCCGATCGCACATCCCCCTGGTAAAGGCATCTGTGCTATTCCCAAACGTGCCAGGATGGGACCGATCGCAAAAAAACTGGCTCGTAACTGAGTAACCAGTTCATAAGGAGCTTTGGATGAGGTAATTTCGCTAGCATTGATGTCTAAATTGTCACCATTGCGCCGCAAACTAACACCCAAAGCCGACAATACCTGACCCATACGCTCTACATCTGCGAGCAAAGGTACGTTACGGATGTGACAGTCCCCTGAACAAAGCAAAGCCCCAGCCATAATGACTAGTGCTGAATTTTTCGCCCCACTAATTTTTACATGACCTTGCAACGGATGCCCACCACAGATTTGCAAAACTGAGGAGTCTGCAACAGATGACAATTTAGCATCTTGTAAGCTGCTAGAAGGATTAATAAGCCTACCCTCCAAAAATCTTAAATCTTACAAATTTTAAGTTGGTTTCGATTCTACATGAAAGATTTAATTTGTCCATATTCTTGCATCACATCTTGTGGATGATTTAGGGCATTGGGGATTGGGGACAAGGGAAGGGGGACAGGCAAGAAAAATTCTTAGTTGACACCTATGAAAAATGTAGTAATAATAGAAAACGGTCATTCAACCAATTCGCGAGCGGAACTGGCGGAATTGGCAGACGCGCTAGATTCAGGTTCTAGTGCCCACAAGGCTTCCGGGTTCAAGTCCCGGGTTCCGCATCTGAAAGTTTACACATGAGATTTTAGATTTATGATTTTGGATTAATCTAAAATCTAAAGTCGTTCGACTGAGCGCTCACGACGAAGTCCAAAATCTAAAATTGTGCTGACAAGTTTACAAAATTCTTTAGTTAAGCAAATCAGAAAGCTCCACGCTACCAAGGAACGGCATAAGCAACAACTGTTTCTCTTAGAGGGGACACATTTGTTGGAGGAAGCTTGTGCAGTCAATTATCCCCTGGCAGTGGTGTGCTGTACTCCAGAATGGCAAATATCTCATCCGATGTTATGGGAAGAGGTTTGTCAACGAAGCGATCGCACAGAAGTTGTCAGTGAAGAAGTGATGGCGGCGATCGCAACTACGGTTCAACCAGATGGAGTTGTGGCACTAGCGAAACGCAATGTTTCTCCTACTCCCATACCATTTACTGGTGTGGTACTTGCTTTAGAAACAGTCCAAGATCCAGGGAATTTGGGTACAATGATTCGCACTGCGGCCGCTGCTGGGGCGAGTGGATTGTGGCTGAGTGGAGATAGTGTAGATTTAGATAATCCCAAGGTATTACGGGCTACGGCTGGACAATGGTTTCGCTTACCGATGGCGGTGAGTCCAGATTTAAAAGCGACAGTCATCCAAGCTAAACAAGCGGGAATGCAAGTGATCGCCACACTCCCAAATGCAAATTTAACTTACTGGGAGGTAGACTGGCGTCAACCAAGTTTGATTTTATTGGGTAACGAAGGCGCTGGTTTGTCGTCAGAATTAGCAGCAATGGCAGATGTGGAAGTGAAAATTCCCCTTAGTCCTGGGGTAGAGTCATTGAATGTAGCGATCGCAGCTGCGTTAATGTTATACGAAGCGCGAAGACAGGGGATTGGGGATTGAGGATTGGGGATCGGGGATTGGGGATCGGGGAAAGGGGAGAAGAACAAATGACCAATGACAAATGACCATTGACCATTAACTTTTTCCTTTTTGCTGGAAATATTGTTCGATATCAGCAACGGCGTCTTCCCAGACGTCTAAATCTATGATTGAGGAAGTTTCGGCTATTTGGTGATCGCGTAGCGGTTCCTGTGGAGCATCGCTTTGATCATCACTGTGAGATTCGGGTGTTTTTTCTGTTTGTGTAGAATCATCTTGTAAAATTTGTTGCAGCTGGTCTAGGGATTTTTGAAACTCCTGATCTGCGACACGGCGCTGTTGATCCTGATTTTGCTCCATAATTTCATTCCCAATCTCTATTCAATTTATACATTACAAAGGCTGAATGGCAAAATCAGCTAAGGTAACAGTAAAACTCTCTTGCTTTTCTGTCGCGACAAAAGTAACAATAACTTCACAAGCAACTGCGACTGCGAGGATAACTAAGTTACGCGCTAGGGGGTAGTCGCAGATATCATCGTTTGCAGGTGAAGGTACACGATAGATTTGGTTCCAGATGATTTCTGCATAATCTGAAGCTAAACCCACGTGTAAGCAAGGTATTTGAGAATTATTGCAGTAGTCAAACACAGCTTGTCGGCTACTGCTATTGTCAAAGGTGTCGATGATCAAACCACTATCTGTTAATAATTGATTTGCATTGGCTGGTGTTAATTCTTTTGAACGCCCATCGACTGTGATTCCCAAAGCGCGGTAAAGATTATTGGTGAGGATTTTGGCTTTGTATGCACCAACGTCGGAACGGTAATAAGGTTGAGTGGAAAGGTTGCGTTCTTCAATCCTGTCTCTGTCTATGACTCGTAACTTACCAAAGCCAGAACGAGCCAGATTTTCGGTGATATTTGCACCCAACGCCCCAGCACCACAAATGGTAACAGGAAAGTCCCGCAGTTTATGCATGAGTGCAGGTGTGCGTTGCAATTGTTCGTGAAAAAAGGCGTTAGTCATCCGCCAACAGGATGTTAGGTTTGAGATTATCCCTAATAAATTTAACACCAACCTGCTCGATTGAAAATTCAGGGCTTTACATGGCATCAAATGGCAAAATCTGCCATAATTTACCCAGAGTTGAGGTTGCAATGCCTGTGAAAAACATGAATATATCTGTCAGCGATCGCAGGCTATCCGTGATTTGATTGAATTGGCGACAGACATAATATTGAGGAAGATAATCTGGAGGTTTATAACTGCTTTTTGTGTGCAGCCGAAAAGACTTTTAAACAATAATGATTTCTACGATTTAGAAAATAGAAATGAATATAGCAGTAGAACTACCGAGTGGAAAAATATTAAATATTGCTCGCTTTATTGCTCTCATCCCAGTTACGACCACAAGTAATAATGGATATGATTTGATTTTAGAAGGTTATCCTGCTCCAATAAATCTAGAGTCAAAAGATGGTGATGCTCTAAAAAAACTGCTCCAATTAGATAAAAATGTAGTTAATGCACAAAAATCTGAATGGAAAAAAGAGCAGCAATTACAACAAAATCAGCAAGCGTTAGCGCTGTTAGCACAACGCATGAAGTACCATCAAAATATGTCTCAAGCAGAATCACGACAGCGAGAAGAAAGATTTGATTACTTTAAACAGATTATAGATGCAGAACGCCTCCCCGAACAAAAACTATATTCACAATCATGATAGTTTTTATCGACTCTGGGGTGCTGGGAATTCTTGCCAATCCCAATAAGTTTGGGGAAGCTTATGATTGCGAACAATGGCTATATAGTTTGCTATCTCAAGGGGTTTATATTTGTTCTTCTGAAATATGTGATTTTGAAGTCAGAAGAAGCTTGATGTTGGTACTACAGAAAAAAGCTGAACTTAACGGTATTCAGACTTTAGATGAACTTCGAGAAATCATTGATTTTTTACCAATTAGTTCAGCTTTATTAAGACAAGCGGCCTCTTTATGGGCATCTGCTCGCAGTCAAGGTATTCCCACTGCCGATGACAAGAGCCTTGATGTAGATATTATCATTTGTACGCAGTGGCGGATACTTAAAGAAGAATTTCCTGGTCGTTATATTGTTATTGCTACCACAAATGTTAAGCATTTGAGTCGCTTTGCTGAGGCTAAAGTCTGGAGAGATATTAATTTCTAAAGTTTTTGAGTCAAGATTATGAAGCGATCGCTTTCATTTTCAAGAATACATGAAACGTAGGGTTGATAGACACCGCTTTACAAGTTTGTGGTTGATCTGACTAGCCTTTTTACCAAGGATTAGCTAAACTCACGCATATTAAATCGCAGACTTAGGATACGGTTGTGGGAAACAAAATTCAATTTATAGATAGACTGCGGCTGGGTTTGGCTGTCTCGGTAGCTAAAAGCGTAACTTTGATGGTGCGATCGCTACGTTTGGGTGCTGCGTCTGTTTTACCCGGTGCGATCGCGCGTCGGATTGAACCCCGTTTATTGCAATTGTTGAGTCAGCAGGTAAACCAAAGCGTGATTCTGGTTGCTGGTACAAATGGTAAAACCACAACATCGCTGTTTTTGCGAGAAATTTTAGAACGCCAAGGTTATCGCGTCGCTCACAATTCTACGGGTGCTAATCTGGAAAATGGCTTGATGACAGCGTTGATGGAAAGCACTAATTTGGTAGGTTCGCTCAACGTTGATTATGCCATTTTGGAAGTTGATGAAAATATTTTGCCCAGGGTTTTAGCCCCAATTCAACCAAAACTGATTCTTTGTTTAAACTTATTTCGTGATCAACTGGATAGATATGGGGAAGTAGACACAATTAGTAAACGCTGGGGAAGTGCGATCGCTACTCTACCACCTGAGACTATAATTGTTGCCAATGCTGACGATCCAACAATTTGTTATCTTGGTCAACAGTTATCTCAACAGCGAGTTGCTTTCTTTGGTTTAAATGAACCAGAACATTATTTAGAAGCGATTCCCCATGCTGTTGATTCTATTTATTGTCCCAGTTGCGGACACGCTTTAGATTATAAAGGCGTTTATCTTTCTCATATGGGCGAGTATACTTGTCCCAGTTGTGGTTTTACCAGAAGCGAACCAAGTATTGATAGCAGCCAATGGCCACAAATTCTCATTGGTTTGTACAACAAATACAATACTTTAGCTGCTGTTACTGCTGCTAAGGAATTGGGAATTGATGAAGCTATTATTCGTGATGCAATTCCTAGCTTTCAACCTGCTTTTGGACGTGCGGAAGAGTTAAAAATTAATGGCAAACAAGTAAGAATTTTATTATCAAAAAATCCTGTAGGTACAAATGAAACTATTAGAGTTGTGACTCAAAGTAATAATCAAACAACACTATTAGTATTGAACGATCGCATTCAAGATGGCGAAGATGTATCCTGGATATGGGATGTAGATACAGAAAAACTAGTCCAAAGAGGAGGAACTTTAGTAGTAAGTGGCGATCGCGCCTATGATATGGCTCTGCGCCTACGCTACAGCGATCCTGCACCTCAAAATAATTGTAATTTGATCGTCGAAGAAGATTTGCGCCAAGCTATCAACACAGCTTTGGAACATACCCCAGATCACGAAACCTTGCACATCTTACCTACCTACACAGCGATGTTAGATGTACGAGAAGTATTAACTGGTAGGAAAATTCGTTAAATTCTGTTATTTGTTGTTGATTGTTGTGTGGAACAATCAACAACCAACAATGAAAATTTTACTGTAACTTCACCGCAGCCCGTTGTAGAGGTAGAACTTCTTCTAGAGTTAATTCGTGATCGGAAGTAAGATGGCTATTACAACAAATAGTACTAAAAAATACTTGCTGACCAACTACTTCAGAAAAATGTTTTTCTAAAAGTAATCGCGATGTAATATCTCCTAATAAATCTGAAAGGTCTTTTGTGAGTTGATCTCTATCGTCTCGGTGAACCATTCTAAATTGGAAAGGTTTCTCACCAACTATTTCTTTAACAGCAGCATCAAATTTATCTGGCTTTTTCTGGACGTATGCAAAAGA
The DNA here is from genome assembly GCA_024239075.1 of Fischerella sp. CENA71. GTDB lineage: Bacteria > Cyanobacteriota > Cyanobacteriia > Cyanobacteriales > Nostocaceae > Pelatocladus. Next base: position 71,382 of record JANBVI010000030.1, on the reverse strand, counting down.
TACTTCTTCTAAAAAATTCCAAGCTTCAGGAAAAATTTCGCGAATTTTTTCGAGATGATTTTCAGTTTGGTAAACTAAAGTTGCAGTTTTGCAATCCATAGGTCAGTTTCCCTGATTGTAAATCAATTTACTGCTACGTTTCAGTGTCTTATTTATAGTGACATTTTTTCTCTCAGTACAAGCTTTAATATTATGAATTCTTTATTTTTAAGAAAAACCTCGTTGATGAGTGTTTGATACTCGTCGTCGAGTGTTTGATACTCGTCGATGAGTGTTTGATACTCGTCGATGAGTGTTTGATGCTCGTCGATGAGTGTTTGATACTCGTTGTCGAGTGTTTGATGCTCGTCGATGAGTGTTTGATACTCGTTGTCGAGTGTTTGAACCTCGTTGATGAGTATTTGATACTCGTCGATGAGTGTTTGATACTCGTCGATGAGTGTTTGATACTCGTCGATGAGTGTTTGATACTCGTCGATGAGTGTTTGAACCTCGTGAATTAGAAAATAAAATGTACCAAAGAGGTTAGAACTCTAAATTATTTTAAGAAGTTGGGGATATTCTTGTTCAGGAATGATTTAAAGCACTAAAGTGCTGACTACAAACTGTCTATTTTATTCTATGACTGCTAATATGGATTTCGGCAATAATTTATCTTTAAACCAAACTATTTTGGCGGGAACATCACTTAATTTCACACCGACTTTATCCAAATTCAAACGTTCGGAAATTGCCAAAATTAAGTTATCAGATTGAGCGCGTCGGACTTGGGCGAATTTTTTTTGTAAATATTCTGGTCGCCAATAACCGACTATTTCTAATAGATAACTGCGTCCATCTGGATGAACTAAGCGAAAATCGGGAATCATCACACTACCAGGAATCGGAATTAAATCGACTTCTCGCTCTAACGCCCAACAAGTTTTCAGTGCATCCCATTTATCAGCAAAGGATGCTTCAATCATACTATCGTAAGGTTTGCCGGGTGGGTAATGAGTCACTAAACCACACTCAGAATTGAGGGTGAAACGTCCGGTTTTCCAGGTTTCTGTATAAAAATCGCGGACTTGTAATGTAGCAGAAAGACTCCATTTCGTAACATGTAATAAAGCCGGAATTAGTTTTGCGATCGCTAAACCATATCGCGTACTAGGATTAAACAAACTCGTTGGTCCATCAATCGTAATTGTAAATCCATGGTCGGCATCACCTTCAATATATGCCATCAATTGAAATAATTTTAAATAGCGAAATAAAAGCTTGTATTCTCCTGGAACATTCCGATGAGCATTTAATACTAATTGGCTGGCTTTATAAAACACTCCCTGCACTTGGGATAAATTATATCTATGTAATAAATTTTCTGGTTTTGGTGCATCAAAAGTCGTGAGAATTTTATTCTCTGATAAATCAGCATATAATCCATCACGGACTTGCTGTGGTAAAACTTCCCGTGCGAGTTCTTGAGTTAAGTTATCAGCTATATTTTTTAATGTAATTTGTGTTAATTCTGAGTTAGGAACAGACTTAGCGGCTAAAGCAAATACTCTTTCTCTTAACATTTGTGGTTCGAGGGGACTCACGACTTCAAATGTACAAAAACCACTTTTAAGTAGATAAGCCAAACCCCGTTTAACTTTATAGTCGGTTGTGTCACCTTCTAATTCTAATAATTGACGTTCTAATGCGCCTTGAGTTTTTCCGACTGATTCTTGAAAAGAACTAATTAATTCGTTGGCTAATTCTATATGTTTAGAATCAAGTTTTAATCTCTTGGGAATAATTTCTTCTCCATTCTGACGATGATGGAGTAAATCTGTTGGTAACATTTAACTATTTGTCCAGTGTCCAGTGTTATTAGTAGAGACGCGATTCTACTCTTACGAGCGTCTACGCGTCTGTACAATGGTCAAGTGTCTAGAGTCAATAGTTTGGTTAATGACGAATGACAAATGACCATTGACAATTGACTAATTAAATATATTTTTTCAACAACAAACCTAGTTTTTCTTTTGTTGCTGTTGGTACTTTATCCAATGGTGTCAAGATTGCATATTTTAATGCGGAATGAGCAGCGCTGGTTGGTGGGTTTTCACTCAAACGTCGCACTGTTTCTTGAATAACTTTTTGTGCATTGACAGCATTGCGTTGTAAATTATTCACCACCATTTCTACTGTGACACTATCATGGTCTGGATGCCAACAATCATAATCGGTGACTAGCGCCAAAGTTGCGTAGGCGATTTCCGCTTCTCGTGCTAACTTTGCTTCTGGTAAATTTGTCATCCCAATGATTGTTGCATCCCAACTGCGATATAGATTAGATTCTGCTTTGGTAGAAAATGCTGGCCCTTCCATACATACATAAGTACCGCCACGATGTAAGGTGACATCAGGGAGATTGAGAGATGCGATCGCATCGGCGACAACTTCAGCCAAATTATGACAAACTGGATCACCAAAGGCAATGTGAGCAACTATTCCTTCGCCAAAAAACGTAGAAACCCGATTTTTAGTTCGATCAATAAATTGATCAGGAACTACCATATCCAATGGTTTCGCTTCCGCTTTCAAAGAACCTACCGCACTCGCTGAAATCAAATACTCCACACCCAACTGCTTCATTGCATAAATATTGGCACGGAATGGTAATTCTGAAGGTAAAAGCGTGTGATTACGACCATGACGAGCTAAAAAAGCTACTCGTGTTCCATCCAAAGTCCCTAAAATTACTGCATCAGAAGGTGAGCCAAAGGGCGTATCTATTTTCACTTCTTCTACATCCTTCAGGGCATCCATCTTGTATAAACCACTACCACCAATAATTCCAATCCGAGCTTCAGTCATGATTTTTTAGCCTTTAGCTTTTTGCAGTGCCAAGCTATTTTAATGGCAAACGTGTCTATTAATATTTTGTGGGCATTGGGAAGAGACGCGGTGATGCGGAGAGTACAAAGACGCGGAGAATCTATCAAAAATATTCTCCGTTTCCCCGTGTTCTTCTTGTCTCCCTTGTCCCCCTTGTCCCCCGATCCCCTATTTCCTCAAAAATATTCTACTCGTGCATCAAAACCGCGATCGCGTAACTGGCTAGATCGTTTTTCGGCTTCAGAGCGATCGCGAAATGCACCTGCATTCACATACTCTCCCAAATTTGACCGCATCGTAAAAGCTTGGGGTACAAACTGACGAACTTGATCAAGAGTATTGGCATCGCGAATTGGTACAATTACCACATAGCGATTTTCAACTGCTGAATTTTGTACTCCAGTAGGGTTGCTGTTTGTCAATCCTAATGCTTGCCAAGTTTGAAAATCTACAACTCCTGTGGGATTAAGTCTAGCAGTTTGCTGAAATTGGGCGACAGCATCTCTGGTTTCCGTGCCATAGTAACCTGTAATATCCCGATTAAATAATCCTTTTTGACGTAAACTTTGTTGTACCGCGACAACACGTGGACTGTTTTCACCCAAACAGATAAAGCCACTTGTTGGTGAACACCCGGAGTTATTGACATTTACGTTGTTCACATTTACATAATTGGCGTTTGTCGCTATTGCTGTCCAAGTTTGTCCGTCAACAATTCCATTAGCTGTCAGTCCATTATCGCGCTGAAAACGCACGACAGCATCTTTGGTGACAGAGCCAAAATTACCAGTAGGAGTCGCTTGGAAATAACCCAACTTTGCTAAGTTTCTTTGTAATTGTAATACTTGCGACCCAGCATCACCTTCATTCCAAGCATTGGGATAATTATCAACTCCACCAACGACAGCATTATTTGATTTTGATGCTAAACTAGCACGTATTAATTTCAAAGTGTTTCCACCAGCAACACCATCAGCCTGTAATTTTTTGGATTGCTGAAATCTAATCACAGCTTGTTGTGTTTCTTGACCAAAATAACCTGTAACCGGGCCATTAAAGTAACCCAATGTCCGCAAATATTTTTGCAGTTGTGTGACTGCTGAACCCCGACTTCCTACCTTGAGGACATTACTTGTGCTAGTATTGCCTCTGGATTGTTTAGATTGACATGCAGCTTGTAGCGATCGCTGAGTTTGTGGCCCCACCTGGCCAATTGCCGAAATTTTCTTGGCTTGCTGGAATTTTTTGACAGCATTTTCAGTTAAGGGGCCAAAATTACCGTTAATCGGCCCATTGTAGTATCCTAACTTTTGCAAACATCTTTGGACACTCGTAACTTGAGGCCCGCTATTACCTCTTCCTAGTGCTAATGCTTGTTCTGCGAAGTTGATCACTGCTAAAGTCAATGCTACAGATAAAAGCCGCATTGCTGCACCACTAGATAATTTTTGCCAATTCCACTTATTCATATTATAAAAAAGCAAATATTGAGAGTTTTTCTCACGGTTGACTCCGTATTTTTTACTACTCAAATATTTTTATTTACTCAGATAGATTTTAAAGTTGTATTTACAGAGAAATATAGCATTATCTATAAAAATTACATAAAAATTTTGTATTTTTTAGTACCAAAGTTTATTTTATATAAAAATATAATTTCAACAGTTAAGTCTAAAATAATACATTTATTTTCGCCCTTGCACTTGACAAGTTTAGGTTTTTAAATAAAGCAATGAGTGATGGCTGTAAAACTAACGGAATAATCACCGTTTCATAAATTCCTACACCCCTGTTAAACAGCGATCGCTCTTGGTAAAACAAGAGTAAAGGTAGTAGAAACTGCTGTAGTTTCAACCCTAATAGAAGCTTTTAAATGTTTTGCCAGTTTCTGCACTAGTGCTAATCCTAATCCAGTTCCACCGTATTGCGAAGGATGATGTTGGGGAAGGCGGTAAAAGGGGTCGAAAATACGCGTAAGTTCGTCAGCATTAATTGTCACACCAGAATTACTAACTCTAATCTCTATGGTTGCCTCAGTTGCTGACGCAGAAACGGTAATCGATTCACCCGCGGGAGTATATTTACAGGCGTTAATGAGTAATTCTGTAACAATACGTTCCAAGTCAGTGATATCTGTTTCTAAAGGTGGGAGTTCCCCAACGAAATGCAAAAATAACTGTTGTTGCTGACAAATAGTAACTTCTCGAAAAGATTCCACAATGGGAGGTAGCCAACTGTTGAGATCAATCACGATCACAGTTAAAACTTCGGCTTCTGCTTCTAAATATGTGAGTGAAAGCAGATCATTAATCAGTTTGCTTTCTCGCTGACATTCGTTTTGTAAAATCTGCAATAGTTGTGACACCATGTCCGTGTCTAATGCTGTTTCTTGGTTGATAATTGTTTCTAAGGTTTGTACGGCTAGGCTAATACTGGTAATTGGTGTTCGCAATTCGTGGGAAAGGGATCTGAGAAATTCGTGTTTGAGATTGTCCAGTTTTTCGAGTTGGTTTACCTGTGTCTGAGCTAGTTGATAAAGTTTAGCTTGGCGAATTGCGATCGCACATTGATTTGCTATTTGTTGTACTAGTTTAATTTCCGATTCTGCAAACGCCTCTTGAGTAACTTTTGTTAGCCAAATATTTCCCATCACGGTTTCGGCGTCAAAAATGGGACAAGCTAGCTGCGTCACTACAACTAAATTAGGATTCCAATCTCTTAAAACTTCACTAAATTGCAACGGCTGTTTTTGTAATAGTGGTTGATACAGTTTGGGAAAATCTGCAACCTGTCGTTGCATTCCTTGATAGACGGGAGGGATAGTACTATATTCGTGGGCGATAGTAGCGAAAGTATAACTGGTATCATATAATTCGATGTGGCAATGTTCGACTTGTAATAGCTCTGCTAATTCAGCAATAGCAGTCTCTAAAATATGATCTATCTCTATATAATCACGTATTTTTTCGGTGATATTTCGTACTAATTTCTCAGACTGCGATAACTTCCTTTCGGTTTGCAGGTGTTGCACCTGTTGACGTAGTTCTGACTGTTGGATAGCAATACTGATTTGGGTTGCTAATTGTTTGAGCAAATCAATTTCTGTTTGTAGCCATTGTCTTGGTTGACAACAATGCTGTGCTATTAACAATCCCCAAAGATCCTGCTGAAATATAATCGGTACTACAAGATTAGCTCTGACTTGTAAAGAGGAGAGAAAATCTATCTGATACGGATGCAATCCAGCCGCGTAAATATCTTCTACAATCTGCATACAACCACGCTTGTAGCGTTCTACGTGTTTTTCGCTAAAGCAAGAATATGTGATTTTCATTCCTAAGAGTGGACTACCTGCAACAATCGTAGATTCAGCAACTATAGTCCCGCTATCACCAGAATCTAGATGGTAAATCAGGATGCGATCGCTTAGTAATAGCCTTCGTAATTCTTTTACTGTAAAATTTAGAATCGTATTTAAATCAATTGATTGACAAATTAGTTGAGCGATCGCGCTCAGTATTTGATTGGAATTGCTTCCATCTTCTAAATCTGTATCGATTTGAAATTTTTGACAGATAGCTTGTGCTAACTCTGCGGTAGATTCTGATGGACTGATATTCATGCGAGAGTCCCTGGTTGGTTTACTGACTCTACTAGGTCTTCTCTCCATAAGATAATATCTAAATTGTAGTAGATGCTTTTAAGCACCTCAGAGCAAGACTAAAAAGCCTTTGTTTCCCAAAATCTGAATTCTATGCACTGCTGATGAAAAACCCAGTAAAGCTTATAGTTGCTCAACTTAGTTAAGTTCTAACTTGTTATAGAGCTTCAAATATATATAAATTGCAGGGTAATCGCAAATATTTAAGTTATTTACTGTATCTTTTTTAGCATTTTTGCATAAATTCATTTAAGAAAAACTTGCTATGTAACTAAATTTTATAAATCTTAATATCTATACTGATAAATAAATAATATGAGTAGGGTGTATTATACTGCTCTCTTACGCACCCTACAAAATATGAGATTATTGATTTTTTGGTCTTCCCTAACTGATAACTATTAAAAACGATCTACCCCATCTATTGCCTCGAACTTTTTACTACTCTCACCCATAGCCTTTGCAGCTTCTCCACATGTGCGCGGCGTCGGAAAAATCTTCTCTGGATTCGCTAAACCTTGAGGATTAAAAACTTGGCGTACCCAATGCATAGTTTCTAAATCAGCTTCCGTAAACATTTCTGGCATATAACATTTTTTATCTGCTCCAATACCGTGTTCACCAGAAATACTACCACCGACTTTCACACATAACTTGAGAATTTCTCCCCCGACTTTTTCTACTATTTCTAATGCACCTGGAACAGAATTATCAAATAAAATTAATGGGTGAAGATTTCCATCTCCAGCATGAAATACATTGGCAATTTTATAACCATATTTTTGGCTCAATGCTTCAATTTCTTGCAACACATAAGCTAACTGAGTCCGAGGAATCACTCCATCCTGTACATAATAATCTGGACTCAAATGTCCAGCCGCAGCAAACGCAGCTTTACGTCCTTTCCACAATTTTAATCGTGTATCTGGATCACTAGCAGAAGTAACATTACGCGCTCCATTTTGTTGACAAATTTCCGCAATTCTTTGTTTATTTGTTGCAACTTCTACAGCCAAACCATCAATTTCTATTAATAGAATTGCCACCGCATCGCGGGGATAAACATCTAATGCTGTGACATCTTCCACAGCATTGATGCTGAGATTATCCATAATTTCCATACCACCAGGAATAATCCCCGCACTGATAATATCAGAAACACTTGCTCCCGCTGCTTCAATACTCGTAAAATCTGCCAACAACACACAGATTGATTCTGCACTTTTGAGGATTCGCAGCGTAATTTCTGTAGCGATACCCAGCGTCCCTTCCGAACCAACAAATATCCCAGTTAAATCATAACCAGGCATTTCGGGAATTTCTCCCCCCAAATCTAGGATTTCACCTTCAGGAGTGACTATTTTTAATCCCAAAACATGGTTTGTTGTTACACCATATTTGAGACAATGCACACCGCCAGAATTTTCCGCAACGTTACCACCAATAGAGCAGATAATTTGACTAGAGGGATCGGGAGCGTAGTAAAAACCAGCACCGCTCACAGTTTGCGTTACCCAACTATTAATCACACCTGGTTGAACAATAACAAGCTGATTCTCTAAATCTACGTTCAGAATTTGCCGCATTAAAGAAGTAACAATAAGAACACTATTTTCAATTGGCAAAGCCCCACCTGATAAACCAGTACCAGAACCCCGTGCAATAAAGGGAACAGAATATTTATTGCATATCTTCACCACTGCTGCCACCTGTTCTGTAGTTCTAGGTAGCACCACCACCTCCGGACGTTGGCGATAGCTAGTAAGTCCATCGCATTCATAGGTGATCAGTTCTTCGCGGCGTTGCACAACACCATTTTTGCCAACTACTGCTTCAAATTCCTTGATAATGGGTTGCCAGTTACGTTGTTGTTTGTCTTGGGTGAGCATAGGTTTTGTGGTAAAGATGCGATGCGATCGCTTGTATGAGTTGGTCTAATTAATATTGTTACAAAAACTAAGGGTATAAAGATGTGGGGAGGCTGCGATCGCTTGGCATAAATCCAGATATATAGATAATCGAATAAAATTTCTTTATTCAACTATCTTGCCAAATGTTTCTTGTGATTTTAATATATAACTAACGTTCGATATAAAAATAAATCTCAATGCCGAAGATTGTTGATCATGAACAATATCGCCAAGAATTGTTGATGAAATCCTTTGATCTGTTTGCAGAAAAAGGCTATGCGTCAATCACAATGCGCGAGATCGCTAAAGGTTTAGAGGTTTCTACCGGGACACTTTATCATTACTTTCCTAGTAAAGAAGCCTTATTTTTGCAGTTGATTGAAGAATTAACAAAGCAGGATATTCTTAATTTTCTGGCTGAAGCAGAAAATGCCCAAAATTTAGCAGAACGCATCAAAAATTTGATGAATTTTGTTGCTAAAAATGAAGACTATTTTTTTAAACAAAATGTACTAATGCTTGATTTTTATCAGCAGCAAGAACGAACTGAGGTTTTACATAACCAAACTCTTAGAAGAGTTTGGGATGATGCCATACAAGCGCTTGCCAGTTATTTAGAAATTGAAGATCGAGCGCTCGCTGACTTCATCTATTGTTTTCTCAACGGCTTGATTTCAGCACGAATGTTTGAAAGCGATACCATTTCTTACACCGAGCAAAGTAATTTATTGGCAAACATGGTAACTACTTATTTGAAAGCCAAAAAAACTCATTAAAACTCAGCGTTTCTCTGCGTTTACTCAGCGTTCCTCTGCGTTAAAAAAAACATGACTCAACAATTTCTCTCTAAACCTTCCACTCAAAAACTGATCGGATTAGTTATAACAGCTACGGCTTTAACTAGTGCGATCGCCTTCTATGGAATTTCTCAATATGGCTTAGTTGGGAATTCCGAACCTCCAGCAGTTGAAACTCCTCCTGTTGTCAAAAAAGTTACTGCCCTCGGACGCTTGCAGCCAGAAGGAGAAGTAATTAGCCTATCTGCACCTTTAGCACTGGATGGCGATCGCCTAGCAAAATGGTTTGTCAAAGAAAGCGATCGCGTCAAAACAGGACAAATTCTAGCAATATTGGATTCTCAAAAACACTTGCAAGATGCTGTAGTTCAAGCAAAAGAACAAGTGAAAATTGCCCAAGCTAAACTAGCACAGGTACAAGCAGGGGCAAAAACCGGAGAAATCCAAGCACAGCAAGCAAATATTAATCGAATTCAGACAGAACAATTAACAGAAATTCAAGCACAAACAGCAACTATAGCCCGTTTGAGGGCAGAACAACAGACAGAAACCCAAGCCCAGCAAGCCAACATTGGGCGATTAACAGCAGAATTAGCAAACGCTAAATTAGAATTTCAACGTCATCAAACACTCTATCAACAAGGGGCAATTTCTGCATCTTCATTAGATAGCAAACGCTTGACATTTCAAACAACACAACAGCAACTCGCCGAAGCCCAAGCCAACCTCCAACGCATCCAAACATCCCGACAACAAGAACTAGCGGAAGCCCAAGCCAACCTCAGACGCATTCAAACATCCCGACAACAAGAATTAAAATCCGCAAAAGCAACTCTTAACCAAATAGCCGAAGTTCGTCCTGTTGATTTACAAGCAGCACAAGCAGAAGTAGACAATGCGATCGCCACACTCAAACAAGCACAAACTAACCTAGAACAAGCTTATATCCGCGCCCCATTTTCCGGACAAATTCTCAAGATCCATACCCACGCCGGAGAAAAAATTGCTGATGCTGGGATTGCAGAACTTGGACAAACCAACCAGATGCTAGTAGTAGCAGAAGTTTATCAAACTGATATTGGCAAAATTCAACTTGGACAACAAGCTGTAATTTCCGGACAAGCTTTTTCGGGAGAGTTGCGAGGAAAGGTTTCACACATCGGCTTACAGGTGAATAAACAAAACGTCTTCAGCAACGAACCAGGAGAAAATTTAGATCGCCGCGTAGTTGAAGTCAAAATTCGCCTCAACCTGGAAGATAGCAAGCGAGTTGGTAGTTTGACTAACTTACAAGTGCAGACAGCAATTGAGTTGTAGAGTTTTTTTGCTCGTTATTTATAACGAATGTTTGATATAGATGCGATCGACAAACTTAGGAGATTTGTAAATATGCTGCAAGGAACTTACTTATTACTTTGTATTCTTGGCTTGGTTTTACCTTACTCCCAGTTTATTCCATTTCTCTTAGCACACGGTTTGAACATTCATTTGTTTTTGGAACAACTTTTTACTAATCATATTTCCACTTTCTTTGGTATCGATGTAATTGTTTCAGCAGTCGTTCTTTTAGTATTTGTGTTTTGGGAAGGAACACACTTAAAAATGCGTTTTCTTTGGGTTTATGTTCTCAGCACTCTGACGATTGGTGTTTCGTTTGCACTACCATTGTTTCTACTCATGCGACAGCGCCAGTTAGAGAAACAAGCTGCTTACTTCTAAACACAATATGAGTTTTCACACCTTTACCTCCCTCAGATAAAAACTTCAGGTCTTACCATGCTTACCAAATTCTTTCGTCGCATTCCTTTAGCATGGCTGCAATTAAAGAAAGAAAAAACACGCTTAATAGTAGCTCTTGCAGGTATAGGCTTTGCCGATATGCTAATGTTTGTACAATTAGGGCTATTAGATGCCTTATTTGATAGTGCCACAAAGCCTCACCAAAATTTACAGGCAGATTTAGTTTTAATTAATCCCCAATTTCAAACATTATTCTACGTCAAAAATTTTTCTAGAGAGAGATTACAACAAACCTTAGCCTATGACGGGGTAAAATCCGTTCGTCCCCTATATGCTGATATTGCCCAATGGCGTAATTCTCAAACTCGCTTCAGTCGAGGAATTTTGGTGTGGGGAATTGATCCAGCCAACCCACCTTTTAACTTTCCGGAGGTGAACCAACATCTAGATCAACTAAAACAACTGGATCGAGTATTATTTGATCGTGCTTCTCGCCCAGAATACGGCCCGATCCCAGACTTAATCAAACAACACGGGAGTGTTGAAGCACAAGTGAATAATCAAAATATGCAAGTGGTAGGTTTATTTCAGTTAGGTGCTTCTTTTGGTGCTGATGGTAACATATTAACTAGTGATTCTAGTTTTCTCAAACTTTTTCCTAACTACCAACCAAATCAACTTGCAGTTGGGCTGATTAACCTCAAACCAGATGCAGATTTAGAAAAAGTGCGATCGCAACTACAAGCAGGTTTACCAAACGATGTCAAAGTCATAACCCCTCAGGAATTCGCCCAAATCGAGATAAATTATTGGAGTAATCAGGGAATTGGATTTATCTTTGGTATGGGAGTAGCGGTAGGGTTCATTGTTGGGATTGTGATTGTTTACCAGATTCTCTATTCTGATGTGTCCGATCACCTACCAGAATATGCCACCCTCAAAGCAATGGGATATAGCGATCGCTATCTCATGATCATGTTAATGCAAGAAGCTTTATTGTTAGCAGCATTAGGATTTATACCCGGATTAGCACTTTCGATAGGGCTGTATCAGATCACCTATGCTGCTACTTTACTCCCCGTAGGTATGAAACTCAATCGCGCCATATTTGTGCTTTCCCTAACAATTATTATGTGTAGTGTTTCCGGAATAATAGCTATGCGAAAACTTCGCGCCGCCGATCCCGCAGATATGTTTTAATTTGGTTATTTGTCATTTGCCATTAACAATCTACCTACTAACCACTAACACTTATGCAACCAGTAATTTCAATTCAAAATCTCAATCACTATTTTGGTCAAGGTAATCTCCGCAAGCAAGTATTATTTGACATTAACTTAGATATATATGCGGGAGAAATTGTAATTATGACAGGCCCATCTGGTTCAGGTAAAACTACATTATTAACTTTGATGGGTGGTTTGCGTTCTGCTCAAGAAGGTAGCTTAAGAATATTAAATCAAGAAATGTGTGGAGCCAACAAAAAACAGCTTACAGAAATTCGTCGTCAAATTGGCTATATTTTTCAGGCACATAATCTGATGACGTTTTTAACAGCAAAACAAAATGTTCGCATGTCATTAGAATTACATGAAGAGATTTTAGATCAAGATTTAAATGGAAAAGCTACTGCTATATTAGAACAAGTTGGTTTAGGAAATCGCGTCGATTATTATGCAGAAAACTTATCAGGTGGGCAAAAACAAAGAGTCGCGATCGCGCGTGCATTAGTAAGTCATCCTAAAATAGTTTTAGCAGATGAACCTACAGCCGCCCTTGATAAAAAATCTGGGCGAGATGTAGTAGAATTAATGCAAAAATTAGCCAAAGAACAAGGCTGTACTATTTTAATGGTGACGCATGATAACCGAATTTTAGATATAGGCGATCGCATCATTTATATGGAAGATGGTTATCTCAAAAATGATGATGTGAGTACGACTTCTTTAAGTCAAGTTAATTAATCTCTCCCAATCCCTCTTTGACGCGCATATAAGCTTAATAACTCTTAATTATTAAACCCGCGTAGGCGGGTTTTGTTTGTATAGATGGGACTTCTAGTCCCCAGGTATATTAATATTATTCCAATCCATAAAATATTTTTCAATCACTGATTTCCACACTAGGTATGCTTCACCATTTAAATGTAGACCATCTTTTGTATATCTAGTGTCTAATTGCTTTTTTGAATCTGCCAAATGAGAAAATAAATCTATATATTCATAATTGTACTTAATTGCAAGTTCTCTCAAACCTAGATTTAACTCTAAAATATTGTTATTGTCTTGCCAATATAAATAAACTTGATTATTAACAGGTAAAACACTTTGAACAAAAATTTTTGTATTCGGTGCTTTATCTTGAAACTCATGCAAAATGTTTTCATAAGAGTCTATAGTTTGAGCAACTGATTTATGAGCATTGATTAAATCATTAATACCTACCATTAAAAATATTTGCTTTGGCTCAGTTGATAATATTGTCTCTAAACGATAATAAATTCTCTCGGTTGTATCTCCAGATATGCCCCTATTTTTCACATTGATATTTGACAATAATTCTATCCATTCTCCCTCATCAGTGATACTATCACCCAGCATAATAACATCAGATTCTGATTGCGGTAGTTTTATAAATTGATTTATCTTATGCCAATAATAGGGAGGATAGTTATTTAAATAACTAATTTTTCTGAAATCAAAAATCTTCCTTAATTTGGACAATATGTAAAATGACCTACCTGGATTATAAATCGATAATCCTAAAACGCTAAGTAACAAAATATTCATAATAAAAGAAAATAAGATTATCAGTGATAATTTTTCTATAGTTAACATACAAAAATAAAACGTAATTGAATAATTAGTTAAATCATAAACATACTCGAATATTAGCTCTTTGTACTATTCAAACTTCCCATTTTTATGGATAAAAAATCATATTTATAGTTCAACTATATATCTTCAGAAGTAGCGAGAAAATTTTGGACTCTCTGCCATACCTTTTCTAATAAATCTGGATTTCCAACATCAAACCACTCAATTTGAGGATAAGCACGAAACCAAGTGCGTTGACGTTTAGCAAATTGTCGAGTGTGTAAAATAGTTAATTCTTTTGCTTGAGCTAAAGAAATATCCCCAGTCAAATATTGCTTAATCTCCTGATAGCCTAAAGTATTCAGCAAAGGCAAATCAGCGCCATATTTTTGACAAAGATACTCCACCTCCGTGACTAAACCATCTGCAATCATTTTCTCAGTGCGCTGAGTAATGCGATCGCCCAAATGAGTAGGATCGCAATCTAAACCTATTTGTAAAATCGGATAACTTGGGGGATTTTCTCCCTGTTGCTCAGAAATCGGGCGACCAGTGACGTAAAATACTTCTAATGCTCTTAAAGTCCGTACAGAATCGTTGGGGTGAATCTTTGCTGCTGCAACTGGATCAACCTGTTGTAGCATAGCGTAAAGTTGAATTTGGCCAATAGATTCCAGCTGCGATCGCAACTCCGGTTGTGGTGCAACCCTGGGAATCTTCATCCCTTGAGTGATTGACCGAATGTATAAACCAGTACCACCAACTAGTAAGAGCGGAGTTTTGCTGACACGGGGACACTCTGACACAGGGACGCAGGGATTTTTTAACAAATCTTTCTGCATCACCGCGTCTCCCTCTCTCCGTGTCCCCCTTTGAAGAGAGGAAGATGCAATCAAGGCTTGCGCTTGCGCCTGGTAATCTGCTACAGTCATCACTTCTGTGGGATTGCATATATCTATCAAATAGTGCAGAACTAATTTCTGTTCATCTAGAGTTGGTTTTGCTGTACCAATATCAAATTCCCTGTATACTTGACGGGAGTCTGCACTCAGAATTACAGTATCTAATCGCATAGCCAAAGCTAATGCTAAACCTGACTTACCCGTTGCCGTCGCACCACAAATCACAATTAATTTAGTCATTGGTCATTTGTCAATAGTCAATTGTCAATGGTCATTTGTCAAAAGTTAGTTGTTAATAAGTCTCCTTATCCTCTTCGTCCCTCTTCCCTTGTCCCCCTCATCCCCCCTTCCCAATTTTTAATTTTTAATTTTTAATTGTTTTGTCCCCTCACACACTTCCTCCAATCATGAGGAATGCAACCCCTATTTGAATTTAGCAGCAAATTGCCCTACAGTCGCCTCTAAGGCTTTTGTGTTAGAATTTTGGAGTGTTTTTTAATTTTTCGCCTTTTGGCGACTTCACCCCCACAAATCAGGAGAACTTTCATGACGAGCAGTTACAGTGCCGAACAGATTCAAGTTCTGGAAGGTCTGGAAGCCGTCCGCAAGCGACCGGGGATGTACATCGGTTCCACTGGTCCGCGAGGACTTCACCATTTAGTTTACGAGGTGGTGGACAACTCGATTGATGAGGCTTTAGCAGGCTACTGCACCCATGTGGAGGTGGATCTTAACGCCGATGGTTCTGTTACTGTAACAGATGATGGTCGCGGTATTCCTACGGGAATTGTTGCCAAAACAGGAAAATCGGGTTTGGAAACTGTATTGACAGTACTGCACGCCGGCGGAAAATTTGGCGGCGGCGGTTACAAAGTTTCTGGAGGACTACACGGGGTCGGTGTTTCTGTTGTTAATGCCTTATCTGAGTGGGTGGAAGTGACGGTTTGGCGAGATAAAAATGTTCATACCCAGCGCTATGAACGGGGTATTCCTGTCACTGAACTGAAGGTCAAGCCCTACAAAGATAATCGCACCGGCACCTCTGTCAGCTTTCAGCCAGATTCACAAATCTTTACTACTGGCACAGAATTTGACTATACGACTTTGGCAAGTCGCCTACGGGAGTTAGCATACTTAAATGCAGGTGTAAAAATTACTTTTACCGACCACCGTTTGGAATTACTCAAAAGCGATCAGCCCAAGGTAGAAACTTATGAGTACAAGGGTGGGATTCGTGAGTATATTACCTACATAAATGCTGACAAACAAGCACTGCATGAAGAAGTGATCTTCGTGCAGGGAGAACGAAATAATGTCCAAGTAGAGGTAGCATTGCAATGGTGTACCGATGCTTATACGGATAATGTTTTGGGCTTCGCCAACAATATTCGGACTGTTGATGGTGGTACACATTTAGAAGGTTTAAAGGCAGTTCTCACCAGAACACTAAATGCGATCGCCCGCAAACGCAATAAAATCAAAGACAATGAACCCAATCTCAGTGGTGAACACGTCCGTGAAGGTTTGACAGGCGTAATTTCTGTTAAAGTTCCCGATCCAGAATTTGAAGGACAAACAAAAACTAAACTGGGTAACACTGAAGTTCGCGGAATCGTTGATTCTTTGGTAGGGGAAACCCTCACAGAATATTTAGAATTTCACCCC
Source organism: Fischerella sp. CENA71 (assembly GCA_024239075.1). Lineage (GTDB taxonomy): Bacteria > Cyanobacteriota > Cyanobacteriia > Cyanobacteriales > Nostocaceae > Pelatocladus. The sequence goes on along the minus strand of JANBVI010000030.1, from coordinate 55,023 downwards.
AGTGTTGCGGATGCGGTTTTAGATAAAGCCATCCAAGCCTTTAAAGCAGCCGAAGCAGCTCGTCATGCACGGGAATTGGTACGCCGCAAGTCGGTTTTGGAATCTTCGCCATTGCCTGGTAAACTAGCAGACTGTTCTTCTCGTGATCCCAAAGAATCGGAAATCTACTTGGTAGAAGGGGACTCCGCAGGTGGTTCCGCAAAACAAGGACGCGATCGCCGCTTCCAAGCGATTCTACCCCTACGCGGAAAAATCCTGAATATCGAAAAAACCGATGACGCCAAAATCTATAAAAATAACGAAATTCAATCTTTAATTACTGCCCTTGGTTTAGGTGTTAAAGGTGAAGAATTTGATGCTTCCCAGCTACGGTATCACCGGATTGTGATTATGACTGACGCGGATGTCGATGGCGCACACATCCGTACACTGTTATTAACTTTCTTCTATCGTTATCAACGAGCGCTAATCGAGGAGGGTTATATCTATATTGCTTGTCCTCCACTTTATAAAATAGAGCGAGGAAAAAATTATAGATATTGCTACAGCGATCGCGAAAAAGACCAATACATTAGTCAGTTCCCAGAAAATGCTAACTATACCATCCAAAGGTTTAAAGGTTTGGGTGAAATGATGCCCGAACAACTTTGGTCAACTACCATGAACCCAGAAACACGTACCCTCAAACAAGTGGAAATTGAGGATGCGGCTGAAGCTGATCGCATTTTTACAATTTTAATGGGCGATCGCGTTGCACCTCGCCGCGAATTTATTGAAACCTATGGTTCTAAGCTCAACCTCACGGATTTAGATATCTAAATGCGAAGGGAAGGGAGACAAGAGAGTAGGGAGCAGGGAGACGCACCAGACGCAAAGAAAAAACTAATGCCCAATCCCCGCTCCCCTTTCCCTCAGATTCCTATATTTTTTATCTATTTAATCCAATTTGCTATATATTAGAAAAATTAAATATTTTTTAACAATTGTGTCAAACAAAAAATAAAGATTGTTTTTTGAAAAGTGGTTTTAATATCAAATTTTTAAATCATAGACACCACTACCTTGTTAAAAATTTTTTGCAGGCTAGTTTTGCTCAACAAGCCTCTCGGAGTGTTGAGACAGAAGTAATACAAGTTCTAGTTCACAAAATTTACGTATTTATATGACAAATCATCAAAGCGATCGCCCGAAAAAGATGAAAATTTCAGAAAATCATCAAGATTTGGACAGTCAAAACACATCTTATAAGCTACAACTTTGGTTAGAGTAACAACGTAGATAGTTATTAGGATCTACACCTTTGAGTTAACTCAGCAAAAGGTTTTGTGGTGTTGAGTAAGCTCAAACATATAAAGAACCACACCTGTTTTGATACCTTGACTCAAACGATATGGTTTTTGCTTTGAGTTACAGGCTGAAATTTATTGTCCTGACAGTTGGCGTAACATCATGCTAAGACACAGTTTCAATATTGTTACCTATGATTCAGAGAATCTACGACTGTATAATTCGCATTCGTACTATGCAATTTTGTTATGCGTGAGCTAATATCGTTAGTCTTACTGTCAAATCTTTTCTGAATTGATTAAAATATCGTTGTATACAATAAAAAGAGTTTGTCAAGTTGCAAAGGGTTGAATTTTTAATAATGCGCTAACCTGTGATTAAGATCGAATTAGCCATATCTAGAAATCTTGGGTCTTTCGGCTGATTCTGCCAAAGCCTCAACTCCTCAGTTAGGTTATTTGGCTCCTCGACAGGTCAAATGCTTTCATGAAAGCGCCATGGCTCTAAATTGGGAATTGAGTCTGTGGTCTCATGCCTACTCTAACAAGCATGAGAGTGGCTGTTACTAAAAGACAAATGTAAATCCCAAATTAGTAATTTATGAAGGAAGTGTAAAAATGAATGCACTTTAGCGTTTAAATTGAATTAACCAAAAGTTTACTGTTTCTATAAATGTTGTCGGTTACACATTGAATCTGATACAAGTGGGTTTACCTAATTTTTAAGGTAATGATGATGTTACGAAAATTCCAAAAAGTTTTATGGAAAGTTCTAGTGTATGGGTGTCATTTTCAACGTCTTTTTGGTAAAACAGGCTTTACATCATCTCGCTTTACCTACCTAAATTAGTTCATGAATGCCACATAAAGAGAGTGCAATTTCTGTGAAACAGGCTACAATCGGAACAGTCTTTTCAAAAAAAATCTTCCAACAGTCATAAATTTTTTGTATGGAGTGGTAAATTTTTTTAGCAACATGAGTCTTTTTTAGACCAGTTCAGTAAACACTTGTGTTGCCCGGCGACACATACACAGTTTACTAGGAATGAGGGAATTTACCTTTGGGAGTACTGCTGTGGTAGAAACAAATACAGAGTTTAGAACTTACTACTTGTATTGGAAAGCCATACCACTGTTGTCTCAACAAAAGGTAAAAGTCCCGAACATATCTATCAGCCAAATTAGCTAAAAACCCTCTTAATCAAAAGGCAATATACCTCACTAAATTAAGAGTGGTTATAAATCTTGAGTAATTGATTCTGCAAGGAGCATGAGGAACGCGGCATGAACCAGGCTAACAACGTACTCGATACCATTGATTATCAGCCTGACCTAGAAATTGAAATTAATCAGCCTGAACTTGAGTTAGAAGAACTCTTATTGGAAGACGAAGAGGACTTGCTGATCAATGATGATGGCGATCTCGACGAAGAATTTTTAGAGCCTCAGTCTGATGAGGACGACGCAAAGTCTGGGAAAGCCGCAAAATCGCGTCGTCGGTCACAAAGCAAGAAAAAGCACTACACCGAGGATTCGATTCGTCTTTACCTGCAAGAAATAGGGCGAATTCGCCTGCTTCGGGCTGATGAAGAAATTGAACTGGCACGTAAGATTGCAGATTTACTAGAATTAGAGCGAGTTCGCGATCGCCTCCAACAGCAGTTGGAACGCGAACCTCAATACAGCGAATGGGCAGAAGCAGTACAAATACCTTTACCACAATTCCGTCATCGCCTGCATGTCGGTCGGCGAGCGAAAGACAAAATGGTACAATCTAACCTGCGTCTTGTAGTTTCAATTGCTAAGAAGTACATGAATCGCGGTTTGTCTTTCCAAGATTTGATTCAGGAAGGTAGCCTCGGTTTGATTCGTGCTGCTGAAAAGTTTGACCACGAAAAAGGTTATAAGTTTTCTACATATGCTACATGGTGGATTCGTCAGGCAATCACCAGAGCGATCGCTGATCAATCCCGGACAATTCGCTTACCTGTCCACCTCTACGAAACTATCTCTCGCATCAAAAAGACCACCAAGCTGCTTTCTCAAGAAATGGGGCGTAAACCAACTGAGGAAGAAATTGCTACAAGAATGGAGATGACTATTGAGAAGCTGAGATTTATTGCTAAATCAGCCCAGCTACCAATCTCTTTGGAAACACCCATCGGTAAAGAAGAGGATTCCCGACTCGGTGATTTTATTGAATCTGACGGCGAAACTCCAGAAGACCAAGTTTCTAAAAACCTCCTGCGCGAAGACTTAGAAAAAGTCCTTGATAGTCTCAGTCCCCGTGAACGTGATGTTTTGCGACTGCGCTATGGTTTAGACGATGGTCGGATGAAGACTCTGGAAGAAATCGGGCAAATTTTCAATGTCACCCGCGAACGTATTCGGCAAATTGAAGCGAAAGCACTTCGTAAATTACGCCACCCCAACCGTAACAGCGTTCTCAAAGAGTATATCCGATAATCATTGGTAATTGATCATTGGTCATCAGCCTTGCACAAATGACAATTGATTAATAACTAATGACAAATAATAAGAAACCTGGGAGTGTTAGTTCACCCCAGGTTTTAATTTATCTATCTAGTGATGTCCTATAAAAACTTCTGGTTTTAAAATTTACAGAATGCCCCAGAAGTGTAAAAAGCCTTGACCAGAAAACAATTCAATCAGAGCAGCAGCTAAAAAGCCGATCATCGCCAAGCGACCGTTCCAAATTTCTGCTTGAGGAGTAAAGCCCCAACGCCAAGCATTACGATCTTCGATTACAGGAGCTGTAATTTTTGTTGTATCTTGCATGACTAGCACTCCAAACTGAATTTTATAGAGGTTTATTAGCCTTTGTTAACTAATATAACAACTCTTTTAAGAAATGCAACTTTTATGAGTATTAGTTGTATTACGTTGACTTATGGTATCTATCGATGTAATAACTTATTCAAAACATAAAATGAGGGATTGGGAAGAAACAAGGGAGAACTGAGAGTGGGAGACAAGGGAGAATTTATCAAAAATATTCTCCTTTGTCTCCGTGTTCCCATCTCCCCATGTCCCGACTTCTGCAAAAGGTCTACTTTAAAGCAATTCTGCAACAGTGATAATTTTTTCATCTCTGTTGAGTTGGAATACACTTTCACCAGTGGAATCTTTAGGCAAATTTGTGACTGTGTCTACTTGCAGACGCACTACCCTTTGATGATTAGTTACTAACGCCACCTCAGATCCTGGCTTGGCTAACAGCATACCTGCTAAGTAATCGGTTTTACTGGCAAATTTGAAAGTTTGAGTCCCAATATCACCCCGATTAGCTAATCGCAAACCACTAATTGGTAGACGTTTAGCATATCCTAGTTGCGTTACCAGCAAAATATTTTCTTCAGTCTTAAAGGTTACACCACCAACCATAGTTTCTCGCTGACGCAGGCGCATAGCTTGTAGACCCATTGCGGTACGACCCATAATAGGTAACTGTTCGTCGTTAACTTTAAACCGCAACAATCGTCCACCAGAACTAGCTAGAATGATTTGTTGTCCTGTAGTGGTGAATTGAGTTAATAATAATTCATCATCGTCTTTGAGCTTCAAAATAGTAATGCCGCGACGCGTTAAACTAGTAAATTCCGTTAAAGATAAGCGCTTAATCCTTCCTTGCTTCGTCAACAAAATCATCTCGCCTTCTTCCGGCTTTTCCGGGAGTAAAAAGCGGCTGACAACAGCCTCAGAAGCTTCTTGAGCAGTATTAGTCAGCAAGGTGATTAACGGTGTTCCCCGTGGCGATCGCCCAGTGGTTGGAGGAATATCTCCTACTTTCACTGGATAAACTTTGCCGTTGCTAGTTAGTACCAGCAAATCTTTGTCTGTATCAGTCAAGGCTGTTTGCATGACAAAGTCATTATCAGCCATACCATTATCAATCTTCGACTTTTTGCCATTCGGCTGAATACGACGCACATATCCCCGTTGAGTCAATTCTAAAACCACTTCTTCAACAGGTTGTTCAGGTTTGAGATTTTGGATGCTCAATTTGGGATTTTCTTCCTCTGTCGTTCCATCCCGACGTCCCCGCGTTTCTGTAGCTTTTTGACGTAGCTCACTCACACTGATGATTTTGGTGCGACGCTCATCACCATATTTGCGCTTTTGGGTACGTAAGTCTTTTTTCAGGCTTTTAAGTAATTCCCGTCGATCACTTAGTAATCTTCGTAACGTCCTAATTTCCTCTTGTAACTGCTCGTATTCTTTTTGTAAATTCTGTTGTTCCAAGCTTGTCAGACGTCTGAGTGGCATTGCTAAAATTGCATCTGCTTGTACCTCAGTCAAATCTAGGTGACTTTGCAAGTTGATTTTCGCAGTACTACCATCAGCAGCCCGTCGCAAAATCTCAATTACTTCATCAAGGCGAGACAAGGCTTTCAATAAACCTTCTAGCAAATGCAAACGATTTTCCGCCTTACTTAACTCGTAAGTGTAGCGACGTGAAAGGGTCTGTTCGCGGAAATGTAAAAACTCTTGTAACAATTGGCGTAAAGATAGCTGGCGTGGCTGTCCATCTACCAAAGCCAATAAAATTGCCCCAAAATTCGTTTGCAACGCGGTTTGGTGATAGAGTTGCTGGAGAATATCTTGGGGGTTGGTATCGCGTTTGAGTTCTATGACAACGCGCATTCCCTGGCGATCGCTTTCATCCCGGATATCAGAAATCCCCTGCAAGCGGCCTTGATTTACTAAGTCTGCTACTTTTTCAATCCAACCTGCCTTGTTAACCTGAAAAGGTAATTCTGTCACCACAATCGCTGTTCGCCGTTTGTTTCCTCGTCCGCCAACAACTTCTTCAATTTGCACTACTCCCCGCAGCACAATACTGCCTTTACCCGTGGTGTACGCCTCGCGGATTCCTGCATCACCAACAATTTCCCCACCTGTTGGAAAATCAGGTCCAGGAATTAACTCAAATAACTTATTATCCGGTAAATCAGGGTTATCAATTAAAGCAATTAACCCATCTACAACTTCCCCTAAATTGTGCGGTGGGATATTTGTTGCCATACCTACAGCAATACCAGCACAACCATTAAGCAACAAAAACGGTAACTGTGCTGGGAGTACGGTCGGCTCTTGCTGAGAATTATCGAAGTTGCCAGCAAATTCCACCGTTTCTTCGCCAATTTCGGCTAGCATCCCTTCGTAGCTAATTGGTGCGAGGCGCGTTTCTGTGTAGCGCATCGCTGCTGCTGGGTCATTATCTACACTGCCGAAGTTACCATGTCCTGCCAGTAAGGGATAGCGGCTGGTAAATTCCTGTACCAACCTCACCAAAGCATCATAAACAGCTTGATCCCCGTGGGGGTGGTATTTACCTAAGACATCCCCCACGACACGAGCGCATTTCCGATAAGGGCGATCAGGTGTTAAACCAAGTTCATGCATCGCGTATAAAATCCGTCGATGTACTGGTTTTAAACCATCACGCACATCTGGTAATGCTCGCCCGACTATCACACTCATGGCATATTCAAGGTAAGACCGTTGCATTTCGGTATGCAAGGCCGTGGTGATGACCTGTCCCGTAGAGAGAAGGTTTAACTGTTTTGCCATGAGTTTGTTCCTAAGTTTTCACTACACAAAATATGCCGTTACTGAACATTACAGCAACCACAGCATAGCGGATGTAATGCTCATCATTACAAAATCTTGATAGTTATACGATCAAAAGCAGTTATATTATCCTTGATATCTGGAATACACATTGATTACTCACAAGGAGATACACACGATTTTGGATTCCCGATTTTAGTATTTTAGATTACTCAAAAAAAATGCACTTTAATCATGGATGGGGATAAAATCCAAGTTAATAATCCAAAATCCATAGACGCGATCGCGGCTTCTCGTTCACGTAGTGTTCCCCGCAGGGGTAGAGTAATCCAAAATCTAAAATTTCTGTTATCCCCTCACCTCTAAAAGTCAAATTCTCATGAAAACTGTTTTGATTGTCGAAGACGATCTGATTAATGCTCGCGTTTTTTCCAAAATTTTGACCAAACGCGGTGGACTGGAAGTAAAACATACTGAAAATGTGGAAGAGGTAATGAGAATTGCCCAAGCGGGAGAGGCAGACATTATTTTAATGGATGTTTCTCTCTCAAGAAGTGTTTATCAAGGTAAGTCCGTTGATGGGATCAAAATTACACAACTGCTAAAATCCGATCCGCAAACTGCTACTTTACCGATTATTCTCGTGACAGCACACGCAATGGAGGGCGATCGCGAAAATTTTCTCAAGCAAAGCGGTGCTGATGGTTACATCTCTAAGCCTGTTGTTGATCATCAACTTTTTGTTGACCAGATCATCGCATTACTGCCTAAAGATAATTAGTGATGATACACCCTTTGAATTAGGACGGTAGCCCAATAGACTAAATGGGCAACCGTTTTTTTACTATTTAATATATATGTACTATTAGATAGCACTTTTGAGCAAGTGGTAGGGGAAAACAGACAAGAGAACAAGGGGAGACGGAGAATATTTTTGATTGATTCACCGCATCTCCCACTCTCAACTCTCCCTTGTCTGTTCCCAATCCCCAATCCCCGATCCCCTTTCCCTACTGCATCGGCTGTGGTTTGGGAGTTGTATTTTCCCCTCTCTGCTGTAAAGCTGCTTGAATGCGGGGTAATTCTAAGAATTTTTTGGTATCCGCAAGTAAGCGATCGCCCCAGAGATTTTCTTTGAGAAAATCTAGATCACCATAACGATCATCAACGCGGAGTGCTGTTTCACCCATCGCTAGACCTTTTTGCCGTTCGCCTTTATTGTATAGTGCCACAGCTAGAGCCAATAAAGGTTCTGCGGCTTGCTTTTCAATTGTGACAGCAGATTGCCATTGCTGGATAGCTCCTGCCACATCACCTTGTTCGTACTTAATTAAACCAATATTGTTAATTGCAGGCCAGAATTTTTTATCTTGGGAGACAGCTTGATTATACTGGGCGATCGCATCTGGGTATCGACGCTGCATATAGTAGGCATTACCCAAATCAAATAACCCCTCTGGATCATTGGGTTTTAACTTGAGACCCTGCTGGAAATAGTCAATAGCAACATCGTATTTTTTTTGTTGAAAGTTGGCTGAACCCAAAGCAAACAGAACATCACCATTTTTTGGATTCAGAGACTGGGCTTTTTTTAAAGCAGCGATCGCAGGATCTAATTCTTTGGTTTGTAAATATAAACCACCTAAGAGAAACCAAACTTTATCACTTTTAGGAGCTAATTGAGATGCTAGCCGCGCTCTAGGCATAGCCATTTCGTATTGTTGAAACTGCGCTAGTTGTGCTGCTTCTTGTGCTAAACCCAACCCTTGCTGTTCCAATTTGGCTGTATCGAGTTGCAATGTATGGGGTACTAATGCCTGTGCATGAGCAGCTCTAGGCATACTCCACAAACTACAAACAACAATCAGAGAAATTAAACCAATTCTTTTAGGCACACTACCGCCTCTCTGCCACGATGAATGAATCTTTCAGATAGCTTAAACGATCTCCGCTCGTGTGTGTGCAATAAAAGTTTACAAAAAAAGGGAACGGGGAACAGAAAAATAATGCCGAGTATCAAACACTCATCAGCGAAATAAAAATACTTGTTTACAGAAAAACAACTCTTAAGCCCAATGCCTAATGTCCCATCCATGACTTTGGTCACATACTAGTTTGTGACCTTTGCACCATGTAATTGCTGAAAGCAATTTATACGATAAATTTATTATCCTTCTTGCAGAAGCCGGGCCAAGGGGAAACAATCAGGGAAGTGTCAGGGAAAATGAGAAAAGGAGATAAATCTAAAATTTAAAACCTTTATCCCTTAACCTTTCACCTTTTCCCTTCTTGATTTACCCTTGAACCGTTTCCCAATAGGTAGTAAACAAGAATAAGTACTTAGACAGGATTAATTACACACATTGTTTTTCTATTCCCTGTTCCCCGTTGCCTCTTCTTTATTACACAAAAAATTATAGAAATGGCTTCTAATACATCTAACACTGTAGATTCCTTACCTTCGCTGCCAAGTATCAAAAAAAAAGTCAAAATTCCTTGGTTTCCGTGGCTAGCTGTTCTCTTACTAATAGGTGCTATTAGTTTCCTAGTCTATCGCCAACTAGTTGTTGTTCCGACTCAGGAAGCTAGACGCAAAACTTTTACACTTCCTGTAGAAAGGCAAACTTTACCGATAAAGGTTTCTGCAAATGGAACCGTGAAACCGGAACGCTCAATCAACATCAGTCCTAAAAACTCAGGCATACTGAAAAAACTTTTAGTTAAGGAAGGAGATACAGTCAAACAGGGACAAATACTTGCTTACATGGATGACTCAAATCTCCAAGGACAACTCATCCAAGCCCAAGGACAACTGGCACAAGCCCAGGCAAATCTACAAAAGGCAGAAGCAGGAAATCGTCCCCAGGATATTGGCCAATCACAAGCCCAACTAGATGAAGCATTAGCAAATCTACGTAAAGCTCAAGCAGGAAATCGTACTCAAGATATTGCCCAAGCAGAGGCACGTTTAAAACAGGCTCAAGCTACTTTGAGTAAGGCAGATGATGACCTGCGCCGCAACCAGGAACTCTACAATGCTGGGGCTATTTCTCTACAAACTGTAAATCAAAAACGTGCAGATCGTGACAGCGCCCAAGCCCAAGTCAATGAAGCTCAACAGGCTTTGGCATTGCAAAAAGCGGGATCGCGTCCCGAAGACATTCAGCAATTACAAGCTGTAGTGAAGCAAAGACAAGAGGCTTTGGCACTCCTAAAAGCAGGATCACGCCAAGAAGATATCAACGCCGCCCGTGCTGAAGTCACTTCTGCTCGTGGTTCGCTGCAAAATATTCAAGCCCAAATTAATGACACGATTATCAAATCACCTTTCAATGCTGTTGTCACAAAGAAGTATGCTGATCCTGGTGCTTTTGTAACTCCTACAACCTCAGCCAGTTCTGTTTCCTCAGCAGTATCTTCTTCTATTTTGTCCTTGGCTTCTACCAACCAGGTTGTCGCTAATATAGCTGAGACTAATATTGCTCAAATCCGTCTTGGTCAGAAGGTCACAATTACAGCAGATGCTTATCCAGGTAAAACTTTTGAGGGTAAAGTTAGTCAAATTGCTGCCCAAGCCACAGTAGAGCAAAATGTTACTAGTTTTGAAGTGAAAATAACTATTACCTCAGACTCGCAAAATTTATTACGGTCTGGGATGAATGTAGAAACAGAATTTCAAGTTGGTCAATTACAAGACGCGGTAGTTGTACCGACTGCTGCTGTGGTACGCCAACAAAATGCTACAGGTGTATTTGTGGCTGGAGCCGATAATAAACCTAAGTTTACTCCCATTCAAACTGGTGTAACTGTCAATAACTTTACCGAAGTTAAATCGGGCTTGAAAGGTAATGAGAGGGTGTTGCTGAGTTTCCCACCAGGTTTACGACCTCAATCAACACCTAGAGGAATGTTTCCGGGAATGCCTGGTGGTGGTAGAAATAGTGGCAGCAGAAATAGCAGTGGTGGAAATCCTCCGCCGATGTAGAGTTAGATATTTATTTTTATTTTCAGTTTCAATCAGTATTAAATATAACAAGCATGTTTAAGGCTTTTAATAAGGGTAAAAGTGCTTATCAATTGCCAATGACAGAAATATTGTCAATGGCAACAGAAGCATTGTGGAGCAACAAATTACGCACAGGATTAACCATGCTGGGCGTAATTATTGGAATTTCCTCAGTAATTGCTATTACTTCTGTTGGTCAGGGTGTGCAGAAGGCTACTGAGCAACAAATTCAGTCATTAGGTACAGATATTCTGCAAGTTTTTGCTGGTTCTGCTAGAAGTGGAAATGTCCGTCAAGGTCTGGGTTCTAGCAGCACTTTAACTTGGGAAGATGCAAAAGCGATCGCTAAACAAGCACCATCAGCTCAACTTGTTTCTGCTTATTTACAACGCAGCGCCCAGGTTGTTTACGGAGGACAGAACACATCCACGTTAATCTATGGCACAGATTTAAATTATCCAGATATCAGAAACACTCACCCGCAATCAGGCAGATTTTTTAACCAAGAGGAACTTGATACCGCAAAGCAAGTTGCTATTTTAGGCCCCACAGTCCAAAGAACCCTATTTGGCGAGGGTGTCGATCCCATCGGTGAAAGAATCCGTATTCAAGGAGAAGCCTATGAAGTAATTGGAGTGATGGAACCTAAAGGTTCTCAAGGGCCAATGGATCGGGATGATCAAATTTTTATTCCTCTGACCAGTATGTCAGCAAGACTTGTTGGCAACAATGCTTTAAATGGTGTTTCTGTAAATGTAATTTTGCTTAAAGCCAGTAATGAACAGCAACTAGAAGCGGCTCAATTTCAAGTCACTAATATTTTGCGTCTGCGCCACAACATTTTTCCACCACAAACAGATGATTTTCGGATTACCAACCAAGCTGATATCGCCAACACCTTTACTAACGTTGTAGGTTTATTTACTGTCATGGTGGTAGCGATCGCTGGTATTTCTCTATTAGTTGGGGGAATTGGAATTGCAAATATTATGCTCGTTTCCGTAGTCGAACGCACACGAGAAATTGGGATTCGCAAAGCACTAGGCGCAACCAATTCTGCTATCCTCAACCAATTCTTAACGGAAGCGATCGTTATATCTGCTTTAGGAGGAGGTATGGGGATTGCAGGAGGTGTGGTCATTGCAGCAGCAGCAGCAGCAATTTTCAAATTTCCTTTTGTTGTCTCGCCTTTATCAATCATCGCTGGCTTTGGACTCTCGTTTACAGTTGGGTTATTAGCCGGAGTCATACCAGCACGTAACGCCGCCAAGTTAGATCCGATTGCTGCTTTGAGGAGTGATTAGGTAAGGGATTGGGGATTGGGGAATGGGGATTGGGGATCGGGGATTGGAGTTCTAAACCTAGATGTTCTAGTTCAAAGCTTGAAGTTTCGAGTTCTAAACCTAAATCACTAACAAACAACTATAAAAAAATGATTTGGATGGAATCTATTACCAAAGCTTACCAACTTGGGGATGTGTATGTGCCAGTACTCAAGGGAATTAATCTGGCTATTGAGGAAGGAGAATACGTTGCGATTATGGGTATGTCTGGCTCTGGAAAATCGACGTTGATGAATATTATCGGCTGTTTGGATCGCCCCACAAGCGGACAATATGTTTTGGAAGGCAGAAATTTGACGACTTTTGGTGATGATGAATTAGCGTATATTCGTAATCAACGGATTGGTTTTGTCTTCCAACAATTTAATTTATTACCACGAGCGACAGCGTTAGAAAATGTTATGCTACCGATGGTTTACGCTAACATACCAAAATCAATACGTCGTCAAAAAGCGATCGCAGCTTTGACTAGAGTCGGTTTGGAAGACCGGATTTTCAATCGTCCCAATCAACTTTCTGGAGGACAACAACAACGAGTTGCGATCGCGCGTGCTTTGGTAAATCGACCCGCTTTGGTTTTAGCAGATGAGCCGACGGGAGCATTAGACACTAAGACTTCTGAAGAAGTGATGGAATTACTGACAGAATTAAATGACCAAGGAATCACGATTGTGATTGTCACCCACGAGCCAGATATTGCAGCTCAAACAAAAAGGACTATTCGGGTTCAGGATGGTTTAGTTGTAGGTTGATTTGAGAAAATCAAAAACGTTGACCGATACCAAAGTGAAATTTACTTTCACCTTGGTCATTGATTCCGTAGTCGGCGCGAAGTAAGCCTAAGGGTGAATTAAAGCGTATACCTGCGCCGTAACCAAAACCAATTCCTGGTTTACCATGTACTCCTGTTGGGTTCCCTAATACAGTGTCACCAGAACCTAAATTAGAGGCGAAGTCACCAAACAAAACGCCACCGAAATTTTGCCACACAGGAAAGCGGTATTCCGCGGAAGCTAATACGTAACTCCGACCACTACCAAGTTGACCAGAATCATAACCACGTACAGAATTTGATCCGCCCAAATTAAATTTTTTATGGGACGCTAAATCACCAATCACAGTTCCAGCTTGGAGATTGACAGCAAATACTTGTGGCTGTTGCGAATCAAATAATTTAATTGGCACAAATCGACTATAATTCGCCTCTAGGCGATTTATGGAAATTTCACCCTTACCGATGGAAATTGATTGTTCTGTTTGCAAACGTAAAACAGATCCTTGAGTTGGGTTAGTGGGATGATCGCGGTTGTCTTTGTTGGCTGTAAAAGATACAGTTTTCAAATCGTCGATGCCTGTACCACTAAAAGATAAAGAATTACCTTGAGCATCGAAAGGGGTAATTTTACCATCGCGATCTTCCCGATCTGCGATACTGACACTCAAAATTCCTTCAAGATTGGGTGTGATTGATACCCGCGCTACTTTGTCACCGTTGTTAGCGTACCATTGATTGATTTGCTGGACTGCTTGCTGTAAGTTAGCAGGACTAATTGGTTTACCGACTAGAGATTGAAATGGTTTTAAAGCTTCTTGATAGTTAAGGGCTTTTGCACCAAAAAATAGGAGCGATCGCACTATGACTGGTTGCACTTGATAAACTACATTTAAACCTGCTTTGGTAGTTTGGCTATTGACGCTAACATTGGTAAATAAACCAGTATCTAAAATTGCTGCTACATCTTGTTGTAATTGAGTTTGGCTAGTTTCGCTGCCCACTTGAGTTTTAATGATTTTGTTAATGATCTGCTGCAATTCTGGTGTCGCACCAACAATTTGTACATCCGTAGCCGTCACAGCTAAGTTATTGTTTTGGGAAAACTGCGAAACTACAACTGTTTCCGGTGATGCGATCGCATCTGTTTGTGCAGAGGTGGTTTCCGTTGCTTGCACTACTAAATTTGTATTTGTTTGATTCTGTGTGGAATCATTAGTAGGTGCAGCAGTTACTTGCTGAGTCACATTGCTAGTGGCTAAAGTAGCTAAAGAAAAAATTGCAGCAGAATAAATTCGCATAATTAATCAAGCCTGATTGACAGGAAGTTAGCTTGTATTTGTTTATAAGAGAATAAGCAATGGCAATAATACTAACTACCAGTCCTCTGGGATTCCTTACGGATAAAACAGAAGTAATTTTTTGTTTCTGTTCGGAGTAAGCACTAAAGTGCTTATTTAAGCGCTAAAGCACTTACTAAGAACCCATTAATTATGATCTTTTCCCTTACGAAAAAACTGCTGTAAAATTTCTCCAGGTTTTCTATCCCAAGTATCGATATGTTCGTAAATTAAAGCATCTTGGTTGAGTTTATAAGTAGAATAACCATTGAAAAATATGTGTGCTTTCCAAGGAACACGTAACACACCACGCACAGTCCATGTTGCTAGGATGATATCTTCGGCTGACTGATAGACATCATGTAAGTCAAAATAAATTTCTGTGAAAAATAAGCGAGCATGAAAACGCAAAGTCCAGAAGATAATGCGGTAATTTAGTTTGCCTTTAAATTTATTAACTGGATCTTGAAAATAAATATTTTGTGTATAAATATCGTAGGAAATATCTTTTTCAAATAATGTCGGTAAATCGTGTCGTAGAATCTTTATATTTTGCTCAATTTGCGCTTGATAATCCACAACTATTGCCTCTAAAAAATAGCTTTGAAAAATCTTAATAATCTTTGCCACGCAGAAGATAATATTATTTTATCTGTACTCGGTCTATTTAAATCCGCAACAGTAGGAAAAGTCGCTAGTTGAGCATAAGGGCCTTTTCGTAATACCTTCGCCAGAGCGTTATTATCTGCTCGCAAACCTTCATAGAAAAAGAATACTTCACCTGCCATTCCGCAATCACGATTAAACTCAATTACCTGTAAAAGTTGTTTAGCACTGATTTCATAGGAACCAATTTTCATTAAAATTCCTGGCGCTAATCTTGCTAATTCTCTCCTCGATAATTGCTTGTTAATCAACTGCTCAAGTGTACATTGATAACTAAAGATATCACGCCGATATATTTGTGGATGCAAGATATCAACTAGCCCTCGTTCTAACCAAGTCCGCGAATCTTGCAAATATTCTTGAAATCCCCAGCCAGGAATATTAGGAGCCATTGAGACTATGAGATTGGGATTTATTGCTTTGACAGATTGATACAAACGAGCCAGAAATTCTGTCAGAATATCAGCACGCCACTTTAACCACTGAGCATCTTTGGAATTTTGTGGAGGATTTTTACCAAACTGCTGGTTGTAAAGTTTTACGGTGAATTGGTCATAACCACCCTCGCAGGGTAATGCAGGTAGGCGATCGTCACCTTGAATACCATCAACTTCGTAATTTTGTACAACTTCTAAGATTAAACTCAACATGAAATTTTGGACTTCTGGGTTAAGAGAATTCAACCACTCGAAGCCATTTTTTTTAAGCAAATTACCATTGCAATCACGTCCAGCCCATTCGGGTTTTTTCGCTAACAATGGCCCGCCATTCATCTTGTAGGAACTAGCGAATCCATATTCAAACCAAGGAATGACTTTAAGACCAACTCGATGGGCGGCGGTTACTACTTCTGCTAATGGGTCACGTCCCAAAAATGATGAGTCTATTTCCGTACCGAAGGTCTGTTGCATTACTCGACTAGGATATAGTGTTGCTCCCTTACCCCAGACAACAGGAAAGACAACATTAAAGCCTGTCTCGGCGAGAAAATCCATCGCTTGTGCAATGCGTTCCTGAGAATGCAGAACCTTGCTATCAGTTGTAGTAAGCCAAACGCCTCGAATTTCAATAATTGCCATATTTTGTGAGAACAAATTTTTTAATTTGTTGCCAGCTGACTATATCGTGCTTGCACTACCATATATACGCCATAAGCAATCAAACCTAATGCTACAATACCCAAAAGCCAAGGTCCATAAGGCTGTTGTGCTAAGGTCTGTAATGCTTCGTCTAAACCTCCTGCTTGAGTTGGATCATATTGGGTTGCTGCTTGAATCAAAAACCAGCCAATAATGCAGAATACAACACCCCGCGCAGCTACGCCAAATCTGCAAATTGTCATTACCCATTTACGTTCTGTATTGCTCAATTCTGTTAAGTTGAGTTTTTTACGAATTTTATTACTAAAAGCTTGATAAAACTGATAAAACCCTAGACCAATGATTAATGCTCCAATAGTCCCAATGAGCCATTGACCAAAGGGTTGAGAAAGTATACGTGCTGTCCAATCTTGTGTAGAGTTACTATTACTATTTCCACCAGTACCAAGAGCAAGTTTGATAGCAGTAAAAGCTATACCACCGTAAATCAAGCCGTTAATTACGTAACCAATTCTTTTTGCGATTCCCTTGGCATCTGTTCCATTATTTTCTGGATCTTTTATGGCTTCTACAAAACGCCAAATCACATATCCTATTAAGCCGATCGCTATTAAGGCGAGTAAAATTTGCCCAAATGGCTGTTTGACTATTTCTTGGAGTGCGCCCTGAGAATCTGTGGTTTTCCCACCACTTCCCACTGCCGCTTGCAATGCGAGGAATCCGACAACAGCGTATACTATTCCTTTAGATATATAACCAAATCTAGCTAGGCGCTCAATCCAAGTTGATGGATGGTGTATTAATTGCTGGGTCATAGTTATTTGAATATAATTATAGCTATGGTTTTATCAAGGTTAATCTCTGATTTTCATCCATCTTAAGGAGAATTGCAGATTTTTAAGAGACTGATTTATGAATTTAAAAAGAGCAATTACCTCAAACAATAAATTTTTTTATGGAGGCGAATAAGTCATGCCTGTGCTAGATGTTAATTGGCAACACGATTATATAATTACTAATGGAATTAAGCTGCATTATGTGACTCAGGGAGAAGGAGCATTGATGTTGATGTTGCATGGCTTTCCTGAATTTTGGTATTCGTGGCGGCATCAAATTCCTGAATTTGCGAAATATTTTAAAGTCGTGGCTGTAGATTTGCGTGGGTACAATGACAGCGATAAACCCAAAGAGCAATCTGCTTATAGAATGGATGAATTTATTCAAGATATTAAGGGTTTGATTGAGGAATTGGGATACGAAAAGTGTGTTTTGGTTGGTCATGATTGGGGTGGTGCGATCGCTTGGTGTTTTGCCTATGCTTATCCAGAAATGGTAGAGCGATTAATTGTACTAAATATTCCTCATCCAGCTAAGTTCAGTGAAGGCTTACGCACACCTGGTCAATTGATCAAAAGCTCTTACATGTTTTTATTTCAATTACCTTGGCTACCAGAAGTCTTAATTCAATCATGGGATTATCAATTGATTGAAAATGCTTTTCAAGGCATGGCTGTTAACAAAAGTGCTTTTAGTCAAACTGATATTGAAGTTTATAAAGATGCTGCTGCTAAACGCGGAGCATTGACAGCAATGTTGAATTATTATCGCAATATTTTTCAAGACCAAATGTTTAATAAAAGTTGGGGAATTTTAGAAGTACCAACGTTAATGATTTGGGGTGAAAATGATACCGCACTTGGTAAAGAATTAACTTACAGTACAGAAGCTTATGTGAGAGATTTACAAATTAAATATATTCCTAACTGTAGCCACTGGGTACAGCAAGAACGACCGGAATTAGTCAATCAATACATACAGGAGTATCTGGAACTGTAACTTATGTCTATTGCTCCTTGGCGAAGTGCGATCGCTCGCGCTCTTCATCGTAACCGCAGCCTTGTTTACGCTCGTTACTTACAACTTGCAACAGTTAAAGATGATGGTCGTCCTGCTAATCGGACTGTGGTATTTCGTGGCTTTTTAGAAGATACCAATCAGCTCAAATTTATTACTGATGACCGTAGTGAAAAAGCTATTCAAATCCTACTAAAACCTTGGGCAGAAGTTTGTTGGTATTTTCCTAGCACACGCGAACAATTTCGCATAAGTGGCTGTTTAAGTTTGGTGGGAAGTGATTATTTTGATCCGATATTACAACAAGCCCGGATTAATACTTGGCAAGAACTGAGTGATGCTGCACGTATACAGTTTGCTTGGCCTCATCCTGGTAAACCCAGAAAAATGGAGGATCAAAAGTCTTTTATCCTACCACAACCTGATCCAGTAAACCCATTACCAAATTTTTGTTTGCTACTACTCGACCCATTCAAAATAGATCATTTAGAATTGCGTGGTGAACCCCAAAATCGTTGGCTCTATCGCTACGATGATGAGAAAAATGAATGGTCTATGCAGGCTGTTAATCCATGAGATCGCTTACTATTTTATAATTGATAATAGAGTTCGTAGTGAGCGCTTAAGCGTTTCTAGAGGACTAAATACGCCCACAACCAACTTTCTAATAACTAACAATTAAATTTCAAATTCCGGCTCCGTCCAGAAATTCTTGAATAGCTTTATCTCTGAGATTGCAACACACACCATCTTGTAATTTTTCACCCTCGTTTTGGGTAGATAATTGACTTACTAAAACAAGAGATTTGGCATCTGATTTGTTTTGCTGTAGGCTTTGTATCTGTTCTTCTAACAATTCGAGGCGATCCACTAAAGCGCGAATTACTTCTGCTTCCGAGTCTGGTAGATTATTGTGTTCCAATGGGGCGACGCGCACACCAGAACGATAAATAATGCGACCTGGTATACCAACAACAGTGCAATTAGAAGGTACATCTCTCAAAACAACTGAGCCAGCACCAATACGAACATTATTACCAATTTGAATATTACCTAATACTTTTGCCCCTGCACCAATTACAACATTTTCACCCAAAGTCGGATGGCGTTTACCACTTTCCTTACCAGTACCACCCAGAGTGACACCTTGGTAAATCAGCGTATAGTCTCCTACAATTGCTGTTTCACCAATAACAACTCCCATTCCATGATCTATAAATACACTTTTACCAATCACAGCACCAGGGTGAATTTCAATTCCGGTTAAAAATCGGGCAAGATGTGAAATCAAACGGGGAATAAAGGGAATACCAACATGATGCAACCAATGAGCCAGCCGATGAAATAGCAGAGCTTGTAAACCAGGGTAGCAAAACAATACTTCCAACCAGTTACGGGCAGCCGGATCACGTTCAAAGATAATGCGAAAATCAGCAAGGAGTGTAGACAGCACGCTTTTAGAACCCTCTGTTTTGCCAAACAAGCTACACCCTATTTTAACCTTCTTGGGTGTTGTTTGTTGGTCATTGGTCATTTGTAATTTGTCATTTGTCATTTCCCCAATAACTATTCCTGGACAAAAAGTGTGTAGTTCTTTTTGACTTGAGAGTTAAAGGTTGCTACCCAAACTTTGTAAGTTCCTGCTTTCCAGTTTGTGTCGTCGATGCTGGCATCTTTACTATCGTTTGTATCATCACCACAGCGAATAGTGTTATCGTCTGGGCCTTGAATCAGTAAGGTGGTGTCGTTGCCACCACTATCTACCAGTATTCTCAAGTAGGAAAAGTTTTTTTCCAAAATTAAGATGTGGTCTGGAGTAGGATCAGCGAAGCCAATACACGCTTTTTTATGGCGGTCGCGGTTACTAATTGCTGACAAAGAATAAGAACCACCAGTATAACCTGTTACTGTTCCTTGTGCTGGTTCAAAGTGAGGCGATAAAGTAATTTCACCAAAATAGGAAGTGTCTGCTGATACAGACACTGGGGTGATCAATGCTAGCACTGCTAAAATCCAACCCCCTTTTAAAAGAAGTCGGGGGCAACGTTTATCCATAGAAGCCCTCCAACGAAGAAATTATAGTTATATTCTATACTTAATGGTAGCAAAAATAACCTTATAGGTATTTAGTGCTGTGCCACATTGGAAGGTGACACAATGGGGCATTTGGGATGGGAAGTGTGAGGAGACAAGGGGGAGAATAAACACCAATGACCAATGACCAATGACCAATTACTAACTATTTACCTAATTGGAAGAACACGCCACTTTTGAAAATTTCTGTGTCGCTACCATAACTGCTGATGGTGAGCGATCGCAAATTCTCGAATATGGGTTTTGCGAGTATTTCTGCTAATCTAAGAATTGGGATTTGATTTTCTAAAATTTCTCGACTTTTTGCCCAATCTAAATATACGTAACCTTGGTTTGGTTGGGGAATAGCAGCGATACTATTTTTAAATTGGCGATCGCTAATTAAGGAATTGTTTTTAGCATTGAGAACTTCATTCATTGTTTCGAGATTGGAAGCAAAGATTTCGTAATTTCCTTGGCTAATATGCACCCCGGAAACTTTCGCTTCAATGGCGTATTTTTCTCGCTGTTGAGGATCGGTAAATTTTGTGGCTTTTAATTGTGTCCAAGCGGAGATTTTTTGCTTGTCTACATCAAAAGTATTGAGTGATAATCCCTTTGAGGATGCAATTTCATCTAAATGAGAAATTCCAGCTGGTGTGGTTTCAGTTTTTTCGACTACAAATACAAAATCAGGATTTGCTTGTTCTGGATGGGGTAATAATCCGATGGCGTATTCTCCTTGCACCCAGCTAAAAATATCTTCTTTTAAGTTAAGCTCTGAGCCTGTTTGTGCGTCCACCACAGGTCTTACCAATTCAGAAACCACATCTTTTTCAGAACCGAATACGGCTACTTTGAGTTGTTGCCAGACTTGGGTTAAATTGCTGTTAGGTAAACTACTCAAATTTGTGCCAGCGATCGCTAAACCTGCTGAGGCGGGAATATATTTTAATGCTTCTACAGGTTGAGATACTTGTTGTTGAGCAGGTGCTGTTGCGGCTTGTGCAAGTAAGCTAGTTTCTGCTAACAATCCTTTGTTGGATAAAACTAGAGACACTATTTCGCTGTCATAGCTTGCTGATTCTGGCAGTTGTAAACCTTGCCATTGAGAAACATAAGGAAGATTGAGGAACGCTGTAGCTAATGCACCTTTGGGTATTTGTTTAACAAGTTCCTGATATTTACTAGAGGTAGTTATATTGAGATCAGGAGCCTGGACATTATTAATTACTTCTCGTAGCACTTTGAGATCATTGGCAAACAAGACAAAATCATCACCAATAGCAGCACCAGCCAGAGAATTTTGGATTTTGGATTTTGTATCTACTTGTTGAGAGTCAGATATGAGTTTAATACCTTCGTATTCTTCTGTGGTTAAGTTTGAGCCAGCGATCGCTCGTTTGGAAAACAACAAATCCACAAATTCGCGGCTTTTGTCTGGATTTTTGGTTGCTAGTGCCATTAAATAGCCTGGTTGCTCTCCGTTGCTAGGATCGCGATCGATGTCTTGGGTAGTGACAGCTAAGGTAATTTCATCTCCCAACCAAGGTTGAATGTCTTGTTTGTAATCTAAGCCTGTGTTGGCTAATAAGCTGGTTTTAAGTTTGGATAGTTCTCCTTCACGTTCCAATGGTTGTAATTTATCAGGATTGACTAGCATTGACATCATCACTGGTGCTTCCAGGGGTACAAAAATCGCTGCACCAGGCTGTTTTCTAGTTCCACTGATTCCCACAAGAGAATTTGGACTAGATAAGCCACTACAACCAGAGAGCGTAATAAATAGCAGCATCAGCGAAATAGCCGTTAGTGAACGAAAGAATAAGCTTTGCTTCATCATTTGTTTACTTAATTTTCTATTGCTTCAAATCCTCTAAGCATTTATTCCTGGTCAAGATGCAGATTTTCTGCAAACATAAATAATATCCAGGAAATATCTGGGATTGTTTGTAAAAACTTCATTACAGTTCATTCCTGGATGATACAAATCATCGACGAAAGTCAGCATTATGAAGTATGAAGGTAATGATTCAGTAGTCGAATATCTTACCTTGTTTATTTTTCATACTTGCTGCGGTTAATCCAAAATCTCAAAACCAAAATCTAAAATCGGATGACAGGTCAACCCATTACCCAAATTAGTGTAGAAGAACTTGCCCAACATTTGTCAAAAGGTGAGCCTAATCTTCAGCTTGTAGACGTGCGTGAACCACAAGAAGTCGCGATCGCTCACATTGAGGGTTTTGTTAACTTTCCTCTCAGTGAATTTGCTGAATGGGGAAATGAAATTCATGCCCGCTTAGATCCACATACTGAAACCCTGGTACTTTGTCATCATGGCATTCGTTCTGCTCAGATGTGTCAGTGGCTGGTGAATCAGGGATTTACAAACGTGAAAAATATTTCTGGTGGTATTGATGCTTACTCAATGTTAGTTGACCCTTCCATTCCTCTGTATTAACCGAGAATAACGATGGTTAAATTCTTTTGCTATTCTGAACTCAAGTAAACAGTTATCAACCCTATGATTGGGTCAGATAAGTGCCACCGATGCACAAAAGTTAAATTTGCGGGGACTTACACCCAGAAATAAAACTGTTAACTGATAACTGAATAAATATTATTTTGTAAAATTAACAAAATAGAACTGTTGTAACGTATTTTTAGATACTTCAATAATTTACTATTTTGCTTAACTAATAATAATGCTTTTTGCTTCCCAACTTAATAAACTTTTGTTTTTCAAAAACTAATTAAAATTTTGCTTTGGTAAACTGATAGGTATGGAAGTCCAGCTAACCAATCGTCAACAGCACATTCTTTGGGCTACAGTACGCCATTACATCGCCACAGCAGAGCCTGTTGGCTCCAAAGCTCTGCTAGAAGAGTACAATCTGGGTGTGAGTTCAGCAACTATTCGTAACGCCATGGGTGTGTTAGAAAAAGCTGGGCTACTTTATCAACCCCATACTTCTGCTGGGCGAGTACCTTCTGACTCTGGGTATCGGATTTATGTTGATCAGTTGATTACACCTTCTGATACTTTAGCCAGACAAGTAGAAGAAACACTACAAACACGCCTGAATTGGGAAGATAGAAGTTTAGAAAATCTCTTGCAAGGCGCAGCCCAAATTTTAGCAACTTTGAGTGGTTGTATCAGTTTGATTACTTTGCCACAAAATGTTAGCGCACTGTTGCGGCATTTACAATTGGTGCAAATTGAAGCCGGACGAGTAATGTTGATTGTAGTCACAGATAGTTATGAAACACACTCAGCATTGTTAGATTTGCCACCAACAAGTAAAGACACACAACCTGATCCTGAATTGATAGATCGGGAATTGCAAATAGTTTCTAACTTTTTAAATAGCCAATTACGGGGACGCAGTTTGGTAGAAGTAGCTAACCTGAATTGGAGTGATTTAGATCGAGAATTTCAACATTATGGCGAATACTTAAAAAATTCCTTAGCAGAATTTAGTCGTCGTAGCTTGTCGCCAGGGGTAACACAAATAATGGTGCGTGGGATGGCGGAAGTTTTGCGACAACCAGAATTTTCGCAACTACAACAGGTGCAAACTATCATCCAACTATTGGAGGAAGAACAAGAGCAACTGTGGCGATTAATATTTGAGGAAAATGACACTGAGGAAGTGGGTAAACCACGAGTCACAGTGAGAATTGGTGCAGAGAATCCTCTAGAACCAATTCGCAATTGTAGTTTAATTTCTTCCACCTATCGTCGTGGTTCAGCACAGGTAGGTAGTGTGGGAGTTTTGGGGCCAACACGCCTAGATTACGAAGGAGCGATCGCACTCGTTGCTGCTGCTGCTGAGTATTTATCAGAGGCTTTCAGTGATCTAAATCCCTCATGAGAAAAATTACCTTTGGGTTGCTTTGGTTAGGATTGATTGCTTATGCTTTCTTATTTGCTCCTCCCGATCAACCCGATACTTTTGAATTAATTAAAAATCTTTCTACCGGTCAATGGCAAGGGATTAATCCTTTAGTAATTGCACTGTTCAATATTATGGGTATTTGGCCTATTGTCTACAGTGCAATCCTGTTTGTTGACGGTAGAGGACAAAAAATTCCAGCTTGGCCATTTGCTACAGTTTCTTTCGCTGTTGGCGCATTTGCTTTGTTACCCTATTTGACCTTGAGAAAACCAAATCCACAGTTTTCTGGCGAAAAGAATCTCTTGATTAAATTCTTAGATTCTCGCTGGACGGGTATTATTCTGAGTATTGGGACAGTAATTATAGTTGGCTATGGTATTGGAAAAGGAGATTGGGGTGATTTTGTCCAGCAGTGGCAAACTAGCCGTTTTATCAATGTGATGAGCTGTGATTTTTATCTGCTGTGCGTATTATTTCCTGCTTTATTAGGAGATGATATGACGCGGCGCAGTTGGAAAAACTCTGGAATATTTTGGCTGTTCGCTTTGATTCCGTTATTTGGCCCTCTGCTATATTTGTGCATACGTCCATCTTTGCCAGAAGTTTCCTAACAGAAAATAGGAAATAGAAAGACAATGTATGTAATTAATTCTGCTTGAGTAGTTACTGGCTAGGATCTCAAATTATGAGAAGAATAGCACTTTGGTCATTGTGGGCTGGATTTATTATTTATCTAGTGTGGTTGGCTCCACCGCTACATTTAGAAGAGACGATCGCACTGTTGAAAAATATTTTGACACTTAATTGGACAGAGGTCAATCCTGTCATTCTATCTTTGTTTTCTCTAGTTGGGATTTGGCTATTTATTTACTGTGGTCTGCTGTTTTTTGATGGTAGGATGCAATGGATTCCTTTCTGGCCTTTTGCTTTAGCAACAGTAACTTCGGGAGTTCTGGGTTTATTGCCTTATTTAGCATTACGCGAATCGAATCAAGAATTTTCTGGACAGAAAGATAGTTTATTACAACTAGTAGATTCTCGCTTTTTTGGTATTAGTTTAAGTTTAACAACAATAGGTTTGTTTGCTTACGCTTTAATTTTTGGTGACTGGGCGGGTTATTGGCAGCAGTTTTTGAGCGATCGCTTTATCAACAGTATGAGTTTGGCATTTTGTTTGTTTTGCCTACTATTTCCAACAGTATTACGTGATGATATGAATCGGCGAGGTTGGAATAATCCTACTATATTTTGGGTTGTGGCAGTTGTGCCGTTATTTGGCCCACTTACCTATCTTTGTTTGCGTCCATCAATACGGGAAAATAGTAGAGTTGCTAGCGGAGCAAGATCAACAACCCACAGCTAAGTAGGTAAACAAATTTATCTATGAGGGTAATCTAAAATCCAAAATCTATTGAGCGTCTAATTTTATAAATTTCTGGTAGCTGCCACCAAGCTAGATGAGGATATTCGTGATGTTCTTGATGGTAGCCAAAGTGATAACAAGTAATAAATGACAACCAAATTGGTAGTGAAGTAGTTTCAGCATAATGAGGCTGAATATAACCTTTAATAGGTTCCCTATGTGTTAGAAATGTACCAAAATAAAATAACTGTAACGAACTAAATAGTGAAGGTAATGCCCAAAATAATGTGAGATTAGATATTGGTATGTGCAGTATATAGTGAATTCCGTTAAAAGCAATTATCCAAGCGATAATTTGTCCCCAACTCCAGTAATTTTTCATAAAATAAAAATACCAAGCAAAAAAATTCTTATGCTTGCCATCGTGAAAATCTGGATCTAGTTGACTAGTAGGATGATTGTGATGCATCCAATGCTTTTTCAAGAGTAGTTTGTAAGATAAAAAACCATAAAGAAACAGGGATATTTTTCCAATTAAGTGATTGACTTTAATATTTTGAGAAAAGGCTACTCCATGCATTGCGTCATGGGCAGTGATAAATAATCCTGTAAACATAAAAGTCTGGAAGAAAATAGCAAGTAACAACTCTAAGATTTTCAAATCGAAAATATTGATTGAAAACAAGAGAATTAAACTAGCTGTCCATAAACTTATAATCAAAATAGCAATTGTAAGCCCTATGATACTATCAAGTAATTTATCAGATAAATGTTTTGAATACATCATGTTTTACTCCAAAATATACTTATATTTTTAACTAGTTGCTTGACTAGGAAGATATTCATAGCCAAGACAACTAGTTTTGTAAGAAACTCTATTGAATGATTTGGAGTAAATCACGTAGGACGCTATAACCTTTGAGATCCCAAAGTAAATATGCGATAAAACCGATCATTGCTAGACGTCCTTGCCAAAGTTCAGATTGAGGAGTAAAACCAAACTTAATTGCATTGCGATCGCTACCGTTGTATGCTTTTTCTGTTGCGTCACTCGGATAAAGTCCCATTGTTAATTGTCCTTACGGATTAAATTACTTTTTCATAGTATTTACCCATTTATTTAGTGCTATCTATCTATAGTGTCAAATTGTAAACAAGTCTAAAGACTGAGATTTTATAGAGCAAGAGGAGTTATTTACATTACAAAATTATATTGAGAATTTAATTAACAATTAGCTGTGTTTCTTGTTTGTATAAGTATGACTATGATTAGCGAATAAAGTTAGATTTACACAAAAGCATCATGGTAATTCTAACTTTGCTTTTAAAATCTAACAAAAGTCAGAAGTTTTTAGATAAAGTTTTCATCACACTAAAAAATATTGAATAGTTTTTTAGTAAGAAAATATGGCTCCTACAGTATTAATTACAGGCGGTTCTGAGGGTATTGGTAAAGCAACAGCTTTATTATTTGCCCGTAAAGGATATGATCTTGTGCTTGCAGCCCGTCATGGCGATCGCTTGCAATCTACAGCCCAGGAAATAGAAAGTATTGCTGGAACAAAACCACTGACAGTAACTTGCGATGTTACAGATCAATCTCAGGTAAAAACACTAGTAGACAATGCATTGGATCATTATGGTTATATAGATGTGCTGGTGAATAATGCTGGTATCTTTGTAGAAGGGCCTGTAGAGCAATTTTCTTTAGAAGACTGGCACAAAATTATCGATACAAATTTATGGGGATATATTCACACAATTAATTTACTTTTGCCTCATTTTATCGGCAGAGGTCAAGGAACTATTGTTAATATCAGTTCTATTGGTGGCAAAGTTCCTAATCCTTATTTAGTCCCATATTGTACAACTAAGTTTGCAATCACAGGTTTAACAGAATCGCTACATACAGAATTACAACCTAAAGGAATTTTCGTTTGTGGGATATATCCGAATTTAATTAAAAGTAGTTTCCTAGAACGGGCTATTTTTAGAGGAAAAGATGAGCAAGATATGCAAAAGCGCCGCCAACAAATAGAAAATCTTCTCCAAAATCCTGTGATAGAAAAACCTGAAGATGTGGCAAATGCCATTTGGGATGCTGTTAAGAAGCATAAAGCTGAAGTTTTTGTTGGTTCTGCGAATTTATCGCAGACAATTTATCGTTTATTTCCTGGTTTACTTCAGTGGGCTTCCCGACAAGTGTTTAAAAATGAAGATAAATAATTTGGATTTTTTTCTGGACAATTGGCGATCGCACTTCCACATCTCCTGAATACTTACTATTTCACTTAGTAAGCAACTTAAAAATTGTTGCTATTCTTAGCTTTCATTGATTTTCCTACCGTGACATTTAGCTGTGCGCCAATAAGTAGCACTAAAGAACTGAGATTAAGCCATAACAACAAGACAATCCCTGCACTCAAAGCTCCATAGGTTAAATTATAGTTTCCGAAATTACTAACATATACCCTAAATAATTTAGAAACGCCTGCCCATAGTAAGGCTCCGATTATTGCTCCAGGCATAATTGGAGTACCGTTTAACCATTGACTCGGACCATGACGATAAATAATACTAAACGCATAAGCTATAATCATCAAGGTTAAAAGCCAACGAAACCAAGACCAAGCAGACAAAAATATAGCTCCAGATAATTGTGTAGTATCTAACACTAATTGGAATATTAAATCACTGATAAATACTAATAAAGAAGCAGTTAGAACTAAACCGATAGTAGCGATCGTCAAAATCAAAGAGATTAGCTTTGCTTTCCAAAAAGGTTGTTTCAATTCTGGTGGAATCTGGTAAATTTCATCCATCGCGTTCATAGCTGCACTAATTGCTCCTGATGCAAGCCAAAGAGCAACAAAAGAACTGATATAAACAACTTCTCTACTTTTAGGTAGTTGTATCTGTCTAGTAAATTCTTTCAACAACTGTGGAACTTGTTCTGGGGCAAAATTCAGTACTTGGTGAGCTAAAATATCAACTTGATTTTGCGAAATATTCAACATTCCAATTATTGTCAGAATCGCCGCCAGTGTAGGAAATAAGGCTAACAAGTTGTTATAAGCCATTTCCGTAGCTAAACCAGGTAATCTGTGTTTCGCACTTTCCTTGACAACTTGTTTGAGAACCAGAAAGTTGAGATGGCGAAAGAAACGGATAAAGCGAGTAGAGAACATGGGAAGGGGGACAAGGGGGACAAAGGAGAGTGGGAGACGCGGGGACGCGGAGAAAAACCAATGACCAATGACAAATGACCATTGACTCTTCAACTGTCTCTCTCAACAAATGTATGATGGCAATTGAGTGAATCAAGGAAAATCAGTCATGACTAATGTTGTAGAACGTAGCTTTCCGATTGATTTAGGAGCCTACAAGCCTTTAGCACTAGATCCAAGTAATCCTACCCTTACTGACGAGCAACGCCAGACTCTCAAAGCTAATATCCAGCTATGTCGTGATGCAATTGTTTTCTTCACAGCGACGGGAGCAGCTAGGGGTGTAGGTGGACACACTGGTGGCCCTTACGACACAGTGCCAGAGGTTGTAATTCTGGATGCACTCTTTAGAGGTGCGCCAGATAAGTTCGTACCGATTTTCTTTGATGAAGCAGGACACCGAGTTGCTACTCAGTATCTCATGGCTGCTCTGCATGGTGATCTACCTTTTGAGCAACTTGCTCACTATCGTGAAGCCCATGCTCGACTACCGGGGCACCCTGAATTAGGATTAACACCAGGTGTAAAATTTAGCTCTGGACGTTTGGGACATGTCTGGCCTTATATTAATGGGGTGGCAATGGCCAATCCAGACAAAGTAGTGATTTGCCTTGGTTCTGATGGTTCACAGCAAGAAGGAAATGATGCGGAAGCTGCACGTTTAGCAGTTGCCCAAAATCTCAACGTCAAACTGATCATTGATGATAATGATGTCACGATCGCCGGGCATCCTTCTGAATATCTGCCAGGTTTTAGTGTAGTTAAAACCCTCACAGGTCATGGTGTGAACACCAATGTCGGAGATCCTGAAGATATAGATGATTTATATCGTCGTATCTGTGAAGCAGTAACCACCGATGGACCGATTGCTTTAGTAAACAAGCGGAAAATGGCTGTAGGGATTGATGGAATTGAAGGATCAACCCACGGTCATGATGTCATTCCCGTGGATAAAGCGATCGCTTACTTAGAAAAACACGGACAAACCGCAGCTGTCGAATATCTCAAAAACATTCAAAAACCCAAACTTCCCTACACTTTCCTCGGTGTCAGCGAAAAATGGGATTCTAACCGTAATGTCTTCGGTGATGCTGTAGTATCTGTCCTCAGCCGCATGAGTTCTGAAGAACGTAAAGCAAAGGTCATGTGTATCGATAGTGACCTCGAAGGTTCTTGCGGTTTGAAAAAAATTCATGATGCTTATCCAGATATTTTCGTTGCTTCTGGCATTATGGAACGGGGTAACTTCTCCGCCGCCGCCGGCTTCGGTATGGAAAAAGGTAAACAAGGGATTTTTGGTACATTCAGCGCCTTCTTAGAAATGTGTATTTCCGAAATCACAATGGCGCGATTGAACTACTCCAATGTTCTGTGTCACTTTTCCCACTGCGGTGTAGACGACATGGCAGACAACACCTGCCATTTTGGTCTTAATAACATGTTCGCCGACAATGGCTTAGACGACGGTTACGAAACGCGGTTATACTTCCCAGCCGATGCTGGCCAGATGAAAGCTTGTGTGGAAGCAGTATTTTTTGACCCTGGGTTAAGATTTATCTACTCCACCCGCTCCAAAGTACCCCAAATTTTGGATGAAAATGGCAATAATTTCTTTGGCGAAGGTTACACCTTTGTTCCTGGTAAAGATGAAGTGATTCGAGAAGGAACTGCTGGTTATATTATCAGCTTTGGCGATGGATTATATCGCGCCCTCGATGCTGTCGAAAAACTCAAACAGCAAGGAATTGACGTCGGTTTGATCAACAAACCGACACTCAACGTCATTGACGAAGAGATGCTAGCTAAAGTTGGTAAAGCACCTTTTGTTGTGGTTGTAGAAGCACTCAATCGTCGCACAGGTTTGGGTAGCCGCTTTGGTTCCTGGTTACTAGAACGCGGACTCACACCAAAATTCGCTCACCTTGGCATTCATAAAGAAGGTTGCGGTGGATTGTGGGAACAATTCCCCTATCAGGGATTAGACCCTGAAGGCATTATCAAGAAAGTCAAGGAACTAGTGAGCTAGTTTATAGATTAGGAATTAGAGGGATTGAATTTAATCCCTCTTTCAAAAATTTCAACAGCCATTCCATGAAGCACGTTCCTGATTAACATACTCTTGAGCATCAAGCCCTTGCCAAGTTTCTTTTCCTAATCCCTCTAGCTCCATAATGCTACGCTTGGGCTTTATAATAATTCGGTGACGAACCATTGCAGCTAACTCTTCTAACAAACGAAGTTGTTCATCTGGGGTCAGATTCTCAACTTGACGGCGGATATCTTGATAAGTCGCCATATTCCTTATTTAATACCTCTACCGCCAATCATGCCACATTAATTGTTATGTCTTTTTCCGCACAGGATGAACTGTTGTAGCTCGCATAAGATCTGAACCAATGGATGGTATACCCTTCCTTTTACGATATAAACACAGTCGCTCCAAGCATATTTCAAAACTCACATTTTCTTGAATTGCTGCATCTAATAGAGAGAAGATGCTCAAAATAGTAGGTGGTTGCTCGTGTTTTTCTATTACAGATTTTGACAATGCAAAACACTCATCTTTGTGGCTGTCTGGAAACTTATCAAGTATCTTGCACTCGATAGGAGAAATTACATCAATAACTGCTTGTCCGAATTTGATGCACTCTTGATAAGTAGGCACTTTCCCTTGATGAATGACTTGATTGCGTAATTCAACCATCGTGTTTGTAAGTGCATTTGGAGGATCACCCATCTCTACAAACCAGAGCATGGTAAAAGCACCAAGTTGCCGTTCTGATTGTTTTGACACTAACTTCCAGCATTTCTCAACATCTTGCTGAGAAATAGACTTTGCTCGACAGATAACACGAATTACAAACTCATAAAATCGTTCAAGGGATGCAGCAAAACTAGCGATAGACTCTCGTAAATATCCATCCAGCAAAGCATTTGAGGCAATTGCAAAAAGAACCTCGTGCTTCGGTGTGCGTAAAACCGTTATTGTTCGGTGTCCTTTTGGGCATTCAAATTCATAAATTCCATCATCACGAACAGAGCAAAAACATGAATATCTCACGAAGGAGGATTTCTCTTCCGATTTATGATCTAAGCAAATATTACAATCAATTTCAATTCGCAATCTAAAACTCCAGAGACATAAGAACTTAAATCAGCGGCAGCAAATAACCTTGAACTTAGTACTAACGACTTACAATTGTCCACTACATTTGAATTGTTGGACTGCCGTCTGCATAACAAAGAATTTATGAATGTCTACTATATTAGACAGTGAAACCCATGAGCGCAAGCCTTTTTTCATTTCTTGCTCATACCCTGGATTATTTTTGGACCAATCAAAGTCCACATATTCTAGCTGATCTACAAGTATCCGATAGTCTACGTACTTCTTTTAAGATACAAGGGTGCGTTATGGAAATTAGTCTTAACGTACCGAAAATTTGGGATTGTGTATTGGTGAATGTACAGTTTACAAAATCCGCTTTCCAAAACGGGGGCGGATTTTAGTTTATTCATAAGCAGGCTGTGGTATGAGCCTATATAACAGCCACAAAGCAACAATTACTCCCACTAATTCGGCTGCGATCGCACAACTAACTGCTTGCATTGAGATAATCTGTAGAGGAGTAATTGGTAAACCCGGAGTTGCTACCGCCGCACCAGGAATGGGTCTATAAATAGTAGATGCACCCTGGGGAATTGATAAAACTTTATTCAACAGCAAGCCGACCTGAGTCATTAAGACAATGACTGCAAATATCATGCCGCTAACATTGGCAATTATGCCGATCCACAAATCTCTCGTCACTTCTTTTCTTGAAGGACGCAGATCAGGGTCATCTAATTTTTTCGATAAGCGTGTATAGCGAAAACACCAGTAAATTGTGAAGATCAAAACTAGCAAACAAGCATAGGCAAAAAATACACCAATACCGTTTTGAGTGCTAACTCGGCCAGCATTGTTCCTAAAAAATAGCGTCGGTATAGCTATAAATAGGGGGATACTTCCCAAGAATAACTGTAACCAGAAGCCAATCCAACCTAGTAGGCGAAATTCACTGGCTATCCTGTGAACGTTGGTTGATGGGGAATGTGATGTATGCATAATATAGGTGATAGGTGGTAGATGCTAACTGGAAATGGGGATCGGAGATCGGGGAATGACCAATGACCAGTGACTTAACTTAAAATGTCAAAGGAGCGATCGCGACAATATCTGGATCGCAGCCACCTACTTGACTAGTAGTCAGCATCCATACAGAAGCTCCGTACTTGAGAAATATCTCAGTTACAGTATCGTTAGCTTTGCGAGGAAACATTGATCGCCAACTAATTAAACCTGTAAATAGTTGTTTTAACGGACTATCTTCGAGAGAACTACCGAGGTTATCAGTGGAATTTTTCCAATCGGCGCGGGCGACACCAAAGGGTAATAGTTCCCACCGCAGAGATTTTCCTAACTTGACCAATTTTTGCAGGCGGTTGAATTCTTCAGGATTAGACTCTAGCCAGTTTTGATATTCTGGATTATGCAATTTGATTCCCACCTCAATGGCTTTTACTGCTGCGTATAACGCTTGGTTGGAATCTTGGGAGCAGTTATTTGCAGGGCCAACATAGGTTCCACCAGTACCGTCACCAATCCGGTAACGGGCTGTCATGATTTCTAATTGTCGAATCAGTGTTTGCAATGCCGATCGCCTGACGCCATTCAGATCATAATCTTCGGTAAAAGGATCATATTTGATCAGAATGTTGGTAGTAGGACGAATCCCCAGCCAACCAAACTGGCGATCGCCCAAGTAACGCGATATATGCAAAGTGCCAGCAATTAATCCATCGATGTTGTGAGTGTAAACTTGGTGATACTCAATGTTAAAGCATAATTCATCTGTTAAAGGTTCCCGCACAACCTGCGCCACGCCGTAGGCAAAATGTCCAAAGTAGATGGGGGTACTAGCTGCGGCTTCTTTTTTCTTACCCCCGATACCGCCGTAGGTGTGGAGAACTAAAGCGCGATCGCCTTCATGCCACTCTGAGACTGCTTGCTCAATTTCACAGTCTTTAGTATTTAAAAGCACAGATTGAATTTGCCCTTTATGAGTAATTATTTCTTGCCAAGCTTCTTTTTTCAAGTAATTCAGAGCTGGTTTTTTGCCATTAATTACCCGTTGTGGCTTAACTTGCACTAAAGACCGGGGAATGAGTGATTGAACTACAAACATGTCATCAGGATCTTTCGCACCGTAAATATACCACCCTGTAGGATTTAAAGGAGACTTTTCAAGGTCACGGTTGGTGGAAGGATAAATTTCGTTTTCGTAAGCAATTACCTGGGGCATTCTTACGACTTCCTCGACTCCATCAAATTGACCAGAGGCAGTATTATAATGAACTACGCGGAACTGTTCGCCGTCTGAACTGACTGGTTGTAAAAACTTTACTAAGGCGTAATATCTTCCGGAGATTTGCACAGGTTCGCTATTGATGTGCAAAGTAACAGCTTGGTTGTCTCCATTCTCTTCAATCACCACAGGTTCATGCAACATGACAACAACATCATCATTAGGTCTGGAACCTGCCAATGATTCTAGTGGCGTCACCTGTCGCCAATGATTCAAACGGGTTGGTTGAACTAACCCTTGTTGGGAACTATAGATTGCTTGCTGGCTAAAATGAACATCTTTAATAACTGCTGGCGCTGAGTTTCTGGCTGAGAAAGTATTCAGCCATTTCAAATTTACAACTTGTCCGATGAGATGTTGATATTCACTCGGAGCATGATACAGTTCCAGCAAGACACCAAACCGTCGTTGTTGCTTTGGTGGTAAAATCAGCCTTCCCATCCAACGGGCGATGGGTTGATAAAGATTTGTTGGTAGAGTCTGAGTTAAGGATCTAGTGGTTTGAGGTAAAGGATAATAATCTGGTCGATTAAATTTTGCTTGTTGATAGCGATCGTAATTGCTGAGTTGACGCGGTTCGGTTTCTGGTTCTGTGTCATACTCCTCTAGTAAGATTTTTGTTACTACATCTAGTGTTTGTTGCAGATGGGTGCGACCATCAGGCAATAATTGGTGAGGATCTAAGACACCTCCAGCACCACTGTGACCAACTAAACCGAGGGAAGCGAAAGAAATTTTGCCCATGCGTTTGGCACGATTCCAGTAGGATAGAAAAAAGATTTTCCAACGCTTGGGAAAAAAAATCGGTCCTAAACGTTCAACTGGATCTTTCTCACCAACAAAATGATAGAGATGCTCTGCCATCAAAACATTAGTATTACCACTAATCACACCAGCTAAAGAAATTACCTCAATCGGTGCTGATAATGCTTGTTTGAGATGGGAGAGTGTTCCCATTGCTATTTGTCCACCACCACTAAAACCAATAAGGCTGATTGGTACGCCGCTACCAGGCTGATAACCATATCTAACCAGGCTGTTGTACATGACTTGAGCCATTCCCTGGTTATAAATCGGGCCGTAACGCTGGTCAGCAGAAACCATGACTACAAAGGTGTTACGGATGTTAATTGCGACAGCTAGCACAAGACCGAGTATACCTGGGTTTTCGGACATACTTAATCGTTCTGCTGTCCGCCAAAAAAATGAGAATAGTCCGCCTTCGGTTAGAGGTCGATTAAGAACAGAGTAAGGAATTAGCCCCCGAATGATGGCAATGTTATCTGGTAATCTGGCTGCTAACTGAGTTAGAAACTCCTCACCATCAGGAAAGTACCGCGATGAAGCTTGACCTATACCATCCAAATAAATCACAAAACGCACAATATCTGTTTGGGGTGGGATTGGTTCTTCTAATCTACCTGGATCAAGTGTAGTATCAATTTGATCACCATACCAACCTGCCCACCAACCCAAGGCTTCTAAAGGAACAAGGAGTCCGGCGAAGAGAATAGCAATTAAAGCAATCTGCGCCAAACTTATAGTCAAAGTTAGCGCCTCACTCAGAGCATTGTACGCAACTACCCACATATGGCGCAGTGGTGGAAATAATACAGTCAAAAGCAAGGCTATCAAAAAAATACCTAAGAATTTGACGACTCGCTTTAACATCATCTCACTTCCTGTCGTCTCTGTTGTCGAGGGTGTTAGTAATTGGATAAATCCTGAAGAGGGTTTGTCCCCTTGTTTGCAGAAGGTTTTCTATTCCTCGCATATCTGTGACTAGTTTTGTCCCAGCCACCGTATTAGAAAGCCAGACACCGATCGCTGCGATGGGTTTACCTATAGTCCGTTGTAAAATTTGCAGTACTACCCATCCTAAAGCTGCACACCAAAAGGCTCGCCATACACTTACATGTAGGACTGCATGTAAACCAACTTCAAAGGCCAATAGTGTCCAGATAGAAAGTATAACGTTAATCGGTACACCGAAATAGGGTAAGGCGACCAAAAAACTAAATATCATTGGTGCATAGGCTAGTCCCAGAAGAGACCATACAGTTTCATATGGAGTACTAGCATCAAAGAATAGCCAACTGACAAACCATGTACTCAGACCCCAAAATAACACGCTAAATACAAATAATACTGAGGCGATCGCTAAACTGAGAAGAAAGCGAATTGGTTTGACTCGATTGACAAATAACACAATCCCTTGACCGAAAGCTTGCGAAAAACCTGCTAGCAGTACTGTGTAAAGTGCAACTCGAAAACCTTGTGGTAAAATTTGGATCGATTCAAAGGCTTTGGGATTGAGAGCGATCGCCCCAAATATAAGTTCCCAAAATCGATCAAAGGCTGTCTGTGTCATGGCAGATAGGGTGAGCCAATTTAGTATATTAGTTCTCAGTTAATAATCAGATAAATTCAAATTTCAACTCGCGGTTAATTTGACATAGCTGGTAGAACTGTTCGTCCGTCAGGTGAACGGTGTCTAAGTTTAATGTCAAAGGACTTGTAACCATACAGTTCGGCTAAATAGTGGCGGTAACAATACCATGCTATAGCCTCTTTAAGGGCTTTTCGCCTACAACAAGGGATAAAAAAGCGAGCATCGATGCTCGCTTTCTGCCATAACGGTTTTAGCACTCGAAAAGTCATGTTGCGTTTCTCCAGAAGTTTGGTGCGCTGGACTTTGACCGAGAAATTTTAGTTAATTATGCGATCGCTTGATGTTATCGTTACACATAAAGTTCAAAGCGGACGCTCCCAAGGTTCACTGTACTGTTTATACCCAACTCGTTTAAAAGCAGAAATCATTGATAAGTTGTTCACATCTGTATCGCAGAACACCCGCCAAACTCCGATATCCTGTAGTACTCGTGTTCCCTTGAACAACAAATCATTTGCAAAACCAAGACCACGATACTCTGGCAAAACTCCAATATAGTAGATTGTGCCTTCTTGTAAATTTTCTTTTGCACCATCCTGATAAACAACAGGTAAAACAAATCCCACTATTTCCTTGTTACTGTTAATTCCAAATTGCCACCATTCATCTTGGTAAGAAAAGCCATCTTTTGCGGAATCAAGAAACTGTTTAGCAGCTTGGTGGATACCGTGTAGCGCTACTGTCTTTTGATCACTTGCATCAATAGATGAACCCATTACACGAGCTAAGATTGAAAGCAGCACTTCATTACTCATCGTGTTTATCGATTCAAACTTCAATCGAGGAGGAAATTCGATAAGTGGCTGAGGTTCTTGCCAAACAAAAGGTACTTTCAGGTAAGTTTGCTTATGCATAGAGTTACGTCTGATGTAAATTGAAAACACGACAAGATTTGTGTTTTAGAAATCGACAAGCGATATAGCAATCCTAATTGATAATCCCAGACCCCCAACTTCTTAAAAAAGTCGGGGATCTTAAGTAACTGGACAGTAATTTTGTCTAACTACTTACCTCTCATGAATGATTTAGGATTGCTATATGTATCGTGATTAACGTGAAATGGTATAGATAATCTCTAACTTTTAAATTAAGTTTCCGAGTTTTAAATCAAGTTTCTGAGTTTTAAATCAAGTTTCCGAGTTTTAAATCAAGTTTCTGAGTTTTAAATCAAGTTTCTGAGTTTTAAATCAAGTTTCTGAGTTTTAAATCAAGTTTCTGAGTTTTAAATCAAGTTTCCGAGTTTTAAATCAAGTTTCTGAGTCGTAAATTAGCTTCATAAGTCATAAAACAGATTTTTAACTCAAAAATAAGGCTTTTATCTCGTAAATATCTTACTTTCATCAAATTTCACTATAATACGTTCCAATACTGCTTAGAGAAAATGATCTCAAATCTTCAGATATTTTGTCTGTTAAAGCACCAGCAGATCACATTGTGCGTTATGGCTTCAGCCTAACGCACCCTACTTCTAAAGATCCCCGACTTATCAAAGAAGTCGGGGATCTGAGCTTTGCGAGTCTACCTAATTAAACAAAAACGACTCACCTGCAAGATATTTATAAAGATGCTTTTTAGCAATATGTTGAACATCATCAGAAATCCATTTATGTTCTTTGGGATTATTCAGATGAAAGGAGTAATTATATATGATTGCCATGATAAAGAATCCCTCTACTATTTGTAAGTAATTATCAGGTAACTTACGAATAGTTTGATAACCTTCAAAAAATGAGGGTCTCACTTGAGGAAGTAAATGTTGAAGTGACTCAGCAATATCATAAAGGTAGTATCCAAAGCCACAACGAGCGAAATCAATTGGTCGAATTTGTTCGTTGTAAAATAAGTAGTTGCCGTCATGTAAATCTGCATGAATTAATCCCCAAATATCTTGGGCTTGACCTAGTATTTTGATCATGCTTTCAATCTTTTGGGTTGCTTGTGTCAGCATCTCATAATGCTCTGGTGAAACTAAGCCATAAGATACTGCTGGGTAAAATGCTGATAGTGCTGCACGCAAACGATTTTCATCAAATATTGGACGTACAAAATTTTGTGGTAATTTCCACTGACTGCTGTGGTGATGCAGTTGAGCTATTAATAAGCCGAGCTGGTGAGCTTGTTGTGATGTTCGGTCAGCATCACAGATGTAGCCATCAATCCAACGTAGCAATGAGCAATAAAAAATATCTTGGGTATTATCGGCTAAAACTTGTGTCACCCATCTATCTTCTAAATTTTGCACTGGCTCTTGCACTATGATGTTGGTTTCATAACGCAAGGCTGCAAGCCACAAAAGTTCTGATTCGATAATCTCTGGTCTTTGCCATATATCATCCTGTAACCCTGAAAATGATTGATGGATACGGAGGAGAAATTTTTCCTCTGATGTTTCCACATAAAAGGTCACGTTTCCACTGTGACCCAAAAACCGAAGTTCTTGCTGAACTACAGCATATTGATTGAGGGCAGCTTTCGCAATATGTTCGTAAGCGTCAATCTCTGACATTATTTATATTTTCCCTATCAGGGGCATAAATCTCATAGTAAAGCAAGGGTCTTTCGTTAACTATGGCTCTTTTTGTCTGAGACATGCCAATTCTTTCCAATACATGAATTGAGCGATCGTTTGGCTCATCGACATCTGCAACTATATATTTAAGACCCAGGTCTGCAAATGCATAATCAAGCATAGTTAGAACGGCTTTGGTTGCGTAGCCATGTCCCCACAATTGGGGTCGGACACCAAAAATTAAACTAGGCAATTCTTCTGTAAACTGGAGTAAACCTGTAAAC
The DNA here is from genome assembly GCA_024239075.1 of Fischerella sp. CENA71. GTDB lineage: Bacteria > Cyanobacteriota > Cyanobacteriia > Cyanobacteriales > Nostocaceae > Pelatocladus. Next base: position 15,843 of record JANBVI010000030.1, on the reverse strand, counting down.
CCGGCTATCTTATCGCTGTGATTTTCAAAAAATAACCAAATTCCGTAACTGTGATTGCTGAAGCTAGCAATGCTGGCTTCAATAAAAGATTGGGCTTCTTCACGGGAGATTTGGCGGTCGTCGAAGAGAAATCGCCGAATATCCGCATCACACCATAACTCGTGTAGAGAGTCAAGATCCTCAAGTTGGCATGGTCTTAGGTACAGACGGTCAGTATGTAGCAAATTCATGCAAGTTGCAGAGTATAACTAGATTCATCCGGTTGCCAAGCTGCTCGTGTCAGAGCATAATACACTACATTTAAATTATAGAAGTGGGCATCTTTTTCATACTTTAATCCAGCTTTTTCCATCACACGGCGGGAAGCAATATGTTCTGGTGATGTGATCGCAACAATTTTATCTAACTTGACCTCTTCAAAACCATACCTCAAACTGGCTTTTGTTGCTTCTGTGGCGATACCTTGATACCAGTAAGCTTGCTCCAAACGATAAAGAACTTCTACTTCTGGACTCTTTGGTAAAAAATTTAACCCGCAATGACCAATTAATTTATTTGTAGCTTTTTCTACTACAGCCCAAACACCAAAACCGTGTTGTTTCCAATGCTGAATAAAAAATTCTAAAATTTGTTGTGTGACATCTTTGACTTTATCTTTGGGAATAGGCCCTCTGGGGGAATATTTCATTACTTCTGGATTGCTCAAAATTACTGCTGTTTCATCGACATCATCAAGAGTGTATGGTCGGAGGTACAATCGCGTGGTTTCAATCTTTGGCATGGTGACGAGTAGGAACGCGAACACTATATTAAAAAAATTTGCTTATAGTATTGTAAAAATTAATATAATTTTCCTATTATGAGCATCTCCATACCTCGAAAAAAATCTCACTCAGAATACCGTCAACGTGAAAACGACTGGCGGTTATTTTTGCGATTGACACCCTATGCTCGACGGCATGTGCGATCGCTTGCACTATCAATACTATTACTTGTACCAGTAACTTTGGCGAATGCTGTCCAACCATTGTTGATTGGACAGATTATTTCTCTGATTCGCAAAGAACCGAGTACCTACGAATTTTTACGGAATCTTCCTTTCTGGTCGGCTTTACACATTTTGGAAGGATTGTTAGTTGTCACGGTAATTATTCGATTGATATTTACAGGCTTTCAGGGTTATTTAGTACAAAAGGTAGGGCAACAAATCACTGCTGATATTCGCCAAGATTTATTTCAGCATGTTACTTCTTTAGCAGTGCGCTTTTTTGACCGTACACCTGTAGGTAAATTAATTACTAGACTCACCAGCGATGTGGAAGTGTTAGGAGATGTCTTTGCGACTGGGGCAATTGGCATTGTATCTGATTTGTTCTCCATGCTGGTGATTATCGGTTTTATGTTTTCGCTCCAGTGGCAACTTGCTTTGATGCTGCTGTTGATGCTGATACCTGTCTCAGCTTTAATTATTTATTTTCAACAACAGTACCGTAAAGCTAATTACAAATCTAGAGAAGAACTTTCAATCTTAAATTCTCAACTACAAGAAAATATTGTTGGCATTAATGTTGTGCAACTCTTCCGCCGGGAGAAATTTAATGCTGAGTTGTTTCGTAAAAGCAATAAACGTTATGTCAAAGAGGTAGATAAAACTATCTTTCATGACACAGCTGTATCTGCAACATTAGAATGGGTTTCTTTGGTGGCGATCGCAGCTGTTTTGTGGGCTGGTGGTTATTTACTTTTGCAAAAAAACTTGACTTTCGGAACTTTATCTTCATTTGTATTGTATGCTGAAAGGCTATTTCAGCCTCTACAACAATTTGCCGAAAAGTTTACGGTCATTCAATCAGGTTTCACTGCCATCGAACGCGTTTCTGATATTTTAGATGAACCCATCGAAATTCGCGATCGCGCTAATCCCAGAGTATCAGTTTTGGATGTCCAATTTGGATATATTGACGAAATAGTTGACCATCTTGAATCTGAAACCGAACATCCCAAACCACAACTAGGAGAAATCAAATTTGAACATGTTTGGTTTGGTTATAAAGAAGATGATTACGTAATTAAAGATTTAGATTTCACAATTCATCCTGGCGAGAAAATCGCCTTAGTCGGCCCCACTGGTGCTGGCAAAACTACTATCATCCGTCTTTTGTGTCGTCTCTACGAACCCAGCAAAGGACGCATTTTAGTTGATGGTATAGATATCCGAGAATTACCCCAAGCCGAACTACGCCGCTACATGGCAGTAATTTTACAAGAAGGTTTTTTATTTGCTGGCGATGTCAAAAGCAATATTACCTTGGCTGATGGTTATTCATTTGAGGAAGTACGACAAGCAGCAGAAAAAACCAACATTGCCCAATTTATCGAAGAACTTCCCCAAGGGTATGATACTCAATTGCGACAGAGGGGTACAAACCTTTCTAGCGGTCAAAAGCAACTATTAGCCTTCGCCCGTGCTGCTATTCGCAATCCCCAAATTTTAGTCTTGGATGAAGCCACTGCTAGCCTAGATGTAGGAACAGAAGCCTTAATTCAACAAGCCTTAAACCAGCTATTGCTCGGACGAACTGCAATTATTATCGCTCACCGCCTATCCACAATTCGCAACGTAGATCGGATTTTTGTCCTCAAACGCGGAGAATTAATCGAACAGGGAAGTCACGAACAGTTACTGCAACTAGGAGGACTTTATGCTACCTTACACAACTTACAAATGTTAGGAACATAATTGTAGGATTGGGGACAGGGGACAAGGGAGAGGAGGGAGATAAGAGAGACAATAATACCCAATCCCCAATCCCCAATCCCCAATCCCCAATCCCCAATCCCCAAAATTCCTATGCTTGATCTGACCAAACTGACACGACAAATGCAGGGTTTGAGTCAGCATCTTACACAAGAAGCTGCTGCTAGTCGCCTACGTTTAGAATTAGCTCAACAATATTTCCTCAATGCTTGCGATCGCCAAGAAGAGTTTGTACAAAAACAGGAAAAATGGCGCGATCGCATTTCGTTTACTAATGCTACTCCTGTTGAACCACTCAACACTTGTATTGACATCCCTGTTCCACCAAAAGTTCATACCGTAATCGCCACTGATGGTTCCCAAATCAGCCCCAGCCATCATGAAATAGCCTACTGTTATCTGCTCAATATTGGCAGAGTTGTTTTACATTATGGTCAAAATAAACACCCACTTCTAGATAGTTTGCCGGAGATATTTTATCGTGCAGAAGATTTATATATTTCCCGTCAATGGGGTATTAAAACTGAAGAATGGATGAGTTTTTGCCGCACCGCTAGCGAAGCGACAGTATTAGCAGAATTAGCATGTAGTGTTGTCTCAAAAGATCAAGAAGTAATTTCTCCTAATACTTCCCCATCCCCAAAAGTTCCCACCCTCGCTATGGTGGATGGTTCATTAATTTACTGGTTTTTAGAACAATTACCTTTTGATGCACGCGATCGCATCTTACCCCCAATTTTACAAGCTTGGCGGCAAATGCGAGATGCTCAAATTCCTCTGATGGGTTATCTAAGTGCATCTCGCAGCATTGAAGCAATGAATTTTTTGCGGCTTGTGGCTTGTCCCCATCCTGCCCCTGATTGTATGAGTTTTTGCCCAAATCAAATGGAAAAAGTTGCTTGTAAATTGTTTGAATCACTACGGGATACAAATGTTTGGACAACGCAACTCAAACCAGGACAACGTGGGCCTTTGTGGCGCAGTAATGCCCGTATCCTAGACTTATACGAAGATTTGCAAATTTACTTTTGTTATGTCCATGTAGGAGCCGAAATTGCTCGGATAGAAATACCCGCATGGGTAGTAGAAAATACATCTTTATTTGATGAAGCACTAGGGTTAATGCTGGCACAAGTGCAAAAAGGATATGGCTACCCTGTAGCGATCGCTGAAGCACACAATCAAGCAGTCGTACGTGGTGCAGATAAAGCGCGTTTCTTTGCTTTGTTAGAACGACAAATGATCAAAGCTGGTATCAAAAATGTGGGAATTTCTTATAAAGAAGCAAGGAAAAGAGGGAGTATTGCTTAGTACAGACACGATTATACTCTTACGAGAAGAGCGTCTACGCGTCTGTACAATGGTCAATGGCCAAAACATTTTTTATCAACAAGCTTTTTGGCTTGCTTAAAATACAACCAAAATAAAATATTACAATCCAAAATCCAAAATGGTATGTCCTATGCAAAATCTAGGTACATCACAAACAACAGAGCTAAACTTAGAACTGTTTCATGTTCAAACTAATAGATCATTTGAATTACCAACACCTTCAGCTGTGATTCGTATTGGTAAACCAAATGAGAAAATTAATCCAGATATAGATGTTACTTTTTTACCAGATGCTGATGTAGTTTCTCGAATGCACGCAGAAATTTACATAGAAGGTAATAGTTATTATATTGAGGATTTAGGAAGCTCTAATGGTACATATCTTAATAATACAAAGCTAGAACCACGAACTCGCTATCCTCTCAATTTAGGAGATAAAATTAACCTAGCTCAAGGAGAAAAAGTTACTTTTATATTTCAAAATCAACAACAAAATCAAACAAATAATATTTCTATTTCCAACCCAACAGTATTTCAGCCCCAGAATACTAACGCAAGTCAAAAACACAAGGTTGATCGAACTAGCAAAGTATTAGGCGCATCTCTAATAATTGCTGGAATTGTAATTTTAGCTTCTAGTACTCAAATTGGAATTTTTGTACGGCTTCCAGGTGTATTGCTGTGCATTGCAGGAGTTGCCATATTAATTTGGGGACGATTTAATCCGATTTTCGGATTACTTTTGATTTTGGGTGGAATAGGAGTAATTGTTTTTACTGGTGGTATTTTCGCTTCAGTTAATTTTTTGGCTTTTTTAGTAGCATCTGCTTTATTAGCAGTAGGATATCTACTTTTTAGTACTGGAAAAGTTTGGAAGTATGATTTACAAACCCTCAAAGGATTGATCAAGCAAAAGCGCCATTGAACAAGACACGAGGAGTGAGAGACGCGGAGATGAATTGTCCTCCTTGTCCCCCTTGTCTAATTATCTTATTCACCATTACCAGAAGCCGGAGGTACAATAGGTGCAGATTGTTGTTTTAAACGACGTAGTGATTGTCTTAACTGAGTTTGATTACCAGACGATCCCGATGATGTGTTTACCTCTGTGCGCCGGCGACGGGTAGATTGTGTTGCTGGGGTGGGATTATTTGGTGCAACTTGCTGTTGCTGCTGTATGGGTTTTGGGGTAGTTTGGTTGGTACTCTGTGAAGGAGTTTCCACACGCTGACGGCGTAAGCGACGAGTAGGTGTTGTTGGTTGAGAAGTTCTCGTTTGGTTTGATGTTGTTTGGTTTGAAGAAGATGATGTAGATGTATTCTGTTGTTGTCTAGTTCTGACTTCTGGAGGAACATCAACAATAGTTCCTGAAGTAAACCCTCTTCTACGTCGTGATGTTTGTTGTGTTGTGCTGGGGGAATTAGAAGTTGCTTGTTGATTTCTTTGTTGTTCTTCCCTTTGTCTTTGACGTTTTTTGACGTTACGGTAACGACGGGAACCTTGTAGGGCGTATTCAGTGGCGATCGCTACTCCTTGTCTCCCACTCTCTGAGGGTTTTAATTTCCAATTCCGAGCCTGGTTGAGATGCTCTTCATCTAGTTTCCGATTTCCACTGGATTTGGTAATCCGCACATTCGTAACATTACCCTGAGCATCAGTATCAACAGCTACTTCTACTCTGCCTTCTACACCTCTACGTCTGGCATCCTCTGGGTATTTAGAATCACATTTACGGCAAGCTGCACGACCATTTCCTGAACTTGTTTGCAGCTTAGGAGGTGTCGGTGCTGTGGCTACGTTTTGGCGACCAGTACCAGAACCATTACCGGAACCGTTACCAGAACCGTTACCAGAACCTGTTCCTGTTCCTGTGCCACTGCCGCTACCACTGCCAAAACCAGAACCTGTTCCTGTTCCTATTCCAGTACCACTACCGCCAGTAACTATTGTACCTGTACCATTGCCTGTAGTAGTAGCAACGGTGGAACCCCCGCCACCACCACCATTTGAACTAGTACTTCCTTGACTGTTTCTAGAATCTCTTACCCCGCTTAAAACCTGCCGCAGATTTTCATTGCTTGGCTGCGTATTATTTGGCGCTGGTGCTGTTGCGGGGGAAGTATTGGTTGCAACAGTAGGATTTGGACGCGAATCTGGTGTATTCTTTGGTTGCTGAACAACAGGTTTTGGTTGTGGTATCGTTTGTTTCTCTACTTTTACCAATGGTTGAGGAGGTTTTGGTACGGGTATAACTTCAGTATTATTGCTAGAGTCAGTAGTTGCCTTCGTGCTTAGAGTCTTACTGATATCTATGGGTTCTTGTTTTGGAGTCTCTTTTTTAGTTTCTTCTAGTGGTTCTGGCGTTTCCAGCGTCGTAGGTTCAACAATTGTGAATTCTATTGGTTCTCCTTCAGAAGGCACTCTACTGAAAAGATTGCCAATGCCAGAAGCTAATACCCCAATATGCAGCGCTAGTGAACCAATCAGGCTAAAAGCCATAAAAGACTTTAGAGCTTTGGCTTCTTTTTCTCGCTGCTGCACTGCGATGCTGGAAAAGCTCATAATATTGCAACTCATTATTACCTAATCAGTCAGATTAAAATGCCTAGAAGCAAAAGTCAAGCAATAAAAGTATAAAAAAATTAGTTAACTTTTATAGAGTATTGCAATGCGGAAATGCTTAATTTATTAATGGTTTGGCTTCCCAAGACCCTTTAAATTTATAATAAATTTTATGTAATAAAAGTTAATTAAGGTTGACACAATGTTTTTACGAATTTACTTTGCTATTGATAAGTTATATCATTTACTGCTAGTCTAACTGTTACATTGTTCATCTTTAAAGAAGCATTACATGCTAACTAATTTCAATGAGTTGTTCAAAGCAGGTGGCGTCGTTATGTGGCCCCTGCTTGCATTTAGTGTGGTGGCGATCGCATTGATCATTGAACGGGTGCTTTTCTGGTATCGCATTAACACTCGTCAAAATAAAGTAGTACGAGATGTATTAAATCTCTATCGTGTAGAGAACGTTGTTGGTGCAATAGATAAACTGAAAAAAAATGCCGACTTGCCCATCTCACGTATTTTTCTCTCAGCATTACAACTAGAAGAACCCACACCGGAAGAATTTCGTTTGGCTTTAGAAAGTGAAGCCCAAGCAGAAATTCCTGTCCTTAAGCGCTTCCAAAATCTTTTTGAGACAATCATTGGTCTTGCACCACTGTTGGGTTTGCTGGGGACTGTATTGGGATTGATTGTCTCGTTTGCAGCACTCGATATTCGTGATGTGGGAGGTGAAAAAACCGCAGGTGTCACCGGAGGTATTAGTGAAGCGCTTGTGTCTACAGCATCAGGATTAGTTGTAGCTATCTTTACATTGCTTTTTGCTAATACGTTCCGGGGGTTGTACCAACGTCAAATAGCTTCGATTCAAGAATACGGCGGACAATTAGAATTACTATATCGTCGTCGTTACGAAAGAGGAGATAGAGCTTATGCGCCTACAAGATGAGCCAGATTTGCCACCGCAGATCAATATCGTACCGATGATAGACGTGATTTTTGCAATTTTGACATTTTTTATTATGTCAACGTTGTATTTAACTCGTTCCGAGGGTTTGCCAGTCAGTTTACCCAAGGCAGCAACAGCCAAGCAACAGCAAATTCCGACTAAAATTACTGTCACGGTCGATAAAGATGGACAAGTGAGCTTGAACCGTAAACCCACTACCGTTGATGCATTAGAAGGACAAGTGCGTACTTTGGTGGGTTCTAATCCAGAAGCTTTGGTAATTATTAATGCTGATGAAAAAGTGGGTCACGGTCAAGTTGTCACGGTGATGGATAAGGTGCGACAAGTTAAAGGGGCTAAGTTGGCTATTGCGACTCAGAAACCACAGTAGTGGTTTGGGGACACGGGGACTTATCAATTAAAAATTAAAAATTAAAAATTGGTTATGAGCGACAAGGAGGAGATGGGAAGGAGGACAAAGATCAAATTAGATATATCGTGGAAAATCTCAAAAAATGAATGAGACGTTTGGTAGTCCTCAAGAATGGCTAACTGTATTTGTCTATGTGGGATTTACAGTCTTTATTCTCTGGCGTGTTTTGGTGACACAGAAAAAATGAGAGATGTGATTATGTGGGGCGATCGCAATTCTATTTAACGCTGCCATGATAACCAACTGGAGGCGATTTTCTTCACTAAAGGAGTTAAACGCGTACGATTGTAAGCATCGGCAGCTTTGCGAATCGCTTCTGCTTGGGTAGGATAGGGATGTATTGTTTTGGCGATCGCTCTCATTCCCAGGTTATTAGTCATTGCTAAGGTAATCTCGCTCATCATCTCTCCAGCATGACGAGCCACAATGGTTGCACCTAATATTTTATCAGTGCCTTTTTTGACGTGAATTTTGACAAATCCTTCTGCTTCACCATCAATAATTGCTCGGTCTACTTGGTTTAAGGTAATATAATAATTGTCAACTTCTATACCTTTATTTTTGGCTTCCTCAGGATACATACCGACATGGGCAACCTCTGGATCAGTATAGGTACACCAAGGCATGATCAGCGAACTTAGTTTTTTGCGTCCCACTCCCAAGACTGAAAACAAGGCATTTTGAACGACTATTCTGGCTGCTGCATCAGCAGCGTGGGTAAATTTCCATTCCATACAAACATCTCCCACCGCATATATACGAGGGTTACTTGTTTGCAGGTAATCGTTGACAATGACTCCCTTATTTTTGTCATATTGGACACCTACCGAGTCCAAGTGTAAATCTTCCACGTTAGGCGATCGCCCCACTCCTACAAGAATTTCATCTACATGTACCTGGTAGTCTTTCCCGTTGGCTTCATAGTGAATAACTTTGTCTGCATCTTGGCGTTCAACTTTGTGAATATTCGCCCCTAAAGTTAATTGAATACCTTCTCTGACAAAAGTTTTTTGGATAATTGCTGCTGCATCTGCATCTTCGCGCCCCAACAACTGAGAACCTTTTTGCAGCACAATCACTTCTGAGCCTAAACGACGAAAAGTCTGAGCTAATTCGCAACCAATATAACCTCCGCCGATCACAGCAAGACGATTTGGTCTGCGTGTCAGAGAAAATACGTTTTCGTTAGTTAAATATTGAACTTCTTCTGAGCCTGAAATCGATAATTTTTTGGGACTAGAACCAGTAGCAATTACTGCTTTTTTAAAGCGTAAAGTTTTATTTGCTACTTCTACAGTATCACGACCGGAAAAATATGCATTGCCAAAAAATACATCTACTCCAAATTCCTGCTGAAATCGCTTGGCGGAATCATGAGGACTAATTGCTGTCCGAATTCGCCGCAAACGTTCCATGACGGCTGGAAAATCAACGTCAATGTGGCGAAAAGTATCAATACCAAATTTTCCAGCTTGTTTAATATCTGCAACTAAACGCGCCGAACGAATCATGGTTTTCGACGGTACGCAACCAACGTTTGTACAGTCTCCGCCCATCAGGTGCTTTTCTACCAAAGCCACCTTTGCACCTAACAAAGCTGCACCCGCAGCTGTAACTAACCCAGCAGTACCCGCACCGATGACTACTAAATTGTAACATGGTGCAGGTTCAGGGTTACTCCAATCTGGCGGGTGGAGATTTTCGATCAACTCCTGATTATAGCGATCCATGGGTGGAACGCTTATGGGTTGGTCTGTAGGTGGAAATACTGCTTGGCTCATGACTGGCCACTCAATGAGTACTATTTTTCATCCTAAAACTCTAGCGAGTTTTTTCCTCTAGCTAAAGACGGTTTTGCTGTATTTCGTTTAACTTTGTTCTAATAGTTTCTATGCGATTGCGATTCACACCCAGATCACTTTGACCTAATCGCGAAGCTGAACGAACATGGATGATATTGTCATTACGGTCTACATAGAATTCAACGTCATCCACAAATCCCATTAAGGCACTTTTGAACTCAGCATACAAATAATCATCACTTTCGTTGATGATAGTTGTTCTGAGGAGGGACTGAATGATAGTTTTGATGTCTGCTAGTGCTTGTTCTGGACTGGAAGTGTAAGTTAATGGCGCTATTTTGTGAACTGCGTCTGTACTTTGGCTACAAACACAGTTTGGGCTATTTGGACAAGGTGCTAATTTGCGATCGCGAACACCCAAGTTTGATGGTCGTTTACCTGCAAAAATCATTGTGAATCCTGAATAATTAAATTATGTAAATATACTTGGTTAGTATTTTACCTAATTTGCGTAATTTTTTTGTGCTGACTTAATTTAATGATTTTCCAAGTCGTTGTAGTGTGCGATCGCCTTCTTGACTTTGCCATTACTGTCAAATAAAAACCACTCAACTGCACGCAATCCCAAGACGGAATTGTAGTAAATGCACAGACTATCCACACTATAAAGTACTTCGATTAATTCAAAATGTAAGTCTGGGATTTTTTCTAGGGCTTGTTGCCAATAGGCTTTTACTGCTTCTTTCCCATACAATGTTCCCGACGCTGCATTCATGATTTTGGCGATGAATGGTGTACTCATCTCAAAATCATCGGTGTAGTGTTCAAGAATGCGGTTGAGGTTGTGAGAGTTCCAGGCTGCAATCCATTCATGAGCGAATTGATGAGCAGTTGCTTTAGTCAGCATAAAAGTTATTTACTATCTATTATTTGTTTGCCAAATAATATTTTTGGGAAATATATGTGTATGTACAAATAGGGTGCATTACCTGAATCTGTGGAAATTTATTGAATTATGAAACACCCAATTTCATATTTATACAATACAGTATTCATACCGAAAAGATCAATTCAAATTTGCATTATTGGCGGGGGATTCGCTGGTTTATTTACGGCATTATATCTAAGTAAGTATACTCATTTGATTAAATCTTTACGTCCCCGAATTATTCTCATTGATCAGAAAGAACATTTTTTATTTACACCTTTACTATATGAATTGCTAACTCAAGAAGTAGATTCTTGGGAAATTACCCCGACTTTTGCAAAACTATTAGCAAATACAGCAGTTGAGTTTTGCCATGATACGGTGGAAGCTGTTAATTTAGAGCAACGTCAGATAGAGTTGCGATCGCACAAACAAATCACATACGATCATCTAGTCTTAGCAGTCGGTCAACAAACTCGATTAGATGCGATTCCTGGTATTACCAATTATGCTTATGCTTTTCGGAGTTTAGCTGATGCTGAACGTCTGATGCAAAAGCTGCAATCTCTGGAAACTGACTCCAAAAAACATATCCAAATAGCAATTATCGGTGCTGGGGGTAATGGAGTCGAACTAGCTTGTAAACTAGCTAACCGTCTGCAAAACAGAGGACAAGTTTATTTAATAGATAGACGCCAAAAAATTTTACGAGATTTTTCTTTTGCTTGCCAAAAAGCAGCCCATCGGGCGTTAATTACTTGTGGAGTGAAACTGGATTTAGGTACGCAAATCGAAAATTTTGCAGCCAGTCAAATCACTTTGAGCAAAAACCAACAGACATACACGCTCCCTGTAGACCTGATAGTCTGGACTATTGGTACTCAAAATTGGGAATGGTTAAACAATCTCAACTGTCGGCAAAATCCTCAAGGAAAACTACTAGTCCGCTCTACCCTACAGTTGTTTGACTATCCAGAAGTTTTTGCTGTCGGAGACATTGCAGCAATTCACCATCCTGACAAACAAAAAGTACCAGCAACAGCACAAGCAGCTTTACAACAAGCCAGAACAGCAGCTAGTAACCTGCGGGCGTCTCTGACTGGAAAACCACTCAAAATCTTCCGTTACCATCATCTTGGCGAAATGATGACATTGGGGATTAACGCAGGCGTAGTATTTTGCTGTGGTATTTGTCTCGAAGGTTCTATCGCTTATACTATCCGACGATGGGCTTGTGTTTTGCGCTTGCCAACATTTAATCATCGTCTCCGAGTTTGCAGACATCTGTTAAGTGCTGCTTTTCGTAGAGTTTTTCCGATTAACCAGCAACCAATGTAGGATTGTGGAAAGCTATCTCAGCAATGTGAATTTGTCTGTGTGAAACAGCACAGAGTTTATAGGGTATGGAAAAAGATACAGGAATCATGACTCAGCCCAAAATTTTGTGGTTGCAAGTTTGGAGTTTAGCAGGAGTGCAGGGAGCAATTATCATCTGCTGGCTGATTTATAATGTGTACTTGCCTAAACTTCTGGTTGGGTTTGGCTTTCCTGAGTCCTTAGCAGTTGGAGTCATAATTTTAGAAAACACCTTGGCGGTGTTGATGGAACCGCTGATGGGGGCGCTTTCGGATCAAGTCAAGTATCGGGTGGGAAGTCGCTTTCCTTTTATTACCTTGGGAGTGATTTTATCCTCGGCTTTGTTTATTGCTATTCCCTGCATTGTCACTTTTATGACGCCATCAGATGTTACAAGATGGTTATTACCCATAATACTGGTAGCCTGGGCGTTAGCAATGACTGTGTTTCGCAGCCCAATCTTTGCGTTATTAGTATACTACGCGCTTCCACCACAGTTACCTTCAGCACTCAGCGTGATTATTTTCGTCGGTGGAGTTGCTGGTGCGTTTAGAGGAGTGGCTAGTAATTTTATTCTTGGTTTAGGGCCTATCTTTACCTTTGCTATTGGTTCCTTTGTTCTTCTAGGTGCGGCGGCGACACTGCGGTTGTTTCATCCTCCCAATCCATTTGTAGAGGAGGTACAAACATGGACAAATCCAGGACAATTTCTCCGCTCATTAGCTTTGATTTTGGGTACTGGTGTCGGTGTCGCTTTGGGTTCGCGGTTAATGATGGATTCTTTGAGTAAGTTACTTAAGGTAAATTTGAATACCGATAATGTTGACATCATGATGTTGATCATCAATCTTGTCATAGCGGTGGCATTTCTACCAGCAGGCGCATTGGCTGTCAAAATTGGTAATCGCCTAGCTATGCTGATTGGTGTTGGTGTAATTAGTATATATTTAATGATGAGTTTATATTTAGGCACATACATACCTGTAATTTTGCTAGGTGTATGTGGGTTTAGTTTAATAGTCAACGGTGGTATTCCCTTTTCCTTTTCTCTAGTAAGTCCTCGTTGGGCTGGGTTAGCAGTGGGAATGTATTTTGCAGGGTTTGGATTGGTGGGAGGTTTATTTCCGGTGGTATTTCCCCAACCGCAATTGATTACACCAGAGATTGGGGTTTGGGTAAGTGCGATCGCCTTTGTGTTTGCAGGTATATGTGTCGCCTCAAGTCGCACACCGAGCGAAGAATCATAAAGAGTAAATTATTACTGAAAGCGATCGCGCCATTACTTTTCATTTTATCCCACCTCAAGCTCATTGTAAGGTGATTCATACTTAAAATAGAGATTCGCGTAGGTGCGATCGCATTTTTTGTAACTATCAGCCGCACACCGAGTCAAAAATAGGAAGTTAAACGAGTTGAAAAATGATGAATTCTGAAATGTGCATCATTCATAATTCATTATTTTTCCGTGTTTACAATCGCTGCAATAAACTCAAACCATGGGTATCAGTTCCACAGGTGTTATAAAGTCCGTATTCAACAGCTAACTGTTGGACTTGTTTTGATTCTGTCGCACTGGGTTTCCAAGGTTTTGGGTTGTTATAAGCGTAGAAACTTTCCACACCGTTAATACCAAGTTCCGCAGCAGCAGGAATTAATTCTAAATGCGATTTTCTATAGCGTGCTGGGTGAGCAAGTACCGCTAACCCGCCTGCTTTGTGAATCGCAGCAATAACGTTAATTGCTTGATATTCTTCTCCTGTAGTAATTCTTCTTTGGATGTATGGCTTGATACTTGGGTGTGTAGTATCGAAAGCATAAGCCAAAATGTGAACTTCTATACCTAGCAAGTCAGCATTAATTTCTACACCACTCCAGAGGTGAGGAACACGGACACCTGGGTGACTCCATCGCCAATCTTCTAGCCACTGTTGTGCTACTTGGTAGCCAGATATACTATGATGATCGGTAATTGCTAGTCCTTCTAAACCGATGGCGATCGCTTGTTCCATTAACCCACTAGGGTGTAATTTGCCATCAGAGTAAATGGTGTGCATGTGAAAGTTGAAGCACTTCGGACAACTTTGAGCATCGATGTTTTGAAATACTTCTTCTAATAATTCTCTAGAGGCAAAAGCAGTCCGAATACAATTGACAGTCATAACCCCCTCTTTTCTTGTGAATGAGTGATAGTTAACACTCCAACACAACCTATTCATAGCTCGAAACTTACCAGCACTTTTACATAGTGTTGGTGGCTTTTTTTTAAGCTTGGTTGGTAATATTTTTCAATATGTTAAGACTACGTTAGCAAATTTAAATGCAATTGGTCATGAGTATTTTCGATTGCCAACTTCAACAAAAGTAATAAAAAGTGCTAAATCTATCCGTTATTTCCACAAAACACAGATATAGAAATAACGGCTATAATACTGATTATTTCAGTACAAAAACCACTTGATTCGGAAAAAAAACAACCTGATCAGATGTATTTAATTTGTCAATTATTCCGGTAAACCTAATAATTCACCGGAGCCAGTAATCACTTCACCAATGACATCAGTTGCAATATTTTGTGACTCAAAATGATCAACTGCTGGCTGTACTTGTTGCGGAGGTACAAGTAAGACAAAACCAATCCCCATGTTAAAAGTATTATACATCGCTTGGGGACTCACGGAACCAGTCTCAGCTAACCATTGAAATACAGGTGGAATAGACCAACTATTAGTGTCTATTTTAATTGCTTGCCCTTGTCCTAAACATCGGGGTAAATTTTCTGGTAAACCACCACCAGTGATATGAGCCATACCATGAATTTCTAAACCCGCTTGGCGTGCAGCGAGAACGGGTTTGACGTAGATGCGGGTAGGTGTGAGGAAAGTTTCTCCTAAAGTTTTACCACCAAGTAATTCTGGGCGCTGATCCCAAGCAAACCCGTGATCAGAGATAATTTTCCTCACTAAACTATAGCCATTACTGTGAACACCTGTGCTACTCAGAGCGATCGCCACATCTCCCACTTGTACTTGCGAACCATCGAGTAGCTGACTTTTTTCTACAACTCCCACACAAAAGCCAGCCAAATCATACTCACCAGTTTGGTAGAAACCAGGCATTTCTGCTGTTTCTCCCCCCAACAAAGCACAACCCGCTTGTTTGCAACCAGAAGCAATACCCGCAACAACTTGAGTTAATTGCTCTTTTTCTAACTTACCAGTTGCCAGGTAATCTAAAAAAAATAGTGGTTCTGCGCCAGATGTCAACACATCATTAACGCACATCGCCACCAAATCAACCCCAACGGTGTCATGGATGTTGAGAGTATGAGCAATTTTCAGCTTTGTACCTACACCATCAGTACCAGAAACTAGCACTGGTTCCTGTAAACCAGTTGGTAACTGAAAGTAGCCACTAAAGCCTCCCAATCCGCCTAACACTTCTGGTCTAAAAGTGCTATGAACCAAATTCCGAATCTGGGTTACAAAAGCTCGACCAGCCTCAACATCAACTCCTGCGTCTTTATAATCCATTACTTACAACACCGTGATCAACGCCCCAATCACCTAGATTATCACCATAGACGCTTTGTGTTGTCATTAGTCATTCAATACGGTTCGGATAAGACAAATCGATTAGACATCTAATACCCTGTAGAGACGTGCCTTAGCGAAGCCATGCGCTATAGCGCTATTGGCACGTCTCTACATCCCAAAGCATGAC
>JANBVI010000029.1 GCA_024239075.1 Fischerella sp. CENA71 | reverse complement strand
CATATGAGCAAATGAGATGTCACTAGATTCTCAACTAGCTGTATCTTCTGATTTCACTTCTTGATCTGTATTAGGGGGTCATACCCCCTATTCGCCAGCTGTATCTTTGAAAAAGTCGGGGATCTGGATGTTTAGTGTAGAGTTTGCGATCGCGTCATAAATTATCCTTTAGTTGTGCGATCGCCATTCAAATCCATCAAAGAGCGATCGCGTTTGGTGTCGGATGTGCGATCGCTTGTTGTTCTCCTCTAGAATAGTGCGATCGCCATTCAAATCCATCAACAAGCGATCGCGTTCTGAGAAACTACTAGATATCTACGTACTCTTAAAATTGACGTTCAGGCTTCTCGTAGAGTAGCGGTCTGTATTTAAATTTTAATTCCAATCTAATATACTATTCATTTCATCAAGAAATTTCTTAGGATCAAAAGGTTTAGATATTATCCCTGCTGCATCGAGTTCTTTTAATCTATTTAAAGTTGGTCGATCCAATTTAGCAGTTAAAAAAATAACTGGAATGTCTTGGGTTTGCGGATTATTCTTTAACTCTCTAAACACTTCTATTCCAGAGATGTCAAACATCACCACATTTAGCAAAATTGCATCAGGTAATTCTCTTTCAGCTAATGACAAACCTTCATGACCAGATTGAACTGTTAGAGCTTCCATTTTTGCTATTCTTTCTAAAAAAACTTTAAGGATCGTGCATAAATCTTCTTCATCATCAATTATCAGAATACGTTTCCTTGCCATACATTCTTGAAGGATATTTTTTCAAAAAAACACCTTAAGAGTAAATATTTATTTTCTTTTTAACATCTATTAAAAGAAATATGATTTATAATTGTTGAGTTTTCAAGATAAGAGGCAAAGTATAGAAATTGTCTGAAACAATTAGTATTAATATCAACTAATACTTTTGGGTAAAATCAGGTTGATTGATGTAAATATCGTTTAAATCGCTACAACCATTAAAAATCCACAGATGAAAAATATGAAGAGAATTGGGCGCAGCTTGACAAAGACACAGTATGAGAAAACCTTTAATACTTTGCTGTTTTAAATTGCCTTCCCAGATTTGTGGTGCTTATTTAATTAAAAAAAGTCGTTGAAATTCATAAAGGTGGTTTGAGACATTGCAAAAAAGCAAGAGCTTCTGGGTGGGGCGATCGCATAAATTCTGCTGGAGTTCCCAACACTACCAATTCTCCCCCATACATTAAACCAATTCTCGACGCTAAAACAAAGGCTTCTTGAATATCATGAGTCACAAAAACAACTGTTTTGCCTAATTCCTGTTGTAACCGTTTAAATTCTCGCTGCAATTCTAACCGCGTAATCGGATCAAGGGCGCCAAAAGGTTCATCCATCAACAATACAGGCGGGTCGGCTGCTAAAGCTCTCGCAACACCAACTCGTTGTCTTTGTCCTCCGGACAATTCGTGGGGATACCTTTGAGCAAACCTTTCAGGTTCTAAACCCACCAAATGCAACATTTCATAAACACGGCTTTTGATTTGGTTGGGTTTCCAATTTTCTAGCGAGGGAACCAAACCCACATTCCGCTCAACAGTAAAATGGGGAAATAAACCTGTCTCTTGAATTACATAACCAATCTTGCGCCGTAATTTAATTTCATTCCACTGGGTTGTGGGAATATTGTTAAATAACACTTCGCCTTGGCTGGGTGTGAACAAGCGGTTGATTAATTTCATTGTCGTAGTTTTACCGCTTCCACTACGCCCAAGTAATACCAGCGCTTCTCCTTGAGAAATACTGAAATTCAGATTTGCTACCAGTGGGCGATGGTTACGGCTAAAGGTGACATGACGAAATTCAACAGCAATCTCCTGAGACATGGATGAGCTTTTGTGGAGGTTAGTTTTCTGTCATTATGTAATATTTTGCTTTTGATTGCAGAAGATACGGGAAATATTCTTTCTGAGCGTCGTGTTGTTCACGAATGATTTTGAAATGCAGTAGTGCGATCGCATTCTCAGATGACAAAATAAGGAAAATCTGTTCCCTATTCCCTCCGACTAACATTTCACCTATCAAAAGCTTGTATCATTCCTTCAATATAAGGTAACAAAATCTCCTTATACTCTGGATTTACACGATGAATAATTTCATCCATTAAGATTTGATTCCATTGTTGTAATATTTTCCATTTCACCTCTAATTTTTCCATGACCATTACACATAAAGCTACAAGTTCCTGTTCTACTGGTACGAGACTTTCCTCTAATACACATAGCCAAAGATAGGCTTGGAACATATTCAAGTCACGAATACTTGATTGTGCGACTGTTGGACTGTGTAATAAACCGCTACGACTACAATGATTAGGAAATAATTCTACTAGTTTATGGTAAACAGTATGAGCAATATCTTCAGCCATTGGTAACATTTGCTCTACAAGAGTAAAAACAGGTGAATCTAAATCATGTTTAGCACTTGCAACACATAATCTTTGCCAGGGAATGGCAACTTGCTCTTCAATAAAAGTGATATATGGACTGAGTAAGATTTTTTCAATCGGTGTAATTTGATTTAAAATTAATTTATTAGTAAATTTTAACTGCGTAGTCATAAAGCCTAGTGTACACCAGTCTTTACATGCCATATGTTGCTCTTGAAATGCTATTAATGTCGGTTCCAGTGTGTAGGCTAATTCCTTGATCGTTGATATCCCAAATTCAGCAAGAAAAATATCCTCAAACTTAAGAAATCTTTGTGATGATGTTGTGATTAATGCACTCGTATAAGATGCTTGTTTTTGGTAAAAATCTAGTAGAATTTTATAAACAATAAGTGCAGATTCAGTAATTTTTTTGGCTTCGTTAAAATCTAAAACATTAGGAATATAATTATGCAGAGATTTTGTTTGTAGCCATGCCATTTGACTATTAATATCTAATAAATTATTTTTTAATCTCGCAACAGTTTGCACTCTACCTTCTGGTGAAATAGTTTCTGTCAATGAAGCGATCAATATTTCTTGAGATAGGGATAGAGAAGATAAGTCAGGTATGTAACGTCTTACCCAAAGCTTTAGTAAGTGTTCTACTGAAGGTGTCGTTACAATCTGAGTCGTTTTGAACATATATTTTGACTTTATTATCCCTATTGTTATGACTTTGGCAGCAGGAAGTAAATTTACTAAAATTTTATTTATACAGAGTAAAATAAATCAGACAAGTTCTCTTCTTTTGTTGATTTTCTTAGCTTTCATCTTGTTAACCTTTACCCAACATAGTGTTTCTCATTTTCAAATGATTTACGTCACTTCTCAAAAAAATTTACATTTGTTCACATCCTATGCTTAAATATCTCTAATTCAAGTAATTCACTAGGTTGTGTATGATCATTCAGAGAGCAGCCCAGTTTTAGGAATTGATTACCTTGTGAAAAAATTTTTTGGAAAGTTTCCGGAATAAGCTGGAGTGATTGAGTAGATAGTTATAGAGCGGTAAAACAATATCGCTCAGTAATATCTCAAGAGTTATACCGAATTCTTTAACCTTATCAATTATCTTAAAATAGCCCTCAGTCATAGCCTTTCTCTAACATATGGAGAGAGGCTATGTTATTTACATATTATGAGGTTTATGGGCGAACGAGGGGTTAGTTGATTTTTGATTTTTCATCAACAAGGTATGTAGAAGCTATGTATAAAATGTATAAAATGTATAAAAAATTATTTATTGCTTTTATTTTGACTGCGATCGCATTTTTATCAGTCGTAGTTATTCCTAGCTTCGCTACACCAAGCACAGCTACAGCGATCGCACAAAAGCCAGCAATTAACTGCTCTCAAGCAACAACAACACCAGAATTGAAGTATTGTTCTCAACAATCTTACGCAGCCGCAGACAAAAAACTCAATCAAACTTACCAAAAAGTCCTTGTAAATCTTAAAAAAGAGCCAAAGCAACTATTAACTAAAGGACAACAAGCTTGGATAGTCTTTCGAGATAACACCTGTGATTTTGAAGTTTACGGATCTCGTGGTGGGACAGGTTACGAAATCTTTCGCAATCAATGTTTGGAACGACTGACTAAACAACGCACTCAAGATTTAGAAAATTATCTGCAACTCAGAGCCAGATAAATTAATAGTTGCACAAAATTAAATTCATTTGTGGGGATCGGGGATCGGGGATCAGGGATCGGGGAGCAGGGAAAGGGTGTGTGGGGAGTGTGGGAAGTGTGGGGAGTGTGGGGAGAATCATTTAACTAGTTTCTTCTCAATGTCCAATGTCCGATCCCCTTTCCCCTGTCCCCGATCCCCTCCTAAGTCAAAATCGCTCCACCCATTAACCGCTCATACCGATACTTTAATTCTTCCTTCATCAAATACCAACGCTCTAAAGTTACATCTATTTCTATGACTTTTTCCGCAGCTTGTCGCGCTAATATGAGTACTTCTTCGTCTTCCACTAAACTTGCTAAGGTAAAATCTGGCACACCAGATTGGCGAGTTCCCAGTACTTCACCGGGGCCACGAAACCGCATATCCATTTCGGAGATAAAAAAGCCGTCTTGGGATTGTTCCAAAACTTTTAGCCGTTGTTGAGCATCAGGACTTCTAGAACTACTCATCAGCAAACAGTAGGATTGTGCTGCACCTCGACCAACACGTCCGCGTAGCTGGTGCAGTTGCGACAAGCCAAAGCGCTCCGCATTTTCTATGAGCATTACTGTAGCATTAGGTACGTCTACACCAACTTCCACAACAGTAGTAGAAACCAAGATTTGAGTTTCGTTGTCGCGAAATTTACTAATAGCTTCGTCTTTTTCCGCAGAACTCATGCGACCATGCAACAACCCAACCTGAAACTCAGGAAAGACGCTTTCTTGTAACTTTTGATGCTCATCAACAGCCGATCGCAAATCCAATTTTTCTGATTCTTCTACCAAGGGCAAAACTACATAAACTTGTCGTCCTTGTACTATTTCCCGGCGCATCAAATCGTAAGCTTGGGGACGCTGCTGACTGGTTAAGGCTGTAGTTTGAATTTTTTGTCGTCCTGGTGGTAATTCATCTATTTGACTCACATCCAAATCGCCATGAATTGTCAGCGCCAGAGTCCGGGGAATAGGTGTGGCTGTCATTGTTAATACATGAGGTTGCTCACCTTTTTGCTGTAACTTCGCTCGTTGTTCCACTCCAAAACGGTGTTGCTCGTCAATTACCACTAAACCCAAACGATGAAAATTCACAGGGTCTTGAATTAAAGCATGAGTTCCCACTAACAGAGGTAATTCTCCTGTTTCCAACTGAGCGTGAATTTGTCGCCGTTTTGCAGTTTTTGTGGAACCTGTCAGTAGTTCTACTGGTAAATATAATAAATTAAACCAGCTTACTAGCTTACGATAATGCTGTTCTGCTAATACTTCTGTAGGAGCCATCAGTGCTGCTTGATACCCAGATTGAATCGCAGCCAGGATAGCAACTACACCAACAATTGTTTTCCCAGAACCAACATCACCTTGTACCAGACGATTCATCGGAACTGGCTTTTGCAAATCGTTGAGAATGTCGTTGATAACTCGTTGCTGGGCGTTAGTTAATTTGAAAGGCAATATTTTATAAAATTGTTCTAATAATTCACCTCTGGCTGCAAGCACAGCGCTCGTTTGAATTTGCTTTGCTTGCTGCTGACGTTGCAGTAAACCTAATTGCAGGTAAAAAAATTCATCAAAGACGAGGCGACGACGGGCATGTTGTAAACTATCGCTATCTGAAGGGTAATGGATATTGGCGATCGCATCTTTCAATTCCATTAACCCATATTTCCCTCTTAAACCACTGGGTAGGGGATCTTTCAGATGTGCCGCAGTTGGTAAAGCAGAAATCATCGCCTGTCGCACCAAATCCGCACCCACTCCTTCAGTCAGGGCATAAACAGGCACTACTCGCCCGATAGTTAATGACTCAATCGTATCACCCGGATTAGCCAAAACTTCTAGTTCTGGGTCTTCCAGAGTTAGACCATATTTAGTTCCTTTCACCAACCCACACGCCGCCACAATACTACCAACCGGATAGCGACGTTTTAAACTTTCTTGCCAAGCGCGACTAGTAAAGCGCGTACCCGCAAAAAAACGGCTAATTTTAATCTTGCCAGTATTATCCCGCAGTACCAGTTCTAAAATTGTTAATTTTTGATTCTTTTGGCTGGTACGACAATTGCAACTTTTCACCGCCGCCACTATCGTCACCGTCTGACCAGCATCCAATTCACAAATACTTACCTGACGCGCATAATCAATATGATCCCGGGGATAGTAAAACAGCAAGTCACGCACACTATATAAACCAAGACGTGCTAACTTTTCTGCCTTTCGTAATCCAATCTCCGGTAAATCCTTTAATTTCTGCTCCAGCTTTGGCGCCAGAGTACGACTGACCTCTGCGACAATTGGAGATTTAGGATTGGGTTTTTTAGATTTAGGAGCAGACGCAGTTTCAGAAGACGCGGAGAGAGGAAGACGCGGTGACGCGGAGAATGTTTGCTCTAAACTCCTCGTGTCCCCCTGTCCTCCGTATCCCCCATCTCCCCGCATCCCCCCATCACCGCGTCCCCGCGTCCCCGTTTCCTCATCCTGCTGTTCGAGTTGATAAAGATAATTACTAGTCTCCAATATTAAGTTTTTTCTATCTTCAAGTCCCAAATTTGGATAATTAGAAAATTGAGCCGCCAGTTGTTGCCATCGGCGGCGTTCATGATTTGGTAAGTTAGCCGGAAATTTGCCGAAAGTTAAGGTAAGAAACTCGCTGAAGCGGTATTGTCTACCCACCAAATCAGTAAACCCCTGTTCTTCTTCTATTGCTAGGGCTTTTTGCAATCTTATCCAGTCTGGTTTGTCGATAGTCATTGGTTATTGGTTATTGGTCATTGGTCATTGGTCATTGGTCATTGGTCATTGGTCATTGGTTATTGGTTTTAAACAAAGGACTAATGACAAAAGACTAATGACAAATGACAAAAAACTAATCTTCATACCAACTAGCGCGCCATGCGGCTTCAGCTTCGGCTACTGAACGTTCACGCAGTTTTTTTTGATACTCTAATCCTAGTTTATTCAACTGGGCTAAAATATTGCGAATCTGTTTGCGTTCAGATGAAAGTTTGGTATCCGCAAATTCAATCTCGACAAGACGCAGGTTAATAGCCATGAACTGTGTCAAGCCAGACTCTTCTGATTGTTGATTATTTTCAATTTCGATCACCAAGCTCATTAGATTAGGTGGACTTGGTAGGAGTTCAGCAGATGCTTCTGAGCCAATTGCTTCTAAAATCGGTTCTGGCAATTTTTGAGGTAAGATTTTGGCTTTTTGTAGGAGGACATTAGCCTCATGAGAAATTCTTTTGAGAGTATATTGTGTAGCTTTCTCTAGGAACTGTTGCCATTTTGCTAGTTCTATCGGGTTTGCAGAACTGGGGAAAGTTGGATAAGCAACTAAAGAGGAGAAATTTGTATTGTCTTCTTGTTCCTCTTGTTCTTGTTCCTCTTCTTCCTCTAGCTCACTTTCATCATCAGTTGTCTGTTGTAAAGAAATAATCTCAGGTTCATCTTGATTCCATTCTAGGGGTTTGTCATTTTCTTCGTCCTGCGGCTGTTGTGACTTTTCTTCCTCCCCATTTACTAGAGCTAGCAACTGTTCAGTTGACTGTTTACCTAGCTTACGGATCGACTGCTGCAAATTTTGCCGCTGATTTAAGCTTAATTTGAGAAAGTTTTCCGAATACCCTTGAGTACACAGGTGATAAGTTGCCAGAATCAACTGCTGCTGTACAGCTTTCCCCAAAGTGTTTAAATAACTAGTATAAGTGGCTTGGAGTTCTTTAGCGATCGCGGCGATCGCCTCTTCTAAAGCTGCAAGATCCCGTTCAATTCGCTCGATTGGTCTCGCCATAGTCTCTATTGATTGCCCATTGCAAACCAAACATAATAGTACAAAAGTACGCTTATATTTTAGGATAGTTGTCTAAAGACTTTAAATTTTAGCTTGATTTTGCTGGTTGTTGGTCAATGGTCATTGGTCATTGGTCATTTGTCATTTGTCTATTCCTTTGTCTCTCTTGTCCTCCTTGTCCCCTTCCGATCCCCAATCGTCTCTTTTCAAGAAAACAAAAATTGCAACAGGAAACTACTACTCTTAATTAGGGTAGAACCCGCTCCAATTATAGCTGTTGAGACATTTTGCTAGAAATTAAAATAGAAGTAAGAGAATAAATAAACACTACATTATTTAAATGAAAATACAGTCATCAGTACTAGTCCATCTTGGATTTGGAAAATATGTGCGCTCAGATCAAGTAACAACAGTTATACCAATTGAAGAAGAGCGCGGGCCAGGACGGCGAACCTTTGTTTATTTAGAGGGACAAACTGACCCAATTATTGCCTCTAGAGCTGAAGATACTATCATCCGCGACTTAGTACAAGAACCGCGTGAAGTTACCCAAGCACGTCAACAGCAAGAAATTCTGCAAGATTTATTAGCAGACTTAGGCAATGTTAATTCGACTGTGCGTCGTATCAGTCGTGATGAAGGCGGTTTGGATTTAGAACGGTTGGAACGCCGTATCCGCCAGGTTCTAGAAAATTAGTCAACTCAATTCGGAATTCTTAATTACAAATTAAAGAATTCCGAATTCTGGATTGTTTACAGCAGTTGAAGAGAATAAATTTTCATGCACGTCATACCAACGGCAAAGACTTCATCACATCTTGAAGCGCGTAAGCCTCGTTTGTGGATGCCAGAACGTGTTTTATTTACGCCCGCTGCTTTAGAAGAGTCTTACGGTCAAAAGATCCTAGAGCGTGTAGAATCACTGGACTTACCAGTTAAAAAGTTATCTCGAAACCGTCTAACCAATCTACGTGGAGAGAGCGATCGCGAAACTTATAATATTTCCAAACGTACCCTTGCAGTCGTCACAGCTCCACCCAGTTCTTTTAAGCTTAGTCCTATCCCCCCATCAGCTGACTGGCAATTTCATATTGCTGAAGGCTGTCCTGCACATTGCCAATACTGTTATTTAGCAGGTAGTTTACAAGGGGCGCCAGTTATCCGCGTCTTTGCCAACTTACCACAAATATTGGAAAACCTTTCAGCTTACTTACTTCCAGACAAAACCACGAGTTTTGAAGTTAGTTGCTACACTGATCCATTGGGCATTGAGCATTTAACAGGTAGCTTATCTGAATGCATCCGTTATTTTGGCACAACTGAAAACGGACATCTGCGCTGGGTTTCCAAGTTTGATCAAGTAGATGAATTACTTGACTTACCCCACAATGGTCATACACGCTGTCGCATCAGCGTTAATGCTGCACCTATTTCCGGTCGATTTGAGGGTGGTACAGCATCAGTAGCTTCTCGACTGCAAGCATTAAGAAAATTAGCATTACCCCGGACTCAAGGTGGTGGTGGGTATCCAGTAGGTTTGGTGATTGCACCAATTATGCCTACAGACAATTGGACTGAACATTATACTCACTTATTGGATTCTATAAGTGAGGCACTAGATTTTGAATGTGACCTAACTTTTGAGCTAATTTCCCATCGCTTTACGCCTGGATCAAAAGAAGTGTTACAGACGTGGTATCCTCAATCAAAGCTCGACATGGACGAAGCCACACGCAGCGTCAAGCGCAACAAGTTTGGTGGTACGAAATATGTCTACGACGCTGACACAATGAAGAAACTACGCCGCTTTTTTGAGGACGAGATTACTAAACGCTTTCCCCAAGGTCGGATTCTTTATTGGACTTGACGAGTCCTTCGTGCAAGAAATCTAGTTTAAAGCCACCCCTTATTCCCTTTCTAAAGAAAGTTGTGGACTGAAAAATAATTAACTATAGTAAATTCAGTGAATTCATAATTCGCATACCGGGAGAAAAAGGATGAAAGCAGCTGTCATTCATCGGTATGGTTCTGCTGATGTGTTGCAATATGAAGATGTAGCACCACCAACAATCAAAGCTGACGAATTACTTGTGAAAGTTCACGCCAGTTGTATTAACCCTGCTGATTGGAAAATTCGCAAGGGAATGTTGAAAATTGTCACAGGTAATAAATTCCCCATGATTCTGGGACTTGATTTGGCAGGTGAAGTCGTGGAAGTTGGTGCTAATGTTACACGCTTCACAATCGGAGATTCAATTTACGGCACTCTCAAACCACCAAATGCAGGTGCTTACGCCGAATTTGTAGCAGTACCAGAAAATTGTGCTGCTCTCAAACCCACAAATATCAGCTATACAGAAGCAGCTTCTATACCCGTCGCTGGACTGACTGCTTTACAAGGACTGCGAGACCAAGGCAACATTAAACCTGGGCAAGCTGTTTTAATTAATGGTGCTTCTGGTGGTGTGGGTACTTTCGCTGTACAAATTGCCAAGATACTGGGTGCAGAAGTGACTGGTGTTTGCAGTACAAAAAACCTAGACTTTTTGAAATCTTTAGGAGCAGATCGCGTCATCGATTACACGCAGCAAGATTTCACTCAAGAACCAGTGCAATACGATATTATTTTTGACACAGTTGGAAAGCGGTCTTTTTTTGATTGCAAAAAAGTATTAAAGCCTAACGGAATTTACGTGACTACGCTACCCACCCCGGAAAATATTCTGCCGGGAATTGTGACAAAATTTATTCCTGGGAAAAAAGCCAAATTAGTGCTGGAATCGCCCAAAGCTCAAGATTTAATTTATCTGAAAGAATTGATTGAAGCCGATAAACTCCGTATAGTGATTGATCGCACCTATCCCTTGCAAGAAATAGCCGCAGCTCATACTTATAGCGAAACTGGACGTGCTGTGGGAAAAATTGCGATCGCCATAACATAAAAGTCACAAGTAGGGTGCATTATGGCATAACGCCTAACGCACCTCCTAAGAATAGTCCTTTACGAAACTAATTCTAAAATCCTTCTTGGCGTCAGTTCCTGCACATTATTCAAAACTATAGCTGCTCCTGCTTGGCGCAGAGTCTCAGCATAAGCATCACGCCGTGCTGTTGTTTCCTGGACATGTGGCGGTAGTACACCCACACCAATCCAAGTTTTTTCGGGTTGGAGCGATGTCTGACGCGCTCTCTCTACTGTATACATGTCAGCTACTGT
This sequence comes from Fischerella sp. CENA71, assembly GCA_024239075.1. Classification (GTDB taxonomy): domain Bacteria; phylum Cyanobacteriota; class Cyanobacteriia; order Cyanobacteriales; family Nostocaceae; genus Pelatocladus. The sequence continues at coordinate 69,667 of JANBVI010000029.1, read as the reverse complement.
ATCTCCCACATACACTATTAATGATGATTTGTCAAAATCATCTTCCAACAGGCGAACAGTAGCGAAAAGTCCCGTTGGATCTGGTTTTCCTGGTGCATCTTCCATCGCAATTAATACCGGAGATTGTAAACCGAGGCGACCTTGCAAAACGTAGTTAGCAGAACCACGAGTTGCACCACTGAAAAATCCCCAAGCAATACCAGCTAAAGTCAGTTGTTCGAGATAGCTAGGACTTAACAATAAAGGTTCATCACAAATATAGCCAGTGAAATTTTCAGGATCAGTACCTCGATAACGAGCTTGAAAAAAAGCAACAATATTTTTGTAATCCAATCTCAATTGTTCGCGGGACTGTCCTTGAGCTTCAAAATACCGATAGATTAGCTCTTGGGAAGCTTGCCAATCATTATTCCAAACTCCTTCAGACTTTAATTTGTCAATATCTATTGGTGTAGGGCGATACTCACCTTGAGTGAAATGTTCCACCGTATCTGCGATCGCACGACGATAAGAACCACTCACATCGCGCACAACACCATCAATATCAAAAATCACAATTATATTCATAGTCATTTGTCATTTGTTACTTGTCATTTGTTATTGGACATTGGTTATTCTCCCCACACTCCCAGACGCGATGAATCGCGTCTCTACATTACTCCCCACACTTCCCACACTTCCCACACTTCCCCCACTCCCCGATCCCCAATCTCCTCATTCAATTTGTCCACCGGGCAAGGATTGCGATAGAATAAGCGATCGCTGTTGTTAGTAAGTATTGCGCGGAAATTTCGCGGAGGTGCGATTGTCAAAGTTCATTTTGAAAATTTTGTGGTTAGACGAAAACGTCGCCTTGGCAGTTGATCAGGTGGTAGGTAAAGGTACTAGTCCTTTGACAAAGTACTTTTTCTGGCCCAGAAATGACGCCTGGGAAGAACTAAAAAAAGAGCTAGAGTCAAAACACTGGATTACTGAGGTAGATCGGGTAGAGTTACTCAATAAAGCTACCGAAGTTATCAACTACTGGCAAGAGGAAGGTAGAAACCGCCCAATGTCAGAAGCGCAAGGGAAATTTCCCGATGTTGCTTTCACAGGTAGCGCCTAGTACTGCGAGATTAACCACTTTGCTGTTGTACAAGCTGCCATAGCTTGATAGTTTTATCCCTGCTGCCACTTACAATTATTTGTGCAACAGGGTTGACAACAACAGTAGTTACTGAATCCACATGTCCAGTGAGAGTAGCAATTTCTTCTCCTGTACAAACTCTCCAAAGCTTGAGTGTATTGTCTCTACTCCCACTAATTAGCGTTTCGCCATCAGCGCTAAAAGCTACTGCTAGAACAGACCAAGAATGGCCTAGTAGTGTGTGAATTACCTGACCAGTATTTACATCCCACAATTTGATAGTGTTATCATCGCTACCAGTTGCCAAGATTTTACCGTCGGGACTGAAGGCGACTGTCAAAACTGCCCATGCATGACCACAAAGGCTGTAGCATGGGCAGTTTTCAATTTTTTGCTGGGTTTGCGTGTGAAGCGAAGACAAATCCCAGAGACGAATTTTTCTGTCAAAACTAGCACTAGCAAGTAGTTGATTTTGAGGATGAAATGCAACAGCACTTACTTGTAACTGATGTCCAGCTAAAGTCCCTATTTCTTCAGCTGTTGTGATATTCCAAAGTTTAACTGTTTTATCCCAGCTGCCACTGGCTAAAATTCCCCCAAGGTTAAACGCAACTGATTTGACAGCGCTTGAGTGTCCCAAAAGAGTACAAATTTCCTCAAATGTGGTCAGATTCCATAATTTAATAGTTCTATCATCGCTTGCTGTGACCAAAATATTTTCCTTGGGGCTGAAAGCAACTGATTTCACAGCTTGAGAATGGCCAGTTAAAGTAGAGATGAGTTTGTAGGTGTTTAAATTCCACAATTTAATTGTTTTATCATCATGACCACTGGCTAATATTTGACCATCAGGACTAATCGCAATAGAATTTACACTGCTCAAAACAGTTGAATATCCAGTTAGAGTATGCAAGCATTCTTGTACACGATTTTGAATTTTGCCTTGTTCCCAGACTCGTAGATTTTGAGGCGAATACATACCCAGCGCTTGCATGACTTCATCAGCTGACTGAAAGCGATGATTTACATCAATCTCTATCAGTTTGTTAATTATTTTAACTAAGCGATCGCTCACCTTCAGGGTTAAATATTGTTGCCAAACCCAGGAATTATTAGCAATATCAAATAAATCAAAAGGAGAAATATGGGTGAGTAAGTAAATACAAGTTACGCCCAAACTATAAAGATCACTAGCAAAAACAGCATGACCTTGAGTTTGTTCTGGTGCAGCATATTCTGGACTACCTAAGCTTTTTGGCTCTGATATTTGCCGCTCTGAGAGTAAGTTGGCTGTACTAAAATCAACTAAAAATAGATTCTGTTTTGTGAACTTACCAGAAGACCCCAAAATAATATTTTCCGGTTTAATATCACAGTGAATCACATCGCGATCGCTAATAAATTTAATCACAGGCAACAAACTTTCTAAAACTTGCCAAATTTGAGTTTCATCAAAAGCTCCCTGTTCTTCTACCAAAGCAGCTAAATTTTTACCCTCAATCAACTCTTGTACTAAATAAAAATGATCATTTTCATCAAAGTATGATACTACTTTGGGAATTTGTGGATGTTTGCCCAATTCCTCTAATCGCTGTGCTGTTTGTCCAAAAGTTTCAGGTGTATAATCTTGTTTGGCAAATTGTTGGACAACACAAAAAAATGGGAGAGATTGACCTTCATCTACACCGATAAAAGTTTGGCAATCTCCCCCTTGACCAATTTGTTTAATTAAGCGATAGCGTTCGTGTAATAACACTATTTTGAAATCACAAAACAATTGTTTTTGATTTAGTTCGTAGTAAGTACTTTAGTGCTTAAAACTGAGCATTAAAACGCTCACTACAAACTAATTTATCTAACCAACATTTCCATCCAATGGAAAATCAACAACCACGGGTGAATTACCATTTGGTTGAACTGATTCTGGTTGGGTAACTGGTGGTTTCGGCTGCAACGGTGATATGACTTCGCCTGGTTTAGTTGTTTGATTCCAGAGAATCATCGAAAGTAACCCATCTACCAAACCGTTGCTAGTACCATTGTTAGTACCAACTAAGACATCAGGGATGAGACGGACGTGGCGATCGCCTATAATTTGCATGAGTTGCATTGCTGTGTAACCTTGTGAACCCAAAGCTTCCACCCCAGCCCGGTAAGCTTCTGCTTTGGCGTTACCAGTTGCACGGATAGCTTCGGCTTCAGCAAGGCTTTTGAGTCGTAGAGATTGGGCTTCGGCGTCGGCTCTTAAACGAATCGCTTGGGCTTCCCCTGTAGTTTCTTTAACTTTAGCATTCGCTTTGAGTTCAGCAATTTTTACACCTTGCTCAGATTTCACCGCTTCTTGCTGAATGTCAGCTTGCGCTTTGAGTTCGGCAATTTTTACACCCTGCTCAGACTTCACCATATCTTGTTGGATATCAGCCAAAGCTGTTTCCCTTACTAGTTGCTGTCTTTGAGTTTGCGCCTGCTGCTGAACTTCAAAAGTTTTACGTTGTTCTTCGGCAATTTTTCGGTCTGTTTGCGTTTGCATCAACGTTGCAGGTGGTTGAATATCACCAATCAAGGTATCGATCGCCTGTACGTCATAAGCCCGCAGCGCTACTCTAATAAAATCGGCAGCTTCTGCTTGCCGTTCACTACGGGCGCTCAAGAAATCAAGTACGGTGTAATCTTGGGCTGAGTTGCGGAAATAGTTCCCAATCGTTGGTTCCAATACATGGTCTACTAAATTCTGCATCGAACCCACACGGGAAATCACCTTAGGAGCATCCAAAGCACCAACGTGAATAATTTGGGCAATTTCCAAGTCAAAAGCAAACCCGTCTTTGGAACGTACTGTTAAAGAACCAAGTTTGGCATCATAATTATGACGTTCAGTGCGACCCGACCAATTTAAAACAATATTGGTTGTTGGCACTAATTCAATCTTCATGACGCGGGTATTAACTGGGTGCTTACCTGGATAAAGTGGTTCTACCCAAACACCTTTGTGTCCTTGATTAACTAAATTCCCGTGGGTAAAAGCTGCACCACTCACATCTTCATGAGCCATACCGACAAACGAAATCACCACACCCACATAACCAATGGGAATTTCTGTCATCGGTACTTGCTCAACTTGGACAAACCAAGGATTCAAGTTCCAAGAACCAGACAGCAAAATCTGTTCTTGCAAACCCCGACGTCCACCACCATCAATAAATCTTTGTCCATTTTGGAAGTTATCGTGAGCGGCGATGACCGGGCCAGCAATTTCACCGCCAGGAATAGGAAGACCATCTAAGGTAGTGACAATACCAACTTTGTCTCCAGCCACACTATACACCCGCAACTGTTCTGGACTCATACCATGTTTGCCAGCGTTGGCTGCTGTGATGATCTTAAATAGGGCAGTGTTAATTCGGTAAGTACCAGCTGTGAGAAAACCCATTTGTCGCCCTTTTTCCCCGCCATTAGTCAGGAATTTCCGGGCGTCTTGGAAATTGTCGCATTCTACAACCTTGCCCAAAATACGTTCGGGTGGGGTATGGGTGCCATCTTCCGCTACAATCAAGGCAATTTCACCTTGAGGAACAACGACGACTGGCTCTTTTTTGACTGAATATTGCCAAGGCCAATAACCCCAGTGCCAACCAGGAGCTAGAGTATCAGCCTGAAAACCAGCTTCGCCATTCATGGCAATTAAGCGTCCAGCAGGAAGTCCACGTCCAGAAATGGTAAATTTTTTAATAACAACGCCAACTTCTCGCTCACCAATTACAACCAGTCCACCAAAAAACAGAGGGACAAAAATCACAACACCACCTACAACAATAATGGGAATAACTCCCCAAGGTGATATCTCTGAAAGTTGAACGGTCTTTGGTTGTGTCTGCTGTATTTGGGTTGGGACTGAGGCGAATTCTTGGGGAATAGCTTTCTTAATCGGATTAGCACTAGCAGTATGAATGCTACCAGCTAGAGTCAAAGTTGTGATTACAGATGCTGCGAAACGAAGTATCTTATTGTGCTTTTGTTGACTTTTATTAGAGGAATCTTGTGAGCCTTCCATATATTTGCCCCTCTGGGCAACTAATTATCCAATGTATCACTTCACTTAGGCTTCCCCTAATTTCTTAAACTTGTTCTTATTTTGATAGAAGTTTGCCAGTTCAAGATATTTTTGGGCAAAATTAAATTTTGATGTTGAAAAAACTTATCTATCTGTATGGAGTCCATCCATTTTTAGAACAGACTCCTACTTCGCTTCTCGGAGGGATACACCAATAATTTTTTCCATCGAATACCACCCTATCTTTGACGTAATTCAACTCAGAAATAGGTCTCCACTCTTGATTTCCTTCCTCGTCATAATATCGATATTGTTCCCCTCTAACTTCTAAACCTTGATCTGTTCCTCCGAGTACATAAAACCCATCTACAATTGGAGGAAATGAAGCTTCGAGCAGAGATGACTCACAAACTGTTCCTTCACCTCTACAACCTTTGGCTATTTGTCCATTAGCCGACAGGCTGTATATTTTATCGTCTTTTATAAGTAATCCCAAGCCACTTCCGTCTTGCAAGATGATCGGATTGGAAAATTTCCCGCGATATTGAACTGAACTGCTAACTGTGCCGTTAAGTTTAACTATAGTGGTGCCATCAGTTGCGATCGCAATCGATTGACCAGTTCCATTTCCACCGAGAAAATTAAAAAATCTAGTGCCGATAAACGGTGGTTTTGCTTGATAATCAGCAGAAAGTGAGGCTGGTTTATTAGTATTTGTCCCCTTCTCAATCCACCAACGCCAAACCACCCGTTTGAGATTGTTGGAGTCAGCCAACCTCGCCGATACAGACAGTAGTTCTCCGGCTTGATTTGTAAACTCGAACAGACAAGCTCCTACTCCTGTCCCTGAGCAGTCTTTAACCTCCTCATACCCAAAATCAAATAATTCTTTCACAGGAGTATTATTCAGATTGGGCGGTTCGCCCTGGGTATGGGGTTGCCAACCTTGTTTAATCAGCAGCTCTCGCGCTTTCTGATATGGCATACCTTCTTGGAGATCGAGCTGTTCGGCAGAATTGGAAGAATTTTTCGTCCTGGATTGAATGTTCTCACCCTGAGAAGCGAGGGTTGAGGTATTTTCCTGTTGGTCGTCTCGAACCGTTTGACTTGGTGTATTAGTGTTGACGCCGTTGTTACCTTGCTGTACATTTGGAGTCGCAAAGCTTGTACATCCAGTTGCGATCGCCACCACTAAACTTGCCAAAATCTCTGCTTTCATTTTATAAAATTTCATACTTAACTAAAAACCCGGTTCTTTATAGAAACCGGGTTTTTAATTATACCATGCCACCAGCAGCTTGAAAACGAGCGCGGGCGCGTTTAAATGCTTGGTTAGCTTGGATTTGACCTTGGCGATCGCCTTCTTTAACTTGACCTAAACGGGCTTGTGCATCGTTAAAAGCAGCACGAGCTTCCTCAATATCAATGCTGTCGCCACGTTCTGCACCATTGACCAAAATGGTCACTTCATCTTCTTCAACTTCAGCAAATCCACCTAGAAGAGCAATTGGTGTCCAGCCTTGACTTTTACTAGGACGTACTCGCATCACACCAGTATCCAAGGCTGTTAATAATGGTGCGTGTCCAGATAGGATACCTAGCTGACCAGTGGTACTGGGCAAAATTACCTCTTCAGCAGGAGCATCCCAGATTGTTTTGTCTGGGGAAATTACACGAACGGTTAATGGCATATTTCCTTTGTCAATTGTCATTTGTCAAAAGTCATTTGTCATTAGTACTCAGTCATTACAAAGGACTAAGGACTAATGACTAAGGACTAATGACTAGCCTTTGAGTTTTTCAGCTTTCGCAATGGCTTCGTCAATGCTGCCGACCATGTAGAATGCTTGTTCTGGTAGTTCGTCCAACTGACCAGACAAAATCATGTTGAAGCCTTTGATTGTGTCTTCCAACTTCACGTATTTACCAGGAGAACCGGTGAATACTTCAGCGACGAAGAACGGCTGAGACAAGAAGCGCTCGATTTTGCGGGCGCGTGCCACAACCAGACGGTCATCTTCAGACAATTCATCCAAACCAAGAATGGCGATGATGTCTTGTAGTTCCTTGTAACGCTGTAGAGTTGCTTGGACAGCACGAGCGGTGTTGTAATGTTCATCACCAACAACATTGGGCTGCAACATGGTGGAAGTGGAACCCAGAGGATCTACCGCCGGATAAATTCCCTTAGCTGCCAAACCACGAGACAATACAGTGGTTCCATCCAAGTGAGCAAAGGTAGTAGCAGGTGCGGGGTCAGTCAAGTCGTCCGCAGGTACGTACACAGCTTGGATAGAAGTGATAGAACCTTCGTTGGTGGAAGTGATGCGCTCTTGCAGTTCACCCACATCTGTACCCAATGTCGGCTGATATCCTACCGCAGAAGGCATCCGTCCTAACAGCGCTGATACTTCGGAACCAGCTTGGACGAAACGGAAGATGTTGTCGATAAACAACAGTACGTCTTGCTTGTTCACATCCCGGAAGTATTCTGCCATGGTCAAACCAGACAGACCGACACGCATTCTTGCTCCGGGTGGTTCGTTCATCTGACCGTAAACGAGAGCAATTTTAGATTCGTTGAGGTTATCTTTGTTGATCACCCCAGATTCGATCATTTCATTGTAGAGGTCATTGCCCTCACGAGTGCGCTCACCCACGCCGGCGAACACAGACACACCACCGTGTTGAGTCGCGATGTTGTTGATCAACTCCATCATGATCACGGTTTTGCCAACGCCTGCACCACCGAACAGACCAATCTTACCGCCACGACGGTAGGGAGTCAGCAGGTCAACAACTTTAATCCCAGTTTCAAATACGGAAGGTTTGGTTTCCAGTTCGGTGAGTTTGGGAGCAGAGCGGTGGATAGGTAATTTTTCTTCGCTGTTGACAGGCCCTTGATTATCTACAGGTTCGCCCAGGACGTTGAAAATCCGACCCAGGGTGGCTTTACCAACAGGTACGCTAATGGGAGCGCCAGTATCGACAGCTTCCATACCACGTACTAAGCCATCAGTAGAAGTCATCGCCACAGCCCGCACCTGGTTGTCACCAAGCAGTTGCTGTACTTCGCAGGTAATTGCGATTTTCTGTCCAGCTTCGTTAGTGCCAGAGACTTGCAAAGCGTTGTAGATTGGTGGCATTTTTCCGCTAGGGAATTTTACGTCTACAACCGGCCCAATGATTTGGGTAATGTAACCAATGTTTGTTTTTTCTGCTGTGGTGACCATGCTGAGTCTATGTGATTGAAGCTATATTTCAGATCGGGTCGTAAGAGACTTAAAATTAAGCTATGTCATTTTCAAGAGTAGCACTGAACGACGCTAGAATTTGGCATAAATTTATTATTAAGCTTGGGCAAATCGGTGAGTTAGCCAGGTTAGGATCACAGTAGGGGCGTTTAGGTTCGGTCATCCGATTTTGGATTTTGGATTTTGGATTTTGGATTGACGAGGCACGGGTGGCGAACCTGCGTCGCCACATTGAGTGCCGTCCCCACGGATTAATCCGGGGGCTTGAGAATTTTGGATTTTCGATTTTCGATTTATTCCACGGATTAATCCGGGGGCTTGTACCATCAAGGAATAATTGGTCAAGAGACTAAAAAGGGTGTAGGGGTGTAAAGGTATAAGAGTGCTGACGCGATCGCACCAACAAAGCGACTAACTCTTTTTCCTGTTTAGCATAGGCTTTTGTTACGTTCATAAGGTTGGGAATCAGATCAGCACGTCTTTGAAGTTGATTTTCGACTTGCGTCCAAGCTGCAAGCTATTAACAAGTGTGGTTTATTATTTCTTTCTTGGTATTTTTGTACTATAATGAGTGTTCAAAAGTTGAAAATTTAAGTTCCTAATACTACTACAAATATGCTGAATAACAGCAAAAACTCTCCAGTTAATTCAGCTAATGTACTTTACAGACATGGCGACGTTTTGCTCAGACGTGTTGCGAGTATACCTGATCTTGCCCAAAAGCATGTAGGTTCTATTCTTGCTCATGGTGAAGTCACAGGACACAGCCATCGCATCCAGCCATCTAATGCTGTGCAGTTATGGGTACATGGTAGTGAACTTTTTCTGGAAGTGAAACAAACAGGTGCTACTTTAGTTCATGAAGAGCATCGGGTAATTGAAATACCTCAAGGTTTTTACCGTGTTTGGAGACAACGTGAATACCGCCCTGATGCTTACGTGGAGGTAGAAGATTAATGCTGAGTTTGATGTCAAAGGGGCGTGTGCCGAAGAAACCAGTCAAGCAACGCCCATTTGAAACCGAGTCCATAACAGGACAAGATATCCTCAATACACAAAACGTTGAGTTGCGCCGCGTGCTGCTTGAACGTCTGGGATACGAAAAATTTTTACAGCAAGTCGGAGGGTTAATACGCGATCGCGACCAAGACGCAGGAGGGGAACGTCAACTCATCTACATTCCTTTCGAGGATGATGAAGCCCTGATGGTGTTGAAGGTGATTTGTCCCTCCACAAAGCACACTCACATACTACGTGTCCCCCCCTATATGCAGAATTGTCATCAAGCAGCAGCCTGGATTGCTGGGTTTGATAACCCAGATGACTATCACCCTGTGATTGAAGCCTAATACGATTTTGGATTTTAGATTTTAGATTTTGGATTGGGAAACTAACTGGTTGTGCAGCTGAAACTCTTACCAATGACAAATGACAAATGACAAATGACAACCCCAACTAATTAGCTTTATTTCTGCGGACTTACTCAATTGCTGGTGTTGGGTTGCACAAAACGCTTAATGTCACCACAAGCAATATAAGACTTGCCATCAGGGCCTATTTTGATTTCATCAACGACGTAAAGCATTCCTTCTTCACGAATTGAGCGGGGAAAACGCATATTCCAATCAGGTTCATATCCGTCAGAAACTACCCTAGCGCGCAGCTTACTGCCATCTTTAACACACTGCACTAGAACGCCATTATTTACACTGTCAGTGGTAAGTAGATCGGCAGCGCTGGCGGGGCCTTTGGCAGCTTTGCTGGTGGTAGTAGACCTTGATTGTCGGGGAGCAACGAAGATATCTGCTTCACCGGGTTTAGCAAAACGGTTAATTTCGCCACGCACCCGATAGAAAGAGGCATCAGTTGAAAGTTCCACTCCTTCAACAACATAGCGCGCTCCCTCAGCACGAATTGCTCTCGGAAACTGAACGTTTTTAGTTGCATCGTAACCATCGGACATGACTTTGACCCGCAACTTACCACCTTCGCGAACACAGTATAATTCCACACCGGAACCAACTTCATTTACTGTTGGCATTGCGTATATTTCATCGCCCGCAGTCACACCACGACCCACCAGATCACTGCGAGTGCGCGTCATTGCCTGATAAGTTTGATCGCGCAGTTCTTTACGTCCAGCATTGCCTAAAGCTTTTTGGGCAATCCGTCCGGCAAAATATTCCAGCTGATCTATTTCCTCAGCAATTTCAAAATTCTCATTCAAGCCTCTATTTCGCAGGTCTTGTACCAATGTGCGTAGGATTTGTTCGGCTTCTTGGTGTTTACCATGCTCTGCTAGCTCAAGGGCAGTTTCCTTGGCCTTAGCAATAGTCAGACGGCTCAAATCAAGGATAATATGGCTGGAAGAAGCAAAAGCAGATTCTTCAACTGTGCCAACTTGAGCGACGACATCTGTTGTACCAGACACGCTTTGAATAATGTCATTCTGCACGACATCAGCACTGTAATGCAGTTTCATCACAGGTAATTGACCGATTTGAGCAGCAGGAATCTCTAGACTTAATCCCAAAAGCTTGTCTTCACCCTCGTAAAGTTCGCCTAAAGTAATTACAGGTTGACCAAGGTTATTTTGCTCAAATTTAGCCAGACTTAAGATATCAACGAGATTGACGCCATCAGCCAACTCAAGGGTTACTTTCAGGTTTTGACCGACAACTGCTCTGAGGCTATCTAGCTCAATACTGAAGACTTCGGCTGCTTCATCAATGCTTTGAATAAAGTAGAAGTTGCCACTAGCGGCTCTCGCCATACCAATCAGCAGATCCTCATTGAAACCCTGAGCAAAACCTAATGTAGTTGTGATCATACCTTCCTCAGCTTTTTGCCCTGCTGTTGCTGTGAGTATTTTAGGGTCTTGAATACCCATATTGGCGTGACCATCGGTCAGCAGCAGCACACGGTTGATTTTTTGCGGATCAAGTTGCTGTTTCACATATTCACAACCTTTGAGCCATCCCCCAGATAAATTGGTAATACCTCCGGCGTAGACTTTGCTGATAGAATCTTTCAATGCAGATTTGTTGGTTACAGGCTGGGGTGGCACAACGGTATCTACTGCATCATCGTAAACAACCACTGAAAGAATGTCATTTGCCTCAAGTTGATCGACTACAGATTCAGCAGCCTTGAGCGCATGAAACAAGGGAGCGCCTGCCATAGAGCCAGAACGGTCAATTACAAGAGACAAGTTAAGATCACGTCGCCCAGACTCAGGTATGTCGGCACGAAAACGGAGCAACACATTAGTCTTTAATGAAGAGCCAGCAGGTAATATGGCTTGGTCAAATGCGTAACTTGTTTTGATCATTTGTAGACTCTCAAAGTTATTTTTAATCACTGATGAGATTTTTAATACGGTCACGATCAGTGTTGCTTTTAGTTTGCCCAGTGGGCGTCAAAATTTAATTCTTTATCCTTTGTCATTGACGAGATTTTCAAAGATTTTGATATTTCTTAACTTAGTACAGCTTTGCATTAATTCGTAGCGATTAAAAACGCAGAGGGACGCAAAGGTAAACGCAGAGTGACGCAGAGTCTTGGTGCTAAATTTTCGCTATGAATTTATGCAATTTTGTATTTAGTAGTTCAGCACATTAGCTGTGTCCTTCAAGAAGTCGGGAATCTGATGTATTTGGAGTTACAGAATTGTTTTATTGATGAGCGATCGCTCAGGCGAAAAGTCACTATTACTGCTCCCTTGGAAGTCAATCGCAAAGAACAATTAAATTTATCGTGGTTTTCTGTTGAGTGGACTATTAAAAAGCCGCGTAGATGAAGAGTTTTTGTCCCCGTGAGGGGTGAAGGTAGTCTACAACTTAAAATTACAATACTTAAAGCAGAAGAGCCGCATCAGGGACAGTTGCACAGTGAGTGAAAATAGGCAACTGCGGGTGATTTGCGTTATACAAATAATAATGAGAACTCTTCGTAAAAGACGTAACGCCCTGCGCCAATCCTTGGCGGTATTTCGCTATAGTGGACGAGCGATCGCTTTAGTATGGAATACTAGTCACTCTCTGACGATTATTCTGGCAACTTTAACTCTGGTGGCTGGTTTGTTACCAGCAGCTGTAGCTTACATCGGTAAGTTAATTGTCGATGCAGTAGTTTTTGCATCTCAAAATCATACACAAACTAACGATATTGTCAATCACTCTCATCCTCTGATTTATGTAGGAATAGAAGCGATCGCTGTAGCTTTACTTGCTTTTAGCCAGAGGGGATTAACAATTTGTCAATCGTTGTTGCGGGTGTTACTCGGTCAACGGGTGAATGAATTAATCTTGGAAAAAGCTCTAACTCTAGAACTGACACAGTTTGAAGACTCGGAGTTTTACGATAAACTTACAAACGCTCGGCGAGAAGCTTCCATTCGTCCCCTTTCGCTAGTCAACCGTACTTTTGGGTTGGTACAAAGCGCCCTTTCACTGTTAACCTATGGCGCTTTGTTAATCAAATTCTCTATTTGGGCAGTGGTTGTACTGATCTTAGCAGCCATGCCTGCATTCGTTGCCGAAACTAGATTTGCGGGGGAAGCGTTTCGCTTGTTTCGTTGGCGTGCGCCGGAAACTCGCCAGCAGCATTATCTGGAAACCTTGGCTGCGAGAGAAGATTTCGCCAAGGAAGTCAAACTCTACCAATTAGGAGAGATGTTGCTGGAACGTTACCGCAATATCTTCTATCAACTCTACGATGAAGACCGCAACTTAACAATCCGGCGGGGAATGTGGGGATACTTACTGAGTTTGCTAAGTACGGTTGCTTTTTATGTCGCCTACGCTTGGATTGTATTGGAAACCGTCGCGGGGAGAATTTCTCTCGGCGATATGACGATGTATCTCACCGTGTTTCGCCAAGGACAAACAACTTTTTCTGGTGCTTTGACTTCCATCGGCGGAATGTACGAAGACAATTTATATCTTTCTAATCTTTATGAATTTTTAGAGGAAGAAGTACCACAATCAAGAGGGAAAGCAACCAGAGGTGTGAAACCTGGAGATGGTATCCGGTTTGAAAATGTCACGTTTACCTATCCAGAAAGTACCCAACCTGCATTGACAAATATTTCTTTTCACCTCAAACCAGGAGAAAAATTAGCGATCGTTGGTGAAAACGGTTCTGGGAAGACTACTTTAATTAAACTACTGACTCGACTCTACAACCCTAGTTCTGGCAGGATTTTACTAGATGGTTTGGATTTGCAAGAGTGGGATGTGGAGGTGTTGCGACAACGCATCGGTGTGATTTTCCAAAACTTTGTCCGCTACCAATTTACGGTAGGAGAGAACATCGGTGTAGGTGATGTGGAACGCATGGAAGATAGGGAATTGTGGGAAATTGCTGCTGAAAAAGGTATGGCGCTACCTTTTATTGAAAAGTTACCTACAGGTTTTACTACACAGTTGGGTAAGTGGTTCAAAGGCGGACAGGAACTTTCTGGAGGACAATGGCAGAAAATCGCCCTCGCTCGTGCTTTTATGCGAACTAACGCAGATATAGTAGTCTTGGATGAGCCAACATCAGCAATGGATGCTCAAGCTGAGTACGAGATTTTCAATCATTTTCGCGCTTTAACTAAAAATCAGATGGTGTTTTTAATCTCTCACCGTTTTTCAACAGTGCGGATGGCTGACAAAATTTTGGTAATAGAAGCTGGGGAAGTGGTAGAAGAGGGAAACCACGAGGAGTTATTGCAGAATGGGGGGAGGTACGCGAGGCTGTTTTATTTGCAAGCGGCCGGGTATCAGTAGGGAAGGGGGACGAGTAGGTGTGAACGGCCGTACTCTAAGCAATCCTAATAAAACTCAGATCCCCAACTTCTGTCGAGAAGTCGGGGATCTTGTTTCTCACGAATAATTAATCGCCTAACCAAAATATTTTCCAAGTAGTATAGTTCTGGTTGTTGTCAACGCTGTCAATTTTGTTTAGTAATTGCCAAGTTTTGAAAAAAGTCCATCTTGAACAAATAGTCATCTGTGTAGCTAGGAATTGCGATCGCAATTCAAACTTCCTACTACTAAAGCATGATTCAAATAAGTTTTAGCTTGTCAAAACCCTAATAACATACTACACAAGCTTCTTTTATGAGTTGATTAGTTTGCTATTATTGAGCGCGACTAATATAAGTGTAACGGAGGTTACTACTACATGTTAATAAAATTTGACAATATGACAATTAATTACTACTTCAGAAGTATAAGGATCATATTTTGGTTTGCTAAGTTTTTGATATCAACTAAAAAAAGTTATATCTAATGAAACAGTTCAACAAATGTATGTTTGTTACTTGTGGAAGAGGTTTTTAAGAGGATAAAATGAGCAAGCTTAAGTCATAACAGTAAATGAAACTAACCACAGGAATTTTACTACTGTCTAACAAAGTAAAAGTTTACTTATTTGAACTGCTATGACTAATAATATTGTGCATAACCGTGTTTGTGAATCTGGCGAAAATCATCAAACTGTAGAAATTCCTCTTTTGTTGATGAACCTGAAAAATAGTATTTGGTTTTGGGGTATTTTTTCTTGGATGTTCGCAATCACCGATAGAGGGATAGCTGCTTTTGCTGATGATTTTTTATCTGCATCAGAGATTTTACAGATATGTGCGATCTCTTTCTTATTCTTAAGTTGGTTATTTTTGAAGCCAGAAGAAAACTTAAATCATGATGATGAAGAAATCCTGACAACTGATCAAAATGATTTAGCTCATTATCGCCAGCAGGCTATATCCACAGTCAAAGATAGAATATTTGATCTGCAAGATCAACATATGATCAGTCAATCATATACGCTACCTTTTCCCTATATCTGCCAAATCTATCATTTATTAAATTTAAAACATTTGGAAACAGTTCACAGCTTTAGCCTGAGTAATTTAAAAATTGTTGATGTTAATGACGTTCAAGCTACAACTAATGGCGGAATGCTAAAATTTCAAACAATGTTAGCTGTCTCAAATATTAATATTTTAAGAATTTGGAGACGACCAATAGTCGAAGTAGAATTAATATTGCATACTCCTTTTACTGTTGAACTGAGTATTCCAGTTTATAACAACAAAAAAATCATTGTCATCTTTAATGCTCTGCCTTTAAACAATAACGCGCATAAGTTTTTTGTAGATATTTACAGTGATCTAGAATGGCCCAAGCCCATAATGCAAATTATCTTACATTTTGCCTCTTGTTTAACACTGTATGAAGATTTACCTTATTTACGCGCACTTGCGAAAAGAAATATAGAGCGTTTAATCAACTTAAATAGGATTTCAACTCACAAAACAATGTGGCTGTTTAGAAGATTTGTTGAACTATATGGTTCGAGTATAGAACCTGCTGACCAATTCAGACTATTAAGCGGCTACGAAGCATAAATTGTCAGTTATCAGTAAACAGTTAACAGTTAACAGTAAGCAATAGAATTTGATAAGTGATAACTGATAACTGATTCCTAACCATTGCGGATACAATCGGAATGCAAGCAGAAATAGAGAGAGTTCTGCATTCTGGGAGCGATCGCCAATGAAATTCATTTCTGAACCGTCGATACCTGTAAAAATTCAAAAGATGAAAGAACGGGTGCGCTGGGGTAACGCAAGTATTATCCAGCGTGGGATTGATCAAACTAGCATGGTGATCGACGATCGCAACTCGGATAATCCAGAATTTTCGTTTATGGTAATCGGTGATAGTGGGACGAAATCATACTATAAACACCATCCCCAACGCCAAGTTGCTGAACTGATGCTTCCGCACCAAGAGGAATCTAGTTTTATTTTGCATACAGGGGATGTAATTTATATTGTTGGTTCCCGCGAGTATTATCCGCGAAATTTTATCGAACCTTATCGCGAGTTTATCGAAGACGGAGAAAACTATAAACGTATTCCCTATGATCGCATGGTGTTTAAAACTCCAATTTTGCCAGTGCTTGGTAATCACGATTACTATGATGTACCGTTGATGTATCGACTTTTGGCAGGAACCACACTACCACTGCGTCGCCTGTTCCGCTATAAAGATATTGAAGTTGGTTGGCATGGTTCTGATCAAGGTGATGCGTACGCACGAGCGTTTATTGATTATCTGAAAGCATTCCATTCTAAAGAACAGTTAGAATTTCATCTCGACGAACACTACACCGCCAAAACAGACACAGGACGCTGTTTGCGCTATGAACCTGGAAATTTTACCCGCCTACCCAATCGTTATTATACTTTTCGTTACGGCGGGATTGACTTTTTTGCCCTCGACTCGAATACTTTTAATGAACCATCTCCCCTACCCGCAACCAAAGAAGGAGAAAGCAGTCGCCGTCAACTAGAAAAGCGTCGCCACGAGATCGAAGACGAAGAGATGGAAATTTTGGAAGTGTGCGATCGCCTCAACCCAGATAATCCCGAAGATGCAGAAAAACTCGACGCTCTCAAAGCCAAGTTATACCAAATTGACGAAGTTAAAATTGACATCGAAAAACAACTTGCATCCCACGACGAACCAGCGATCGACTTTGAACAATTAGAATGGTTCAAGCAAAGATTGATTGCATCTTGGCATACCCAAGAAGTACGGGGAAGAGTAGTTTATTTCCATCATCCCCCTTATGTTACCGAAGCGAGTAAATGGCATCAAGCCCAAACTTTAGCAGTGCGTCGGCGTTTGCGTTGGGTATTTGACAATGTCGCCCAAACTCTTGGTGCTTTAACTCAAGGACGCCCGATTGTTGATTTGATTTTAAACGGTCATGCTCACTGTTTGGAATATCTCCGCACTACCGACACTGGATATGCTGACTCTCACCTCAATTGTATAGTCTGCGGTGGTAGCGGTCGTCGTCCCCGTCGTCAACGAGATGAAGGGACTGAATTAATGGAGACGTTTGAATATATAGAAGAAAAACCCACTCGTAAAATTGCGGATTCGCTTTTATTTATTGGTCGCAATGGATACGATAATTTCAAGCGCTTGCCATACTCATGTGTGCGAATTGATATTAGAGGGGGTACTCCACCCAAGTTTGTTGTCAAACCACTGGTTGCTGAACGGTTTCAAGGAGAGTGGTTGAATAAAGAATTGGAAGCGTTTGAAATTTGAAGCTTTTATAATTTCTTGAACAAAAAACCTGATCTTTACTGATGGCTGTTACAGTAGTACGATCGCACAACATAATATCAAAATAAAAATAAGCGATCACTATTCCCTAACAAGCTGTCGTTAGATCACGACAAGCTGTCGTTAGATCACAACAAGCTGTCGTTGGATCACAACAAGCTGTCGTTAGATCACAACAAGCTGTCGTTACGACACGATAATTTGATGCATCTGCTTAAAAAATGACTACACTTTGGGTAGCTTTGTCTAGGTTTCTATAAACGCTTAAGAGAAATCACTAAGATAAGCACAAAAAATTGTTAGAAAAAATATAATTATTTGCTAATTTTGCTGATTCAAAATCCGGATATTGTAGGACAAGCTAGCTCTAGAACCTTCTGTAAAGAGTTTATCTATGACTCGTCAAAGACGTACATCCCGGATTCTGGAAAAAGCTCAGTTAAGATCCTCTGGACTAAAAGCAATTGATGCAAACATGGATTTTGGGGATACTCGCAATCTCCAAAATATGACGCAACTAATGGAACAGTTACGTACCAAGATTGATGCTTATAATACTGCTCTAGTGGTAATTGACTCTTCGAGAACAGAGATTCAAGAGTTGGAAAAAAACTTGGGTGAACTTATAGACAAGATGTTAATCGGGGTTGCTTTTAAGTATGGCAAAAATAGTGTTGAATATGAAATGGCAGGTGGCGTACGTAAAAGCGAACGTGTCCGCAGAAGTACAGCCAGCCGCTTAAAACGCGGTATAGAGGAGACATTAACTGATAATAACCAAACCGCGTAGTATCTTTAAGAGTTAAGAATCAGCGATCGCATACCTATTTTAAAAGCATGATGTTTTGAGGTTAACATGTGCGATCGCATACAACACTAGAGCTATCCTAAATTTAATTAACCTAGTTTTTATATTTTCTTTATTAATTATTTATATTTATATGTAAACGAAGTAATAGCTTGGCATAGAAATTTAGCCAAGCATATGACATCAATAATTATCAGCTGGGAGATGTAATTCTTTATTAAGATATCGCCAGAAAAGCAGATCATTCTGTTCGTCAAGAACAAAATAAATTAGTCCTTTGTCATTAATCACTTATCTTTTGTAAACAACCAATGACAAATGACAAATGACCAATGACAAATGACCTGATATTATGAGTCAATCTTCAAAACCAAGCTTTTGGCAAAACTTAAATAATTCCACTCTACTGCGCTTATTGTTAGTCTTTGCCTGTGGTTGGGCGCTCGTGATACTAATTAGTTACTTTTATAACGTGATCGCCATTTTTACCACAGCTGCTATTTTTGCTGTATTACTAAATTATCCTGTTCAGTGGTTGTCTCGTTATATTCCTCGCGGATTAGCAATTATTATCACTTTCTTGGGCGCTGTTGTTATTTTTATTGCTTTGGTAACTGCTTTGGGGCTAGAAGTGTTAAATCAAGGACAGAGTTTAATTGATCGCATCACTCAAGCAGTAAATACACAAGATTTACTACCACTAAAAGAATTTATCGGCAATCTTAATCTGGCAAGGCTTTTACAAAGCCTACAAACTGGTTTAATATCTGGATTAGGAATTGCTCAAAATATTTTCTCTAGCGTCTTTACATTAATTTTTCTCGCCGTTATCAGTCTTTATATGCTCATAGATGGCGAAAAACTCTGGTTTTCTAGTTTACAGCTGATTCCTGCCGAGTCACGCGATCGCTTTGCTACAACTTTTCAACGCAGTTTCTTAGGGTTTCTGCGAGGACAGTTGTTGTTAATATTATTCCTATCAAGTACGAGTTTTCTTATCTTTTTAGTATTGGGAATCAACTATGCGTTATTTTTAGCACTTATAATTGGCATTTTAGATGCTATTCCTGGTATTGGCGCAACACTAGGAGTACTGACGATTACTGTATTAGTTCTGGCATCTCAAGGCTGGATAGTTGCAGTTCAAGTTGTGATTGCTTGCATAATTCTTCAGCAAATTCAAGATAACTTTATTAGTCCCAAAGTTATGGGCAATGCCTTGGAAATTAGTCCAGTATTACTATTTTTAGCTCTATTTATTGGTGAGCGAGTAGCTGGTTTACTGGGTATATTTTTATCTATTCCTATTGCTGGGATGATTGCTGCTTGGTTAAGATCAGAAGACTTAAAAGCACAGCAATCTTTACCAGAGCAATAACCATAATCAATACACAAATATCTTTAAAATCTAAAATGCTCCCTTTGAAATTAACTTCTTACTTAATTTCCACATTGATGTTTGTTACTTGTAGCACTTTCATCACAGGATTTCCAATCCAACCTGCTATTAGTGCAGAGAATATTTATTTACCTGTTGGCTCTACGAAGTTACGTCTATCAGTTAAATCTTTAGAAGTTTTTGCAAAGGAAGGTCGAATTACCAAAGAATTTGAGTTTTTTGCTCAACAACTTAAACCAGAAAAATTACAAACTCTTCGCAATTTATTACAGTATAAATTTAATACTAATCCTGTTGCAATTTCCAAACTCACCTACTCTCCAATCGGCGAAGAATACATACGCCAATATGGTGCTATTATCAAGACACGAACAGGTCAAAATGGTTTTTATGCCATCCGTTCAGCCTTATTAGTAGCAGCAGCAGATCCAGAAGGATTAACTGGCTTAACTTTTATACGTCACTTTCCCACAGATATTCAAATTAGTGTCAAAGATTTTTTAGAATTGTTAGATGAATTGAGTTATATTACAGGTTCTAAACAATCAGAGCCACGCAGCGATCGCTACGGAATTGCAAATTTAGAGGTAAAATCGCTGATAAATTCTGCGAAGTCGGGAATATTCTGGTTCACGAATTGATTTAAGAATGCTTTTGAGAAAAAACTCTGAATACAAAAAATAAACTAATTTATCTTAACTAGCTTATTTGCTCTTGAAACAATACTATAAAAGGTGAAAAAATAATTTCTATGTGATGGGCGATCGCTCATAGTGACGGTTGGCAATTTAAGAAGGAGTATAACCCTTTACTTCTAATCTTTTCCCTAACTAACGCTACGAAGTCTACAGTTGATAATCCCAATTTTATACTGAGGTGTATCAATGGCTGGTTTTATCATTTCTGTTGTAGTGATTGCAATTAGCTTGTTAATTATCTCAAAGCTACCTACGGGTGTGGAAATAGACAGTCCCTGGATTGCTCTGATTGCAGGAGCAATTATTGGTGCTTTTAATGGCTTCTGGAGTCTTTTCCCTGGATGGTTTAGAACAACCAGTGCCGTTATCAGTTTAGGCTTAATTCCTTTGATCGGCAGCATTATTGTATTTGGTTTAGCAGCTTGGCTAGTAGAAGGATTTCGACTACGATGGGGAATTGCTAGCGCGATTATTGGAGCGATCGCTCTGAGCATTATCAACTCCATTCTATTCTTTATTTTGCGTCAAGTTGGTTTGGTGGCAGTGTAGTTAACCACCACTCACAGGAGGAATTAATACCACCTCGTCACCCTCTTGCAAGATGGTATCCGGTTCGACAAATACCAAATTAACTCCAAACCGGGTTACATCTCGCCATTGACTCAGTTCTGGATGTTCAGTAACTAGGCGATCGCATACTGCAACAACTGGTGTATTTTTAGGAAATTCCAGTACTAGTTCTGGTACTCCATAAGCTTCTTGGTAAGCAGCGAATAACTTGACTGTAATTTTAATTGCAGGTTCAGACATAAAAGCCTAATCAAAGCAGCTTTTTAAACACATCTTCACATTATCGCTAATTTTGAGGGAAGTACCAAAGGGGCGAATACCTACAGTACAATATGCGATCGCTACCCTTACAGATTAACTAACGTTAATCAGCACCATTTATCAAAGATATCTGCTTCTAATTCCCATTGACGAATTATTTCTTCCTTGATCCAATTTATAAATGGGAAATAAGCCTGTTTAGGCACATACCAACTTCCGTCATGGTTTACCTTAATCCAATCTAAATTCGGGTGTTGTAACTCATTCAGTAACATCCGAAATCCACAAGCAAAGCTTTGGTTACGATGTTGCAAAAGTTGTTCAAAGTGAATGATACGTTTTGAAGGTTCTATTGACATATATAAGTCACTTAAAAACGTCGAACCTTCACCTTGCAAATTCATGATCAGAGTAGTATTTGTGCTGGGAATACGTAAAGATATTAGCCGCCTATAAACATCATCATCATCAACTTCAAAAGGTATTTGAAGACGATGAGCTTTAGTAGCATTCATGATTTCGATGAGGAGGGTAACCAGCAAAGATGCGATCGCTTGATATTCAAACTCAGTGATTTTAAGATTTGGACTTGGAACTTTGGCAATAGGTTGTGCTTGGATTTGAACTGGATTGTGGTGTATTTTGTTCCAAGTAGTCGAGTCACAAGCACAGAATCCAGCATAAAAAGCGATCGTGATAGCACCCACAAGGTTTAAAGCTCGAATTGTTATTCTATGAGTTTTGTCAATAGATTGACGATTTTTTGAAAAATACATAATGTAGATTCCCCTAAATCCCTCATATAAGTGAGAATGTTCTACTTAATCTACTAAATGAGGCTTTTTTCTGTCAATATTGGATCGATAGAATTGTTTAAGCACTTCTGTTAAAATTAATGAGGCTTTTATATGATGTAGAAGTATGACTATGATTCCTCCAGATGTTTTAAATGAACTAGTGGCTGAGGAAAATCTATCTCCAGCCGAACAGGAGGTATTGTCTTTAGCATTGGATGGAAAGTCTCCAACCGAAATACAAAGGCTTTTGGGGATAGAGTCGCAAAATGCAGTTCAGAAAAGGCTAGGTAAGATTTACGCCAAATTTAGGCTGGCCGGTGCAGGACCAGGTAAACTAGCCAAGCTACAAAAAATCCTCACCGACAGATATCAACTCAAGCTGGGTAAAAAGAAAGTCCTGATCTTTTGGTTTAGCAAGACAGGGAGAACTATTGCTGAAGAACTAATTGATATTTTTAAGCATCCCCAGATAGAAGCATCAATATCAGAGGTAGATATTAACTCTAGTTCACTAAGGCTAGCTGAGATTACACAATCTCTAGAGGGCATAAATTACGGTATCATCTGTTTAACATCAGGATTCTCACAGAATTCATGGGTGAATTTTGCCATCGGTTTCCTCTCTGGTAAGGTTAATAACTTTAAGCTGATACGTTTTAGCAGAGAAAACCTAACTGAACCATTACTGCATTTTCCCATCATAGATGGCACAAGTGAGGATAGTTTAGCTCAACTTTTTCATGAGATAACTGCTACAGACATCCAAGAAGCCAAAGCTTGGATAAATTTCAAACTTGCCAATGCTAATTGGTGGCAAGAGATAATTCAAAAAAAACAAGAACAACCAATCAAACATGAGTCTTTAGACTATCAGTTGATTGTCAAAGCAGGACAACAGATACTAAAAGACAACAAATATTTTCAAACTAACAAACTTTTTCAAAAAATCATCCTTGATGTTCTGACTGATGTATGTAATCAGATTGAAGATGTTGGCTTAAATGGCAGCGTTTACTCAATTCCCTTAGAGCTTTATCCACGCTATCTTGTATCTTTACAGAAAGATCAAGATATTCAGCCTCGTGTCCAAGCTGTATCTATAGTTGGTTATGTTGAACATTTTTGGGCTAATGATCGAGGAGATGAAGTTGGCAAGACAGCTAATAAAGAAAGTGAAAGAATATTTATTTTTCAAGATATAGAAGAATACAAAAAAAGCAAAAATTTTCTGCTAGAACATGCTTCTTTATATAAAGTTTATATGATGATGATAGATGCTTACGAACCTTTAGCTCAAGAATTTTATAATGATTTCAAACTAACAAAATGGCAAGACGAAGATTATAGTTTGCCTACTAAGCAATACGCAATTCTTGAAGCGCCGGATAATAGTCAACTCTTGGTTTGGTATAACGAGGATAATCTCAAGGATACAAGAAACAAAAGGTTCGTCAACTTTTCTGCAATTCCAGAGCAAGTTGCTTTGTATAAAGAAGCCTTTGACATCATTAAATGTTCTCAAGATGTCATCCCTTTACATATAGAAAATACTGAAAAAATTACAAACACTTTTAAAGAAGTAGAACAACGTCTTTCTCAGCAAGTACTTGCGAGTAAAATACATATTACACCGGAACAGCTACTCGAAGATTTACAAAAAGTCAGAAATGAACTGCTCAGTTTAACTGACGAAAATGAAGTTATAGACAAAGCTCTTAACTTTGTACGAAAGACATTACATTCCCAAACAGCTGCTATTTTTATGTTTGGTAAGGATGGACGGTTACATCGTAAAGGAATACAAGGTATAGACGTCAAGAGAAAACCTATAGATAATCAATGGTTTGCAACAGAAAGCTATGCTATAGGCGAAAGCTTTACAGGAAAAACTGCTTTATCACAAGAGAAAGAAGGCTTTGGTAAACCTCAGTGTAGTAATAAATTAAATGAAGAGGATTTAGATAGTAAAAGTCAGGTTGAATACTCAAAAAAATTAGGAAAAATTAACTGTGGTCTGGCAGTTCCTTTAAATGGTCAAAATAAAACTTATGGAGTTCTAGAAATCATCAACAAAATTCATCATAGTACAGGAAAACCTCTAAATTATTGTGGTTTTACTCAAAATGAAATTTATTGGCTCTCAGCGATCGCTTCAGCAGTAGCAACTGCTCTTTCTAATATACGCAGGAATAGACAAAACCAACTAGAGTCAGATATTAGTAGCTTTTTAGTTAACTATCAACAAAACGAAGAAAAAGCTTATGATGAGGTCGTCAGTAGGCTGATATCTGAGCATACCGCTTTTGAGGTATGTATATTACGAATTAAAAATCAAGCAGATATTTTAGAAATAAAAGCTAAAAAATCTGTTTCACGCATTTTTAATTGGGAACACAGAAAAAATGAAGGGATTAAGTTAGGAGAAGGGATAGTAGGAAAAGTATTAGAGTCTGGGAAACCTGTAATAATTGAAAAGATAAGCAAGGATATAGATAAATTTAAAAACAAACAGTGGGTTGTGGAGAACAAATTTAAATCTTTTGGTTGTTTTCCACTTATTTATCAGACAGAGGTTGTAGGCACACTTTCTTTATATGCTGCCTATGAATATAATTTTCATTGGAGTTGTCGGGAATTTTTAAATAGAGTATGTTCTTTAATAGCTGCTTTTATCGGCAGGGAAAAAGAAGAACGTGAGGTGCGTAAATTTGTAAGTAAAAGCTGTAATAATACTCTAAATCAACCCATTGATTTGATTAAAGAACTTGATTCTATATATACACCTAGCCCTAAAACAGAAAAAAATTCTAGTGATGAGGTTGCCTCTGTGCCTGTACTTGACTGATAAACTATTCACCCTGCCCCTATACATCTGGGACAAGGTAATAGAGTAATTATTTAAATCTTTTGCGCGCCTGGTTTACCGTTTTCAACTACAAACGAAGCTAAGGTACTTACAGAGGCATTTTTCTCAGTAATTGTTGATACAATGCGGTAATCACTTTGCCAGCGATCGCGTGTGATGTTACAACGGACATAGCCTCGATAAGCACCATCAAAAAATTTAGTGTGGAGATTGTCACTTAAAGCTGCTTTTACAGGAGCAATGAATTCGGTTGGAAAATCTGATGTGATTGAGGTTCCCACAAACTCAGTCCCGACTGTAGCTGAATCCGGTTTTTTGAAGTCCAGTTTGAGGTCATAAACCCAACTAGAATGGATATCTCCGCTAATCACCACTGGGTTAGAAGGTTGACGTTGAGCCAAAAAATTCAAAATGCGATTCCGTGCAGCTACGTAACCATCCCATTGATCCATGTTGAATACTCCTGAGTCTGGGCGGGGATCAAAATCGTATTCAGCAAAGATAACTTGTTGAGCAATCACATTCCAGCGTGCTGAGGATTTATCTAAACCTTTTAGCAACCATTGCTCTTGTTCTTTGCCCGTCATTGTAGCTTCTGGATCAAAAGCTTGAGCGCAACGGGGCTTAAGTCCGTCATTACAAGGCTGATCAGTACGATACTGACGGGTATCTAAGACATTGAATTCAGCTAGATCACCAAAGGTAAACCGCCGATAAAGCTGCATGTCCGGCCCATTAGGCAAAGAAAAGCGGCGTAGCGGCATATGTTCGTAGTAAGCTTGGTAGGCATAAGCCCGCCGAGTTACAAACGCTTCCTGACTTTGATTTTCTTCTGGTATCAAACCAGCATAGTTATTTTCCACTTCATGATCGTCCCAAGTAACAATCCAAGGAAACTTCGCATGAACTGCTTGCAGATTTCGGTCGGTTTTGTATTGAGCGTGACGGTTGCGATAGTCTTCTAGAGTCAAAATTTCCGAACCAATATGCTGACGTGGTTTGTCAGGTTGTGCTGCATACTCGTAAATGTAATCACCCAAATGCACCACCAGATCAAGTTCTTCATCTGCCATGTGCTTGTAAGCTGTGTAATAGCCGTTTTGCCAATCTTGGCAAGAGGCAAAAGCAAACTTTAGTTGTGAGATAGAAGTATTCAATGCTGGTGCTGTCCGCGTCCGCCCAATCGGGCTAACTTCATTACCCACTCGAAATTGATACCAATACCAACGCTCAGGTTCTAATCCACGTACGTCAACGTGTACTGAGTGTGCTAGTTCAGGAGTTGCCAGGGTTTGACCACTTCGCACAATCTTGGTCATATTTTCATCAAGGGCAACCGACCACCGCACTAGAATGTTTTCCGGTGGCATTCCACCACCATTTAGTGGATCGATCGCCAGACGTGTCCATAACACTACACTATTTGGTAATGGATCACCAGAGGCAACACCAAGACTGAATGGATAGCTAGAAAACTTTGGTTGTGCCATTACTGGACGCCATTGGCTAGCCATCGCCAATCCAGTTAAGAATCCTGCACCTAACAGAAAATTCCGTCGTCTGCACCGGATTGGTAATAAGCGATCGCCATCCATCAGTTCCATATTGCCCCCATTGGTAGTATTAATCAACTCGTTTCTAGGTGATTCAACCATGCAAAACGAACATACCAATCTATAACCAAATGGGGTTTAAGGTAATGTTAAAGTTGCTATAGATGTTAAATTAATTAACTCTCAATTAATCTTTAATTAGTGAGCAAAATTACTCATAAATTATTTGCTAAGTGGTGGCAATTGCTCGAATCTTTGCAAGTAGAGGAAATAGTTGCGAGACAAGTTTTTGATCAACTAGTTGCAGCTTACTCAAGTCCGGGTCGCTACTATCACACCTTAGAACATATTCAGCATGTATTAAATACAATAGACACTTTACAATATCAGATTCAAGATTTTTCTGCGGTTAAACTTGCTGCCTGGTTTCATGATGTTATCTATGACACTCAGGCACAAGATAATGAACAACAAAGTGCGATCTATGCTGTTGAAGTTTTAAAGCTGTTGGGACTTTCTGATAGTATTATTACTAAAACTAAAAGTCTTATTTTAAACACAAAACATCATCAAGCCGAACCAAATGATTTTGATGCTCAGGTGTTGTTAGATGCAGATTTAGCTATTTTAGGTAGTAATCCCCAACATTATCGTCAATATGCACTCTTGATTCGTCAAGAATATGCGTGGCTGGTAGATACAGAGTTTATCAGCGGAAGAAAGCAAGTTTTGCAGCAGTTTTTACACAGAGATCGCATTTACTTGACAGACTTAATGTTTAATAAACTTGAATCAACTGCTCGTAAAAACCTCAAAGCAGAACTCATGTGGAGTGAGCAGATTTCTCAATCAACTCAATGATGGCATCAATGATGCGATCGCCTTTCATTGGTATAATACTTTCCCCATGTAGCACTTCTTGCGTAATGTGGAAATATACTGAAGAGCCAACTAAAATTCTAGCTATTGCCTCTGGATCACTGATTTTAAGTTCTGGATGAGACACCAAAAATTGATTGAGAGCTTCCAGAGATGGTTTGATCATAGAACTAACACAAACTTGAGCTAACTCTGGAAAACGACCAGATTCCCCAATTAACACGCGCATAAATGCACAATGTTCTTGGTCAGTACTCATCTGTTCTAAAGCTCTAGTTGCTATTTGGCGCAACACTTGCAATGGCTCTCCTTCCAAAGGTTCGCTACCAAAAATCAACTGAAACTTTTTGTGAGCTAGTCGCTCGGTCATTGCTTTAAACAATGTTTCTTTATCTGCAAAATGGCTGTAAACAGTAGCTTTAGAAACGCCTGCTGCTGATGCTACTCTATCCATGCTTGTACCAGCAAAGCCATGCGCTAAAAACTCTTGCATTGCTCCTTGAAAAATTTGTTCTACTTTCTCAACTGAAGTCTCACGCTCCATTTCATTTACTTTTGCACGTACCATGTTTTACTGATTCCTGCTGCTATGTACCAATTTGGTAATGTGGGCTTTGAAATTCCCCCGTTATGGCTCTTGGCTTGAGAATAAAGATCGGGGATCGGGGAATAGATTTTCATACCCTCGTTTTGTGATTTATCACATGGGGATTTGGCTTCAAAAAGCTATAGGGATAGGATTTTCCCCTCTTCTACACTCTTATACCCTTACACCCTTAGTTTTTGTAAAATTGCAATAGTTAAAGTACTAAATATCAAGTTATTAACCCTTATACCTTTACCTTTCTCCCTTCTATCTTTACACCCTCAACAGCTCATAACTTATTTTTTTCATAAGTATTGTCTGTAAATCTATATGTAGTGACATTTAATAAAGAGAAACACGGACACAACAATAAGATTTCTGGAGAAGTCAGGATTAATCAGCAATGAAAATTTTCTTTCCCCTTTAACCCTTAAGCTTTTTCCTAATCTATGCTGTGCCGTGTTTGTTAAGAAACTGCAAGGAATTTGTCTAAACTATACAGTTTAGTTTTTTCTATTATAGTACTTGCCAAACTAAACCGAACAGTTTAGTTTAGTAATAATATAAAACTAAACAGTTTAGTTTTGCGGGAATCAATGCTATGCTACAAAACTTCAAAGAGGGTTCTTTCCTCCCACCATCAATTTTTCGTCCCTCAATTGCGATCGCAGCATTTGCAGCATTAGCTGTAGGTGGTATCAGTGTTTACGCGATGCAGCAATCCCGCAGTGCTGAACAACAGAAAGTCCAACAACAGCTAGTGCAAGTACCAGAAATAAAAACAGTCACAGCCTTGGGTAGGCTAGAGCCAAAAGGAGAAGTGATTAAATTATCTGCGCCTGCTTCCTCAGAAGGGAGTCGAGTAGAGCAATTGTTGGTAAAAGAGGGAGATACAGTCAAAACAGGGCAAGTAGTCGCAATTTTAGACAGTCGCGATCGCCTAGCAGCGGCCTTAGAAGAAGCTAAAGAAGCAGTGCAAGTAGCCCAAGCTAATCTGTTGCAAGTCAAAGCAGGCGCAAAGCAAGGTGAAATCGCAGCACAGTCAGCAGAGATCGATCGCCTGCAAGTAGAAAGAGAAACACAAATCACAGCGCAAAAAGCTACAATCGCTCGTTTAGAGGCAGAAAAAAACACACAAACAGAAGCACAGAAAGCAACTATCGCGCAGTTGCAAGCACAGTTAGATAATGCTCAAGCCGAAGATCAACGTTATCAAAGCCTGTATCAAGAAGGAGCAATTTCGGCATCATCTCAAGATAGCAAACGTTTAACTTTGCGAACAGCCCAACAACAACTAGCAGAAGCACAAGCAAATCTCAAGCGCATTGAAGAATCTTTAGAAGAACAAATAGCAGAAGCAAAAGCAAACCTAGCACGTATTCAAGCATCTGGACAAAAACAAATCGAATCAGGTAAAGCAACCCTCAATCGCATCGCCGAAGTTCGTCCCACAGATATCGCAGCAGCTCAAGCTGAAGTAAATAAAGCCGTAGCATCAGTCAAAAGAGCAGAAGCCAACTTAAAACAAGCTTATGTGCGATCGCCCCAAGATGGTCAAGTTTTCAAAATATACACCCGTCCCGGTGAATTAGTATCTAATGATGGGATCGCCGAAATTGGGCAAACTGGTCAGATGTATGCAGTAGTGGAAGTTTACCAAAGTGATGTTAGTAAAGTGTATCCTGGGCAAAAAGTCCGCTTAGAAAGTGATTCTATTCCTGGTGAATTATACGCAACTGTAGAAAGAATTGGCTGGCAAGTCCAACGCCAAAACGTCATCAACAGTGATCCCTCCAGCAACATCGACGCCAGAGTCGTAGAAGTTCACGTGCAGTTAGACAAAGCCTCCAGCCAAAAAGCAGCTAAATTCACCAACTTGCAAGTAAAAGCGGTGATTGGAGATCACAAGGAGGATGCAAAGACGCGGGGACGCGGGGACGCGGAGACACGGGGACGCGGAGAACAACTAATAACCAATGACAAATGACAAATGACTAATGACTAATGACCATTGACTTGGAGCAAAGCGACAGTGATTGGATTTATTCAACAATTACAGCGACGTACACCTTTAGGATGGCTACAACTCAACCGCCATAAAAGCCGTTTTTTAGTTGCATTATCTGGTATTGCTTTTGCTGATTTGTTGATGTTCATGCAAACAGGCTTTCAAACAGCCTTGTATAACAGTAATACCAGAATGCATCGCAGCTTAGAGGCAGATATTGTTTTAATTAATCCCCAGGCGCGCAACATTGCCAACTTATCCACATTTACCCGGCGGCGACTATTCCAAACAATGGATGTACCAGGGGTGAAGTCAGCAGAACCGATGTACACCAACACCATCTCTTGGAAAAATCCCCAAACTCGCAAAGAGACAATGGTTTTGGTGATTGGCTTTAATCCAGATGTGCCAGCATTTAATTTACCAGAAGTCAATAGCCAACTAGATAAAATTAAACTACCCGATACCGTGTTATTTGATCGGGGTTCAAGGGGAGATTACCAAGAAGCGATCGCCCAAATTGACCAAGGTAAAACAGTCACTACTGAAATCGAGCGCCGGACAATTACCGTCAGTGGGTTATTTCAAATCGGAGCTTCCTTTATTGCCGATGGTAGTTTAATTACCAGTGATCAGAACTTTTTGCGGATGTTTCCTAGACGCGAAGCCGGCAGTGTCAACTTAGGATTAATTGAAGTTCAATCAGGTTATGATCCGCAACAAGTAGCAATAGCTTTACAAAAACATTTGGCAAATGAGCCAGATGTCAAAGTTTTAACTAAAGAAGAATTTGTAAAATTTGAGGAATATTATTGGCAAACCAACACTGCGATTGGTTTTATCTTCAGCTTGGGTGTGTCAATGGGATTTATTGTCGGCGTCATTATCGTCTATCAAGTTCTTTCCACAGACGTTAACGCCCATATGAAAGAATACGCCACCTTCCGAGCTATGGGTTATCAAAACCGCTACTTGCTGAGTGTGGTATTTGAAGAAGCAATCATTATGGCAATATTAGGTTTTATACCTGGAATTGCTATATCTACGGGACTCTACGCACTCACACGGACTGCAACAAATTTGCCACTATACATGACATTAGCACGAGCATTGCAAGTACTAATTATGACAATAGTTATGTGTATGATTTCGGGTGCAATCGCCACTCGCAAAGTCTTAAGTGCTGATCCCGCAGATATGTTTTAATTTGTCATTTGTCATTTGTCATTGATCATTTGTGCTGACTTATTTAAATATGGTTATTTCTGTTAAAAATCTCAATCACTATTTCGGTAAAGGACAACTTCGCAAACAAGCGTTATTTGATATCAATCTAGAAATTAACGCTGGTGAAATTATTATCATGACAGGCCCTTCTGGTTCAGGGAAAACAACTCTATTAACCTTAGTTGGTGGGTTGCGTTCTGCTCAAGAAGGGAGTTTGCAGGTTTTGGGAAGGGAACTGTGCGGTGCAAATGACAAACAACTGACACTAGCACGACGCAGTAATGGTTATATTTTCCAAGCGCACAACCTACATGGTAGTTTAACAGCTGTGCAGAACGTCAAAATGGGGTTAGAACTGCACCATGAACTTTCCCCAAAAGAAATGTATACCCGCGCCGCCGAAATGTTAGAGATGGTAGGGTTAGGAGAACGTCTGAATTATTATCCTGATGATTTATCAGGAGGACAAAAACAAAGAGTAGCGATCGCTCGTGCTTTGGTGAGTCATCCGAAAATAGTCCTTGCAGATGAACCGACGGCGGCCTTAGATAGTAAATCAGGTCGAGATGTGGTTAATTTGATGCAGAAGTTAGCCAAAGAGCAAGGTTGTACTATTCTTTTGGTAACTCACGACAACCGGATTTTAGACATAGCTGATCGCATTGTTTATATGGAAGATGGTAGGCTCGCAAATGCTCCTGTAGCTGCGTAATTTGTGGAATTAAAGAGGGATTGTCAAAAGCAAGGGGAATTATTATGATTTAAAACACTATTTTTACACCTAAATCTTCCAACATCTGCTCAAGCAAATCTTCCACCACTTCCTGGCTCATCTGTTTCATCAGTGGTGGACCACACAGAAACTCTTTAATTGTAATTTTCTGTTCTCGAAAATCCTTGACAAAATCGCGAATATTTGCAATCACCTCAATTTCAGATTCAACTTGTTCTAACATCTGATCTATCGGATCAATTCCTTCTTTAGCAACTTTCCGACAATCAGCAACGATCATTCCTTCTGGGGTATTTTTAACTAAACGTAATTCCCTTTTAATAGTTTCATATTGCGTTTTGAGGAATTCTGTTTCCTGCTCTAAGCGGTTACATTTACGGGTTAAATCATCTTCACTGTTGCTATCTACAGATTCTCCCGCTTGATGTTGTCGTTCAATTTCTAAAAGTCTCGCTAAATCACCCTCTTGATAAGCCTTATTTATTTCCTTCATGATTTCTGTATGACGCATTTGCGTCTCGTCATCAGTTACCTTATCAGGGTGAAATATTTCCGCTAATCTTAAAAATGTGTTTCTAATTTTTCTCGACTCATCAGATTTACTTGTCGGGGTAAATTCTGAGTCTTGTTGATGCTGTTCGCGGCTATTTTGAGCAGAACCAAAAAATTCATTCTCTTGCTCATCTGTTTGTTCATCTGTCTCAAACAGTTCATCTAGTTCTGTGTCTGAATCATCGCGATCGCGTTTGGGACTGATGATTCCCATCATCTGAAGATTGCGGTAAATTCCTTCAACATTTTTCTTCGTTTGTTTACCGAACTTTCTTGTGGCAAATATTTCATCAAATAATCTATGAATTTCTTCGTCTAGTGCTGCAAGTTTTTGAAAGCTGGGAGTCCCTCTATGAAAGATATCTGTGGCAAATGATCGCATTTGCTCAACAAAATTATTCAGTTCTTTTTGTTTCCTCTTGATCTGTTTGAGCAGCCATTGATGTTCTTTCTCTAGCGCTTCTATACGAATATGGAGCGATGAAAGAGCTAGTGTAGTTGTGCCAGTAACAGGAGATGGTGAAGAGGTACGTCTAGCCATAGAATAAATAGGTTAAATTCAAGTTAAAGACTACAGTCATAAGTTATTTTTCATAGTTATAAATTCATAATTTATAATTCATAATTCCTAATTACTCAACTTGTTTTCCTACCTTACTACTTTATGGCACTCTGGAATTCCTGAGAAGTGCAATCTTTGATTTTTTTTATTTTTATTTCAGAATCAGTCCGATAGCACGACGGATATAAGCTGAAACTGGTTCACTTGTGGGTGTGAATACCATTGCATAAAGCATGATGCCGCTAATAATATCAAAGACTAAATCGCTATCTACATCAGTTTGAATTTCTTGTCTGGCTTTAGCGCGCTCAATTACAACATGAAAACCTGCTCGTCGTGGTTGTAAGTATTTTTGCCAGTAGACTTGAGCAAACTTTGGATTGCTGGAAGCAGCACTGATAATCATAGCTAAAATTTGCCGACCAATAGGCGTCAGGGTTGTTTGCACAGCATTGACTCATGTTGTATTTGGTTGCGATGATGAGTTAAAATTACTACCTCTAACTTTTATTGTTAGTGATTACAAGTTTCGAGACTATCTGCGCGATCGCCAACATCCAGCAGTAGAGGTGATGTATAACGACCTAGTGGAGCGTCAGGGTTTACTATGGTTGTATAGTTCTATATTGGCAGTATTGCCACGATTATTACCAGAGCTAGTTTTAATCTGGATCAAGAATCGTAGTAGGAAACAATATTGGCCGTATTTTGATTACAAAGCGTTATTTGAGTGTTCTTTATTAGAAATTCGCCGAAAATTTGATATATTGCAGGACTAAACAAACTCATGAAAGGTAAACACATTTTACTGACAGGTGGTACTGGTGGATTGGGTTTAGGCGTGACACCAGCAGTTTTAGCGCAAGGTGCAGCAACAATCACAATTCCTTATCACAACCCGAAAGAAGTGGAACGCCTAAAAGGAATCCTCTCACCTGCTGATTTTGTCAGAATCAATTTTGTCTCTGCAAATTTAGTCGAAGAAGCTTCGGTAGAGAAGATTATCAACCAGATGCAAAGAGTAGATGTATTAATTCATCTGGTGGGTGGTTTTGCGATGGGGAAAACCCATGAATACAGCTTGGAAAATTGGAAACGAGATTTTGATTTAAACCTGACTACAACTTTTTTGGTTTGCAAACACAGTCTGAGGAGAATGTTAGAACATGGCTATGGACGGATTGTGACTGTTGGTTCAAAAGGTGCAGTAGAACCATCTGGACAACTCGCAGCTTATTGTGCATCCAAAGCTGGTGTGGTTGCATTAACGAAAGCGATCGCAGACGAAACCAAAGGTACTAATATTACTGCAAATGTCGTTCTTCCCAGCATCATTGATACCCCCACAAACCGCGAAGCAATGGGTACAGAAAATGCTGATAAATGGGTAAAAGCTGAATCTTTGGCAGAGGTTATCTGTTTTTTAGCCTCAGAAGCAGCCAAAGATATCCGAGGTGCAGCAATTCCTGTTTACGGGAATGTTTAGGTGTAACAGGTTTAAGAAGATGTGGCGCTTAAGTCTTGGCTAAGTCTCTACTTTCATTTAAACAGATTGACAATTTCTAATTGACCAGCTACTACTAACCGATCCTGCATATCTTCAGAATAAAGAATACTTGCACCTGCTCCCAGCGCACAAGCAACAATTAAACCATCCCAAAAAGAAAAATTATATCGACTGCGGATATCTGATGCAGATTCAAAAATATTTAGATTGATCAATCTTAGCCCGATCACATCCTTGATGTTCATATTTGTGTAAAGGCGATCAAAAGATTACTCATCCTATTCTTCAGCAAAAGCATTGTCGCGTTAGCGAAGCTTACCGAAGGTCTCGCTTCGTGTTGGGATCTCTAAAATATAATTTTCTTCAGTACATATCTCGAAGTAAATAGCCCTGAAATAAAGCTTTCAGCGTCAAAGGTGAAATAAATATCTAGAAAAAGGCATATATTTAAACAAGCTCTTCTATTTAATATATCGGTAAAAATCAAGTTACTTATGCAGAAATCAAGGCTGTTGGTTGTTAAAAGCTAGGGTTTTTAAACGCAGAGTGGCGCAGAGTCAGCGCGGAGGTACGCAGAGTCTTTGCTATGGAAAATTCGCTAGGAATTAAATTCAAGCTCAGAATCTATATAAAATGGGCTTGATTGTTGCTTAATTGTAAATATCTGTAAACACAAGAATAAATTTTTCCTGTTCCAACTGAAGAACTTATAGAACCAAGGCGCCAATTGGGAGAGTTCTGTGAATAGTGGATGATAGGAAAATTATGAATCTTCAACAAGCAGAATTATATACACGTATTCAAGCGTTTTCTTTAGATGAAAATGATGCTGTTTATCCGTTCAGCAAGAGACTAGCGAAAGAAAATGGTTGGAGTGTTGAATATACAAAACGGGCAATTGAGGAGTATAAAAAGTTTGCTTTTTTATCAGTTGTTGCAGGACATACGGTAACGCCATCAGAACAAGTAGATCAAGTTTGGCATCTCCACCTAACTTATACACATTCTTATTGGAACGAATTTTGTGCAAATGTTTTACAAAGACCACTGCATCACAATCCGACTCGTGGTGGTAGTGTTGAACATCATAAATTTCAAGATTTCTATGTTCAGACTTTGGCAAGTTACAAGCATTTTTTTGGGCAAATTCCACCAGCAGATATTTGGTCAACACCGCATATTCGTTTTGGTAGTGATACCAAGTTTGTGCGGGTGAATATTCAAGAAAACTGGATTTTACCTAAATTATTAATCAAGTTTCCCAAGATAAATTTAGCTCGTTTGAGACTACGTTCTTTAGGAAATATATCACCAGTTTTAGTCATGCCATTTTCTTTGGGATTAATAGTAGCAAACAATGAGCCTTTATTAGCAGCTTCGATTAATAATCCACTGAATTTAAATGGGTCTGAGTTTCTCTGGTTTTATTTTGTACTAGCAATTTTTGCTTTTTTCTGCACTAGATTTTTGCGTTGGTTTTTAAGTACATCTGTGAATAATTCTCTGGGTGAATCTAGTTCTCTAGATGCTTATGAATTAGCATATTTAAATGTTGGCGCATATAGAGCCGTAGATGCTGCGATCGCTAAACTTGTTCAAGATAAAGTTCTGAAAGTATCAGCGACAAGCCGTACTTTACATCTAGAAAAAGCTCCATCTGCCAATAGTCACCGTTTGGAAAAATCAATAGCAGAAGCACTGATTGAGGAAAGCATTAGTGGTACTAATTATGCTCCGATTGAAACTATCCGCACAAGGGTAATATCAGCAACAAATTCGATTAAGCGAAACTTGCAAAATCAAGGTTTATTAGTTAGCGATCGCCAAGCAAAGATGATTCAAATTGCAACTGCAACACCCGTCTTAGTATTATTGCTGTTGGGAATCAGCAAGATTATCGTGGGAATTTCCCGCGATAAACCTGTAGGTTTGTTAATAGTAATGTGCATTGTGAGTGCTATTATTGGATTCTCGCTATTGGCTAAACCACACCGGACTCGATCTGGCGATCGCACTCTTAATTACTATCGCTCGTCTTACTCTAAATCATCTGACATTGCATTTGCTTTTGCTTTATTTGGTAGTGCAGTCTTAATAGATTCTTTCGCAGATTTAAAACAAGCCTTCGCAGCGCCAAGCACTATCAGTAGTACTAGTAGTGGCGGTGATATTGGTTTTACTGCTGGCTGTAGTGGGGATGGTGGCGGTAGTGGTTGTAGCGCTGGTTGCGGTGCTGGATGTGGTGCTGGGTGTGGCGGGTGTGGCGGTTAAGTTGGAAGATTTATGAAGAATTTAATTTTGGTAATTGCTGGTATTACAGTCCCCTTGGGAGTTTTGGAAAAATTCTGATTACGGAAGTGAAATCAAATCTGGATAAACGCCCCTATAAACTGTAGCAGTAGGTTGAGCTAAGACTGTTAAAAGTTAATTAATTCTTTACAGTATGGATGAATTCAAAGCGCAAATCCTCCAACTTGTTCAAGATGCTTGTCAACATCCGAGGGGTAGTTTAGAACGCAAAAGGAAATTAAATAAAATTATTTATCTGATTCAAAAGTCGGGTAAATTATCGCCAACTATTGCTGTATCTGATGCTGAGGAAGCTTTGCAGCAAACTTGGATATATTTCTGTCAAAATCTCTGTGAAGCCACAACTGCTAAAGAAGCTTACAATCCAAATAAAGGTTGTGTGACATGCTGGTTAAATATTTACTTGAAGTATCGCCTGAAGGATATTTACCGCAGCAGACAAGAAACTCGGATAAAAACCATTTCTCCTGTAATCGGAGAAAATGGCGAAGAAATAGATCCGGTAAGTTTAATTCCCGCACCACCCGAACCATCTCCCCTAATCAAAGATATTCAGGAATGGCTGACAACAGAAGCCAAGAAATTACAGCGGATTCATATTAGCGATCGCCCTGATATTAATTGTCAAGTTTTGATTGAACGCCGTTTTATTTTAGAAATTGCTTGGAAAGATATATCTCAAGATTTTGATGTATCTATTACCACTGTCAGTGGTTTCTACCAAAGAAAATGTCTTCCAATTTTGGAAGAGTTTTGTAAATCCCAAGGTTATCTTGATTAACTGTATTTGAAGTTGAAATCTACAACTATGAATTACATAATCGAACATCAAACCATATCTATTCCGATTTCGGAAGAATTCCGAGAAAATGCCCTCAGATTTGCCAGGGAACAACCAACACAATCAAAAGCCAAACAAGTCTATTTAAATACTTTAGCTGTGCAGGTAGTTAATACTTATTTGCACATGCTAGATATTCCTACAGATTTAGCATCTAGTTATAGTTGGAATCCTTATAGAAGGTTAATTGATAATGTTGCTGATTTGGTGTTGACTGGGGTAGGACATTTGGAATGTCGAGCGATTCGCACAGGCGATCGCATTTGTGAAATTCCGCCTGAGGTTTGGGATGATCGCATTGGTTATGTGGTTGTTGAAATTAATCAAACCTGCAAAGAGGGTAAGATTTGGGGATTTTTACCTCATGTCACAGCAACAGAAATTGATCTTAATCAGCTACAGCCATTAGATGAATTAATTGAGCGATCGCATTTAGTTTCTTTGCGATCGTGGCTGGAAAATATTTACACAACTGAGTGGCAAACTGTTGAAGAATTCACGAGTAAAATCAAACCTCAGTTTGCTTTCCGTTCTATTAAACGTGTCAGAGGATTGAAATTAGAATCACCCGATATTATCTGGCAAATTATCGAGCAATTATACCCTAATCATAGTTGGCAAAAATGTTTACCAACTAAATTTTTGTCAAAAAAGTTCAACAATCGTCGTGAAAATATTGAGAATAATAATAATAGTCATACTTCATCCGAACTTCTAGATATTTTGGTTCATTTAATTCAAACTACTGAAGATGAAGAAACACGTTGGACTCTTGCAGAAATTTTGTGGACTCTAAAACCTAATCATCCTGCGGTGAGTGCTAGACGCATCATGGATTTAGGAATGCAGTTAGATGGTAATCCTGTAGCCTTAATGGTAGCGGTTTTATCTAAACCAGATCAAACAATCGCTGTGTTATTGCGGGTTTATCCGATGAATCATGCTTATTTACCATCAGGTTTACAATTAGCAGGATTATACGATAATGGACAACCATTTTTAGAAGTTAAAGCTAGAGAAGAGGATGATTATATTCAATTAAAGTTTTGTGCGGAATTTGGGGAAAGATTCCAAGTTAGAGTTGGTTTAAATGATGCAGTAGTAACAGAAAATTTTGTGATTTAGATATGAATTATTCGTTGGCTATTGAGCAGTAATTTTGAGCTATGGTATTACCTTAAACATTGAGTTATCAAG
Source organism: Fischerella sp. CENA71 (assembly GCA_024239075.1). Taxonomy (GTDB): domain Bacteria; phylum Cyanobacteriota; class Cyanobacteriia; order Cyanobacteriales; family Nostocaceae; genus Pelatocladus. The sequence goes on along the minus strand of JANBVI010000029.1, from coordinate 30,745 downwards.
GAGTGGAAAATGTGGTGAAGCGGGTTAAATTAATCATTTTTGAAATCGGGGAGGGTTCTTTTGAGAAGGGATTTCCTATCAAAGTGAGAATTGGTGAATCTGGGAAGCCTCATATTGCTGAGATTTCTGGTAGATTACCACCTGCACCAGATGTTCCGACAACATACACTGCATGGCAATCTATTTATGAGAAATTACCAGCAAATTGGTTAATAATTATCCCGAAAAACCAGATTACAAACTTCTCTAGTAAAGATGCTTGTAATCAAGCAGCTCAAAAATTTCAAGATACTTTCAACAACTGGTTAAATCAAGCATCTGTTTTAGAAGTAGAACGACAATTATCAAAACAAATTGGTAATTATGAAGATGTTCGCTTTATTTTACAGACTCAGGATTCATTGCTGCAAAGATTACCTTGGCATTTATGGGGTTTTTTCTCTACTAGCCATCCCCAAGCTGAAATAGTAATTAGTTCAGAATACGAACCATCGACAAAGCACCTGAAAATACCAGTCAAGATTTTGGCAATTTTAGGTAGTAGTGAAGGAATTGATCTTCAACAAGATTTAGATTCTCTCAAAAATTTACCAGGTGCAAAAGTTGAAGACTTAATAGAACCCACACGCCAGAAACTTATTAAAAATCTCAGAACGGAATCTTGGGATATTTTATTTTTTGCGGGACATAGTATAAGTCAAGAAGGTGATGCTGGAGGAAAAATTAAAATCAATGATAATGAGAGTTATTTATCATTACAAAACTTGCGTTACTCTCTCCGATATGCTGTGAGAAAAGGATTAAAATTAGCTATTTTTAACTCTTGTGACGGACTAGGATTAGCCCGTAATTTAGCTAATTTACGCATTCCCTATACAATTGTCATGCGGGAACCTGTGCCTGATGTTATTGCTCAAGAGTTTTTAAAATATTTTCTCACAGCATTTACTAACGGTGAATCTTTATATACATCTGTAAACCAAGCGCGAGAACGCTTACATGAAGAGTGGGAAAGAGACTATCCTTGTGCTTCTTGGCTACCTGTAATTTTTCAGAATCCAGCTGCAAGAGAACTCAAATATCCCCGAATTCTCAATTGGAAACAAAAGGCTTTACGCGCAGCTATTACGACAGTTTCGCTGGGGTGTATTGGTGCAGCTTTATGGCGTGGTATTGATGAAATTAACTTCCATAATCGTTTTAGTGATGGCAATAAAATTTTAGTCAAAACAGTAGAAACGGAATTAAAAAAGCAAGGTGTACAAGCATTTTCAGGTAGAAATTATCATCAAGCATTTGAGAAATTTCAAAAATCTTTGCAAATTCAACCTAATGATCCAGAATCGTTAATATATCTGAATAATGCCAAGATTGGCGAGCAAGCAGCATTAACGATAGGGGTTGCAGTTCCGATTGGTACAAATCCTGATGTTGCCCAAGAAATTTTACGAGGGGTAGCACAATATCAAGATGAAATTAACCGTCAAGGTGGTATTAATGGCAAATTATTAAAGTTAGAAATCGTCAATGATGATAATAATCCTGCTGTTGCTGAAAGAGTTGCCTATAAATTTATACAAGATCAAAATATCTTAGCAGTAATTGGACACAATAGTAGTGATGCTAGCGTGCCTGCTTCTAAAATTTACCAAGATGGAAAATTAGTGATGATTTCACCCACTAGTTCTTCTCCATTAGTAACTGATCCCCAAAATCGTAGTGAGGGTAGCTATATTTACAGAACTGTAATTAGAAATGATGTGATGGCTGAAACTTTAGCTGATTATACAAAAAAAGAAGGCAAAACTCGCATTGCTATCTGTCGTGATTCTCAAGCAAAAGATCAGTCTTATGAACCTGCAATAGCTTCAGCACTAGCCAAAAATAACACTCAATTAATTGATATTCACTGCGATTTAGCAGCCAAAAATTTTCAGCCAAAACTTGCCATTAAACGTGCTAAAGAAAAAAAAGCTGATAGCATATTTCTCAATCCCCATGTTGACAGAATTGATCAAGCTATAAAAGTTGCTAAAGCCAACAAAGGCCAATTTATGCTATTTGGCAATCCCAGTATGCAAACTAAAAAAACTTTGATGGCTGGTAAAGCTGTCAACGGTTTAGTGATGGCTGTTCCTTGGCACGCCGATGCTTCTGCTAATAAAAACTTTGTCAAAGATGCCTATAAATTATGGCATAATCCAGAATCTATTACTTGGCGCACAGCAAATGCTTATGATGCTGCCAACACGATTGCCGAAGCATTCATGCAGAATGAAAATCATAACACCAGAGATGGCATCCAAGAAGCTTTATCTAATAGTTTTTCTTTAGAAGGCGCTACGGGAACTATTCAATTTTCACCTTGGGGCGATCGCATCGGTACAGCGGTGTTGGTGGAAGTCAAACCTGATCCCGACAATGCGAGTCACTACAAATTTGTACTCAAAGACTCTATTTTTAATCGCCTCAGCTTCGGGGATAAAATATTAGTTAAAGATCATCTCAGTAGCGAGAAAAAAGCAGGTGTAGAAGCTTTTGCGACAGAAAATTATGAGCAAGCGATCGCATCATTTCAAAAATCTCTGCAAACAATCCCCAATGACCCCGAAACACGCATATACTTACAAAATGCTCTTGCTGCTCGTCATGGCAAAGTTTTAAAAATAGCTGTTAGTGTTCCGATTGGTAGCAATATCAATGTTGCTAAAGAAATACTGCAAGGTGTGGCTCAAGCGCAAGATGAAGTTAATAATAAAGGTGGTATTCAAGGATATTTGTTACAAGTAGAAATAGCTAATGATGATAATGATCCTGATATTTCTAAACAAATAGCGAAATTTTTTGTCAAAAACAAGCAAATTTTAGCAGTGATTGGCCATAATGCATCTGATGCTTCTGTCGCAGCCTGTGTAATTTACGAAGAAGGGAAATTAGTTAATATTTCTCCTACTAGCTTTTCGCTCAAATTATCGGGATGTGGTTCTTATATATTTCGCACTTCTCCAAATCTGCGTTTTTTAGCTGATTCTGTGGCTCACTATGCTATTAATTTTGCTCGTGTCAAAAATTTGGCGATTTGTGTAGATGAAAAAGCGATAGATAATCAATCTTTTCGCGATGAATTTACTTCTTCTGCCATCGCTGACGGTGGAAGTATTGTGAATATCAAATGTGATTTCTCTGCACCAGATTTTGATCCTAAAAAAATTATTTCAGATGCAATTAGTCATGGTGCTACTGGTTTATTTTTAGCTCCCCATATAGATAGAATTAGTAAAGCTTTAGATTTAGCCAAAGCCAATAAAGGCAAACTCAAATTATTTTCCAGTACTTCACTATACACTTTACAAACTATACAAAAAGGACAAGCTGATGTTAATGATTTAGTATTAGCTGTCCCTTGGGAAATTAGAAGTAATATGGGGAGTGAATTTAGTAAAAACTCTCAGAAACTTTGGAGTAGCTTAGTTACTTGGCGCTCTGCTACAAGTTACGATGCAACTGTAGCCATTATTAAAGGTTTACAGCAAAAGAAAACTCGCGATGGACTGCAACAAGTCTTGCGTAATCTCAATTTTTCAGCTAACGGTGCAACTGGTAAAATCAAGTTTTTACAATCAGGCGATCGCTATATTCAAAACAAAAATGATATTATCATAGTCCAAATTCAACCAAGCCGTGCATCTACTAATAAATATGAATTTTTTCCTTTAAATCCTTAATGACTCACATTCGCGTTGAGTAATGTGATGGCGATAACGAAACATTGCTTCTAGTTGCACATTGACTAACCAACCACCCAAAAATTCGACTGGAGATCCACCAGGTAAAGAAAAAGAAATTTCATCAGTCAACCTAGTTTTACCATTTTCGGGTTCAAATAGATGTCGGTGTACCCAATACTCAAAGGGGCCGGATATTTGTTCATCGGTAAACAAATGATATTCTTCGTATTCGGTATGACGCGCCAACCAACGTAAAGGTAATGGCCCCAAAAACAGGCGAAATTCCGTGACAGCACCCACACCCAACCCTCCTTCGCGACGCATGACTTGCATGGGTTGCCAAGGTGGAGTTAGCATTTGTAAAACATCCGGTCTTTCATGAAATCGCCACACAACCTCTACAGGTGCATTAATTACTGAGGAGTACTTAAAGTCTAGCATTGAGAACAACCTCAAATTCACCCTTCATATTCAGTATCAATTTCAATATCCAGAGTCTCTTCATCAACACGGATATATAAAATATTGGGACGACAGCAAACCTGACAATCTTCGACATAAGATTGTTGTCCACCTCCACTCAAGTCAACAAAGGTCAGATTTGTTTCCCCACAATAAGCACAATAAAACTCTGCTGTAGTTTGCATCTATTAATTTTAGATTTTGGATTACTAATTGCCAATGAATAATTTACTTATCATTAACCATTAGCAATTAGCAATTGCTCGGATGGTTTAAACTGACTTGTGGCTGCTGCTAGATGCTTTTGTAGGGTAGACTGTGGTAATGGACCATGCAAATGATCCCAAGGTAAGACTTGCTCACTTGACCAGTTAGCATAAACATAAAAATCTAACTCAGGTAGTTTTCCTCTCAGTTCCTTAAAAGCACGTTTGTAGCTACCCAGAGAATCCCCAAAGTTGCGAGTCAGTTCTAGCAAGTGTGATAATCTGCGATCGCCTCTCGATATCAAAGCTTGAATTATAGACCAATTGTAACTTTCCGGGCGAAAATCTATCCCTTGGGGTTTGAGCTGTTTTTGTAACAACTGTAAGCGTTTTTCTGCTTGACGATTTACCCCAAACCATTGAAATGGTGTATGCGACTTGGGTACAAAGGTACTGCATCCCAAGGTTAAGCGTAAACCAGGAGCAGCTTTTTTGATTTCACGCATCATTGTGACAGTAGCGTCTAAATCCTCTGGTTCCTCACCAGGAATTCCCACCATCCCGTAAAGTTTTAAACCTGTTAATCCTCCAGCTTTAGCATTGATTGCTGCTTGGATAATCTCATCATTCTCTAGCTTTTTATTAATAATTTGCCGTAATTTTTCCGAACCACTTTCTACAGCAATAGTCAAAGATTTAGTATCTCGTTTCGCCAAAGTTTGTGCTAATTGTACCGTGACAGTATTAGTTCGCACCGAAGCAATACTCAACCGCACATCATCGTATTTTGGATGACTAATATAATCTAATAAATTCTCAAACTCAGGATGTTGAGTCACTGAAGCACCCAATAATCCCAGCCGATTTGTCACAGCTAAACCTTTCTCAATTGCTGGAATTAATGACTCTTCAATACTCGCAGTTCTAAAAGGTAAAGTGAGATAACTTGCCAAACAGAAACGACACATTTCTGGACAACTTCTCACCACTTCTACCATATAAATATTTTCCCAAGCAGCCTTTTGAGTGACTACAGTAGAAGCTGATAAAATATTGCCACGATAAGTTTGCTTTTGGACTACATCTGGAATTTCTGATGCAATAGGATGAATTGATTTAATTCCAGCATCAACATCATGATATTCTACTGTATACAAACTCGGAACATAAATTCCTGGTACTTGTGCTAGTGCTTTTAGTTGAGTTTGCCGATTAGCATTTCTCACAGTTTGGTAAGCATCAATAAAATTACCAAGCAGATTTTCGCCATCCCCCAAAAGAATGACATCAAAAAAATCTGCAAAAGGTTCTGGGTTAGCTGTGAGGACAGGCCCACCACCAAAAACTATGGGATGATGATTATCACGATTAGCTGTGCGGATCGGAATTTCTAAAAATTCTAGTAAATTCAAAATATTCACATAATCCAACTCCCAAGACACAGAAAAGCCGAGTAATTCTGGTTCTCTGGGAAGTGATTCATGCATATCAGTAAACAGGCGGCTTACCTGCACATCTGCACGCATAGCCAAAGTCGCCCATACTATTTGATAGCCAAGGCTAGTGATACCTACCGTGTACTCATTGGGAAAGGCAAAGATTGTCGAAATCGCGTTAGTTTCAGGAGTAACAGGTGTAAATAAAAGGCGTTCGGCAGAAAAAACAGATGATGTCACAGGTAATAATTTCAGAAAGATAATGTTTATCTATATTTAATTTTAAGCCATAAAATTATCAGGTTAAAAATTAAAGTGATCAAGTTAGCTAAAATAATTGCTAAATCCTGACGATAAATTCCATATATTAACCATAAAAAAACACCAATAATAAAAGTAATTACCATCGTGTAAGAAACATCTTTTGCTGATTTTGATTGCCAAGTTTTCAGCATTTGTGGAAAGAATGCACTCGTGGTTAGCGTGGCAGCAACTAAGCCTAAAATAGTCAAATAATCCATATAGTAGATGCAATATATTTGTTAATATATTTACTTATTATATATGTTAAATATTGTTAAATCATGTCTTTTACTTAGCTATTAAGACAAAAAAATTTATACTGCTCACACATAATTCTCATTTTTCGTTTGTAGTAAAGACTTTAGTCCTTATTCTGAGGACTTTAGTCCTCACTACGAACTTATATAAATAAAAAAACCCGGCTGATCAATCAACCGAGTTCTCATCATACTTAATTAACCATCAACCCAATATTTCTCGGTTAAGGATTTTTCGTCATAATTTGGGCCATGTAGAGACGCGCCATGGCGCGTCTCTGGTGGGTTTAAATGTCAATCTATTTGTCTTATCCGAGCAGTATTAACCATCAACCTAACTCTGTGCTTGCGGTGATTTAGGAATAGTCACATCTATTGGTGTGACTTGTTTAGCTAGCTGTGTCAAAGGTGGGTTAATCGCCGTTTGATTACCCACAACTAAAGTTACTAAAGAATCTGGTTTCAAGTATTTCTGTGCAACTCTTTGCACATCAGCTGCTGTAGTTGCTTCTACTGCTTTTTGGTAGCGGAAGAGAAAATCAGAGGGATAACCATAATATTCGTATCGCATCAAGCGCGATAAAGTTTGGGCGGGATCTTCAAAATTGAACACAAACGAATTGAGAGTAGATTCCTTCGCAAAAGCCAATTCTTTAGGTGTGACTGGTTGAGTTTGGATGCGTTTAATTTCTGTTTGCAAAGACTTCACAAATTGTACAGTCGCATCAGAGCGCGTTTGTCCCCCAGCAACAAACATACCAGGATAATCATAACGGGGACTCCAGTAACCATATACAGAGTAAGCTAAACCTTGACGCGATCGCACTTCATTAAACAAACGTCCACCAAAACCATTTAACACTCCATTCAACACATCCAATGCTGGATAATCAGGACTTTTAAATTGTCCTCCCAAATGACCAATCAGAATACTACTCTGAGTCAGTTGTGGTTGATTCACAAAAAAGACACCGCTATCTTTAGCTGCTATTTCTGGTAACTGGGGTTTTGTAAAATTCGGGTTGGGTTTCCAGTCACCAAACTTAGCTTGAATCAGAGATTTCATCTTTTGAGGATTAAAATCGCCCACAATTCCCAAAATCATATTATTGGGATAAAAATACTGTTGATAAAACTTCACCAAATCAGGGCGATAAATTTTATCCAGCGTCGCATACTCTGTTGTGCGCGCGTAGGGATTGTCCTTACCATAGACTAATTTCTTAAATTCCCGTTGGGCAATATCATTTGGGCTATCATTACGCCGGGAAATCTTACCTCGCTCTTGTGTTTTTGCCAAAGCTAGTTTATCTTCAGCAAAAACTGGTTCCCGCAGAATCTCAGCAAACAACCCCAATACAGTTTCAACATCTTCACTGAGTGCTTCAAAATTAGCAGTACCACTACTTTCACTAATATCAGTTTCTACTGAAGCGGCTCGTTGTTCCAACATCTGATTTAACTCATCCGGCGTATGTGAACTTGTTCCCCCAGTTCGCATTACCGTTCCTACCATCTGAGCTAAACCTACTTTATCTGATGGTTCAAAGCGATCGCCAGTACCAATCATCGCCGCACCAGTCACCAATGGCAATTCATGGTTCTCCATCAAATAAACCACCATGCCATTATCTAACTTATATCGCTCATACTTCGGCAACTTGATTTCCGGTAATGGCGCAAACTGTAACTCAGTGTAATGTTTCGCTGCTGTCGCCGCCCAAGAAAAATTAAAAGTTAAAAGTACCAAGACAAAAGCAGCAACCACTGCATAAACCAACCCCTTAAATTTAAAACCTTGGATTTTCATCTGCTTTTTGCCTGTTCTTTTATACCTCTTCATTCCTTTGTGTCCTTTGTGTCCTTTGTGTCCTTTGTGGTTCGTTCATCCTTCTTTCCTCATCCTTGTTGTGACAACAGCTTACCAATCGTGCGATTTTCCGGTATAAAAGTTGCCTTTGCTACCCGTTGAATATCCGCAGCGCTCACAGCTTCCAATTTATCCAACTGCTTAAATAAATTTCGCCAAGAACCAGTTTTGACCTCATACTCCAACAACTGCTGCGCCATTCCCATATTAGAATCGAGCGATCGCAACAATTCTGCTCTCGCTTGAGTTTTGACTCGTTCTAAATCTATTGCTGACACAGGTTCAGTCTTGAGTTTGTCAATTTCTTGGCGTAAAGCGATCGCCACTTCATCAACAGTATGACCAGGAGCCGTCAGAGCATAAAATAAGATCAAATTCGGATACTTATCTCCGGGAAAACCGCTAAAACCTTGGGCTGAAAGTGCTACTTGCTGTTTTTCCACCAAAGATTTATACAAACGTGATGTCCGTCCATCACTCAGCAAACTCCCAATAATTTCATACACAGCATCATCTGGATGGGTAAGTGCAGGGCGATGATAACCTTCTAAATACCAAGGTTGAGAATTTAACTTAACTGTCACTTCCCGCGTTTGTTTCTGTGGCGGTTCTGCTGGTAGTTTTGCTACAGCTTTCGGTTTAGCTTTGTAACGTCCAAAGTAAATTTGCGCTAGTCGTTTGACTTCACTGGGGTTGACATCTCCGACAACAGCCATAGTTAAATTACTCGGCGCATAGTAGGCGTCAAAAAACTTCTGCACATCTTCCCGCGTCAAATTGCGAATATCTTCGTCATAACCAATAATTGGACGCCTGTAGGGATGGACTTTGAAAGCTGTATCGATAAACTTCTCTAACATCAATCCAATTGGAGAATTATCTACCCGCAGCCGTCGTTCTTCCAAAATCACATTTTTTTCTTTATAAAACTCCCGGAATACAGGTTCAAGGAAACGTTCCGATTCCAGCGACATCCACAATTCCAACTTGTTAGCAGGAAAGCTGTAAAAATAACGAGTGGCTTCTGTGGAGGTATTCGCATTTAAATCTACACCTCCTGCTTGTTCCACAACTCGTCCCAATTCATTTGGATTAACAAGTTTTGCTGCTTGTGCTTCTACTTGCTCAAATTGTCGTGTTAACTTAGCCACTTCATCTTTTTTACCAGCAGCTTGAGCTGTTTCAATTTGCACAGCTAGTTGATCCAATTTATCAAGCAGCGGTTTTTCTGCTTTGTAGTTTTTTGTACCAATCTGAGTCGTACCTTTAAAAGCTAAATGTTCTAAAAAGTGCGCGACACCAGTTTTTTTATCTGGTTCATCGACACCACCAACATCTGCGTAAGTAAGAAAAGAAACAACTGGCGCTTGGTGACGTTCCAAGACAATAAACTTCATGCCATTTTCGAGGCGAAACTCCGTCAACTGCTTCATGACTCGATCCAGATAGGGCTGAATCGAGCTTTGGGCTGGTGGAGTTTGAGTTTTGGCTAAAGCAACTTCCGGTGATAATCCCCACCATAAAGTTAGTGCTAAAAGCAGAATCGCAATCAGGCGATTTAGTCTGTGTTTAAACATTCGTAATCGATAACATAAAATCCCAAACTTAAAATTAGTATCATTCATAAGCAAAGCTAAAAGTAAAGTTTTGTTACCGGAAATCGCGGCTACTTGTGAGTAGAGCGTTAATCTTGTATTAAGCTTTCTGTGTTTTTTGTACTTGTCGTAAGACAATAATGCTACGAGTCCTGTTCCGGATATTTCACTATAACTGTTATGCGTGTTTTTAACTCTCCTCCACCATCAGAGGCACAAACCCGCGGCCGCATTTTACAGGCTGCACGGCGCTTGTTTGCCTCTCAAGGATTTGATGGCACCACCACCCGCGATCTAGCACAAGCAGCAGGAGTCGCGGAAGGAACGCTATTTCGACATTTTCCGAATAAAAAAGCGATTTTGGTAGAGGTAGCAACTGCTGGTTGGGTGGAGATTCTTACGGATTTGCTTACAGAATTAAGTGAAATGGGCAGTTATAAAGCTGTGGCGCAGGTAATGCGCCGCCGGATGTGGAACATGCAAAAAAGTGCCGACTTGATGCGGGTGTGTTTTATGGAGGCACAATTTCATCCAGATTTGCGCGATCGCATCCAGTCAGAAGTAATTGATAAAATGACCGATGTTGCCGAAGCTTTTTTCCAAACAGCCATGGATAAAGGCATTTATCGCCAAATGGATGCCAAATTGGTAGCCAAAGTATTCTTGGGAATGTTTGCGATCGCAGGCTTTTCTCACAATACCCTGATGGAACCTGATGCTTCCCCTCAACAAATGCAGCAAATGGCGGAAGGACTCGCTGATATTTTCCTCAATGGTGTATTAGCCAAGGATTAGTTAGGGATCGGGGATCGAGGATCGGGGATCGGGGAATGGGAATGAGATATGAAAAAAATTAATAATGCCATTACCTTTATGTGGATAGGGATTTTGAAGTCATAGTTTTTCTAAGATGCATAAATATCATTTTCAAACAATCCCCGATCCCCTTTCCCCAATCCCCGATCCCCTATCCCCTATCCCCTCATAGCCTGGGCTTGCTGAATCCACTGCTGTACTTGTTCCACAGAAGGACATAGATCCCGTCGTTGCATTGTCGCTACCTGCAAACGCAAAATTTGTCTGTGTAATCTGTGAGTGGGAAGAGTCGCCAACAAAGCTACAGAACCAACACCAGCATGAAGTAACAAGCCACAATATTGAGTACCAACACTAGGAATCCGGGCTAAATCTGCTAGTGCTACCCATTTATTGACATACTGAAGATGAATTTGCAGTTTATTGGCGAGTGTCACTTTCGCCTGGAGAGTTTGGCTTTGTTCAATTAGTGCTTTTGTGGTGTCAATACCACAGTTTTTTAATTGGGAGACTTCTTGCTGGGATAATCCTGGTAACTGTTCAATCGGCCAGTCACAGGATTGTAAAAGACGAACTGGCGCTTTAGGTTTAGGAGACATATTTATAAATTAAAAAATAAGCTTGCACTTAACTAAATTAACGTTAATCACAAAAATTGTTTTATCCATAAAGAACATGGTAACGTTTGTGACCAACGTCGTGAAGTTGTTTACGAATGAAACGACATTCAGCACAAAGGTGAAAGCGAACGCAAGTTAAAATTAAATTTAGTAGCTACGCAAAAATATTTATCCTTTTGCATCCCATTCTCTGGCTTGTCTAACTTAAAGATTTCAACTCGCAGTACCCTAAAAAATAAGCAGAGTTTCAAAACATAGAATTTATGTTGCAAAAAAACGAGCGTTGGAGAACAAAAGATATTTGGGGTGTCCTTGCTGCTGCTAGCTTAATGATATTACCAGGGGGATTAGTTGGTTGCAACTTTGGCACAGAAGATGAACGCCAAGAACAACGAGAGAATAACACAAATCGCTCAGACTCAGATGACGATGATGACGACAGAGAAAATAACCAACGGCGCAATAATAGTAATGACGATGACGATGATGATTAGAGCTTAAATCTAATAAATCTAAAAGTAGCCAATAAACTATCAAATACAGGGAGATATGTGAGTTTACATACTTTTTACTCCCTGTATTTTCGTGAATATACTGTAAATAGAATCATAAGTTACTGCAACCAATATCACCTCAGCATTTAATCATAGATATTCTTTAAACATTAAAAAAAAATCATGTTAAGTATCTCTATTAATGATCAATTACCACGATCGCCTTATTTAGTAACTTCTTTACCAGGGCCTCGTGCTAGAGAAATTATCGCACGCGATCGCGCTGTCACTTCTCCTTCCTATACCCGCGACTATCCCTTAGTTGTAGCTCGTGGTGAAGGCTGTATGGTAGAAGATGTGGATGGTAATGTTTTTTTAGACATGACGGCGGGAATTGCTGTCACCGCCACAGGACACGCGCATCCAAAAGTTGTGCAGGCTATTCAAGCACAAGCTGGTAAGTTATTGCACATGTCGGGTACTGATTTTTACTATGAACCGATGGTGGAGTTGGCGGAAAAATTAGCCAAACACGTAGATTTTTCTCATGGAGCCAAAGTATTTTTTACTAACTCCGGTGCGGAATCTAACGAGGGCGCCATCAAACTGGCGAGATACTACACCAAACGTTCCTTGATTATTGCCTTTTTAGGAGCATTTCACGGACGTACTTATGGAGCCATGTCTCTGACTGGTTCCAAAGCTGTGCAAAGAGAGGGTTTTGGCCCTCTAGTTCCGGGGGTGACACATATTCCTTATGGGACTCACGCCAGTTTAGATTACCTGGAAAAACAACTATTTCCTGCTATGCTACCACCTCATGAAGTGGCAGCAATTGTGGTTGAACCAATTCAAGGCGAAGGTGGTTATGTTGTACCAGAAGAGGGATTTTTACAACGGATTCGCGAAATCTGCGATCGCTATGGCATCCTGATGGTAGTAGATGAAGTGCAATCAGGTATGGGGCGTACAGGTCGATTGTTTGCGATCGAACATTGGGAAGTCATACCAGATATTATTACTACTGCTAAGGGGATTGCTAGTGGTTTACCTTTAGGTGCAATTCTTGCCCGATCCGAAATCATGACTTGGCCGCCTGGTTCCCATGCTACCACCTTTGGTGGCAACCCTGTTGCTTGTGTTGCTGGCCTTGCCACTTTGGAACTATTAGAAAGTGGTTTAATGACAAATGCCACCAAAATGGGAGAATTACTGCAAGCTGGTTTAGTGAAGTTACATCAACAGTTTCCCAGAGTTTCCCTACCGCGTGGTAAAGGTTTGATGGTGGCGGTGGATTTGTTTGATGATCAAGGAAATTTGGATCGACAGTTACGCGATCGCATTTTACAAACAGCTTTTTTACATGGTTTATTATTACTTGGTTGCGGGAAAGCAGCTATTCGTTTTTGTCCACCATTGGTAATTGATAGTGAGCAGATTGAGACTGCTGTGGAAATTTTCGCGGATGTGCTAGCAGAGATTTTGAACTAGTGGTTTACCAAACAAAGCAAAAATAAAAAGTAAAAAGGCACTCATTTATAATTAGGCTGATACACCATCTTCATATTCAATTAATTCAAAAAATTGCGAAATCTGTTCAGTTGATCGAATATGATAAACACTTTTGGTGCTTTGAGCCTGCTTGATATACTCACGATATTTTGGGGTCAAATATTTATGACATAACCAAAGCACCCGGTAGCTAGTAAGCGAACTCTTCAATATTGGACTGTTTTCCGGCCAGCCTTGTGGCGGTTTAAAGCGCCCTGTGATTAGTCGTTTAGTCACCCACCAGAAATGCACATATAGCGGTAGATCGACAAAAATCAGAGTATCCGCCTCTTTCAGTCGCAACCAGAGGGTTTCCATGCAACCAAACCCGTCAATAATCCAACGATCAGTAAGCAAAATTTGTTCATGGATGTGCTTATAGTCTTCCTGTGGAACCTCAATACCCCCTGATTGATATTGAATTTTGTCTAAGATGTGAAGTGGCAAACCAGTGATCTCCGATAATCTTTTGCTTAGAGTTGATTTACCGCCTCCAGCATTGCCAAACACAGCTACTTTTTTCACCGCCACTCTCCTTTGAGTCTAATCAACAAGTCCCTAAGCTAACTTATAGTGTGCTGATTATAAAGTGAGCCAGATCGTAGATATAGTTTAGTAGATATTGATGAAATTGTTAATAAGTAGTAGTTAGTTTTAAGCACTAACTACTAACTAAATTACACATTAAACCGGAATAACATCACGTCACCTTCTTTGACGACATAATCTTTTCCTTCACTGCGAACTAAGCCTTTTTCTTTGGCAGCGCTCATCGAACCAGACGCGACTAAATCATCGTAAGCAACAGTTTCAGCGCGAATAAATCCGCGTTCAAAGTCACTGTGAATTACACCTGCTGCTTGGGGTGCTGACATTCCGGCGGTAATTGTCCAAGCGCGGGTTTCTTTTTCACCAGATGTAAAATAAGTACGCAATCCTAACAGCGTGTAAGTGGCACGAATTAGTGATTTTAAACCACCTTCTTCCACACCCAAAGATGCCAGGAAATCTGCTCTTTCTTCGTCAGATAATTCGATTAATTCTGCTTCTACTTGAGCAGACACTATTACCACTTGGGCATTTTCGTTTGCGGCAATTTCTCTAACTTTTTCGACAAATTCATTACCTGTTGCTAATTCATCTTCAGATACATTAGCAGCATAAATAATTGGTTTTGATGTCAGTAATCCTAATATTTTAATTACTGCTGCTTCTTCTTCTGTTAAACTAATTTGCCGTACTGATTTGCCTTCATTTAATGCCGTAGCTAATTTTTCCAATACTGTCAATTCAAATTGTGCTTCTTTGCTAGTACGGGCTTGTTTTTTCGTGCGTTCAATGCGACGTTCGATTTGGGCTAAATCGGCTAAACCTAGCTCCAAATTAATTGTCTCAATATCCCGTGCCGGATCAACTGAACCAGCAACGTGAATAATGTCATCATTTTCAAAACAACGCACCACATGAACGATCGCATCAACTTCGCGAATATGAGACAAAAATTGATTACCCAGTCCCTCACCCTGACTTGCACCTTTCACCAAACCGGCAATATCCACGAACTCAACGCGCGCCGGGATAATTTGTACCGAATTGGAAATCTTGCTTAGAACATTTAACCGTTCGTCTGGTACTGCGACAACACCGACATTCGGTTCTATTGTACAAAAAGGGAAGTTAGCAGCTTCTGCTTTCGCATTCGCCACTAAAGCATTAAATAACGTAGATTTTCCAACGTTGGGAAGTCCGACAATCCCGGCTCTCAGCATGTTAGATTTTGGATTTGAAATTAGAACTAGACGAAATCAATTTTAAACAGGTTCGGGGATTGTTTGTGGTATTGTTCCTGGAACTGTTTGAGGAATTGGAGCAGGTACGGTTTGTGGTACGGGTGCTGGTACGGTTTCAGGAACAGGATTTGGTACTGTTGGTGCTGGTGTAGGTTCAGGAAGAGTATTTGGTTCTGGGTTAGGAATTGGTGGTTCGTTAGGTTGAGGTTCAGAAATCAGATAAATCATAATAATTCTTTTCCACAGATTCAACTTTTCCAACCTAGATGACAACCATCACCACTGACATCTTCCTATCAGGCTACATCTAACAGAACCCAACCACAAAAAACAAACTTTACGCGATTCCCTTAAAAATGCTCGATCAAAATCAAACACCTTTATTAGACACTTTAAAAATCTGTGGTGAACGTCCCCACGCACCTTTTTACACCCCAGGACATAAACTAGGTGTGGGAATTTCGGAGAAAATAGCTAATATTTTTGGTCAAACTGTATTTCGCAACGATTTACCAGAATTAACAGAGTTGGATAATTTATTTGCACCAACAGGGGTAATCCAACAAGCGCAAGAATTAGCAGCAGAAGCCTTTGGTGCTACACAAACATGGTTTCTTGTCAATGGTTCAACTTGTGGAATTGAAGCAGCTATTCTGGCTACCTGCGGCATTGGCGATAAAATTATTCTGCCACGTAATGTTCATTCCTCAGCGATCGCAGGATTAATTCTCTCTGGCGCTACACCAATTTTTGTCAATCCAGAATATGACCCAATTTTGGATATTGCCCACAGTATCACTCCCAGCGCAGTAGCAGCAGCACTCGCACAGCATCCCGACGCTAAAGCTGTGATGATAGTTTACCCTACATATTACGGTGTTTGTGGAGATATTAAAGCGATCGCCCAAATTACCCACCAATACAATATCCCTTTACTAGTAGACGAAGCCCACGGCGCCCACTTTGCTTTTCATCCCCAATTACCCACCCCGGCTTTAAAAGCAGGTGCAGATTTATCGGTACAATCGATTCATAAAACATTGGGTGCGATGACCCAAGCGTCAATGCTGCATATCCAAGGTGAAAGAATAGATCGCGATCGCCTCAACAAAGCTTTGCAGTTAGTACAATCTACTAGTCCTAGTTATTTACTTTTAGCTTCCTTAGATGCAGCTCGTCAGCAAATGGCGCTGCATGGTAAAGAGTTAATGTCTCGCACATTGCAACTTGCACAGCAGGCGAGAAGTAGAATTACACAAATTTCCGAATTGTCGATTTTACAAAGCCCCGCTTTACAAGGGTGGGGGGAATCTCCTGGTTTCATCACATTAGATCAAACACGCTTGACTGTGACTGTTTCTGGTTTAGGTATAACAGGCTTTACCGCCGAAGAAATTCTCGACCAACAGCTAGGTGTGACGGCAGAATTTGCTTCTTTGCAACATCTCACTTTTATTATCAGTTTGGGTAACACCCAAGAAGATATCGAGCAGTTGATACAAGCTTTTACTAAACTTACTCAAATGACCTCTTCTGTGACAAAAAAGAGGGAGTATAAGCATACAGTTTTATGGGATGATGTTTTTAGTATAGGGGGTTTTGTACGTATATCGCCCCGTGAAGCTTTTTTTGCTGCGACAGAAGCATTATCAATCCAGGAAACTACCGGACGTATTTGTGCGGAAATCGTTTGTCCTTATCCTCCTGGTATTCCTGTGTTGATGCCGGGAGAAGTTATTACTCAACCTGCGTTGGAATATTTGCGACAAATTCAGAAAATGGGCGGATTTATTAGCGGTTGTGCTGATGCTGGTTTAGATACTATTACGGTTGTCAAGGGTAATTTTTGAGCAACTGTTTCAAGTGAACTAGAAAAGCAAGCAAAAGAGAGCATGAGTTAATTTTTCAGGGCGATGCAATCGCAATGTAAGCCGATACAATCGCAATGTAACGCGATGCATTAACAATGTAAGCCAATACAATCGCAATGTAACGCGATACATTAACAATGTAAGCCAATAAAATCGTAATGTAACGCGATACATTAACAATGTAAGCCAATACAATCGTAATGTAACGCGATACATTAACAATGTAAGCCAATACAATCGCAATGTAACGCGATACATTAACAATGTAAGCCGATGCATTAACAATGCAGGTCGAAGATAAAACTCTTTAGCCCTTCTTTTCTACCCTTAAGGTAATTCTTTTCTACGTCGTCCACTTTTGTCTTTGGGATCAAAATGAAGTATGACTGGGATATGTCTGACATGAAAGGGTTGACCTGACCTTTCATGTCTATGAGTTGAGATAAAAGCTAGGCTTCTCATTTTGCAAGGTCTGAAACTATAATTTGGCAAGTCTTTTTTAAGTAAATAATTTTGCCACTTTTCCATAATTGAGCTTGCATCTTCATCAAAGATATAAATTAATAAACCACCATTTGCTTGATTAGAATCACCGCTTGAGTATCTTGTAGTGAGTTGTTGGAACCCTTCCCATAAATAATTGTTGTCCCTATATTTTTTGGCTTCTCCAAGCCACACAAAATCACTTGTTCTAACAGCAAGGTCAACATGACCACCAATTTTCAGTTCATGTGATGAATCATACCCTAAACTACACAATAGATTCACGATGTCTATAGTCAATCTATCTTCTGTGTCCTTCTGGCGTAGTTCTGGGTTTTCTTGAATTTGATAGATTACTTTATCTATGTCTTTATAAAAATTTTTGATGAAATTATTTTTAAATCCTAAATTCTCTGCCTCATCGGCTTGCTGATAAATTTCAGAGTTGTAAAATTGACAATTAATTTGTATAACTTGAACTGAATTAATAAAACCATCACTTAGCAATTTATTTTTCCAAGGATAAGCTAGAGCTTTTGAAATATCTACTTTTACTTTTGAGTTACTTAATTTGACTAATGACTGAGCTACATCGTAACGAACGCCAAATTCTGGATCATCTAGCACATTCAGTAGTTCTGTAACAGCGGATTCATCTTTTAAATGACCTAACACCTGAACAACAGTTTCCCGAACATTTGGATTTGGATCTTTCAATAAAGGAAGCAATTTTGGCATTATCTGTTGGCTATCAAACTTACCCAAAGCTTCTGCTGACTGCCCACGAACAATAGAATCTTCATCAGCCAATGCTGTAAGCAAACTATCAATTGCAATGTGATCACCTAAACTACCCAACGCCTTGGCTGCACTCCAACGAATTTGACTGTTTGACGCCCTCAAAGCTCGAATTAATGCCAAAACAACTTGCTTACCACCAATTTTCTCTAGTGCATCAAAAACCTGCCACCAACCAGACCAATAAGGAACGGAACCAAAAGCTTGGTCTTCTAAAATTTCGAGTAATTCTGGACATACCCGCTCATCACTCAATTTTCCCAATGCAATGACAACTTCTCTACGAAGGTCATTCCTTAGATTATCTTGCAAAAGTTCATATAACTTAGGAATTACTGTTCTATCACCTAAGTTTCCTAATGCATCAACTGCTATCTCACGAACTTGAAGATCCCAGTGGTTGAGAACATTGATTAAGTTTGGAACTGCTGCTATATCACCTAATTTACCAAGGACAAATGCAGCCTGTTCACAAGCAAACGGACATTCTAGTGACTTAAGTAATCCTGGAAGCGCTTTTTTGCTACCTATCTCTACCAACGCTTCAGCAACTTGCCACGCAATGTAGCCATCTTCCAACGCTGCAATTAAGCCTTCAATGGCTGTTTCATTACCTACATTACCCAGTGCCTCTGCTGCATTTTGGCGGATCTTAATCTTATTGTTTTTGTTTTTGAGCGCATTTAATAGTTCCTCAGTTGCTTTCTCAAGATTGATTTTTCTTAGTGCTATCGCAGAAATACAACGCAGATAATTAGATTGGTCTTCTATAGCTATTTTGAGCAATTCTAGCATTGCTGCTTCACTACCCAAATTGCCCAAACCCTCAACAGCCTTATTACGAACTTTATAGCTTTGATCTTTCAGAAAATCGATCAAATCTGCAACTACTGCTTGACTGCCCAATTCAGATAATGCACCAACAGCTTGTTCTCGAATATTATCATTTGGATGTCTTAAAGCCTTTTGTAAGTTTGGTATTATTTCCTCATTTCCTAGTTTTTCTAAAACCAAAAGTGCAGCTATAACAGCAATTTGATTCTCACATTCTAAGATAGGTAATAGCACTCGTACTGCTGATCTACTACCAAGCTCTTTTAATGCAAAGGCGGACTCAAAAATCAAGTTTTGGTTTTCATCAGCGAATTTCGCAAGCAAATTTGAAACCGCATAGTCAGAGTGAGTGCTTGCCAAAAGCTGCATCTCGTAGGTTGGAGAAACTTGTTGCTTCCTAATTTTTTCAATCACAGAAGCAACAGTTTTTTCCTGAAACTGGGGCCTCACCTCTCCTGCGAGTCGCGCCCCTAACATCAAATCCACATCCAGCGCCAGCTCTATTAATTTTTTTGCCTGGGTTTCAGTTATCTCTGGTAGTCCAAGCATGATGGCGATTGGTTCTGTCCATTTTAGGTAATTCAGATAATGATGTTGAAATCTCTTATCGTTAGTAAGGTCAGGATGCTTTTGCTGAAGCATTTCAAGAAGCTTCTCAGCAGCATAGTATTCCTGAAACAGTTGGTGATGAAATTCAATATGGTCAGGCTCACTAGCCACTTGGAGCAAGTGCCATTCCAGCAAATCTTCTAACCACTCTTTAGCCTTTGCTTGATCACCTGCCAGAAAAGTAGCTAGTATTTTCTCTGCCTGAGCTTTAGAAATGGTAATCCAAGAGCCACTTGGTTTGGAGGGATCAGTATGCAGTTCGCCCTGAACCATCGTAAAGGCGAGATAGCTAAGTAGGTCGGACGCAAAACGACGCGAGTCCTCAGAAATGTTCCGGAGTCGTTCAGGTTTAAATTCCTTATACCGTCTAGCAAATTCTTTGCGGAACAGTTCACCTCGGTTTTTGGGAATTTCTCCCTTTTCAGTAAACACATCGCAGAGCATTTGCAGCAAAAGTGGTGTTTCTGCCAGTTCTCGCAACCGTCCTTGAATCTGACGCAACAGTTCCTCACCTGTCTCTGGTAATCGCTTTTGAAGAAACTCTCGCATCTGAGGTTCGCTCAACGGTAGCATCTCCAGCCTATTAGCAATTAAGTGACCCAAACCTGAACCCAGTTCCCGCGTTGTAAGAATTAAAGGAACTTTGAAATCAGCACATAAGCGTATAAACTTATCCACTGCTTTCCATGCTGTGTCGTTGGGTAATTCATTCAACCCATCTAAGAGCATCAGCAATCGTCTTTCGCGCAAGAGAGCTTTTAGTTTTGCCTCATCCAGGTTGAGGCACACCTCAAGCTTTTCTCGAATTTCTGTCAACACCGAACCACTAAGACCACGCAGTTCAATCAAGATAGGGATTTTGGGAATCTCACTTTGACCCTGCTCAATTGCTTCTAAACAGCATCGTGACTCTTCCCAAAGCAACCGTCGCAGCGCAGTTGATTTCCCCGAACCAGGTTTACCCACCAGCAGCACATGTTCTGGTGCGTACTTTCGTAGTCCCTCCACAACCATGAACTGCTCTCGCTTTTCCTTCTGTTGTTCCTGTGTGTTTACCGTAGACGATGTAAAAGTTTGTACGCGCAAAGGCAACTCTGCCAATGTTGGAACATAGCGATCGCGCACCCAACACTGGGCATCCTCCCGTAAAGGGGTGAAAATTGATTGCAGATAATGTTGGAATTCGCTAGAGGCGATCATGTGAGAGCGAAATTACAAGATTCTTCTCTTATAATACGCAAGCTATCCGACATCATGCGATCGCACTCCTACCACATCAGATTTTTGAAATGCGAACAATGAGAGTGTAGCTAAGGATACTAGACTATCTTCATTGGGATGATTTCTCGTATGATATTTTCCCAGAACTATCTTGGTGAAATATTCTATGGTTCAAAAACAATTACAAGACTTCAAAGTATTTCCTAAGCATGTTGGAGTTTGGTATGGTAACTGGATACGTGTAGATGCTAATGTTCAGGAAACCCAACGTTTTGAAGCCGAGATTACACAAAAAATTATTGATAACCAGTGGATACAAACCAATACTTACAAATATCCTGTTGGTAGAAATGTAACAAACTCTTTTGTCGGCAAAATAATCAGTGAAGATGAAATAGAAATAGAAAGTCTACATGTTCCTGAATGGCAAAATTTTAAAACAATTGCTAAGGAACACGGAGATAGCATTATTATTTTTAATGTTTGGAACAAAGCTACTGGAAAATTATTTGCGACAGAAACAATCAATCTTGTTAATCACAATAATCGCTGTCGAACAAGCCAAAGCAAAAGGTTTTCTGTTGATTGTAGAAGAGAGAGTCCCTGAGTAAGATTTGAAAGATTAATTTTTTATTGGAAGGATACAAAGATTTTTGTGTCCTTTTTTTGAGGTTGCAATGTTAATTTAACTGCTCAAGCGTTCTATCAATTAAATTTACACCCTGCTGTACAGTTTCTATCAAACTTAACTCTGCGCGTAACTCCGCCGCACCAACAAAACCTTTTGCATACCAAGTCATGTGCTTACGCGCTTGCAAAATTCCGCGATCGCCTTTATATTCCCAAAGTGCCTGTAAGTGTTCTCTAGCACATTCCAAACGTTGTATCGCTGTTGGTGGTGGTAATTTCTCTCCAGTTTTCAGAAAATAATCTATCTCTCCCACCAAAAACGGATAACCCAAAGTTCCACGGGAACACATCACCCCATCAGCACCCGTTTCCTGTAGACATTGCACCGCCGACTCTACCGAAAAAATATCACCATTGGCAATCACGGGAATCGAAAGCACCTGTTTGACACGACCAATCCATTCCCAACGGGCGTTACCATTGTAACCTTGGGCGCGAGTCCGGGCATGAACTGTAATCATTTGTGCGCCTGCATCCTGCATTCGTTTGGCAAAATCCAGGATAGTAATTTCCTCATCACTCCAGCCAATACGAGTTTTAACTGTTACAGGAACATCCACAGCGTTAACGACTTCCCGTACTATTGCTTCAGCTACTTGTGGTTGTCGCAACAGAGAAGAACCACCGCCCTTTTTAGTAATTTTATTTACAGGGCAACCCATATTAATATCAATTGTATCCGCGCCTTCTGCTACTGCTTTCTGCGCTGCTTCTGCTAAAAAATCAGGGCGACAGTCAAATAATTGGATACTAATTGGTCGCTCGTTGGTGTCTACCTCCATGATTTTGGGCAATTTTTTGACATGGTGTAACTCCGTTGCACTCACCATTTCTGTATACATCATGGAATCTGGTGCATAGCGACGTACCAAGCGACGAAACACCAAATCAGTTACCCCAGAAAGAGGCGACTGCAAAACCCGACTGTTCACCTCAAAATTACCAACTTTTAGCGGTGATGAGAGTCTAGCTTTGAGATTGGGAGAAAGCATAAATAATGTTTCAGTGCAAATTTTGTGATTTTTTATTTAATCATCTTGACTTTGAGATAGTTTTTGCGATTCTAGTTGAACTTCTTCTATACTCAAACCCAACTCTTTTGCTGCTTGTTCTATACTCAATCCCAATCTCAACAACAAAGGTATCATTCTCAATTTTTCTTGACGCGCACCTTCTTGTCTACCTTCTTGTCTACCCTCTTGTCTACCTTCTTGCTTGGCTTGTTGATAAAATCGTGTCTGTTTCAAATCGCTTAACCCAAACATAAGTTCAATCTCCTCTCTGGTCATTGTTGGAAACTTATAGACCAATATAGTTTCTACTAATTCTAATAACTGCCGCTGTTTGTGTTCGTTATCTATTTCTTGCTGGGTTCGACTGATTAATTCCTTGGCATTTGCAATTGCCTTATTTTCATTGTCTACTACTAATTTGATGGTAGCAAGACCAACTGGTAAAGATGTTGCTTCACCCAATTCATCCAGATAAATACGACTGACACGCTGACTAGTAAAAAATTCGGTGTAATTGTTGATATCTGATGTATCTAAACTGCGACTTGGGTAGATAACCACTCCCCGCCAAGAATTTTTGGGTTGGTTTTGACGCAGGTATAAAAAGATTTCTGAAAATAAGCGTGAATAGATTTCTGTATCTGTTTGAAACTGGACTTCGACAAAGTAAATTGGGTTTTGTTCTTCTGGTATCGGAAGAAAAACACCATCTATTCGGAATGCGGTTTGCTTAATTTCGATTGAGGAGAATTGATAAGTATCTGCGGTTTCAGGTGATTTACCAATTAATTCAAAGAAGATGTGGGGAAATTCTTGGAAAATACGATAAAAGATGCTGTCTGTTTTCACATTCTATAAATTACAGAGTTTTACACCCTTTTGATTTTACCGCGCGATCGCTCAAGCAAAAGAGCGGCAGTAGTGTTAGTCAACAGTTGTATTTGCGATCGCACATTCAGAAAAAACTTTTGTATTTTCCACATCCTGAGAATCATAACTTAACTAAAAGACGGCAAACACGACCATCAGATTACGGTTCACCCGAATCTCAGGAAGTATTAATTCTCATACATTAGACAAAGTGAAAGCAATAAATATATGAGCCAACTGGAAACATGAAGCATAACCGCCCTTGTTAAGGTTCGGAAAACCACCCTTCATGGACTGGCTACACAGGCTCAGTATATATATCAGCATAATATTGGGTTTTGCCCAAGTACAAAGCAAAGGTATTGATGCTGAACTGGCTGCTTTCAACAAACCAGCTAGTTCAAAAATTAGTCCTTTATATCCCATTCATTCATTTGTAGTTATACGGAGCCAGCACCTAAAATGGCAAAAGTAGTTGGAATTGACTTAGGTACGACAAACTCCTGCGTAGCAGTAATGGAAGGTGGTAAACCTACAGTGATTGCGAACGCTGAAGGTTTTCGGACAACACCGTCAGTTGTGGCGTTTGCCAAAAATGGCGATACCTTGGTTGGGCAAATCGCCAAGCGCCAAGCGGTGATGAACCCCGAAAATACCTTTTATTCTGTAAAACGATTTATCGGTCGCCGCTACGAAGAAGTTACAAACGAAGCAACAGAAGTTTCCTATAAAGTTGTCCAAAGCGGTGGAAACGTTAAACTGGATTGTCCTCAAGCCGGAAAAGCGTTTGCACCAGAAGAAATTTCTGCTAAAGTTCTGCGTAAGCTGGTAGAAGACGCCAGCAAATATATCGGTGAAACTGTAACTCAAGCTGTTATTACTGTTCCTGCTTACTTCAACGACTCCCAACGCCAAGCTACCAAAGACGCTGGTAAAATTGCAGGTATTGAAGTATTACGGATTATCAACGAACCTACCGCCGCTTCTCTAGCATACGGTTTTGATAAAAAGAGCAACGAAACTATCCTTGTATTTGACCTTGGTGGTGGTACATTCGACGTATCCATCCTAGAAGTAGGCGACGGTGTATTTGAAGTACTCGCGACTTCCGGTGATACCCACCTTGGTGGTGACGACTTCGATAAGAAAATTGTTGACTACTTAGCAGAAGCATTTAGAAAAGACGAAGGTATTGATTTACGTAAAGACAGACAAGCTTTACAACGTCTGACAGAAGCGGCTGAAAAAGCCAAGATTGAACTTTCTAGCGTTACCCAAGCGGAAATTAACCTACCATTTATCACTGCAACTCAAGACGGCCCCAAACACTTGGATATGACTCTGACACGGGCCAAATTTGAAGAACTTTGTTCTGACTTAATTGACCGTTGTCGTATCCCTGTAGAAAACGCCCTACGTGATGCGAAGATCAGCAAGAACGATATTGATGAAGTAGTGTTAGTGGGTGGTTCTACTCGTATCCCCGCCGTCCAAGATGTGGTGAAGCGGATTCTGGGTAAAGACCCAAACCAAAGTGTAAACCCTGATGAAGTAGTAGCAGTTGGTGCTGCAATTCAAGCTGGTGTGCTTGCTGGTGATGTTACAGGTATCTTGCTGTTAGACGTAACACCATTATCTCTGGGTGTAGAAACCTTGGGCGGTGTTATGACCAAGATTATTCCTCGCAACACCACTATTCCTACCAAGAAGTCAGAAGTGTTCTCCACCGCCGTGGATGGTCAAACCAACGTTGAAATTCATGTCCTCCAAGGCGAACGGGAAATGGCAGGCGATAATAAGAGCCTGGGAACCTTCCGTCTTGATGGTATTCCCCCTGCACCTCGTGGTGTACCTCAAATCGAAGTGGTGTTCGATATTGACGCCAACGGTATTTTGAACGTCACCGCTAAGGACAAGGGTACAGGTAAGGAACAGTCCATTAGTATTACTGGTGCTTCGACTCTAGATAAATCCGACGTTGAACGGATGGTACGTGAAGCTGAACAAAACGCTTCTACTGACAAAGAACGTCGGGAGAAAATCGATCGCAAGAACCAAGCTGACTCCTTAGCATACCAAGCAGAAAAACAATTGCAAGAGTTGGGCGATAAAGTCCCGGAAGCTGACAAGACCAAAGTTGAAGGTTTGGTGAAAGACCTGCGCGATGCAATCACCAAAGATGACGATGAGCAAATCAAGAAACTAATGCCAGAATTGCAACAAGCGTTGTTTGCTGTTGGTAGCAACATCTATCAGCAAGCTGGTGGTGGTGCGCCTACTGATGCTGCTGGTACTACAGATGGTGGTGCTTCCTCCACTGGTGGCGGTGATGATGTGATTGACGCTGATTTCACAGAGTCTAAGTAATGTTGATTGTTGGTTGTTTGTTGTTGGGAACAACCATCAACAAGCAACAATTAACAAACAACAAATATTTATTAACAATGACCACTCAAGGTATTCCTTTGGGTGGTCATTTTTTTGTTGGATATTTGGATCATAGGTAGTAAGTAGTTAAGGCCTTTCCAATTAATAAAATGTGCCGCCCTCGCGTTCCCACGTGGTGGGAACGCTCACCAGTCCTTGGGTGAACCCAAAATATATTTGATAGGGCGGCACATTTTATTTTCACCGAGATCCCTAAGCAACATTAAATTCATTCGTGGAGGAAAGGAACAAGGAAAGCAGACACGGTGACACGGAGAAATTATCAAAAATATTGTCCCTTGTCTCCCTTTTCCCCCTTCCCTTCCATAGATCAGGAGGTTTAAATGTCATA
Source organism: Fischerella sp. CENA71 (assembly GCA_024239075.1). Taxonomy (GTDB): domain Bacteria; phylum Cyanobacteriota; class Cyanobacteriia; order Cyanobacteriales; family Nostocaceae; genus Pelatocladus. The sequence goes on along the minus strand of JANBVI010000029.1, from coordinate 4,449 downwards.
TCCAGCAGCACCTTGGACGCTAAAAGGCTATGCTCTACTAACTTCGCATTTACTGGATGTTAACCGTGTTCGCCATTTAATTCCCAAAGAGTTAGAAATTAAGACTATTTGGCCTGGTAAAACGCTGGGTGGTGTGTATCTTTCTGATTACAGTTCAGAGTCGGTATTAGAGTATAGTGAGCTAATTGTTGTATCCGCAACTGTAAGTTATCAAGGCAAAGCTGGTAGTTGGGTTTCCCATATTTATGTAGATAATCCTGATTCTGTAGCTGGTGGTCGGGAAATTTGGGGACTACCAAAAGAGTTAGCTAATTTTACCTGGGAAAATAACAACTCTGTCACTGTGCATCAAGGCGACAGGACACTATGTTCTTTTAAATCTAATCAACCCTGGTTTGCATGGCCGCAGAAATTTAGCGGGTCTAGTTTTAGTACGATGAATTCAGATTTGCTTTTATTTTCTGCTGAATTAGAATCGCGTTTGAGTTTAGTTGGTTCTAAATTAGAAGTTCCTGCTGAAAGTCCTTTTGCGGAGATAGGTTTGGGTCAACCTTTTGTGACCTTTCGCTGCGAGCGCATGACTTTGAATGTAAAAGCACCGGAAATGGTGGGACAAAGAGTTGTTGAAGTTGCAATTTAGTAGAACTACACTGCTAACTCAAGGTTTGTAGTAATCACTTTAGTGCTTAAAATTAAGGACTAAAGTCCTGACTACGAACTTGGTGATCTATCAATTCTAATTTTAAAAACTAGTAGTATAATGACATTTAGCTTGATTTATGTTAATTGCTATTCGCGGGTGTAATTCAGTGGTAGAATGTCACCTTCCCAAGGTGAACGTCGTGGGTTCGAGTCCCATCACCCGCTTTTAAAAAAATGTCAATTGCCAAATTATGATTTTCCATCTATTTGTCTGTACCACCCACAGGCAGATACAAAGCTTTTGTGATTTTGAGACAATTAAGCTACGTGCAACTATTGTCGGGATAAAGCGATGAGCAATAGCAACCTGAGAATCGTCTCTCTCATTCCCAGTGGAACTGAGATTCTAGCCATATTGGGTTTAACTGATGCTGTTGTTGGGCGATCGCATGAGTGTGACTACCCTCCCGAAATCCAAGATCGTCCTATATGTACTCAACCTAGACTCAAAACCAATGTCCCTAGCAGTGAAATCCACAACGAAGTTAATCAATTAATACAATCTGCCCTCAGTATCTACGAAATCAAAACGGATCTTTTAGAGCGGCTACAACCCACTCACATTGTCACCCAAGACCAATGTGATGTCTGTGCTGTTAGTTTATCAGAAGTGGAAAAAGCTGTAGCTGAACTGACTCAAGCAAAACCGCAAATTATTTCCTTGCAACCTAATTTTCTTCGGGATGTTTGGGCTGATATTGAGCGAGTAGCTAACACTTTCCAAGTAGATGCGCTCAAGGTGCTAGAAAATTTAGAAGCTCGTGTAAAAATAGTCGCTCAAAAAACACAAGGACTTTCCCAAACAGAAAAATTGCCCAAAGTGGCCTGTATTGAGTGGACTGATCCTTTAATGGTTGCTGGTAATTGGATACCTGAATTAGTAACTTTTGCAGGTGGAGAGCCTTTATTTAGCTTTACGGGCCACGCTGCAACACAGTTAAAATGGGAAAATTTGATTGCCAGCAATCCAGATATAATTATTTTCATGCCTTGTGGCTTTGATTTAAATCGCACTCGTCAGGATACCGAGTTGTTGACTAAACGTCCTGAATGGCAGAATTTACATGCTAATCAAACTGGTAGAGTTTATATAACTGATGGCAATTCTTACTTCAATCGTCCAGGTCCAAGATTAGTAGATTCATTAGAAATAATGGCGGAAATCTTACATCCAGAAATCTTTCAATATGGTTATAAAGGTAAAAGTTGGGATACTCTTTGAAATTATGAATGATAAAATCTTCTCTAATTTCAAGTTTTGATCATAATTTTATACTCCTACAGTGATGCTTCGTTACGTCAGTTTTACGCACAGTAGGATCGGTCTTTGACCAAACAAAGTCTATCTGAATGAACTGAATAAAACAATCCGCGCAGACGGGTTTAGTTTGTGTAGCCGCGATTACGAACATCGCCAGGGTTGATTATATAATTTTTAACTAATAGTTATGATTTTTAATTTCCTCTAGCGTTTATCCATTCAATTATTTGTTTTAAATTTCCCGGTAGTGCTGCTTCACTTACTTTTACTGTATGTTGTTGATTATTTTCTTCCACAGTTAAAGTGTATTGAAAACGGTCAGCCTGGTTACTAGGAGTATTGATTATTGTAGGTAAATTAAAAAAATTTACAGCTTCTAAGAGATGAGATAGTTGCTGAGTTTCTTCAGAAGACAAATTAGCAGTGTCAACAATAGCTTTCTTACTTATTCCGGCAAAACCACCTGTACGCTGAAGTGATATCCGCATTTTTCTCTCCGTAGTACTAGCTTTTGCTATAAAAAAATACTGGGAAGATAAAGCTTCATCTCCCAGTTTAACAATAAAATATAACGACAAAATATAAATTATGAATTCTAAATTAGAAATTTAATTTTTCATAATTCATAATTCATAATTTTAAATTACTCCTACTTCTTTCCAAGCCTTTTGCACTGCATTCTGCTCTTTACTTCCGTTACCATATAATTCACCAGCAACTTGAATGGTGATATTAGCAGCGCGTTTAAAGTTAGTCCTAGCACGTAGGCGATCGCATAAAGCTATGTACCAAATTTTTCCTGCTTTTTCCCAAGCATAACCACCAATCTCTATTGCTGCTAAATAAAAAGCACGGTTGGGAATACCTGAGTTGATATGTACTCCTCCATTATCTTCAAAACCAGTATATTTATTATTCATATGTCCTGGCTGGGGATCTTTACCTAAGACTGGATCATTGTATGCTGTTCCCGGCGCTTTCATGGAACGAATACCTACACCATTCACCTTATCTGTAAAGATACCCTCTCCAATAATCCAGTCAGCCTCTTGAGCAGTTTGTTTTTTTACCCATTGTTTCACCAATGAGCCAAATACATCAGAGAATGACTCATTGAGCGCTCCAGATTCACCATAATATTGCAGACTTGCTTCGTATTGGGTAACACCATGAGTTAGTTCATGACCAATAACATCAATGCATTTAGTGAAACGTTGAAATATTTCACCATCTCCATCACCATAAACCATTTGGTCGCCATTCCAGAAGGCGTTATCATATTTAACACCGTAATGCACGGTAGAGTCTAAACGCAGCCCTTTATCATCAATAGAATTACGCTCAAACACTTCATAATATAAATCGTAGGTAGCTCCAGCACTATCGTAAGCTTCGTTAACTGCGATATCGTTGCAAGGAGGATCGCCTTCACCACGTACCAATGTACCAGGGAGTTGTTCAGTGCCTTTAGCATCGTAGATAGTGCGGCGTTTTTCACCAGGAGAAACTGCAAAATTAACTGCACCTACTACATTTCGCCGTCCTCGAAATTGTGACGAAATATTTAAGGTATGAAACGCCCAATTACGTTGTTGCTCATTACCATTTACTACAATTTTCTCTAACATGTGAGGTGGTACAACACAACAAATAGGACATCTTGAGTATTGTTGATGCTCACACTCAAACCCTAATGGCCTTTTATTCTTTCGAGGCATTTAACATATTCTCCTTGTGTATTCAATAGAGTAATGGAAAATACTGGTCTTAACTCTAGTATGAAAGCGATGAGAGTTTTTGGTTTTGTGTTCCTACTTTGTTATTGTCAGCAGGTTTATTGCTCAGTCACAGTACCCTCGTTGGGTACTTTTATGTTGAGGTATCGAAATCTCATACCCAATGGGTTTATATAATAGTTCCTCTATCAAGTTATTGTGTAGTTTTTTACGTTTTTTAACTACAAACCTCTAAAATAAGCATGTTTACAGTGCCGCAGCGATCGCCTCTACTAAAAAAGTAGTAATTTAAGGTATATATAATGGACTAAAGCTTATGATTTATTTAACATAGTTGTAGACCTCACTAGTTATGTGTGGTTGTGTGTTGTAAAACTTGATTGAATTTGGTCAAGGGGTATAGCTCCTTGACTTTTTCTTTTCTTGAATTACTCTTCTCAAAACCCAAATCTTAGGTAGAGCTTATTTTTAGATTGTTTGCTTGAAATATTATTAAGTAGAATTACTGAGAAAATTGTTTTTTACTTATCTTTAACTTATTAAACTTGCTAGCAATAGTAGTTAATTTCAAAATTATATTATTTTTACTAATACTAAAAACAAAAGCTTCCTCTGTTAAATAAGAGGAAGCTTATGGAAAGAAAAAAAGTCCTGGCATCGAGCTATTTTGACGGTCGGCAACCCGACAACTATCGTCGCCGCAGCAGCGTTTCACAACTGAGTTCGGGAAGGGTTCAGAGTGGTTCCACC
>JANBVI010000028.1 GCA_024239075.1 Fischerella sp. CENA71 | reverse complement strand
AAGGGATGCAGTGTCATATGAGCAAATGAGATGTCACTAGATTCTCAACTAGCTGTATCTTCTGATTTCACTTCTTGATCTGTATTAGGGGGTCATACCCCCTATTCGCCAGCTGTATCTTTGAAAAAGTCGGGGTTCTTATGTGATAAGACACCTGCATAAGCCCGATTAAATTCAAAAATCCCTCAGCTTTGTGAAAAACAAAACTGTGGGATATTCTAGGATAGTTTAATGATATTTAACAACATCAGGTGACATACTCCTACACTGATGCAAGCATACAGTGTAGGCTTCTCATCCAATCCAGCTATTGCTTCGGAGGCGATGAGCTTTGTTTTAAGTCCACGGAATGCCCTACCGCAGACTCTAAAGCTTGTTACTATTGAATATCAGAAGGCATGAGTAGGCCGTTAATTTGGACAATCACACCATTGGTGGTAGTTGTAGCAGGATGGTTGACTTTAGCATTACCTATCTTAATTTCACCATCAGCCTGTTCGGTAATTTTGAGTTCAGTGCCTTCTAGAGTTTTCAGAACTCCGGTTTTTAATTGCTCTGGAGTAATTTCACCGACAATCACGTGATATTTCAAAACTTTCTCACGGTTGTTGCTATATTTGGTGAAGACGTTGCTATCTAAGGCATTGAATGCATTATCAGTTGGAGCAAAAATTGTGAAATAACCTGGCTGTTTCAGCTGGTCAAAAAGTTTAGCTTCTTTCAATTCATAAACTAGATTGGCATATTTACCATCCTTAGCAAGAGTATCAGCAATGTTACTGTTGGAGTTGCGATAAGGATAGTTCCGATAAGCAGAAGGTTGCAAAAAGGCAAAGCCATAGAATCTTCTTGCTAACACTGGAGAACTAATCATGGTTGTGACACCAATAATCCCCATCACCCAAGCCAATCGGACAAACCATTTTTTGCCACTTAAGGCATGAATTTTTTGAGGAAACATAAGACTTACCTGGTAACTCTAAGTTTTACGCTAATACTACAAGAGTTGAATGCTAGTTTACGGAAAAAATTATATAATTTTAGACTCAAAATTGGAATGTCAATATGATGATAGTAATAAGTATAAAACAAGTAATTTTTCTTCACACACTGGTATCAATTTTTTGATTAAAAGCCTGATTTTGTTACCTCTGCTAATTTTATTCTACTAGTATATAAATTAAAAACCAGTAAATTAAGATACTTTATATGTCAAGATTAATTTTGTTCATAGCGATCGCACCTATTGCCATAATACTGATCAAATCGCAAACATCAGCGTTTTAGCAGTACCGTGAGAACTCTGAGCAGTAGATTGTATTGACAATCCACCTCAATGCGATAATGGAACACGGCGATGTTTACATCCCATCCTTCGGGATCTTGCTATGTGTTGCTTCCCTCTCAGGTCGCGCATAATCGCTCGTTTCCCGTATACTGAGAGGTTTTATGAGAGAAAGCAGCAACAAGCAAATACGTATTTGGGCTATGCTGTGTCATCTCTCGGCTTTGTTATGGATACCATTAATTTTTTTAGTCTTTATTGGTATACCCATATATCTTCCATTACTCAATCTTCTTGGCCCGTTGATAATTTGGCAATGGAAAAAATCACAAGACCCATGGATAGACTTTCAAGGCAAAGAATCTTTAAACTTTCAGCTTTCAATCACAGTTTATACATTAATTGTAATTATAATTTCCCTATTTCTAGTGTTTACAACGTGTGGGATTGCACTCACGAATAATGTAGCTTCTAAACAATTAGAAACAACTTTAAATTCTTTATTGACAATTTTAATCATACTCATATCAATACTATTATTAATACAATTATGTTTAGTCATTTTTGCCTCCGTAAAAGCCTACAAAGGTCAACACTATCGCTATCCTTTTACAATTAGATTCTTGAGAAATTGAGAAATTGGTAATTGGTAATTGGGATATTACCGCTACTCAGACTTCACTACAACCCACTGCGTTACAGGTGTCATCGGCTTCCATCCCAAAAATCCGCCAATGGGAGCAATCCTTTGAACTGCGACGCGCATCAACTCCCCACCAACTTGATTGTGCCATTGCAGCAATTTTTGTTCACTTTCGATGGTGACAGCATTAGCAACCAAGCGTCCACCGGAACGTAAAGCTTGCCAACATACTTCAAACAAACCTGGTGCTGTTGCACCACCACCGATAAAAATAGCGTCAGGTTGGGGTAAATCTTTTAATGCAGTCGGGACTTTACCGTGGATAATTTGTAAATTAGGTGTACCAAGGGCAGTAGCATTGTCAACAATATATTGTAATCGAGTCGGATTTTGTTCAATCGCGATCGCTCTACACCGAGCATGAGTCCGCATCCATTCAATACCAATCGAACCACATCCTGCACCTACATCCCATAATAATTGTGCCGGTACAGGAGCCAAAGCCGCGAGGGTGATCGCCCGTACTTCGCGCTTGGTGAGTTGTCCATCATGATGGTAAACATCATCTGGCAAGCCTGCTAAACGAGATAAACCTACAACCCCAGGATCAGCAATACACTCGACAGCAATAGTATTTAAATCAGCTACTTCTGTAGTTTTCCATGAGGCGGCTGTCCCTTCAATGATGCGTTCTTGAGAACCACCCATGCGTTCTAGGACTGAAATTTTACTATCACTAAATCCACGTTTTGTCAATATTTCAGCTACAATTACCGGGGTTTGTTTTCCTTCACTCAAAATCAACAATCGCGCCCCAGGGTAAATCACACTTTGAAGTAGAGCTGGAGGACGAGCGTTGAGGCTTAATGTCTCAACTTCCGTAAGTGACCATCCTAGTCTGGCACAGGCAAGGCTGAAAGATGAAGGCGCAGGAATAATAATCATCTCAGTCATCGGTATGCTGCGTCTGAGGGTGACACCAATACCAAAGCACATGGGATCACCACTGGCTAAAACACAGACAGATTGACCCCGACGACGGAGAATTTCTTCTACAGATATGTTGATGGGTGATGACCAAATGATTTTTTCGCATTTATCATTGGCTGGTAGCATAGCCAAATGACGACTTCCACCAACTATTACCTCTGCATTTTGCAGTATAGAATGAGCAATTGCACTCAATCCTGATAAACCATCTTCACCAATACCTACCACAGATAGCCATTTTTGCACGTCAGTCATTCGATTTTAGATTTTGGATTTTGGAAAATGGAAATAATATACCAGCTAATGCTATCTGCGATCGCTCATATATCCAGCTTATGACTCACGAGGTAATCTCAAAGCAGGATGACAAAAATCAAGTGAGAGAGTCAATATTAATTAATTACTTTAATATTTGAGCAAAGAGACAAGAGCAGACAGTACAAAATTTCAGTTAACGAAATGATGTTCATGATTGACAAAATCAAAAAGTCATACTTGGCTATCGTTTTACTTTGTCTTTTGCCTGTAATTATGCCAATACTTGCAATAATTACATTTAGCATCTACACTTACAGCAACAAAAACAAGATTACTCATGCTGATGCAGCTATTGTTTTAGGAGCCGAAGTTTGGGGAGAAAAACCCTCACCAGTTTTTCGAGAACGAATTAACCACGCAATTAATCTCTACAAACATGGTAAAGTTCACAATATTATTTTTACTGGTGGAGTTGGCAAAAACAAAGAGATCGCCGAAGCTATTGTTGGTAAACGCTATGCAATATCAAAAGGTGTCAAAAAAGCGAATATCTTAACTGAAACTGCTTCTCAAAATACTCAGCAGAACCTTTTATATGCAAAGAATATTGCATTATCTCAGCATTTATCTAAGTTTCTGATTGTTAGTGATCCTTTGCATCTCAAACGAGCAGTTTTGATGGCGCAAGACTTAGGAATGGATGCATATCCATCTGCAACACCAACTACTCGTTATCGCAGTTTGAAAACTAAGTTTCAGTTTCTTCTCAGAGAAACTTTTGGTTATTTTGTTTATCTTTTACTGCGACTGTAAATGTTCCCCGATCCCCGATCCCGAATCCCTGATCCCCTATTCCCCAAACAGCATTTTTGATTGCGAAACATTAAGGAATATTGCAATTCCGTGAAATCCTAAGATACACAGAGAAATGAGCCAAAAGTCCGTGATACGATTCTTTCGGTAAATGTGATGATCGGGAGTAGACCTTTGACATTACGGGTTGCTGTTGTTGGGTCAGGCCCAGCTGGCTCATCTGCCGCAGAAACTTTGGCAAAAGCTGGGATCGAAACCTACCTGTTCGAGCGTAAGCTAGATAATGCCAAGCCCTGTGGCGGTGCAATTCCTTTGTGCATGGTCAGCGAATTTGACCTGCCCCAGGATATTATCGATCGCCAGGTGCGGAAGATGAAAATGATTTCACCCTCCAATCGTGAGGTTGATATCAATTTAGTAAAACAAGATGAATATATAGGAATGTGCCGTCGCGAGGTGCTAGATGGTTATCTGCGGAATCGTGCGGCAAAATTAGGCGCAAATTTAATAAATGCCACCGTTCATAAACTAGATATTCCCACAAACAACACTGACCCCTATACCATCCACTATGTAGACCATACAGAAGGCGGCGCCCAAGGCATAGCCAAAACCCTCAAAGTAGATTTAATTATTGGGGCAGATGGCGCAAACTCCCGTATTGCCAAAGAAATGGACGCAGGGGATTACAATTATGCGATCGCTTTCCAAGAGCGGATTCGCCTGCCCCAAGAGCAAATGGTCTATTACAATGACCTAGCAGAAATGTACGTCGGTGACGACGTTTCTACTGACTTCTACGCTTGGGTTTTCCCCAAATACGACCACGTAGCCGTCGGTACTGGCACCATGCACGTTAACAAAGCCAGTATCAAACAATTGCAAGCTGGTATTCGCGCCCGTGCTGCCCATAAGCTCGTAGGTGGTCAAATTATCAAAGTCGAAGCACACCCCATTCCTGAACATCCCCGTCCCCGTCGCGTTGTTGGTCGCATCGCGTTGGTAGGAGATGCAGCAGGTTATGTTACCAAATCCTCTGGAGAAGGTATTTACTTTGCTGCCAAATCTGGACGCATGTGTGCTGAAACTATTGTAGAAATGTCCAACGGCGGCGCTCGTATCCCCACCGAAGCTGACCTCAAGGTATACTTAAAGCGTTGGGATAAAAAATATGGACTCACCTACAAAGTCCTAGACCTATTGCAAACCGTATTCTATCGTTCCGATGCCACCCGCGAGGCATTTGTAGAAATGTGTGCTGACCTTGATGTACAAAAGCTAACCTTTGATAGCTATCTGTACAAAACCGTCGTACCAGCTAATCCCATTACCCAACTCAAAATTACTGCCAAGACCATTGGTAGCTTAATTCGCGGTAATGCCCTTGCTCCCTAATCGCAGATAATGTGAGATATAAGGGTTATTGAGAAGAGAACACACAAGACGCACCTGATTTGGGGTAATTTCTCCGCTTTGGGTGCGTCTAGTTTTTTTAGCTACTAACAAAATGCATATGGGATTACAAATTTATTCTAAGAGAGTAAAATTGACTTCACTAGCTTTAAGGGAAATTCTTAGATGTTCCGAACAGCAATTTGCAGTATCTTTTTAGGGGCTTTTACTCTCAGCAGTGGAGTCATGGCCATTTCTACGCCAAGTCAAACTGATATAGCAAAACGCTGGGTGCATTCTCAACTACCAAATCATAGTATTAAACTCGCAGCATCTACTATTAACACTGCTGTTATAGAAGAGTCAGTTTTTCAGCAAATTAATGATTATCGTACCTCTCAAGGTCTACCAACTTTGACTCGTAACGTTGCGATCGACGAGCAGGCTAGGACTCATAGTCGAAACATGGCTAACGGTACAGTTCCATTCAGTCATGATGGATTTGAACAGCGAATTCAAAGTACTGGTATTCCCTACAGTGCAGCAGCAGAAAACATTGCTTATAACCAGGGTTACAGTGATCCTGCTACACAAGCCGTAAAATCCTGGCTTGGTAGTTCAGGGCATCTCGCTAATATCAAAGGTAATTACAATCTGACTGGTATTGGTGTTGCGAGCAATAGCCAAGGCAAAATTTACTTTACACAAATTTTCCTCCGCACACGATAGTACTTGTCAACTGGAAATTCATGCATAACAAGGTTTGTAGTGAGGACTTTAGTCTTTATTTTTTTGAAGATTATCCGTCTTGACCTGATGAATTGTTTAAGGTTATTATTATTTCTAGTCATTGATTTATCAGACTAAAACTATGTTTACTAAGCAGCTTCCTCTACAACTAACTTCTAGCCTTTCACTAGGGCTAGGGCTGCTACTATGCCTTAAAGGCAGATAAAATTTTACATAAAAAAAGAGAACAGGGAACAGGAGACAGACGGTTAAGAGTAGTTTGTTCACTGGAAAAAACTCTAGTAAAAAAAATTATTGTAGGGTGTGTTAGGCGCGTATTTTAATACCATTTTTCATAAAAAATTATGATGATAAGCGTGTAACGTACCATATTATCGGCGGTACGTTAGGCTGAAGCCGTAACGCACCCTACCTACTAAAGATTTACTATTAGTTCAAGATAGAGCGAATCAGATTCACTCTATATTTTTCGGACAAAGTTTTAACCAACAATCAACAACTAAAAACCAAAAGATTAGGAGATTCTTATGCAATTACATCTAACACTAGAGGCATTACTACGACTATCTGTGGGTTGTCAGGTTTGGACAAAGTGGCAACCTGATAGCCCTATTTTTTCTGCAAAATATTTCGCCACAACGCCTCATAAAAATGATCAACAAAAAAGGAAAAAACGAAAGTGTTAAAAAATCCTGCAACAAAATATCGCCCATTTGCCCCTATTAATTTGAGCGAACGCATTTGGCCAAATAAAACAATTACTCATCCGCCAATTTGGTTAAGTACTGATTTAAGAGATGGCAACCAGGCGTTGATTGAACCGATGAATATTCACCAGAAGTTACGCCTGTTTCAGCTTTTAGTCAGCATTGGTTGCAAAGAAATAGAAATCGCTTTTCCTTCCGCTTCGCAAACTGAATTTGATTTTGTACGATACTTGATAGAACAGGAATTAATTCCTGATGACGTAACTATCCAAGTTTTAACACCAGCTAGAGAAGAATTAATTCGTCGCACTTTTGCTGCTTTAAAAGGGGTAAAACGGGCGATCGTACATTTATATAATGCAGTTTCTCCTGTCTTTCGTCGCATCGTTTTTGGTTTAGATCGCCAGGGAACAATCAATTTGGCAGTTAACGCAGCTAAATTGTTTCCAGAATTAGCAGCCGAGCAATCAGATACAAACTGGCAATTTCAATATTCACCCGAAATTTTTACAGCCACAGAATTAGACTTTGCTCAAGAAATCTGCAATGCAGTCTTAGATGTCTGGCAACCCACACCACAACACAAAGCGATCATCAATTTACCCGCCAGTGTCGAAGTTGCCACACCGAATATCTTTGCGGATCAAGTAGAGTGGATGCACCGCAACTTAACTCGCAGAGATAGCGTAATTATTAGCGTCCATCCCCATAACGATCGCGGTTGTGCAGTCGCAGCCGCAGAACTTGCTCAAATGGCAGGCGCTGAAAGGGTTGAGGGCTGTTTGTTTGGTAATGGTGAACGCACTGGAAATGTAGATTTAGTCACCTTGGCAATGAATCTCTACACTCAAGGCATCCATCCAGGGTTAGATTTTTCCAACATTAACGAAGTTGCCAGAATCATCGAAGATTGCACACAATTACCCATTCATCCCCGTCATCCCTACGTCGGCGATTTGGTATTTACTGCTTTTTCCGGTTCCCATCAAGACGCCATTAAGAAAGGCTTTGCTGTACAGAAATCAGATGCTGTGTGGGAAGTTCCCTATTTACCCATTGATCCAGCAGATGTGGGGCGCAGCTATGAATCTGTAGTGCGGGTGAACAGTCAATCAGGTAAAGGCGGAATCGCTTTCTTGCTGGAACGGGATTATGATTTAACATTACCCCGCCGCTTGCAGATCGAGTTTAGCCAAATTGTGCAAAAAGCAATGGATGCTTCTGGTAAGGAAATGTCCTCTACTGATATTTGGCAATTATTTGAGCAAGAATATTTGCAAGTTTGTACGCCACTGAAATACATGACTCATCACTTATCTGAAACTGAAGATTACAATGGGGTGCAAAACATTGCAGTTAGATTGCAAGAGGATGAGAAAATTATTACAGTTCAAGGTCAAGGTAATGGGCCAATTGACGCTTTTGTCAACGCTTTGGGTTTAAATATACAAATTCACCATTACGAAGAGCGATCGCGCAATAGTGGGAGTAATGCAGATGCGATCGCCTGTGTTGAAATCGCAGGTGATTTCATCCAGGGTACATTGCACGGTGTAGGAATTCATGCCAATATTGTCACGGCTTCGATCTTGGCAATACTGAGTGCAGTGAATCGCGCTTTGCAACGTGTGAATGTAGTGTAGCTGTGATTGTGATTTGCGATCGCACATCAATAAAATAATTTTGCAACTCCAAATACATCAAATCCCCGGCTTTTTAGAAATCGGGGATCTTTTTCTTTTCAGGTTGGGTAAATTTGAACTACTCCAGGCTATTGTCTAAACTAGTACCCACTCGAAGGCGTATCAAAACAAATCAAAATGCAAAATTTGTGAGAAACCAGATCCCTGACTTATAAAAGAAGTAAGGAATTTGAGGTTATCCGGAAAATAATTATGAATATTTCTAAAAGTTTTAGGATTGGATTTTCTTATTAGCACTGTTTTGCTTCTACAAATTTATGCAAACTTCTACAAAGTTTTGCAATTTGGAAACAATAATCACGAACAAATTGCTAAACTTCTTTGATTAAAAAACAAGTTATAACTATGGCTATTGCTGTAAAGAAAGGGGTGTAAGGGTGTAAGGGTGTAGGGGTGTAGGGATGTACGAGTGTAGATAGATAACATCAATTGACAATTCTTTGTCTTACACTCTTATCCCTGATCCCCTTTCCCCGATTCCCTTTCCCCGATCCCCTAATTTACCGGAGTAAGTATGAAAAGTGACATGGCGATCGCACAACTGAGCCGTTATAAAGAATATGGGGAATCTGTTCTCCAAAGCCTGGAGTTAGTTTCACAAAACCCGCCTCCCCAGGAAAGCTGGTTTCCTCAAAGTATCCATGAAAACATTCAAAATTTAAAAGAATCTGCCCAAAGAGTTGTAGAAATTGCCTCTTCGCCTGTGAAAATTGGCATTATGGGCGAGTTCAGTAGTGGCAAAACTTTATTAATTGGTAGTCTTATTGGCTACGCAGATGCCTTACCTGTAAGTGAAACCCCCACTACAGGAAACGTCACCGCCATTCATTTGCGCCAACAACCAGATTTACAAACTACCCAAGTTGGTAAATACACCGTTCAGTATCTCTCCGATGAGGGTGTGAAAGAGTGTCTGCGGTTTATGCTCCAGGAATTGGAAACACGAGCGAAAGCATCAGAAATATCTGTGGAATTGCTGACTACTCTCAAAAACCTGCACCCGACAACGATTGTTGATAGCAATGGAATCTTGAGATGGTGCGAACAAGCTTGGAATCAGACGCAAAGTTTAGAGTTGCGATCGCTACTCCGAGAAATAGTAGTATACATGCGTACCTATAATACTTACGGTAAACATATTGGCGGTAAAAGCTACCAAATAGATCATAATACCGCCAAAAAAGGGCTGAGACTATCTGAACCACCAATGAATATCTTAGAACTCAGCTTTGATCAACTGCCACCACCTCCGCAACCGTGGACAAATTTTGCTCAACCATCAGCCGTAGATTTACAGAGAAGCTTTTCTTTGATTCGCCGCATCGATGTCACCGTTGAAGTATCCAAAGAAATCTGGGATTTATCTGCACTCCAAGGAACCAATGAATTTGTTTTGTTAGACTTTCCCGGTTTAGGTTCAGCAGATTCCGGGGTGCGAGATACCTTTTTGTCACTGCGCGAACTCAGAGACGTGCAAACTCTGCTATTGCTACTCAACGGCAGATATCCAGGTGGTGCGATCGCCTCAAAAATTCGTACAATGTTAGAGCGCGACAAAGGACACGACTTAAGAGATAGAATTATCGTTGGTGTCGGACGCTTCAATCAACTTCCCCTTACCCAGAGTGACGAACGCGCCCTTGATGAACTCGTAGACGAACCATTACTTTCCGAAGCCAATATATTAGAAAACCTGGGCATTCTTCAACTTACCATTGCCAGTGCCAGCAACTTAACCACAGAGAAAAAAAATATAGTTTTACTCTCCCAACTCCACGGTTTAGCCAAACTTGCAGAACTTTCTTCTCTCATCCAAGTTTCCTCCCTAGAATTTCTGCCAGAATTAGACATTCCCAACAAACTCTCCGAAGTTGAACTACGGGAAAAATGGCAACAACTCAGTAAAATGCTACCACCATCAAGTACCCTGCAAAAACAACTTAGTGACTTTGCAGAAGACGGAGGAATCAGCAGACTACGCGCATTACTCAAAGACCACGTCGCCCAAAACGGTTTAAAACAACTTGTAGAAGATACCCAAAGAACCGTCAAAGCTTTGCAAAAAGAGCAAGATAACTTAAAAACTCTCCTCGAACAAGTACCCGCTTACATCCCCGTCGAAGAAAACCCGAAATTTATCGAACTGCGCCAAGGAATAGAAAACTTAGTCACTATTTACAGACAATTTCAAGAAGAACTCGAAAAACAACCAATATTAAAAAACCGCGATGGCGTCGCCGTGAGTGATGTCGTTAAAGACGAACTAACTAATAAAATATTCTTTGAATGGAGTGAATGGACACTACTATTTGATCGAACCAAAAATGGCACGATTTCTCTCACCAAAACCGACAGTTTTTTTGGTGACGAAGAAGTAGAAGACACCATCCCTACCAAAAGTGATGATTTCTATTCTGCATTTGTCCAAACCATCCAAGAAATGCAAACTTTTGCTCATGAACGCACCACAGAAGCAGTAATTGATTTTTTCAAAAAGCTATCAATCGAAGTTGCAGACGAACGTAACACAGTTAACTCTGTTCTCTCACCAGATATTGAAAGGTACATTCAAGACAATTTCGGAAAAAATCAACTCCGCCTATTTCGTAACTTCTTACGCGCAGTTGATCCAGCCAACAAATGGCAAAGATTAATTATCGATCACAGTGGATTAGCTAATAATAATCATGCCATCAACGCCGACGCTTTATTTCCCCTAGCGCGTCAAGATGACAAACATCCCAACGGACAAATCTTAGACTGGAGTCCCGATAAACAATTTCCCACCCCTCCCAGACCATTTAATCATCAAATAGCCGTTTTGCGACTGCGAGATGAAATCACCGCCAGTGCTGGTCTACATCTAGTTCAATACGTCAGTCAATTAACCAAACAGGTGAAATCTTCTTTTTCTAGAGCCTTAAAAGAAATAGTCGATAGTCTACAAGAACTACTAAAATCCAAACACGAACCATTACTCAGATATATCGCCGACGCAGACAAAGATAAATCTAAATCTGTTCCACCTTGGCTAGAAACCCTTTCCCAAGTGGCGATGATTTCTCATTCAAGTGAATTGTAACCTTTAGAATTATGGGGAAGAAACGAACCACAAAGGACACAAAGGACACAAAGGAAGAAGATTTATTTCTTCGCGTACTTTGTGTCCTACCCTAGCGGGAAGACGCTAGCGCGTCTATGTGGTTCGTAAAAAAAATCTCTATGTGTGCTGCGTAAATTTCACAACTTATGATTAATGTTAAGGGAATCTATAAATAATGCCAATTAAAATAGAACTTTTTAATCGTTATCAATTACGTACACATCCCAACGACCCATCCTTACTCCTATTACCCGCAATAGAAATTAAACCCGTTCCTAATCCCCATTTTCCTCACATTTTCCGCATTAATATATTTGTTGCTGGTGTACCAGAAGACTTGGCAACAGCGATGCAATCGGCTTATAAAAGTGTAAACTTTGGTACGCACAAGCTTTTACAGCTGAATACTCCCCAGCGATTAAGACAAAGTGATTGTCGCTGGAATGAACCTTTACCAACAGGTGTTAATTGTAATTTGCAAGTAATTATCGAGTATTTTGAATCAAGCGCAACGGGTGAACCGCTTTTGTCTATTAGCAAACAAACTACTGCTGAGTGCAATATCTGGACTTATCCCATCAAAGATTACTCAATTAAAAATCCACTCATGTCTTTTACCGATTCAGTCTTAAACTCTTTTAAAAATACAGCACCCCAAACTTTACCGGATGAAGAAGTAAAGTTACCTGCTGAAGCACCAGTGAAGCAAGTTGAAAAGCAACCAGAAATTACTTATCCTGGTTGGTTTGCGATTGATTTTGGTACTTCTAATTCGACTGTGACGCTTTATGATCCCAAGGTGATTGTGACACCCCATAGTTTACCTAGTGAACAAGAAGCGAGGTTGCGCGATCGCTTATCGACATGGTTAACTCAACGTCCTGTAGATAATATAGCTGGTGTCACTCAGGATGCTTGGATGCAGGAATGGCAAAGATTTTTAATTGAAGTGAGTAAAAATATTCAGGTTGATAGTAATGTCAATTTACGCAATTTAAATGGAGAGCAATTTTTAGAAGCAATTCGGCAAATTGAAATTGCTTTGAGTAAGCGTTTATCTTGGTTTCGTCGGGCTGCTAGTAAACGTTTAAATCAAATTTATCATGAAGTGTTTCGCGTGCCGCCCCTAGAATGGCAAAGTTTAATCTCAGTAGAGTTGGATAAAGATAGACGTTTGAATGAAATTGCGAGCGAGTTGGAAGTTATTGGTTTAGAACCGTTTTTACCAACCAACGATCCGCTAAAAGTCAAAGTGAGTTTGGGTGAACAAGCCAAACAACACCGTTTAGATGCGATTAGACAAGGTGAGGGAATTGATAGCAGATTTCTGCATTCACCCAAACGTTATTTTGGACAAGAACGTTCTTTTCAAATTACTCTCAATGATAAAGAAGATTCCATCCCTGTTAACAAGCTGTTGCAAGCAGCGTATGCTCAATTAATCGAGTTAACCGAAAAATATCGCCAGCGTTCGGGCAAATGTTCCCAAGGGAAATTTTACCGCACGGTGGTAACTTACCCGACTATCGCTTCGCCTTTTGTTCGTCGCGAAATTGAACAGTTGGTGAAACAGCTAGATATTGAAGATGTGCAAATGGCTTATGATGAAGCTGTTTCTGTGGCAATATTTTTCCTCTGGCGAGAATTTGGCGGCGATTTAAATTTAGGAATCGAATCTTTCAAAACTCGCTGTCGTCGGGATGGGGACAAATGGTGGCAAAATGTGATGGTGTTGGATATTGGTGGTGGAACTACCGATTTAGCCTTGATTCGTCTTTCCCTGGAAGAAATTAATCCTTTTGAACCGGGAGAAGATCGAGGCGACGGTGGACGCTACTATAAACTTACACCGAAGTTACTTGGTTCCTCTGGACATCTGCAACTGGGTGGTGAATTAATTACTCTGCGGCTATTTTTGTTATTGAAAGCAGCATTAGCCGATTGTTTACTCACTGCCATTGTAGACGAAACCTTACCCAGAGATATTTTAAAAGTACAACCAGAAGAATTGAGCGATCGCTTTCTGCAAAATGGTAAATTTCAACCAGGTTCCCTACTAGCTTGCGTCGATAACGAAGTGCGCGAAGGCGAAGCTTACAAAGAAGCTTTAAACGACGCCGAAAAAGTTCTTCCCACCCGGTGGAAAAACGCCCCATCCCGCGCCCAAACATTCTACACACTTTGGGAACACGCCGAAGCAGCCAAACTCACCCTCGGACAAAAGCGTCAAACATTCGATACACCTGTATTCATCCTCGATGGACAAAAAATCTCAGAACTGCTAGTCCACAACGATATTACTTTACCTACAAGCGTTAGCGATCGCCTCAACGTTACCCTCACCGTCGAACAATTTGAAAAAGCAGTCGCACCCGTAGTTCGAGAAGCAGTCGGTATCGCCCAAGGATTAATCGAAAACGCCTTCAAAAACAAATCCGTCAATCCCAGCAACTCCCCTGAAACCGTCGATTGGTTAATTCTTTCCGGTAAAACCTGCAACTTAGAAATCGTCGAACGCGAACTCTACCGAGTCTTCAGCAAATCAGATTACTTCTTGTGGAACGAAGAACGAGTTACCTTTGAACCAGAATACACCAAACTCGCCACATCCGCCGGCGCCTGCTTCGCTGAAAAACTCCGCCAACTCAGCTTCTCTCCCCAACAAGCCAAAGACTTACTCAAAAAAGGTGCGAACCAACTATATATAGATGTCAAAAATCTATTTTACTTTCTCCCCTGTTCCTTCGTCCGCGAAGTCATCGGCGGTAGTCCCGATCCCATCTTTCACGCTGGACAAGAATTATATCAGCTTCAAGCCCAAGATGCGATCGCCAAATATCGCAGTCGTTGGATGGGGATGCAATTAACCAACAACATCAGACGTCAAGACTTCGAGAACATGAAACTCCAACTTTGGGGTAGCTACAACGGCGACATCCTGATGAAAAAATTGGGGTTGAACGAAGAGGACTTCAAAAATAACATTCAAGTCCAATTTGAAATCAACCAAAAACTAGACATCGATCTATTATTATCACGAGGAAAACCCCATTATCTCATTCCCGTAAATATACCTTGTCTCGATGCAGCCAAAGCGATCGCCACACAAACAATTCTTTCTGATTATGGAGAAATCGTCTGTGATATCGCCGTCAACGTCGCCGAATCAGCCAACGTCTTCAAAACCGATGCTCACACAGTACTCTTTTCCACCAATCAAAACCAAGAAGTACAAACCTTTCGTTACAACGAAGACGACACCCAAATCCAAGGAATAGGCTTAATCGCAGAACTACCACCCTTCCCCGTCAGTGGTAAACACACATTTTACTTCCAATTTCGCAACCCAGAATCAAACAAATGGGAACTAATTGGCGAACTTCCCCAACCAGAAATCAAATCCGAATATCCTTGTAAATATTACGTCACCCTCAACAGACAAGGTATCTTACGAATCCACGCCTTTGAAGTACCCTACTGGACATCAACAAATCCCGAATGTCTCAAAATAGAGGGATGCGTTTATCGAGATTCCCTCCAAGCACAATCTAACAACGTCGAAACAGAACGTGATCCGTTCTGCGGATTGCATTAAAAAACTCTTCTTCCTTCGTGTCCTTTGTTTCCTACCCTAGCGGCTTCCCGCTAGCGCGTCTATGTGGTTCGTTAAATAAATTCAGTGGGCGAGAAGCATAAATTCATTGCGACTTGCATTATGACATTTGTGAACGAACCACAAAGGACGCGAAGGACGCCAAGGAAGAGAAAACAGAGGGATTTTGCGTCAGTTTTGCAGAAATAATGGAGAGAACATGCAGCACCTCAGCAAGTTATTGGAAATTGAGGATTCACAATTAGCTTGGGTACTGCGGTTAGGTTTATATGGACTGCGGACTCAATTACAAGAAGCACTCAAGGAAGATATAAGAGATCCGGGTAGTAGTGCTTGTCAGGAAGTTGTGCGCGAATTAGATCAACTTTTGCAACCACAGACAGAGAAGGACACGGGGACACGGAGTCAACAGGACACGGAGAATACTCTGAATGCATTCCCTGCGTCTCCTACTCCCCGTGTCCCCGCGTCTCCTCCTCCCCCCACTTGGGAAGATGTCTTGGAACCAATTCAGCTGGAAATTCCCAAAGAACAGAAACTGAAACACATTGGTGATGCTTTGCTCGCTGATCAAGAATTGTTGCAATATGTTGGTGCGTACCAGTTTCACAGCAACAATGATCTTGATTTGTGGAATGAAATCCAACGCTTGTTGCTACGAGTCCCGGAAAAAGTTGCTCATACTTGGCGGGAATGCATTTTAGCGGAAGTCAGTCAGTTTGGTGCTTTGGAAGAGAAGTTTGCTGTGCAACAGATTGGTTTTAGCCGCAGTGAACCTGTTTACTCTGGTTTACAGGGAAGTGTTTATGCAACTGGCTTGTTTTTATCAGATCAGATTGATTTTGATCGACAGTTGCAAGTAGAAAAAAGAGGCGGGGAATTAGATGTGTTAGCCGGGATTGTATCTGCTTGTCTCTATTTTATCGAAACAGATACGTGTTTACACCATGCCTTTAAAAGTGTAGACCGCTTTGGTGTTAGACCTTTGAGTTCAGATTCAGAAAAATCTAAGTATGTGACAGCACTAGTAGATCGGTTTGAGCGTGTGTCTAGTACTACTAATGCTGACCCTGCGATCGCACTCCGGGCTAGATTAGATTTAGATGAGGCGATTCATTCTTTAGTATATTTGCCACCGTGCGATCGCTTTTCTTGGTGGGGAAAACTCCAACAAGAAGCCCGTCGTTCTCTCGATGGTGTCGTGGAAAAAGCCCGCGATGCTGGTTATCAGGTACAAATCCGCCCACTGTGGGGAACCTACGCCGATATCTACACTTGGTCAAAAGACGATTTACAACTAGAGATTGGTGGTGTACCAGGAGAAGTGTCCGCCTGTCTGCGGGTGTATGCCAAGATTAATGATGAGGTAATTCCAGGACGCGTTTTGTTCCGTTCTTCATGACATTTGAATCACAATTTCAAATTTACCGACTGTATGAGATTGGACTGATAACCCAATTAATATATGCCAGCTTTAAAGGGATGTTTTTAATCCTTTAATAAAAAAACTCATGCCGGTTAAGGTTGAGGTTCTAGTCAAAGTCGGTAATCTTATTGTTAAAGTCCGCGTCTTAGTAAAAAAAGGCGTCGGTGTGAGAGTCAACGTTATTGTCAAAGACAAATCAAAAATAAATGACCATGCTGAGTCAAGCAAGGACGAAACGGGAAAACTGGTAAAACAGTCCCGATGACAATAGGACTCCTCCTACACCCCTATACCCTTACACCCACTTTCAAGTCAGTCCTGTGCCACTATATAAGTAAGATGAAGCACCAAATATCAGTGAGTGGTTAAAGGAGGGCGGGTATAACGCTGTGCAAATAACATTTTTAGGGACGAGTTCCGGAGTACCAACGCGATCGCGTAATGTTTCCAGTGTTGCTCTCAGATTACCCCAAAGAGCAGAGTTGTGGCTATTTGACTGTGGCGAAGGTACTCAGCACCAACTTTTACGGAGTGAACTTAAAAGTAGCCAACTCTCCCGAATTTTTATTACTCACATGCATGGCGACCACATCTTTGGTTTAATGGGTTTGCTGGCTAGTTGTGGTTTAGCAGGTAATGTTGAACACATTGATATATATGGCCCACCCGGATTGAATGAATATTTGCAATCAGCCTTGCGCTACTCTCACACACATTTTTCTTATCCTGTCAAAGTTCATGCTGTCCGTCCAGGGTTAATTTACGAAGATGACGAGTTTACTGTCACCTGTAATTCTTTACATCATCGTATTACTACCTTCGGCTACCGTGTCGCAGAAAAAGACCGAGTGGGACGTTTTGATATTGAAAAAGCTAAAGCTATGGGAATTCCCCCTGGGCGCGTTTATGGTCAACTCAAACGTGGTGAAACCCTTACTCTACCGGATGGAAGAGTATTTAATGGCGTAGATTTTACTGGTCCAACAGAAATTGGACGCAAAGTAGCCTACTGCACAGACACAATTTATTCTGAGAATGCAGTGGAATTAGCACAGGATGCAGATGTATTAATCCACGAAGCTACTTTTTCTCATCAAGATGCTGAGATGGCTTTTCAACGTTTACATTCTACATCTACTATGGCAGCGCAAACAGCCTTAGCTGCTGGGGTGCATCGCTTAATCATGACTCATTTTAGCCCTCGTTATGCTCCTGGAAATGGCATAGAGTTAAAAGATTTACTCGAAGAAGCCCGTGCTATTTTTCCTAAAACAAGCATGGCTTATGATTTCATGATTTATGAAGTACCCAGACGGCGAGAAGCAGAATTAACTTCAACAATTGCATCTCAATCAAGTTAGAGTGACCTAGCTGTAACCTTCAAAGCATAGTTTTCTTTGTGTCTTAGTGTCTCTGTGGTGAAACAATAAATCTTAATTTAACCACCCTACTCTAAGAGAAGCCGCTTACGCGTCTACGCCACCTTGCCAAGTTCCCTCCGGTTGTGGCACGTGGCGTCCAAGACGCAAGTGGACTCACCAAGACACCAAGACGCTAAGTCATATCATGTCCGCTTGAATACTTATATGATTTGCCTGTGTTGGTAATTGGTAATTTTACATAATCTTTAAATTTTATTTAAAAATAAAATAATATTTTTTAGGTAATTTAATTGTTGTGTTTGAGACTAAATATACAAAGTTTAGGGATAAATTATATTTGTTTAATTCGTTGCTGACTTTTATGGAATGGTCTGATTATACAAAGTCACTCTATTCCCAGTTGTTGATTTAAGAAGTATTCAAATTTGTGTATGTTGTCATTTATTCACTGATCAGGGTTGACAATAATCCGTGGTGATTGAAAGCTGAAGCTAATAAAGATTGAAATAATAAGTATTTCACCTTCATGACTTGATTTATAGTTAAAATTTAGATTGGATATGATCAAGTTTGTTAATATACTAGACTAGAAATCCGAATAGTAAGTTTAAAAGTATTCAACCTATAGTAGAAACACAATCTCAGCAAAATTTTTACCGTAATTAAAATATAAAAAAGTCTGTATAAAATCAAAAGCATAATTCATTACTTATCCTAATTTTGCCTGATTAGGAAATGGTAAAGATTGACTAAGAGGATTGACGATATCAGGATTATCACTTTAGGTTGAGATGAAATAAAAATAGCTGTAATTGTCAACCAACTATCAATTTTCTTTCTTTTGCTGATTTATGCCTATTTACATGAATGTGAATTCAGATTTAAATACGATTGTTTATCCAGTGATTAGTTTTAATATCTGAAATGCGAATGTCTTTAAATTTTTATTCCGAGAAATCAAAGTATAAATTATTCAGTAGGTGATAGTTGAAAAGAATAGCCTACTATTTAATCTTGTTCAATCAATAATCATTTATTTTTGATTGAATAAATAGTGTTTCAAAATAGGGGATTTTGATTGTGAATAACACTAGTTGGGATAGAGGAAAATTGGTTTTGGTTTCCCAAAAAGATGCGGCTAATATCAAACATATTTATACAATTGTGTTTCGTAGACGCTTTTTAATTTTGGGAATTTCCTGTGTTGTGATATCGGTTGCAGGTCTATTGGCTTTGAAAGCCAAACCTACATACCAAAGCTCTATGCAGTTACTTATTGGTTCTGATATATCTGAAGCTGAAACAGCAAGTAATATATCAATCAATACAAAGAAAAATGCAGGTGAATATAATTTACAAGGTGTAGAATACAATCCTCAATTTGGTTTAATATTTAGCACAAAGCTAATCCAAGAAGCTGTAGATTCATTACATTCTGAGTATCCTGACCTCACAGTTGAAGATATCAAAGGTAGGCATAAAAATCCTCAGAAAAGACCTTTAGCAATTACTGTTATCGATACGGGAGGAGGAGCTAATCAAGTTTTTGGACAAGTATTTGAGCTTTCCTTTGAGAGCAATGATCCGGTAAAAGCACAGAAAGTTCTACAAGCTCTGCAAAAGGTATACAAAGATTACGAGTTTAAACAACGACAACAGCGTCTTGATCAAGCACTAAATTTTGTTAATGCTCGCCTCACTAAAATCAAGCAGGAAGTCAAGCAAGCAGAGGGAAATCTCGAAAAGTTTCGCAAAAAGTACAATTTAATTGATCCAGAGGTACAAGGTAAAATTCTCCTAGAAAACCTGGCAGAAATTAAAAAGCAATTACAAACCACTCGCGCTCAATTACAAGATGTCCAAGCGCGTCATAAAAATCTGCAAAAGGAAATAGCTTATTCTCCTCAAAATATACCTCTTCCTTCACCCTCACCTGTGAGTCAGTCGAACAACTATCAAAACTTACTGGAGGAAATTCAAAAAACAGAACTGTCTTTGAGTGAGGAACGTCAACGCTTTACAGATGACTCTCCTGTAGTTCAAAATTTAATTCAGCAGCACCAAAGTCAACTAGATTTATTGCAAAAAGAAATTGAGCGATCGCTATCTAATAAAGACTTAACCAAACAAACAACTGACAGTAAGTTAGAAAACTCAAGCAAGTGGGAAGTACTGAAGCGAGCATTAGCAGAAGAAAAATCTTCTCCAGAACAACCCCAATTCATCCAAGGATTGCTAGGAGAAATTGACCAAAAGCTCATGCAACAATTAATTGAGGTGCAAACAACTGCTGAGGGACTACGCGCTAATGAACAAAGTTTGACGGAATCAGAAAAGCAAGTTCGCTCAGAACTCAGCAAGTATCCCAGTCTCATCTCCGAGTACAATCGTTTGTTACCCGAAGTACAAGCAAATCGCAAAAAGCTTGAGCAAATGACCGCAGCACAACAGGCTTTAGGATTAAGAATTGCTCAAACAGGCTCTGATTTACAAGTCTTGGAAGAACCTTTACGCGGAACTGATTTAGGTAGCAACAGCTTATTATTTATTTTGGGAGGAATCATCCTTGCACCTTTATTGAGTGTAGGAACGGCGATCATGCGGGAATTATCTGACGATGTTGTCTATTCTCCCCAAGAATTACAAAAGCTGACACATCTGCGGTTACTAGCAACAGTTCCAAAACTCAGAAAACCCCGTCGTGAAAAACGGCTTTTAAACTTGCCAAAAATATGGCACTCTCACAAAGATCAAGACAAAGACACATCTAATACCAAAACTCTACCTGTATATGCTGCTTGGCCATCCCACGAATGCTTAGATATAGCTTATCAAAACCTGCAAATTATCACATCTTCTGCATCTTCCAAGTCTGTGATGTTGACATCCGCACAACCAAAAGAAGGTAAGACAAGCATTGCTTTAGGACTGGCGGTAAGTGCTGCTCGTATGCATAAACGGGTACTATTAATTGATGCCAATCTGCGAGAACCGAGTCTGCATAAAACCTTGGAACTTGCCAATGATTGGGGATTATCTCTGTTGTTGCTTGATGAAACCGATACATCTGAGCAAGATTATATTCAACCAGTCCACCCCCTAATTGATGTTTTAACAGCTGGTTCCCCAGCAGAAGATCCAGTCAAATTGCTCAGTTCGGGACGAATGAAAGAACTACTGGAGTTATTTGAGCAGACTTACGACTTAGTATTAATCGACGCTCCTGGAATTCTCAAGACAGTTGACGCCAGAATTTTAGCAACCTTGTGCGATCGCATCATCATGGTGTCACGTGTTGGTAAAGTTTCCCAAGCTGATTTAATTCAAGCGATAGACATTTTGAAAAACTTGAATTTAGTTGGTGTCATCGCTAACACTGCACTCTGATCCATTAAAGTGTAGTCCAAAGTCACTGGTTTGGCGATCGCAAACGCTATCTCCACCTTTCCCCCTGCTTCTTTCCTATTTATTTACGACTCTTTTTTCGCCACTTACTTCTGACTAGACGAATTTCTTCAAAGCTATAACTATCGCCAAGATATTCTTTAATTGGGGTAAGGGCAATATCTCCTAGTATTTCTAATACTTGCAATATTTTTTGCTGTTTTTCTGGTGCTACCAAATCATTCAAGTCTATGGGTTGATTTTTTTCAATTAAATCGCAGAGGTGACTAAAAATTGTTGTTGAGCGCAGGTTACGTTTTTCGGCAATTTCTGAGATACTTAAACCTTGTTGATATAACAGCAAGGTTTGTAATTCTGTAGCAGAAAGCGAACTAGAAGCAGATGGAAGGCTTAATTTTTGTGTTTGAGAATTGTTTTCTTGGCAATATGCGCGGATTTCGGCAATAAATTGATCACCATATTGACTCAATTTATGGCTACCTACGCCAGAAAGTTGACTAAATGCGTCTTTAGTTTGGGGTTTGACTTGAGCCATTAATTTGAGAGTCGAATCAGGAAAAATCACATAAGGGGGAACAGATTGTTCATCTGCTAGTTGTTTCCGTAGCGATCGCAACCTCTGCAATAACATTTCTGATTCTACAGTTTTAGCATTATCTTCAGTCCAAGTGATCTTTTGGGTGACGGTGACAGCAATCGAAACGGTACGCTGTCGTCGCATGACTTCCCAACTTAAGGCGTTAAGTTTTAAAACGGCGTAACCATCAGTACTTTGTTCTACTAAACCTTGATGTAACAAAGAACGTCCCAGCATTCGCCATTCTTCCAAACTTTTATCTTTACCGATACCGTAGGTAGAAAGTTTTTCGTGTTCGTATTGGGCAATTTTCTGGGTTTTCGCTCCCCGCAGCACATCTATAATATGACCCATGCCAAATTTTTCTTTGCAACGGGCGATACACGAGAGAAATTTCATCGCTTCCACTGTCCAATCTTGCACTGGTTTGGGATAGCGACAGTTATCGCAATTCTCACAATTTCCCGGAAAACGTTCGCCAAAGTAACTAAGTTGGATTGTGCGACGACAGTCTGTACCTTCAGCGTAGTCTATCATCTGTCGCAATTGTTGTTTGGCTATTAACTGTTCTTGTGGTTCACTTTTTTGATTGATGAGAAATTCGATAATTTTGACATCAGCATAACTAAGAAACAGTGTACAACGTGAAGCTTCTCCATCTCTACCCGCCCTACCTGATTCTTGATAGTAACTTTCTAAGTTACGGGGTATGTCAAAGTGAATCACAAACCGCACATCTGGTTTATTAATACCCATCCCAAAGGCGATAGTTGCTACCATGATTCGCACATCATCACAAATAAAGCGAGTTTGATTTTTACTTCGTTCTTCGTCTGTCAAACCAGCATGGTAAGGTAGGGCAGAAATTTTATCATGTTGGAGTTTAAAGGTGATTTCATCTACTTTTTTGCGGGTTAAACAGTAAATAATTCCCGAACCTTGAGAATCACGGATGAGTTCTAGGAGTTCGGCGTAAGCATTCTTTTTTTTGGGACGAACTTCGTAATAAAGATTTTGGCGATTGAAGCTAGCGATGTGAATACTGGGATCTTTTAACCCTAGTTGTTGGATAATATCATGACGGACGCGATCAGTGGCGGTGGCTGTAAACGCCCAAGTCGGCACATCAGCATAACGTTTTCGCAGTATGATTAATTGGCGATATTCTGGGCGAAAGTCGTGTCCCCACTCAGAAACGCAATGCGCTTCATCAATAGCAAATGCAGAAATACCGACTTCATGATGAATTAAATCTAAAAATGGGAGAAATCTATCGCTGACAAGACGTTCTGGGGCGACGTAGAGTAATTTAACTTTACCTTGGAGGATGTATTGTTCACGCGATCGCGTCTGGTAAGAGTTCAGACTACTATTGAGGAATGTCGCTGCTACACCGTTTTTTCGCAGTGCTTCTACTTGATCTTGCATTAAAGCAATTAAAGGTGACACTACCACAGTCACACCTTTTTTGATCAGTGCAGGTAGTTGAAAGCATAGTGATTTTCCGCCACCTGTGGGCATAATAATTAGTAAATCCCGATTAGAAAGCGCATTTTCGATAATTTCTTTTTGTCCAGGGCGAAAGTTATCGTAACCGAAGTGATATTTCAGCGTTTTTTCTAATTGAGGATACTGAGACATAGCGCTCGCTTCTTTTAGGCTTTCTGCGTAGGTAGTGATGAAGATATCAGAATTTTAACAATCTCCCGCCTGGAAGTCGCTATCATCAAATTGAGCGATCGTTCTTGTTTTTTCAAAAATGGGGATGCTCCCAGCTAGTTTCCTTCACAACCTTGGATACACTTGAACACATATTTTTCTGGCGAATTCTGATCTGGTACCATTTGCACTAGCTTGCTTTCACCAGCGCGATCGCCATTTGACTTAAATTTTATGCGTCCAGTAACTCCTTTATCATATGAAACACTGTTTTTTAGTCTAGAAAGGTACTGTTTTACCCCTTTGCGAGTGGGATTCTCTTTTAGTGCTTCAATCAAAAGCTTTGTCGCATCATAAGCAGTAGCTGTTCGCCAAGTAACTTTATCTTCGCTATCTTTAGGCTGACACCAAAGCTTATAAGAGTCATTAACAAATTTCTTGGATTCTCCAGAATTAATAGTATAGTGCCAAGGGATTGCAATTACTACATTGCGTAATCTTTTGACTTTATTTTTCAACAAATTTGGATCGTAGATAGTATCTCCACCTAAGTAATAAAAACTTTGAAATTCTTCTGCTTGCAAATTATAAATAATGTCTGGTAGGTCTTGCTTGGTATTTGCCAGCATAAATACAGGAACATTACCTGGATTTTTCACCTCCTTTAAAACTTCCGAACCCACAAGATTTTGATTTATATCATAGGACTTGAAAATAATTCCTCCTTTGTTCGTCACAGCATTGCTAAATGCCGATTTAAGAGAATCACTAAATGGATTTCCTTGTTTAAATAAAATAGCTGCCTTCTTTGAAGCAATTTTATTATTATTAAACATGTAATTTGCTAAAGCTTCTGCCTCAGCTTTATTATCAGGAATAATACGAAAAAAGTATTCGTTATCCTTTGCAATATCCACTTTAGTACTAGTCGGGGAAATTGATACTAATTTATGAACACGATATATAGCAGCTGCAACTCCAGTATTACCAGAAGAGAAATGACCAACAACTCCTAAAATATCTTCGGTACTACCTAAATTTTCGGCTATTTTTTGAGTTGAGCTAAGATCATTATCATTATCTTTTTCATTAGCAATAATTACTCTAAGTTTTTTACCGTTTATCTTTTGTGGGTCATTATTAATTTCTTCTTGAGCTTGAGCAACACCTCGTAATATTTCTAAAGCGCGATCTTCTGAATCTTCAATCGAAACCACCACAGCAATTGTATATGCTTCATTATTACCAATCAGAGCATTATTTTTGTAAGTCAAGGTTTCTGGATCTGCACATTCATTTGAGCCTGTTGTTTTATATTCATCTCTTAATTTTCTAAAATTATCATAAGCTTCATTATATTGTTTTTCCTTCATTTTTACTGAAGCAAGATTTTGAATTTTTATATAATCTGAAACTTTATTATATTGAGAAAAAATTTTATCTCCAATACTAATTCTGTTTTTGATCTCATCAGATATGGGTTCAGATATATTGGTAGTTTGAGTAGGAGAAGGAGAAGGAGGATTTTCTGGGGTTTCTGGTAATAAATTTATGAGATAAGCACCAGAAAATACAACTATGACTACTGCCATAAATGCTAATAATTTAATAATTAATGGTGGTTGAGCATTATTTCTGGACATATCATTTTTTTAATAATGGTTATTTTATGATTTACATAAAAATTTTACTTATTAATTAGTTCTCGATTAATATATAGTAAAACTGCACATCTGTTTTTGAGGATTATTAATTTTATAAAAATAGATAATTGATAACGTAATATTATTGTCTTGAGACAAGAAAAATTATCTATAGAAATTTCCTCATTTCAGAAGTTTTTTCGTAGTGCATATGTAAACTTTGGCTTTACGAGTGAGGTACTCTCAAATACCGGATAATAAGTTTTAATAAAAAACTCAAGCCTGTCGAAAAAACTGTCATAGCCAAAATAACCAATTTTCCTTTAGAATCACCAAAAAATAATAGAATTAGTACAAATGTCGTTATGACTAGTATGCTCATAAATTTAAGATTTCTACGAGATAAAAAATTAAAACTACCACGACATTCAGCAAACATTAAACCAACAATAAATAATATCCATAAACCAGTAATAATCCACTGTGCAAAAATGAAAGCTGCGAATGGAGACGTTAACAACCCGTATGTAAAACCGATGAAGGTTCCTCCTAATAGCCGTTCTTGAGTTTGTGATGGAGTGGCTGGTGGATTTTCATTGGCAATCGGAGGTATATTTGATCTATTATGATCTGGTGAGTCAGTAGGTTGAATTGTTAAATCAGCCTCTGTATTAAATGGTGATTCATTAGGTTCATTTATAGTTTGATTTATGGAGTGCATCTGTTGGCTAGTATTTTCACCATTTGGCGATAAAAGTAAATCTAACCATTGTTGTACTGTTTGAGGACGCTCATCAGGATGTAATTTCATTCCTTCGATAATGGCATAGTTTACTTGCTCACTTATATTATGATTAAGTTCACATGGAGGCTTCAGAGGATCTTTTTGACCAATTGCTATATGACGAGCTCTGATTTCAGCAGTTTCAGGAATTTGTCTAGTTAGTAAAACGTAAAGAGTTGCAGCTAAAGCGTAAATATCTGTATATGGCCCCTTTTTCACATTTTCTAAGTATTGTTCTGGTGGTGCATAGCTTGCTGAAACAAAAATAGTTTGAATTATAATTTCTTTGAGATGGAATTCTCGAGCGATGCCAAAATCAATTAGTATTGCTCTATTTGTACCATCTTTAATCATTATATTTCCTGGTTTAACGTCTCTATGCACTAAACTTTTCTGATGAACAATTTCTAGTGCTGCACCGATTTGACCTATATAATCCAAAGCTTCATTTTCTTCTATTACAACACCCCGTTCCAACCTATGAGCAAGAGTTTCACCAGTGATGTATTGCATTACGATGCATGGTAACTGACCTTCATCGAACATATCGTAAATTAGCACTACATTATCGTGGTGACATAGACTCAACCTTTGTGCTTCTTTTTTAAAATCTTGCTTAAATTTTTCAAAATTAGGTTCACGTTGTACTCTTTCATTTAGAGTTTTGATAACAACAGACCGTTTTAATTCTCCATCTTCAGCGAGGTAGGCAATACCAAATCCTCCTATACCTAAAATCTTATTAATAACATAGCGACCATTTTTTAACTTATGATTTGGTTGCCAGTAAGTGATTATGTCTTCTTTTGTTGGAACTTCCTGCTGCATTTTTACCCCAGGAGTGCTGTCTGTAGAATCAATTGAATTATCATTGTGATTATGACTTTCTTGGTCTCGTTGCATAATAATTAACCTTATTTTTTGAAGATATTGAGTGAACAATACTTCAAGCCCCAGCTTTTATTTACTTGTAATTACCTACATTTAAAAATAGCGATCGCTTTCAAAACCAGATTCCAAAATCCTGGTTTTTTCACCGTAATTCTCAATATTCTTCAATATAACGCTTCTTGATGACATTCAATCCAGTTGTCAACCGTAAATTTATGTAAGGCAAAATAATCAGTTACAACGTTATATTTGTCCTCAATCAAGAATTGTCATACATGAAAATTACAATGAAAGCCTATATGGTGCTTAGTGCGATCGCTCCTGGGATTTTACCCTGAAATAGCTTACGCGATCAGTTTGACTTGCAAGCTGTAGCCTCGCCCTTGCTCAGTTTTCAGAAACTTAGGTTCTCCAGAATCTGGCTCAACTTTGCGTCGGATTGCCCAAACAAGGCGAGTGACATCATTACTGGTATGACCAAAAGGTTCTCCCCAAATAGCCTGTATTAATTCCTGATATTCACACACCACTGGCTGATGATCATTGGTCTGATTACGCTGCGCCATGTAATGAATGAGATTGCGTTCTTTTCGACTCAGAACAATCTCCTCTGTTTTCCCACCATCTACTAAAAAAAGTTTCTGTTCATTGAGACTGTACTCTAAGTGAGCAGGTGGTTGAAACTGTAAATATCTACCAGTTTGGTCATTGTCTCGGAATGTCAGCACCCAAAAGACAGGTTCGTCTCCGTCTAAAAACTTACCCAGAATCAGTATGACATCTCCGTTGTTTAGCTGTAATCTACCATGCTGGCGCACGTCTATCTTGGTATCAGTATTGCACCGTTGCACAAAGGTTCCATTTGCACTGGACTCATCCTCGACCCACCAGACATTTGCTTCACGCTTTAGCACACAATGTTGGCGCGAGATAGTCTTTTCGGGATTAGGTAGTACAATATCATTACCATTAGTTCTACCTATGGAAAGTATTTCCTGCTCTAGCTTGATGGTATATTGTTTGCCATTTGGCTCTTGAACATCAAGAAAGTGACATTCTGAAAATAACATTTATCCAATACCTCCTCTTATCATTGACCTCACTTGTAAAAATTTAGTGAGGTTGCTGTCACAGACTATTATTTTGGTGTGGCGTGTTAGGAGGCAACTGACAAGCTATGTCAAATTACTCTAATGTCAATCCAAGATAGCTTGAATTTTTCTTGAAAATTGATTCCTTGGTTCATATCATGTTCAGCTAATTGCTTACGATATTACGCTTCGCTGTTGGTCATTAGTTTTTCCAATTACCGATTACCAATTACCTATTACCAGCCTAATGACAGTATAAGTATTCAAGTGAACATGATATTATTCATTTTTTTCTACCTCATCCAAACCTTAGTTTTGTATGAAGTCTATTGTGTAGATTCCAGACTTGATCAATGATCAATAAGATGTCGTAATGGAAGAGCGATACAGCGTGCAAACATCCGCCAATCCCTGGATTTATTCGGCTCCCTTTTTTCAAGGTTTGCCCTCAACTATTGTCGAGGTAGCTCTAACTCATCTTGTAACCCGTACTCACCCAGCTAATCAGGTAATTTTATTGGAAAATGACTGGGGAGGTTCTGTATATTTTATCATTGATGGGTGGGTAAAAATTCGCACTTACAATCTTGAAGGTAAAGAAGTCACACTAAATATTCTCGGCAAGGGAGAATTATTTGGTGAAATGGCAGCACTCGATGAAGTCCCTCGTTCTACAGATGTAATTACTTTAACTAGTACTGTGATTGGCAGTATGCCTGCCCAAGATTTTGTGAAGTTACTTCAAACAGAACCCTTAGCAGGAGTCAGGTTAGCCCAATTAATGGCACGACGCCTACGACAAGTAAATCGGCGGCTGCGCTTGCGGGAATCTGACAGTCAGTCCCGTGTAGCAGACACATTATTGTTTTTAGCAGAGGGACAGGGGAAAAAAGGCCAAACAGGAACCGAAATTCCAAATTTACCTCACCGCGAATTGAGTAGTTTAAGTGGACTAGCGCGAGAAACTGTAACCAGAGTATTGACGAAGTTAGAAAAAAAAGGCTTGATTAAACGAGATCAGGAAGTGATTTGTATTCCTGATCTGTCCGCTCTAGAGAAAATGATCGTGTGAAATTCGTGTCGTGGTTCATGGCTAATAGTTAATCCCAATGAACAATTAGTAATTAGCAACAATCTATATGACAAATGACCAATGACCAATAACCAATGACCAAAAAACCCCTAGATCAACAAGATAATTTAAGACAACCACAATTAAAGCTAGATGCGCCTTTACGCATGATGGAAACGGCGTTTTTAGCCAGTACTGCTAGCTTAATTTGGTTTATTAATTTCTATTTTCCATTAGGCCCATTATTACGGATATTTTTTCCAGTGCCGATCGCCCTAGTCTATCTACGTTGGGGCAAAAGAGCCTCATGGATGGCAGCTGTAACTTCTGGGTTACTGCTGTCAGTATTAATGGGGCCAGTCCGCAGCATGTTATTTGTTATGCCCTTTGCCTTTATGGGAGTACTTTTAGGGGCTGCTTGGTATCGTCGTGTTCCTTGGATTGTTTCTATCAGCTTAGGTGCTGTATTGGGTACTATTGGGGTGTTTTTCCGCTTGTGGTTGCTGTCTGTGTTGTCAGGGGAAGACCTTTGGATTTATGTGATTAACCAAGTCACAGAAATTGTAGAGTGGATCTTCCTGAAGTTGGCAATCTTATCATCTCCCAGTACATCTTTGATCAATTTGGGAGCGATCGCCTTAATTATCTTAAACAATTTTATTTATCTGTTTCTTGTCCACATCGCAGCTTGGCTATTATTAGATCGCTTGGGGAATCCCATTCCCCGTCCCCCCCATTGGGTACAAGTTTTGATGGATTATGAATGATAGTTATTTGTTATTGGTCATTGGTCATTGGCTTATAACAAAGGACAAATGACTAATGATGATAGACGCTTTATTAGCTACCTATAAAAAGCTACTCCGTGTCTTCCTAAGGAGTAAGACAAATGACAAATGACCAATGATTTTATTCGTATTTATACCGAAATAGAACAGGGTAAGGAATGGATTGAGCGATACCGTGGTTGTTCGCCCTTATTTGGCTGTGTATTAGGTTTTACCGAAACTGGTTTAATTCCGGGTATTTCCGCTGCTGGTTTGACGAGCGAGGATCGTAAATATACAGCCATTGCTGATGCTGAATTTCTTTACTACGGTGCAGAACACAAACCTCACTATCCTTTACCACCTTTAACAGCTGGAGCGTCACCTGTGTTCATTTCTAGGGCTGTGGTAGAAGCGTTGCATATTCCAGTGTATTTATTTAATGCTGGTTTACCCTACCCTCCTAATGTCCCAGCTATTGATTTAGGGGGTAGCACTGCTAGATGTTTAAGTAATGGTAATGCTTTGGAATTAGCAACAGTACAACATTTATTAGAGGTGGGACTGCTTTGGGGCGATCGCCTCGCTGCCAGAGTTCAAGAAGGCTACGTGATCTTGGGTGAATGTGTGGTGGGTGGAACCACAACGGCTTTAGCTATTTTACTCGGTTTAGGTATAGACGCAGCCGGAAAAGTCAACAGTAGCCACCCTACTTGTAACCACACGCAAAAATTGTCAGTAGTGCAGGCGGGACTTGAGAAGATGAAACAAAGAAGGGCAGAGGCAATCACCAGAACTGGGGATAATGTGGAGAGTAAGGGAAGACAACAGGGAAAAATTGCCCCCATATCCCCCGTGTCTCAAGTCGATCCCCTGGAATTAGTTGCAGCAGTGGGCGATCCGATGCAGGTAAGTATGGCAGGAATGGCGATCGCCCTAAGTCGCAGTTGTGGCGTTTTACTGGCTGGTGGAACACAAATGCTGGCGGTGTACGCGCTGATGAGAGCGATCGCTACAACTTATGCTTTACCCTGGCGATCGCAACAAGTAGTAGTTGGTACAACTCGCTGGGTAGCAGAAGACCCCACAGGAAGCACTGTTGAACTAGCCCAAGTGATTAATCTCAGTGGTTATCCTGTGTCTTTACTCGCGACTCAATTAAATTTTACTCATTCTCGCTATTCCCAACTCCAAGCCTATGAGCAGGGTTTTGTTAAAGAAGGTATGGGAGCTGGTGGTGCAGCTATTGCGGCTCATTTATACCACAACTGGCAACAAAATCAACTTTTAGTAGCAATTGAAACTCAAATTAAGCGAATGCTTTCAATCAATAGTGATTAGTCTTTGTCATTTATCCAAAATAAATAGCCAATGACCAATAACCAATGACTAATGACCAATGACTAATGACTAATGACTAAATTAATGAATTCTCTTTAGTAATAATTGCTCTTCCAAAGCAGCAATTCGATTGTATGCTGCTGTTAATTGTGCTGTCAGTCTTTGAATTTGAATTTCTGGTGCAATATGCCGATCTCCTCCCTGAAGATTCATGTCTGGATAAACTCCGTCTGCTATAACATCCTTATGCTCCATCTCTGAATTAAAGTTGATACCTGTTAAAGGAAAGCGGCTAGCGTCGCTATTTTCTAAAACAGTCTCTTTATCGTCATTTTTTGCATCTAAACGACAAACTGATAAAGCTTGAGATACTTTATTATCAAGCTGCTCTATTACTTGGTATAGGGCATCTACCTTATAACTTAAAGATAGCACCTGCTTCTGTAATGGCTCCATTTAATATGCTCATGCGCTTATTTATTCTCTATGGTATTCAATAAGGTAGCAACGTTAAACATACTTATGATTTTTTTAAGCTTCCATATTATTTTTTTCAATAAAATATTTAACTAATCATTTAGCAATAAATCTCAATACATTTAGAAAATGCGACTAAACATGAGTATTGAGAAAGATTAATATTGGCCAGTTTAAATAAGAATATCCACTCTTGAGGTTGATGCTACTAGCTTTTAGCAGCATCACAAAAAAAGTAGGTAAGATGTATGATGATAAATTAACAAACTGTCTACCCAGCTAGAAATGGCTGAGGTTGAAACAATCAATAAAATTCTCAAATCAATGGATAGAAGGTCGTTTTTACAAGGTGGTACGACATTAGCACTGGCGCAGATGTTGATTGGCTGTAATGGAAACAAACAAACAACCTTGAATGTTCAGTTGTTGAAAGGTTCGATTCCTGGTCAGATGGTTGATCAGTTTCGCCGCAATTTACAAAAGGGAATAAACTTGAATTTTGTCCCCGTAGAACAGCTACAGAGTTTATTTGAGGAATTACAAAGTTGGTACAATCAATCTCAGGCAACTCCTAAGCAGGGATTAAATTTGAATCTTCCCCTTGGTTCATCACAAAAACCTCGGATTGCTGACTTGGTAACATTAGGAGATTATTGGCTAAAAGCATCAATTGAAAAGAAACTAATTCAACCACTGGCAGTCGAACAGTTAAAACAATGGAATTTATTACCGCAACGCTGGAAAGAATTAGTAACACGCAACGATCAAGGCTTTCAAGACGCTAAAGGCAAAGTATGGGCTGCTCCCTATCGTTGGGGTAGCACAGTCATAGCTTATCGTCGTGATAAATTTCAAAAATTGGGTTGGACTCCAACAGACTGGAGTGATTTATGGCGGAGTGAACTGCGCGATCGCATTTCCTTACTAGATCAAGATCGAGAAGTAATTGGTTTAGTATTAAAGAAGTTGGGAAAATCTTACAATACAGAAAATTTAGATGCAATTCCTGACTTAGAGACAGAACTCAAGGCTTTAAATCAACAAGTCAAGTTTTACGATTCTACAAAATATTTAGAACCACTCCTTCTTGGTGATACTTGGTTAGCAGTAGGTTGGTCTGATGATGTTTTACCAGTGATTACCCGCTATCCACAACTCGCTGTAGTGACTCCTCGATCTGGAACAGCATTATGGGCGGATGTATGGGTAAAACCTGTAGGTATTAAGCAAGAAGACTTAGCTAATCAATGGATTAATTTTTGCTGGGAACCAAAGGTTGCTGAACAGATTTTGATTCTTACTAAAACCAATTCACCAATTTCTGTAAAAGTTAAACCATCTAGTATCCCAGAACAATTACGAAATTTTTTATTAAATCAAGATGATGTTCTCGTTAAAAGTGAGTTTTTGTTACCTTTACCTC
This sequence comes from Fischerella sp. CENA71, assembly GCA_024239075.1. Lineage (GTDB taxonomy): Bacteria > Cyanobacteriota > Cyanobacteriia > Cyanobacteriales > Nostocaceae > Pelatocladus. The sequence continues at coordinate 63,824 of JANBVI010000028.1, read as the reverse complement.
TCGCAGTAGCTGATCAATATAAATCATTATTTGCGAAAATCAAGAGCTAAAACCCTCAGTACAAACGCGTAGACGCTCGTCAGAGCGGCTTCAAGGTAAGAGTATAATCGCGTCTCTAATGACCAATGACAAATGACGACCTCAACAAGTTAAGTAAGTCGGCGGGGAAATTTATAACTATGTAACGAAAAGTTAATCAGAGCGATTGGAGTTAAATTTAATACGTTGTGTACTATAGTTTCCTTTTTCTCCTCTGGCTTGAACACCATCAATTACGGCATAGGCAAGTTCTAACTCGTCGTCAAACATTTTAAGAGCCAGTTCATCCTTTTTTAGGTGTTGCCATTCCAATTCAATCGGATTCATTTCGGAGCAATATTTGGGCAAAAAGAAGATGTACAAACCCATCTGTTCCCACTTTGACCATAACTGCTGCACCTGAAGACATCGATGTATCGGCCCGTTGTCCTGCACTATTACTCTGATGCGCCCGATCTTTTGGGCATCAGCCGCTTCTTGCTCCATCATCTGGATATAAGATTTTCTGTCAACACTACCAATAACCAAACCGTAAACAAAGCTTATTATTGGTTGAAGAAATCCAATAATACTTAATCTACGACCACGACGTTTACTTTGTTCTAGTCGTTTTTGCTCACCTCGGAAGTAATAGGTGTAACCCGGTTCGCTCCATGCACAAAACCCTGATTCATCCAAATACTTCAAGTCTATTTCTCCACGAGCAGCAGACAGTTCTAACATATCCAGGTCTGCTTGCTTTATTTGTTTGACTTTTGGGTCTTGTTTCCCTTTGTGGCTCTTTCTGGCTCGTTTCCAAATAACCCCCTTTTTTTGAGTACCCGTCTTAATCTGTCGGGACTCAGTTTAATAGAGCGATCGCTCTCTAATTTTTGGGCTAGTTGACGACTATTATATGTACGTGGTTCTTCTTTGAGACATTCCTCCAAAAATACTATATCCTCTTCGCTATACTTGGTTTTGCCTCCTCTACCTGGGTTATCCCAAAGCCCTTCTAAACCAAGTTTTCGCCATTTATGTAAGATTTCTCTTACCGTTTGAGGAGTCCAATTGAAATGAGTCGCTATTTTTTCCACATACCAGCCATGTGCGTTTAATCTGATTACTTCTGCTCGGTCTTTGACTTTTTGTGATACATCTGCCGTTCTTAGGGTTAACAGGGTTTGGTCTTGCTCACCAGTCAGGAATACTCTTAAACGAGCGCCCATATTTTTGTTACCTCGGTAGATACATTCTCCGTATTTACTTATCTTTACATAGTTTGGTTTTTTCCTACCTACTTACTTAGCTTTATTTGTGCTAATTTACTTACCTATATAAAAAGAGTTTCCTAACCCAAAGTTGTTTTGAGAATTTATTTCTATCCTACACAAGAATGGATTAATTTTAAAATTACATGTATAGCTTGCTAAACGTTCTTGTTGATAATTAAAAACACGGATGTTGTAACCATAAGTTCTAGCAATATCTCCCAAACCATTTACAAAATCGTAACGCTCAAGATAATCTAGTAAACTCCAGATTTGTTGGTTCACAATCACATCTACTCTTGCAGGTTGATGATTATTGAATGGATAAGCAATCCAGTTATCCAGAAGTTTATTTTCGGAAGTTTCTTTAATCCACCATAAACTCGGAACACTTAACTGTTGTTGCTCAATCGTATTTGCTGTAATCGCAGAACCTTGAGGATTAGTCAACAAATCTAATTCTAAAGGTGCATTAGAAGGTTTGGGAATTAACGGAATTTCTGCTAGTAATGGTTCGTTAAAGAGGCAAGAAATTGTAGTTAGCCAGGTTCCTAAGAGTAGAGCAAACTTGTGCATAAATATATTGATTGTTGCTCATCTTATACAATTCAATTAATGATTGCAACACATCCTTGGTTCAAGACGCGATGATACTCTTAAGAGAAGCAGCTCTTACGAGCGTCTACGCATCTCTACAATATGGTCTGTTGCATTATTTTTTTAAAATTGGTTTTAACATAGCAAATTACGTATTGAGTTTAACTAAATACACACGGCTCTCAATATCATTTTAGTTTCAGTATAAAACTGATATTATGGAGTAAAAAATCATATTATTTAATCATATACAAGAGGTGATTTTGAGGGCTGAAGCCCTCAAAATAGAATTTGAATTTACCATCGCTGACTAGGGACTTTGGAACAAAGCTTGAAAACGTTCATCAGAACGAATATTTTCAAAATCTGTGTGAGTTTTGATGATTTCTAAGTATTCTGGACAGAGGTTAATTGCTTGCTCTAATTTGATAATCGCGACTGAAATATTATCCATTTGAGCATAACAACGGGCTTTATTATACCAAATCACAGGGTCTTTTGGTTGCAATTTTGCAGCTTGATCGTAGCTAGCGATCGCATCATCATAATTTTCAAGATTTTCCCAAGCTATACCCTTGTTTAACCAAGCTTTGTAGTAATTAGGTTGAATAGACAAGGCGCGATCAAAGCTCTTGATGGCTTTTTGATAATTTTTCCATTCATTCAAAGTTACGCCTCTGTTAAACCAAGCCATGACACTATCAACGTTAAATTCGATGGCGCGATCATAACTATTGAGAGCTTCTTCATAGCGTCTCAATTCTCTTTGAGCGTTACCTTTGTTGTTCCAGGCCCAATAAGCGTCCGGTTGTAACTTCAAACATTGGTTAAAGCTGACAATTGCTTGTTGGTATTGCTGTAAGTCGCACAAAGTCAAACCGCGATTGTGCCAAACAGTGGCAGCATTAGGGTTAAACTCAATAGCACGATCAAAGCTGTTGAGTGCTTCTTGGTGTCGTTCTAGCTTCCCTAAAGCAATAGCTCGATTATGCCAAACCCAACAATCATTAGTGCGTAACTTCAGCATTTCATCAAAACAAGCGATCGCATCTTCGTGACGACCCAACGAACCGAAGGCAAAACCCTTTTGAAACCAAGCTTCTGGATAATCTGGCTTACATTTGAGCGCGTTGTCGAGAATGGCGAGCGCGACTTCAAATTCTTGAGCCTTATTGCGTCGCAGTCCTTGCTGGAAAAAAAACTCTGCTTCTACGTTGAGAGTCGGCTTAAACGAGTTTGGCATCATACTTTAGAATGATTTTTTCTTTGATTTTTTAAAAACAATAACATAACTTAATAGCTAAATTCGTTATTGATTGTGAATCAAAAGAAAAAAATCAGTCTTTAGGAAGTTGCTTAGATGATTAAAACTAGGTGTTTATGTCAGTAAATTTTATAAACATTCGTTTTTCGCAATACATTCAGTGTTGCATGTTTGCCACAAGCAAACTGTACAATAAACCTCTTAAACTTTCATAATTAAAACCCTCCCACACCCTTTGCATTAGTGACGATTATCAATGAATAACAGAACCACGGGTTACACCTAGTTGATTTTGTAACTTCAACTGACGCCAAAGTTGAGAACCTGTGATTTCACCCTTCAGTAATTGTTGATAATGTTGTACCGTTCGAGTTACATACTCAGCAGACTCATTTACAAATTCAATCCGGAATTGAGATAAGCCCAACTCTATTAAACGCTGCACATACTCTGCGCCTGTTTGGGCTATCCCGTTAAATACCGTATTCCGACAACCAGCATCAGCATGAAGGATGTGTTCTGTACCAATGCGATCCCGCAGTTTCACTTCATGTTTTTCACACGGTCGTCCACAATTACGAAAATCTGTCCCGGTAGATAAAAAGGCACAAAATACACAATGTTCCATGTGAAACATTGGCATATGCTGATGAATCGTCACTTCAAACCAATCAGGAGGACTACTTTTAAGTAAATCTTCCAGTTGATTGATATTTAAGTCGTAGGAAGCAGTCAGGCGTTCTAAATTAAAGTGGTTTTTTAATAAATCTGCCGTGAGAGGATTCGCAACGTTGAAAGAAAAATCTCCGATACAGCGATCGCGCTCAAAAAATTCGAGGTGGTCATAATTCCGCACCAGATACCCATCCGCCTCACAGGAACGCACTTGCTGCAAAATCCAATTTTCTCCAGGCTTAGTAATTCGGGGTGGTGCAACCCAGATGGTAGGGACACCGGGAGGGGGAGACGCGGGGAATGTATTAAAAATATTCTCCGCGTCTTCTTGACTCCACATCTCCGTGTTCTGTTGACTCCGCGTCCCCGTGTCTCCCTCTCTCCGCGTCCCCGCATCCTGTTGATTCCACGTACCCGTGTCCCCGTGTCTCCCCATCTCCTCTCTTCGTTGGTGTACCATCTTCACAGCCTCGCGATACTTGCGAGGATCTTCAAATTCACAGTAGATAGTACTAACATTTGCTGCAAGTGCTGCTTGTAGTTGCTGAAGATTGCGTACTAACACAATTAAGCTAGGAGTTGAGGAAGCACTAAAGCGAGAAAGCCCAGAAGCAGGAAGTAAATCTGAAAGGGAAGCGCTGGGATTGATTTGCCAACGCTTGGGTTTTCTTCGCAGTTTCTCCAATTGGGTGACTATTTCCCGTCGCATTTGATTTAACTCACTCACGGGTAGCATTAATTCACCAGTGAGGTTATTTTTCAAGTCGCCCAAACAAAAAGGAGTATTACCAAGGCGGCCGAATTGTTCTTGTAAACGTTGTGTAGTTAGGGGTTTAGTGTGTGCTGCTACTAGTGGAGTTGTAGATTCTACCTGAGCAACATGACCAAATTCATCATGAGCGATCGCAACTAAATTTTGTCCCACTTCCCCATGCACTTCAATATTAATCGGGCGCTGAAACTGCGGTACATCCCCTACAAAACTCTGTCGTAATTGCTTATCAAGCTCCGGATCACTAGTTTTCCAAACCTTATCGCCTACATACACTCGTCGCCAATTCAAATCCCGTCGCCCGAAGGTTAAAAGGGTTTCTTTTCCCTTTTGTTCCACTGCATAGATGCGTCCGCCTTCCTCCTTTGCTTCTGGATGACCGCAGTCAAACACAACACCATCTCCTGGTTTCACAGGTGCTTCTAACTTGAGGCTCACTTTTTCATTATTAACACGGATTACCTCTCCTAAATAAACCCCCCGCTTTTTGCCAAAACGGGCATGAACCAATTCCTGATTGTTAATTCCACGGAACCACCCAGTATAAATTCCCCGCGAAAAAGCCATCTCCAAATTGTAGCGTTCCTCCGCAGACGCGGTGAAGCGGAGAGTGGAAGACTCGGAGAAGTTTTTAATTTCATCCCCGTGTCCCCGCGTCTCTCTGTCCCCGTGTCCGTTTTCCCCGCGTCCTTGTCCCCTTGTCTCCTCTTCCTCTTGCGATTCCACCATCACCCGATCCAAGGCTTGCCGATAAACACGGGTCACATTAGCAACATACTCTGGAGATTTCAATCGTCCTTCAATCTTGAGACACGCCACACCCGACTTTACTAAATCAGGCAAAACCTCTAACCCTGCCAAATCTTGGGGACTAAGGAGATATTTTCGATCTCCTAAATTCATAACTTCCCCATCTGCAATTAATTCATAAGGCATTCGACAAGCTTGGGCGCATTCACCCCGGTTAGCAGAACGTCCCCCTAATGCTTCACTCGTCAAACATTGTCCAGAGTAAGCTACACATAAAGCACCATGAACAAAGACTTCTAGAGGTAGCGAAGTACCTCTGTATGCTAACTGGCTTTGAATTTTATTAATTTCGTGGAGAGAACATTCACGGGCAAGTACAACTAAATTACACCCTAGTGATTCCGCAAATTCCACACCAGCAGTACTTGTGATACTCATTTGAGTGGAGGCGTGAATGGGAAAATCAGGTGAGATGTGACGAATGAGACGACAAATACCGATATCTTGGACGATGACTGCATCTACACCCGCAGTAATAATCGAGCGAATATATTGTTGTGCTTCTCTCAGTTCTTGGGGAAAAATCAGTGTATTGAGAGTGACATAACCTTTGACACCACGACTATGCAGGTACTCCATTAATTCTGGTAATTCAGCCTCAGTAAAGTTTTCCGCCCGCATCCGCGCATTGAACCGATCCAAACCGAAATATATTGCATCTGCACCATTTTCTACAGCAGCTTTTGCACATTCCCAATTACCAGCAGGGGCGAGGAGTTCGGGAAGTTGGAGTTTGGGTAAGGTGGTTTCGGAAGTTTGTAGGCGATCGGCTTTCATCTTTAACTAAGGCAGGATAGGGGATACCTTAGTGATTTTATCGTTGCCAGGGGGCTTGTACCATCAAGGAATGATTATCAATCAGAAATTCTCAGCTTTAATGTCACTTCACCAGAAGCTGGTTCTGTCCACAATCTTCTTTTTCCGTTTTGATCGGTTGCTACTATGCTTCCTTCTATCTTGGATTGCTTATTAATCAAGACAGTGGCATAGTACACAATATTTTGCACTTTAGTATTGTAAGTAATTTGATTAGGTTGGGTTAACCGTGCCGCAGGAGTACAGGCAGCTAATTCCTTACGATTTTTGCTATCGTATATATTTATTAATAATTGTTGCGGTGAAGTATTTTTTGTGCGGAAAACTCTCACTGTTTTGCCATTATTGGTATTAAATAGCAAAGTTGTATCGCTTTTGTCTTGTTTATCGCAACTTGTTGCTTTTGTGTTTGCTTGTGCTAATACTTTTGTGTTAAGTGCTTTTTCTACTTGTCCTTCCAATACGATATATTTATAATTAAATCCAGCTTCTGCTGATGCAGAGATAGAGAACACTCCCAGAACAGCTAGAAAAACATATATAGATTTTTTCGCTAACATAGATAATCTTACCTAGTTTCAGGCATTTTATTATTACATTTATCACAAGTATTTACAGGAAATTAGAAAATTAATCTTAAGTTTGTCAGCTACAGGATTCTTAAATCCTTCGTGAGAGACAAGATCCCCAACTTCTTAGAGGATGGGCAATCTTTGTCCACCCTCTAAAAACTAAGCCACCACGATATAAGGCGAGTCAATCGCTGCCACACGATCAGCATCAACTAACGCTTGATACACCATCGCAACTACCTCTGCGCGTGTAGCTTCGCGGGTGGGGTTAAGTTGCTTTGTTTTCGGATAGTTGACAATAATTTGTTTTTCACTAGCAACAATTACCTCATCTTTGGCATAGTCAGGAATTTTTGTTTGATCATCGTAGGGTTTAATAGCTTTATTAGCACTGGCGGTTAACCCTAGTCCATTCACCAGCGAAACGATCACTTGTATACGCTGGATATTATCGTTGGGGCGGAAGGTGTTATCGGGATAACCAGAGAGAAATTGTCCTTGATAAGCTTGTTGAATGACTTTATTAGCCCAAAAATCCTGCGCGACATCTTTAAATTTTATCGCTTGGCGTTTGGCGCTTGGGTTGAAAGCTTTGACTATTAACGCAGCATACTGCGCTCTTGTCATTGTCGCATCAGGTCTAAATGTGCGATCGGGGAAACCCTTAATTATTTCTAATTCGACTAATTCCCGAATAAAAGCAATTGCCCAATGATTGCTAATATCGGTTAAGTTGCTGGAACTAGGTGTGGGTGTGGGTGTAGGTGTGGGTGTGGGTGTGGGTGTGGGTGTGGGTGTGGGTGTGGGTGTGGGTAGTGGAGTTGGTGACTGATCAGGAAATGGTTCGGGTTCTGGTTCTGGTGTGGGAGTAGGAATAGGAGTAGGGGTTGGTGTAGGAGTAGGAGTTGGAGTTGGAGTTGGAACTTGGTTATCAAGAAAGTCGATCAAACCTTTGATTTTCGCTGGATCTATTTGATTTCCGAGAGAAATTAGTTTGTTAGAACTGGCATTTTGGAGATCGAATTGACCATTACCACGGAATATATTACCTCCTGGATTATTAGTAATACCAATATCTGGAAAAGCGTTTGCGATCACCGTTAAACCATCTTGGGTATTTCTTTCGCACAGATTATTACGTAATATAGGACGGGCGCTACCAGAGATGACAATACCAGAACGATTTTCGGAAATTTTGTTATCTATTAATTTAGGAGAAGCTGTATCACTAATGGCAATACCAAAACCCGTATTAATGCATGTATTACCTTGAATCTCACCTTTAGCATTCTTGGCGATCGCAATCCCATTGGCAGCATTTTCTATAAATTGATTGTTGCGGATTACTGGATTCCCATCGCCAGTAACAAACACGCCTTCTCGCTTACATTTTGTAAAAGTGCAATTTACAACCGTAGGACTAGTAGATTCTACCCAGACACCACTACCACGAGTAGCAGAGTTAATCACAGTAACACCCTTGATCTCTGCACCATTATCTAGTACAAATGTGACATTCTGCCCAGCAAAAGTACGGCTGAGGTATTGACCACTACCTTCAATCAATATACTACTGCCCTTGTTAGCTTCATTACCTACTATCGATACTCCACTGGGAATCGACAAAGGAAAGATTTCACCACTAGCAGCATTGTAAGTACCATCTGCGAGCTGGATTTGCGTACCAGAAGTAGCTTTCTTGAGTGCTTGTGTAATAGTTTTTAAAGGTGCTTGTGGTAGACCACTAGCGCTATCATTGCCAACAACAGAATTTACGTAAAGAGTTTGAGGCATATTTATACTTTTAAAAAAGCCATTGACATCCTACCGCTTACACTTCAACTTTGTAGCAGTGGATTCCTTAAAGTAAACTAAAGTCTTTATTGTGACAAATTTCTGTTGTGCTGTGGCGATCGCTATCTATCGCTTCTTAAACGTGATTTGATGTTTTCTGGATTACAATCTCAATCCGACGGTTATTTTGGCTTGCTACTGAGTTCTCTGAACTATCAGAATTACTATTGGCTGCGATCGGTTGAGTTTCGCCGTAACCTTGTTTTGTGATCAAAGAAATGTCTATACCGCCTTTTTCACTCAACCAACGTTGTACTGCTAAGGCTTGTTGCTCTGATAGTTTTAGATTATCAGTTTCATTATCTACAGAATCAGTATGTCCTAAAATTTGTAGCCAAGTATGAGGATAGCGATCGCTGATAGCTTGACTAACTTGACTGAGGATTTTCTGTGCTTGTGGACGAATTTGATATTTGCCAGAGTCAAATAAAATATCAGCTGGCAAGGTAATAATCGTTAAGTCTTGATTTTCCTGAACCCGAATTTTTGAACATCGAATTTCTGAGAGTTTAACTTCTGGAAAAACCTCCTCTGGGAAATTGACATTGGGAATTGGAACTTCTGATAATCTAATTTTTGAAACTTGTGTATTCAGATATTGCTTGGCAAATACCTGATTATGTGAGAAGTTATCTTGAAATTTGGGCAGAAGATGGAGTTCAAAATTATCAACAGTACCAAGTAGAAAAATAGTTAATAAGTAAGTAGTCAAGCGAAGTAAATACATTTTACAAATTACATTAATTTCGGCTAGTTAATTACGATATCAAGCTTGGGAATAGGGAATCGGGAATAGCAATATCCCATTACCCATTACCAATTACTTGTAGCAAATCTAATTCCTTTGCAAATATTTCATCAATAGGTAACATTTGCCCCTCACTGGTCATAAATTTATGATCTTTCGTAGCTCGAATTACCGAACCATCTTCTAAAGCATATTCAAATACTTCTTGAACACCACGATTATGCCACTGAGCAATAGGTTGTGTATACACATAACCATTACTATCAACTGTGTAAACATTACACTCTATTCTTTTTTCGACGATTTCTCCGATTGGCACAAATCCGTATTCTACAGTCAAAACTTCAGTGTCATAACTCAAGCAATATTCGGCAAACTTTAACATTTGATCAAATAAAGCTTCTGCAATTTGTTGCTTAACACCGTTTTTGGCTGCACCATCCATGAATTTTTCTCGCTGCTTCTGCATCTCGGAAACTTTCTTTTTACCCATCGCCCGACGCAGCAAGTCAGCTTGACCTAAAGAATATCCAGCCATATCTTGAGCAATTTTCATAATTTGCTCTTGATAAACCATAATTCCATAGGTTTCATCTAAAATTGGTTCTAAAATCGTGTGTTCATAATCAATATTTTCCCGCCCGTGTTTGCGGTTAATAAATTTCGGAATTAGCCCCGCATCTAATGGACCTGGTCGATATAGTGCTAAAATCGAAGAAATATCTTCTATATTAGAAGGCTTCAAATCACGTACTATCTGACGCATTCCAGAAGATTCTAACTGAAATACTCCTTCTAATTCACCTGCTTCTAATAATTCGTAGGTCTTTTTGACATCTGGGGGAAGTTTTGCGCCTTCTCCACCTTTGGCTAATATTTTCTGAGCTTTTCTTTCTTGAGCAGTAATTACATAAGGGTCAATCTTAAATCCATGATTACTTTCAATTAATTCGATGGTTTTCTGAATCATACTCAGATTTTTCAAGCCGAGAAAATCCATTTTTAACAAACCCAGTGATTCTAAATCTTCCATAAAATACTGGGTAATCACAGAACCATCGTTATTTTTCTGAAGTGGCACAATTTCATCTAATGGATCAGCAGAAATGACTACACCTGCTGCATGAACGCCGAAAGTTTTGTTAGTTCCTTCGATGCGGATTGCCATATCTATCCAATGGCGAACTCTTGGATCATTATCATATCTAGCTTTAAATTCTGGTTCAGGAGTATCATCAGAAATCATCACTTTTAACTTGGCAGGTTTACCCCGTGAAACAGGAATTAGTTTCGCCATTTTGTCTGATTCTGCATAAGGAATATTTAACACTCTGGCGACATCTTTTAAAACTGCTTTGGAAGTCAGACGGTTAAAAGTAATAATTTGAGCTACTCTTTCTGTACCGTATTTTTCTGTAACATATTCTATGACTTTATCTCTTTGAGAAATACAGAAATCCGTGTCAATATCTGGCATAGATTTCCGTTCTGGATTGAGAAATCTTTCAAAAAGTAAGCCGTGATGTACAGGATCTATATTGGTAATTCCCATAGTATAAGCTACCAAAGAACCTGCGGCAGATCCACGACCCGGTCCAACCGGAATATCATTATCTCTCGCAAATTTGATGTAGTCCCACACAACTAAAAAGTAGGTGGAAAAACCCATTTGCTGAATCATTTTTAATTCATATTCCAGCCTTTCTTTGTAACTTAAATCGATTTCGTTGCGGGATTTGCGATTTAGTTTTTGTAATAATCCCTGCCAAGCAATTTCCTCGACATAAGTGTCAGCAGTATGGCCAGATGGAATTGGATAATTGGGAATCCGAGGCTCACCCAAAATATTGTATGGTTCTATTTTCTCTGCTACTTCTACAGTATTGGCGATCGCTTCTTCAATGACATCATCAGGTAGATGATCACGAAATAGCTGTCTCATCTCTTCAGCGGACTTTAAATACTCTGTACCGCTATAACGCATTCGGTTATCTTCAACTATTAATTTCCCTGTTTGAATACACAATAAGGCGTCATGTGCTTCAACGTCATAACAGGAAATATAATGAGAATCATTTGTAGCAACAATTTTTATCCCTAATTCCCGCGCAATTTTGACAATCTCAACATTAACAATTCGGTCTTCGGGAGAACCATGATCTTGAATTTCTAAATAATAATCTTCACCAAATACATCTTTATACCATTGAGCAACTCGGCGGGCTGCATCTAGTTTACCAGCCAAAATTGCTTGGGGTACTTCCCCACCCAAACAAGCACTAGTAACGATTAAATCTTCATGGTATGTTTTGAGTAATTCTTTGCTAATACAAGGACGAGAAAAAATGCCTTTGCCTTGTACACCTTGGAGGTGAGAGATAGTTGTTAATTTAACTAAATTTTTATAGCCTTTAGTATTTTTTGCTAAAACAATTTGATGATAGCGAGGACGGCGTTCTTGTTTAGTAATATCGCCGTTGATAATATACATTTCATTGCCAATTATTGGCTTAATATTTTTGTTGCGACAAATTTTTATGAGTTCGATCGCACCATACATCACACCATGATCCGTCAGAGCGATCGCTTTAATATCCAGTTCGATAGCACGATCCACTAAATTTGGTATTTGACTCGCACCATCCAACAGACTGTAGTCACTATGAATGTGCAATGGAACAAAAGACATATGTATTTATTATTTAGGGAACAGAGAACAGGGAACAGTTATCAAGCTAATAACTGACACTGAATAAATGTCAAAAGCTACGGTATCTTAGGATAACTCAGTTTGCCAATATTCAGAATTGTATTTTTTTATCGAAAATTCCCTTGGCAAAGTATACTTTTCAAGTCGGCGTTAATTTCTCATATCTTGCACCTGGAAATGCGCCTTTATACGTGTTTTTCGGCAATATGGTCTGGAAAGTCTTTTGCTATCTAGTTTGTATGGATTTTGGAATTTTGGGCGTCCCATCAATACGGTTCGGTTAAGAATTTTTCGTCATGCTTTGGGATGTAGAGATGTGCCATGGCACGTCTCTACAGGGTATTAGATGTCTAATCGATTTGTCTTATCCGAACCGTATTGGGCGTCCCATTACTCTCAGGCTAATTGTAATAGCTCTGTGTACAATTGTTCCCGAATCCAGAAGCCGTTTCCAATCAAATCGTCTAATAATGGCTGTATCAACGGAATTAATCCCTGTTGTTTTGCTGCTAGCAATATACCCAATATTCCAGTTACCCGAAGACCTAACCTAATTGCTTCATTTCTACCTCTTCGTTCATCTACAATCAGGCGATCAGCATTTAATTCGACAGCAAGGGTAATAGCTTCAGCTTCACCAATGTCTAAATTATTTTGTAAAGTTTGAAGCAAAGTAATATTGGCGACAGAACGAGTTTCAATCCAGTTTACAGTTTGAATCGCCAAAACAGCCGGGTCTGTATCGCCGGAATTGAGAATTTCCTGATAAACTGCCGTAGGAATAATTACACTGCCGTAAAGTTGTTGCAATAATTCTAATTGACCAATAGCAGCCAAATTACTTATAGGCGATGTGTCACTAACTACAATCATCGCCAATTATTTGCTTCGAGACTTTTTACATCCTCTCTGAGTTCGGTAATATCGTAATGGAGAGGAATTTGGCGACTTGCAAGTAATCGCTGAAACTGGAGTTGATTCATTTTTGCAAAACGACTTGCTTGACCTAAAGTAAATTTTTCCTTTTGAAACAGCATAACTGCAATTTCAGTCAGTAACTCAGCCTCTGACATCTGCGCTGTGTGCAATACTTCATCCGAGATGATGATACTCATAGTTTTTGGGATTAATAAAGAATTCTTAATTTTAGGATAAGCGATGCCAAGGGCAAGGCGTTTAGTACCTATTTGTTTTTAAATTTAAAGTAGTGGCGTGTCTAGGCTAAAAAAGTGCAATAGAAAAAAGTTCGTAGTAAGCGCTTCAGCGCTGAAAAAACTAAAAATCTAATGCAACATTATAGTCCTGCCACGCCACTACTATAATTATCCCTTGTGATTCACATAGCGATCGCCGAGTATGGGATGAGTCTTTGTTTCAGTTAAATCCGTGATTTGACAAACTTCTCCAACCGATCCATACCCTTTTCTATTGTGGCCATATCTGTAGCGTAGGAGAGGCGAATGTTGTCATCTGCGCCAAAAGCAATTCCCGGAATGACTGCTACTTGTTGTTCCTCAAGTAAAGCGTCAGAAAATTGCAGAGATTTTAATCCGGTTTTGCTGATATCAGGGAACAGATAAAACGCACCATCTGGTTGGGGACAAGTTAATCCCGGTATGGCGTTGAGTCGTTCTAACATGACTTGACGGCGTTTCGCAAAAGCTTGGCGCATTTCTTCTACACAGTCTTGGGAACCTTCCAAAGCTGCGATCGCACCATACTGAGCAAAGGTACATACATTAGAAGTACTATGACTCTGGATCGTACTTGTAGCTTTAATAATATCTATTGGCCCTGCCAAATAACCAATACGCCATCCCGTCATCGAATAACCTTTGGCAAAACCATTACTAACAATTGTACGGGCAAATATTTCTTCTCCCAACGAACCAATACACAAATGTGTTGCACCGTCATAGAGAATTTTTTCGTAAATCTCGTCAGAGACAACAAAGATATCTGCTTCAACTACGACTTCCGCCAAGGCTTTAATTTCCTCTGGCGTGTACACCATACCTGTAGGATTAGATGGTGAGTTGAGGATAAATAACTTGGTCTTGGGAGTGATAGACTTACGTAATTGTTCAGGAGTAATTTTATATCCTGTACTGGCATCTGTAGGAACAATTACAGAAACACCACCCGCCAAAGTCACCATTTCCGGGTAGCTTAACCAGTAGGGAGCAGGGATAATAACCTCATCACCTGCTTCAATCGCTGCTAGCATCAAATTAAACAAAGAATGTTTACCGCCATTGGTGACGATGACATTTTCTGCTTTATAATCAAGACCATTATCATTTTTCAGCTTGCGGGCGATCGCTTCTCTTAACTTTGGTTCCCCAGCAGCAGGCCCATACTTAGTTTTGCCTTCATCTAATGCTTTTTGGGCAGCAGCTTTAATATGTACTGGGGTATCAAAATCTGGTTCACCAGCGCTAAAACTACAAACATCTATACCTTCACCCCTCATTGCTTTTGCTTTCGCTGCGATCGCTAAAGTTATAGAGGGCGTTACTTGACTTACTCTTCCTGCCAGCTTCATCGTCATTCAGCCAATTCTCACCTCTTCCAGAATATCCCAGAAATAGGGATCGGGGATCGGGGATTGGGGATCGGGGACAAGGAGGAAACGGGGCAATATTTCTCAGTTAAGGATTTTTCGTCATAATTTGGGCCATGTAGAGACGCGCCATGGCGCGTCTCTGGTGGGTTTAAATGTCAATCGATTTGTCTTATCCAAGCAGTATTGGGAAACGGGGGACAAGGAAGAATTATTTCGTATCGAGATTTTTCTTGTTTCCTTTCAAGTTTTATATTTCCCCTTTCCCCTTTCCCCTTTCCCCGATCCCCAATCCCCAATCCCCCTTTCCCCAATTCAAGCGATCGTTATTTCTTTAGATAAATAAACATCTTGGATGGCGTGGAATAATTGCACACCTTCCTCGAAGGGGCGCTGGAATGTTTTGCGTCCAGAAATTAAGCCTGTACCACCAGCACGTTTGTTAATGACTGCGGTGCGGATTGCTTCTGCAAAGTCATTTTTTCCGGATGCGCCACCAGAATTGATTAAACCAGCGCGTCCACAATAACAATTCAAGACTTGGTAACGAGTTAAATCAATGGGGTGATCTGTTGTCAAATCTGTGTAAACCCGTTTGTTGGTTTTACCATAACTCTTACCTGTTGCTTGGGCTACTGCTGTGTAACCATTGTTATTTTCTGGCAACTTTTGTTTAATGATGTCAGCTTCTATGGTTACACCTAAATGATTGGCTTGTCCTGTCAAGTCAGCAGCAAGGTGATAATCTTGATCTTGTTTAAATGCATTATTACGCAGATAGCACCAGAGGATTGTCACCATTCCCAATTCATGGGCGCGTTTAAAAGCTTGGCTGACTTCTTGAATTTGTCTGGTAGAGTTTTCGGAACCAAAATAAATTGTTGCACCCACTGCGATCGCACCCAAATTCCACGCTTGTTCGACGGAAGCGAACATAATTTGGTCAAATTGATTGGGATAAGTTAGGAGTTCATTGTGATTGAGTTTGACAATGAAGGGAATTTTGTGGGCATATTTGCGTGAAACCGCACCCAACACTCCTAAAGTTGTAGCTACAGCATTACAACCAGCAGCGATCGCCAACCTAATAATATTTTCTGGATCGAAGTAAATCGGGTTGGGTGCAAATGACGCACCTGCTGAATGTTCAATCCCTTGGTCTACTGGCAAGATGGAAAGATAGCCAGTATAAGCAAGTCTACCAGTAGAGTACAGTGTTTGCAGATTACGCAAAACTTGGGGATTGCGATCGCTATTTAGCCAGACTCGATCTACAAAATCGGGGCCTGGTAAATGCAATAAATCTTTGGAAACTTTCGCTTTATAAGTCAGTAAATCTTGGGCTTCATCACCTAGAAGAGATTCTATAGAATCGGGCGTTGCTAGCGTTGTAGTCATAGCCTTTCCTACAATAATTTAGACACTGTTACGAGTATTTGGCAACACCAATACTATGATGATGCTAGCAAAGCTTTGTCATATCAACCTTTTAGATACAAAAAAAGCGCTGTGAAAATCTATCTAGCAGTCGCGATCGCAGCAGCAAAAAATTATGCTTTATTTTTTGTTTGTCATCTATTTAAGGATAGGTTAAATATTAAATTAATTTGTATTTATAAACACAGGATAATTTTACAGTTTGCCACTAAGTAAGAGATGAACTTAATTTATTCATATTTATGGGATTGGCAATGATTCAAATTCAGGTATTTATACATGCTCTGGATCAAATATTCTGCTACAATCTCAGGCATTACTAAGGAAAACAAAATCAATCAAAATAACTAGATTTAACAGTCAAACAAAATAAAGCAAATGAGCGCTTTATAGCTTGATATTAACTTTTTCTATTACATAAATTTGTCATTTAAGAAGGATTAATAATATAAACTTTTTACATAAAAATCATCAAAACTAACTTAGGTAAAAATCTTGCTTAAAACAACAAAATAGCGTAAAATAATGAAAAATAACCTAAAATTTATTTGTAAAATCAGCAAAATAAAAGCTTCTGAGTAAGTCTAAAAGTATTTAACAGGAGTGTAATAGTAAGTAGGTGTTACTTGTGACAAATTAATGTAAGAATTTGAGAATTGGTTAAAATTTTGAGCAACCGATTCAAGATTTATGATTAGGGCTTTTTTGTTTTTATGAGCAAAAATAATTATACTATATTTACTTAATTGAAAAAGTAAATTTATCTGGGTGCGCTCGTCCACTTGTATCAGTTATTAGTTTGGCTACTAAAACTGGTTGTTTTTTTATTCCTCATTCATACAGACGAGTATTTGCATCTAAATTTTATGGCAAATAAATCGAATACAGACCAAAATTTGCATCAAGGATACGCTTCCACAAAACTATCATCAACTAATAGTTATAATGATAGTTATCAAAAAAATATTAGGTCATATAAAAATAATTTGACTAGAAATAAAAAAGTCAAAAACTCTATATGGCAATGGTTTTGTAACCTTTCTATTAGCCGCAAGCAGGTAGTTGCTTTAATAGCTTCTGAAGTAATATCTATTCTAGGAATTAGTCTTGTAGCAAGATACTTAATTACTACTAATTTACAGGCTTTATCATTAGAACAAGCAAAATCAGAAATAGCCGTTACAGACATGGCTTATCATACCAAGGTCAATCAAATAGGCTTTGGTTTTCGTGAACAATCAGACAATCCGGCAATTATTGAAGCTGCCATTACTCATAATGCAGGTCAAACCTTAAACCCTAATTTGAAGGCAGAAGTTAAGCAAATTCTGATCAATGAAATTCAGGCAAGAAAAATTGAGTACGCTACACTTGTCGGTAAAAATTTGCAGATTGTCGTTAATGGTAATACTGACCGTCAAGGACAAATATTTAATCCTGATAACTTAGTCAGCGAGATTTTTAATAAACCTCAACAAATCAAAGCTAACAGCATTATTAGTTGGTCGGAACTGAGTAAAGAATCTCCTCCTTTACCAAATGTTTTTAACCAAGAAGATGCTCTGATTCGTTACACGGTAACACCTGTTAAAGACCCAAAAACAAAAGCAGTCATCGGTGCATTAGTCTCTGGTGATATTGTGAATGGCAAAGATACCATTGTCAGGGGAACATTAGAAGCTACTGGGGGAGGCTACAGTGCTGTTTATCTACATAAACCAACGGGAGGATTTACTATAGCAACAGCCCTAGAGCAAGATAAATCTCAGAAGAATAATCAAGGGATACCGAATGTAGCATTACCCGAAGCAGGTAAATCTTTACTCGAAGCAGCAACCCTAGCTCAAGGAAAAACAGTAACTGCACGGTTGAAATTAGGTAAACAGACTTACATAATGGCAGCAAAAGCCGTACCTAATAAAATCATAGAAACAAATAATGGTGCAAAACCTGTATATGACAAAAAGCCACTCGCGATATTAGTACGGGGAACTCCAGATACTGTTCTCAATCAATTGTCAGGACAAAGTCTTTGGATAGAAATTATTGTTCTTGTTGTCGCCTTAGCAATTTCTTTCATTTGGATACTGATTATTAGAAGGGTAATTGTTACACCTATCCAGAAGCTAGAGCAAACGGCTAAAAAATTGGCTTCAGGCGATCGCTCTGCGCGTGCTGAGATTTTTGCTGATGATGAAATTGGCAATTTAGCTGTTAGTTTTAACGCCATGGCAGACAAATTTACAGAGCAAATTCTTCAAAAAGAAGATTATGCCAAACTCATGGAGTTAATCAACAACATTACTTTTCAACTTCATGGTTCGCTCAATACCACACAAATTTTGGATTTAGCAGTAACAAATTTGCGAGAAGCAATCAAAGCAGATCGAATCATTGTCTATCGCTTTGATGAAAACTGGGTAGGAACAATTGTAGCTGAATGCGTTGGTGATGAATGGCCAAGCGCTTTGGGTGCAAAGATTGCTGATCCCTGTTTTGCTAAAAAGTATGTAGACAAATATCAAAAAGGTCGTATCCAAGCGCTAGAAAATATATACGAAGCAGATTTGACTGAATGTCATATTGCTCAACTAGAAGCTTTTGAAGTCAAGGCGAATTTAGTCACGCCAATATTGCTGAACAACAAGTTATACGGCTTATTAATCGCTCATCAGTGTTCTGCTCCTCGTCAATGGCAACAATCAGAAATAAATCTATTTAAGCAGCTGGCAATTCCCATTGGCTATGCTCTAGAGCAAGCACATACCATTGCACAGGTAGAAAAGTCTCGTTCTCATGCAGAAATGATGGCGAGCGAGCAGAATCAACAAAAACAAGCATTACAACAACAAATCTTCAAGCTGTTGCGAGATATCGAAGGCGCATCAAAAGGTGATTTGACAGTACATGCGAAAGTTACACAAGGGGAACTTGGTACTGTCGCTGAGTTTTTTAACTTTATAGTTGAGAATCTCAGAGAAATTGTCACCAAAGTGAAAACATATGCAACTGAGGTAAATGTGGCGATCGCCGGAAACGAAAGTGCAATCAGCCAACTTAGCGATGAAGCTATCAAACAAGCTGTTGAAATTAATCTTATCCTCAATAGTATGGAGCGTATGACACTGTCAATTGTAGATGTTGCAGAAAACGCTAAAAAAGCTGCCGAAGTCGCTCATACAGCCTCTCGTACAGCCACTGAAGGTAAAACCGCAATAGATACGACGGTAGAAAAAATATCTAGCTTACGCTCAACCATTGATGATACAGGCAAAAAAGTCAAGCGCCTGGGAGAATCTTCGCAACAAATATCCCGCATAATTTCCTTAATTAACGATATTGCTGTGCAAACCAATTTGTTAGCAGTAAATGCGGGACTAGAAGCCTCAAAAGCCACAGAAGGAAGCCGAGGTTTTACCGTGGTTGCAACTGAAGTTGCTGAACTCGCAGCACGTTGTTCTGACGCCACTCAAGAAATCAAGCAGATTGTAGAGAACATTCAACGAGAAACGAATGAAGTTGCTAAAGCCATGGAACAAGGGACTATTCAGGTAATGGAAGGCTCTCGCATTGTGGAAAATGCTAAAACTTCGCTCAACAAAATTTTCAGGGTTTCTCGCGAAATAGACGAACTAGTACAATCAATTTCTCAAGCGACAGTATCTCAAGTAGAAACATCGCAAGCAGTAACTAAATTAGTTACAGAAATTTCCCAAGTGTCAGAAATTACAAGTAACTCCTCACGCCAAATTTCTCAATCGTTGCAACAAACTGTACAAATTTCTCAAGAACTACAAGCAGCAGTGAAGAAGTTTAAAGTTAATCAGCATTGAACTCCCACGGCTATTAAACTGTCGCTAGGCTCAGTTTCATGAAAAGCCGTGGGATGCTTGAATCTAAGCTTGATAAGAATTTCCAACTCTATCTACAAAGACATTGTAGGAAAATGGCAAACGACCAGGATTTAGACGTGGTTGTGCTGAATATCCTACAGGTACTAAAACTGCGATCGCTAAATCAGGATCATCCGCAGCACCAATTACTGCTTTGACCTTATCCTCAATCCAACCATTCATAAAGCAAGTGGATAAACCTAAACTTTCTGCTGCTAATACTAAGTGAGTTGCAGCAATCATCGCATCTTTAACTGCATATTCCCGTCGCTTATCTCCAAGACTAGTTTGATGTTGGGGAATAGCTGTTTTGAAGTAGTTAATGACATTCTCTGGCCAAGCACCGGTTTGTAAACCTTGTTCATAAATCGGTGTCAAGTCTTTTTCTCCACCCTTTACATCTGCTGCAAAGACAAAAGTTACAGGTGCTTCCAAAATTTGTTTTTGATTCCAAGCTGCTTCTGACAGAGCAGCTTTTTGCGCCTCATCTTGTACTAAGATAATCCGCCAGTCCTGAATGTTATAGCTACTTGGTGCTGCAACTGTTAACTCTACCAATTGTCTCAGCAGTTCTGGGGTGATGGGATCTGGTTTGAAAGTTTTGATGGAACGACGTTGGAGAATGGCACTTGGTACATCTAGAGGTTGAGTTGATAAGTTCAATTCTTGAGTAATTGGATTCATTGGAATTTCCCTCTAATTTGACGAATGCGTGATTGATTGACAGTAAAATATTAAATTATGACTAGTGGGAATTGAGTAAAGACATGATTAACAAATGCGTCTTTACACAAATCATGTTTTAGTAGGTTGGTTGCACTTCTAATGTTGGGTAATCGGTGTATCCCTTCTCTCCACCGCCATAAAATGTAGATGGATCAGGCTGATTCAATGGTGCATTTATTGCAAGGCGTCGAGGTAAGTCAGGATTGGATATAAACAATCTGCCAAAAGCTACTAAATCAGCTTCTCCTGTTGCTAAGACAGCATTGCCTTTCTCTAAAGTGTAATCACCATTAACCATTAGTGTACCTTGATACTTTTGCCGAAGAATACTAGTAGGTACTACTGTCCCCCCGTGTCTGATATCTGCTTCTGTAGCTTCAAAGATATGCAGATATGCTAAATCGAACTGATTGAGTGCTTGGGCTGCATAACCAAAAGTTTCCACTGGGTTAGAGTCATGCATATCGTTAAATGTGCCACTAGGAGAAAGACGCACTCCTACCTGTTTACTATCCCAGACACCAGTGATTGCTTGTGTCACTTCTAGCAGCAGTCTGACACGATTCTCTATAGAACCACCATATTTGTCTGTACGTTGATTAGTACCATCCCGGAGAAATTGGTCAATTAAATAACCATTAGCTGCGTGAATTTCCACACCATCAAATCCAGCAGCCAGAGCATTTGCTGCACCTTGACGATACTGTTCTACAATCTCTGGAATTTCCCAAGTTTCCAAAGCACGAGGTGTAACAAAAGGTTTCATTCCCTCATAGGTCGATGCTTCTCCTTTTGGTGCGATCGCAGATGGTGCTAAAGGTAAGGCTCCATTGGGTTGCAAATCAGGGTGAGAAATACGTCCAACGTGCCACAGTTGCAGGAATATTCTTCCCCCTTGCTCATGTACTGCATTTGTCACCAACTTCCAACCCTCTATCTGTTCAGATGAGTGAATACCTGGTGTATAAGGATACCCCTGTCCTTGGGGTGAAATCTGAGTTGCTTCACTAATAATTAGCCCCGCAGTTGCACGTTGAGCGTAATACTCTGCATTGAGTTCATGTGGTATGTTTCCCTCACCTGCACGATTACGTGTGAGGGGAGCCATAATAATACGGTTGGGCAATTCTAAATTACCCATTTGGTATGGGGTGAATAAATTGATATTTTCGTTCATGAAATCATCTCCAAAATTTTTGCACTTTAGTTGAGTATTAGTAGTCTCTGTCACTAAGTTTGATGAGTTTGTTGTGGCGCTACCCTGAGGGAAAGCTGCGCGTACAGCACTCAATTAAGCACTAAAGTGCTTACTACGAACAGTTTAATTTTTAGGTGACAAGTACTATTTATACTGTAACAAGGAAATATTTAATACTTCTGTAGAGCGTGAAATTACGCTCAATATCTCAAGAAGGTTGCACTGTTTGTGCTGATTGGTTAAACAACAATGACCGAGATTTTTCGACGTCTAGTGTCTGATTTTTGAATGCTTCTGCTTTTTCGTAGGCGCGGATAGTTGCTGGACGTGCTTGAATAGTTTCAAACCAGCGCTTGAGGTGAGGAAAATCTTCTAGTTTTTGACCTTGGCGTTCATAAGGAACAATCCAGGGATAGATGGCGATATCAGCAATCGAATAGTTATTACCAGCAACAAATTCGCGATCGCTCAAGCGTTTATTCAGCACAGCGTATAATCTTGCTGTTTCATTTACATAACGGTTGATGGCGTAGGGAATTTTTTCTGGCGCGTATTGGCTGAAGTGGTGATTTTGACCTGCCATTGGCCCCAGACCTCCCATCTGCCAGAATAACCATTGCAGGACTTCAACGCGATCGCGTATATTATTTGGAATTAATTTTCCAGTTTTTTCTGCCAAATATAGCAAAATAGCTCCAGACTCGAACACTGAAATCGGTTCACCACTATCAGCAGGTTCGCGATCAATAATTGCAGGAATGCGATTATTAGGTGCAATCTTCAAAAATTCCGGTTTAAACTGATCGCCTGCACCTATGTTTACAGGAATAATTGTGTAAGGAAGTTCGGCTTCCTCTAGGAACATCGTTATTTTGTGACCGTTGGGTGTTGTCCAATAGTAAAGCTCAATCATGAATTATCCTCCGATTCTGCTGTGCTTTCGCTGCTAAATAATTGACCTAATCACACCACCATCTACTCTTAAAGCAGCACCGTTAGTAGCTGAAGCCAGAGGGCTACATAGATAAACCACCATTGCTGCTACTTCATCAGTGCTAATAAAACGTTTGAGTAGAGAACTTGGGCGAACTGTCTGGAAAAATTCAGCCTCAACCTTGCTGGAATTAACACCGCGTTCCTTAGCCATATTTTTGACAAACTCGTCCACCCCTTCAGAACGAGTAGGCCCTACTAAAACAGCGTTGACTGTAACTCCAGTACCCACAGTCATTTCTGCTAAACCACGAGAAATGGCTAGTTGTGCTGTCTTGGTCATGCCATAATGAATCATTTCCACGGGAATTTGGATTGCAGATTCACTAGAGATAAAAATTATCCGCCCCCAGTTTTGGTTGAGCATGTTTTGCAGGTATTGGCGACTCAAGCGGACTCCACTGAGTACATTCGTTTCAAAAATGTTCAACCAATCTGCATCAGTAATTTCTACAAATGGTTTTGGCTCGTAAATACCAAGATTGTTAACTAATATATCAACGCTAGAAACTTGTTGAAAAAGTTGTTCGACTCCTGCTTTTGTTGCTAAATCGGCAACAATCGCAGAAACTTGGGCTTCAGGGTTGCTCTGTTTAATTTTATCTATTGCCTCTGCAACTCTCTGCTCAGATCGACCATTGATAATTAACGACGCACCCTCTTGAGCTAAAGTTTGAGCAATTGCAAAGCCAATACCTGTCGTTGAACCGCTTACTAGTGCAGATTTTCTATCTAATTTTAAGTCCATTGAGCTAACCCCTCATAACTCAAAAAGTAGGGAATAGGTGATTTATTCTTGGCTATTGGTGATTGGAAAAATTCATTACCATACCCCATTTCCCGTTACCAACTACCTATTTTCCCCATTCCCCACAGTTCATTCCCCTTTCTCTAGTCAGATAAGGTGGGCAAATCGCCTACCTTGCTGCAACCTTGATTACAGATACTGTGCTAAAGTTTTAGCTAGGGTTGTTTTTGGCACGGCGCCCACAACCGTATCGACTTGCCGACCGCCTTTAAATACCATGAGTGTGGGGATACTACGAATCCCATAATGACTGGCAACAGTTGGATTCTGATCTGTATTTAGCTTGACAACTTTTACCTGCCCCACGTATTCAGCAGCCACTTCATCTACCACGGGAGCCACCATGCGACAAGGACCACACCACGGCGCCCAAAAGTCCACTAATACGGGCGTATCACTTTCCAGGACTTCTTGTTTGAATGTGGCTTCTGTCACATTAGTAATGGATGACATTCTTGCCCTCCTATTTAATTCATTTATTCGATAAAATCGAATAAATAAAATATAGTCTAATTTATGCGATTGTGCAAGTATGAGATTTCTGTATCACCCTGAACAACAACATATATCATTGGCAGGAGTGTTATATGCTTTAGGCGATCCTGTGCGCTTGGAGGTTGTGCGGCAATTGGCGGCAAAAGGAGAGCAATGTTGCGCCGACTTTGATTTTGCGATCGCCAAGTCTACCATGTCCAACCATTTTAAAATTTTAAGGGAGTCTGGCGTGGTTTGGACTCGCAAAGAGGGAACACAACACATAAATTCACTCAGGCGAGAAGATTTAGAAGAATTGTTTCCGGGGTTGCTAGATGTAGTACTGCGATCAGCACAACCATTGATGAGTCAAGAGTCGATGGTCAAGAGTAACTAATCTATAATATCCAACCGCATTTCATTGCTTGGCAAAAAACCTAGCCGATCATAAACTGGTTTACCTAAAGGTGAGGCGTGAAGAATTACTCGTGTACAAGCGATCGCCTTGAGGTAATCAATAGCCATACTCGTGAGTTGCTTGGCAATACCTTGACCTCGATAAGCTGCGTCAACATAAACACCCCAAACATAACCATATTTGCGGTGATCATCTGTCAAAATATGGGGATAAAGACCGGCAAAAAGCTGACTACTGGCAGAACCAACCACCTTGTCATCAACTTCTGCCACAAAGGCTTTATAGTATAAATTTTGACGTGCTTGTTGGGTAAATTCAAGAACAGTTTCTAGCCAGTCAGAACGAAGCGATGCTGCTGCAACATTATTATCTCGCCACAGAAGATAGAAGTGTTGAGCAATCAAATAATCTTCTTGGGTAGTAGCTTCCCGAAAATTGATTGTTGGTACTGCTGACATTATTGCAAAAACATACAGTTGCTTTCCGTCTTATTATTTCTTATTTTCAATTAAAGACATAAATATCTTTGGTAATACTCAGACTTTTAATTTTTTATTTTTAATTGATACGTGGAGTTCCTTAGGATGAATGGCAAATTGATTGTATTTGAAGGGGTGGAAGGTTGCGGCAAAACAACTCAGATACAACTTTGTAGTGAGTGGTTGCAAAGCCTGGGAATCTCTGTTTTAGTGACTCGTGAACCGGGAGGAACTTCTTTAGGCTTGCATTTAAGGCGCTTGTTACTGGAAAAATCACCAGATCAGCCAATTGCTGATAGAACAGAATTATTGTTATACGCTGCTGACCGAGCGCAACACGTAGAAGAAGAACTCAAACCAAATCTTGCAGCTGGTAAAACTATACTGTGCGATCGCTATACCGACTCTACTATTGCTTACCAGAGTTATGGTCGTGGTTTAGACATGAGTTTAATTGATCGCCTCAACAGCATTGCTACCAATGGCTTAGAAAGTGATATTACCCTATGGCTTGATCTTGATGTTGAGGTCGGATTAGCCCGTAAACGCGGAACATCCACAACCCTAGATCGCATCGAACAAGAAGCGATCGCCTTTCATCGTCGCATTCAACAAGGATATGCCGAGTTAGCTAAAACCCACCCACACAGAATTGTACGTATAGATGCCAACGCCGATGTAGAAATAGTCCAAAAACAAGTTCAAAAAATCTTAATTGAGAAGCTGAAAGTAATTTAATCGAGTATAATAAAAACATAACCCCTAACCCCCTAACCCTAATCCCCATAGATTCTGGAAGTCAGAATTTATGGGGATTTAAAATTTATTACCAGGGAGCAGGGATCGGAGATCGGGGATCGAGGATTGGAGACAAGGGAGACAAGGGAGACAAGAGAGAATTATTTAACAAGTCTCTTCCCGATGTCCAATGCCCAATTTTTATGCCCCGATGGGTTGAGCTGAGGTTGGAATCATCGCTGGATCAATGGTAATTCCCAATCCTTCTGCCACACGACGACCGTAATTTACATCTGCTCGGAAGAAATGGCAAAGTTGGCGCATCTGAATTTCACTTCTTGCTTGACTCAAACTGCCTACAATGTTTTGGATCAGACGCTGTTGTTGGTCGGGTGTCATGAGCCGATAGAGGTCTCCAGCTTGGGTATAATCGTCGTTACCTGCACGGTGGTCATAGCGATCAACTTTGACATTCCCTAAATCCAAAGCTGGCTCTGCATAGGCACAATTTTGCTTCGGTGTATCCTCGTAGCTGTTGGGTTCATAGTTCGGTGTGTTACCTCCATTGTTGCCCAATGCCATCGCGCCATCACGCTGGTAGTGCATCACCGGACACTTCGGTTGATTGACGGGTAATTGTTGATAGTTCGCACCGATACGATAACGATGAGCATCGGGATAAGACATAATGCGGGCTTGCAATACCTTATCGGGAGAGAAGCTAATCCCAGGAACGACATTAGAAGGAGAAAACGCCGCCTGCTCGACTTCTGCAAAGTAGTTTTGCGGATTGCGGTTGAGTTCAAGAATACCCACGTCAATTAAGGGATATTCGGAATGCTTCCAAACCTTGGTCAGATCAAAAGGATTATCCTGATGGTGTGCTGCTTGTTCTTCAGTCATTACCTGAATGCAGACTCGCCATTTAGGATAGTCGCCGCGGGCGATCGCTTCAAATAAATCACGGGTTGCATGATCTGGATCTTCTCCCTTAACCCGAATTGCTTCTTCTGCGGTAAAGTTTTCAATTCCTTGGATGGTTTTGAAATGAAACTTGCACCACACTCGTTGACCTTGAGCATTGATCAAGCTAAATGTATGGCTACCATAGCCGTTCATGTGCCGATAGGTTTTGGGAGTACCGCGATCGCTGAATAAAATCGTTACTTGATGTAGAGCTTCTGGGCTGAGTGACCAGAAATCCCACATGGCGTTGGCATCTTTGTAGTTAGTTTGTGGATTACGTTTTTGTGTATGAATAAAATCAGGAAATTTGAGTGGATCACGGATGAAAAAGACTGGTGTGTTATTCCCTGCTAAGTCCCAGTTGCCTTCTTCGGTATAGAATTTGACTGCAAAGCCTCTAGGGTCACGTTCGGCATCAGCTGAACCTTTTTCGCCTCCCACAGTAGAAAATCTCAGCAGAACCTGGGTTTGTTTGCCAATCTCGGAAAAAACTTTGGCTTTACTGTAACGAGTGATGTCCTGAGTAACAGTGAATGTGCCAAATGCAGCGGCTCCTTTGGCATGAACAACACGCTCAGGAATCCGCTCTCGGTTAAAGTGAGCTAGCTTCTCCATTAGGTGAAAATCCTGCATCAACACAGGACCACGCTCACCTGCTGTCAAAGAATTCTGATTATCTGCAACTGGAATACCATCAGCGGTTGTCAATGTTTTGGGATCAGCCATGTGGGTGATATCTCCATCAATTTCGTTTAGATGTTGCTGTTTGTGATCATGAGGTCGAGGTTGAGCAGAAACAGCGACTTATACATAGTCGTTATGAGTTCGTTTTAATTATTGTAGTCGGAATGACTGTGAGTTATTAGGCTTGAAACAGGAATTGCAATGAACTGTAATATTTAATTCATGTCAGCCAAAAATGAACTAGCGCAACCAGTATCTGCTTGAAAACCAGATTTGGCAGAAAATAACATAAAAAATTTAAAATTTAATGGTTCTTTGCTTACTGTTCTCCAGAGCCTACCCTACTTAACTCAGAGATCGCAACTTCTACTTCCTGTTTGACCATTTCTCTCATATCCATAACAATAGATGGTGTAGACAAAGCGATCGCTTCTACTTCCTGTCTAACTATCTCTCTGATATCTACACTCATAGACGCTTGAGATGAGACTGTAGATGTACCAAGAATATTCCTGAGCAACCTAGCCGCAGTTTGGTTTAGTGACTCATCTTCAGAAGTTTGTAGTGCTGACAGTGCTTGAATTTCGACTTCACTTAACCGAAACGAGATGACTTTACTAGGCATTCTGTAGACTGATGTATACGTAGTTGTATACATGGTAAAGTCTTAATTATAAATTGTCTACGTTGTCGTCTACAACAAATTGTAGACAATTTGTATACCATAAAATAGAATAATTAGCGATTTCAAAAAAAAACAACAATTATGGCATTTGCCGAACCAAACCCCAATGAGCCTACTGATACTAAGTTGCATTCCTTGATGCATTTTGGGCAAGCAGGGGTAGCTGGGGAAGAAGAAAAAACTTCCCCAGACTCCCCAGATCAGTCTCTACAAGATTCCACAAATTCGTATGAGGCTGCTCCTCCACTTCAAACCCCATCTGCTGACGAGCAAGTTAATCAGAATACTGAAGCACAACCAGAAATTGAAGATTCAGGAGCGATCTTTCAAGCAGTTGGGGTGATTACTGGGGAGGTAAACTTAACTGAGGATGGTAAAAACACTGTTACCATCGGTCGCTCTCAATACCCACTTTTCTATGTTCCCCGAAAGCGCAAAGTATTTGAAGCCCTCCAAAAAGAAATCGAAGCAACAGGTAATCGAACTCAACGTCTGGTTGTTTATCCAAAAGCAATTCATTTTCCACGCAAAGATCAACCACATCGCATTGCTTTTCAGCTAGTTGGCTTTGACAAAGGGCGATTTGAAGAAGCAGTTTCAGCAGAGTTAATGGACTTGGAGTTTAAATTCTCAGGACTATGGCAGTTTATTCCTGTTTGTCCTACTCCTTGTATCTCCGTTTTTCGTAACTTTACTCGTGAAAGACTCGAATATATTAAGCAAGCCGAGCCTGCTCAAAAGGTGAAATTCATGAAGGCTAGTCATTTACCCTTGCTTTGGAAGGATGCACCAGTCAGGCCTTTTAGATTTAATCCCAAAGCTCCTAAAGAAGATCAAGGACAACCAACATTTGTCACCTTGAAGGCGAAATTTCTGCCTGGGCGTGATGTTTTTGGTTTTGTGGCACTCTTAGCTCCACCGCAAGAGACTGCACCCAGATTTCTCAAAGCATCCAAAAAGGATAAAGCTACCGCCCTGCAAGCATCTCAGAAAGATAAGCCTAGAGTACAGCAAGTACAGCAGCCTACTCCAAAAAATAATTCTGATGAGCGCAGCAACCGTCAGCAAAAACCAAGCCAAAAACCTATTTTAAAGAAAAAATAGAATGATGAAAAACTTGGTGTTAGAGATTCGCTCAAAACGGCAGTAAATTTCTCAAACTGCCTAATTAGATTGCTGAACTGCGGCATTACGGCTGTTTCAATACATTCATTCTCTTATGATGTAGTACGCTTGTCACTCTAAGCTGCTCAATCAGGGGCGCAATACCAGATCAATCAAGATGATTTAACACATATCTCAGCAGTAGTCGTCATAAGGTGCATACACCAAAGTGAATAAAAAAATATGACTCTTCCTACACCCCTATATCCCTATACCCTTACACCCCTTGTTTAAGTCAGTTTTGAGATAAGTGAAAAAACAGAAAATGTCAGCAGCCGCACAGTTGAAAATACTGGCTTGGCTCATAATGAGCGATCGCTATTTAATTTGATTGCTTGACAGGTAATAGAGGGGCAATTCCCCTCAAGCTGATGCAATGACTATCGTTTAGGATTTAATAGAATATAATTTGGTTTTTGAGGAGAAAATCATTCAAGATAATTTAGAATAAAACCAAAATACTGAAAATTGTAGTATTTTTATATACCTAAAAAAAGGTATATATTTAGCTACGATCTGTTTCAAGCTGTTTGGTGTGTAGGCGAAACAGAAGATTAAGGATATTATTATGACACATAAAATCTCTTTAAGACAGCCCAGGAATATCATCAACGCGATCGCAGGGTGTTTAACCTTCTTAGCTGCTGTAGTGGCTGTACAAAGCGAAAATCCAAATGCAAAAACACTTGCTTGGATTGTAGCTGTCAGCAGTGCTGCGATCGGTATAGTCAATGAAGCCAGTTCTCATTTGTATGAAGACAACGCCAATAATCAGATAGAAGCTTTTATTAAACCTAGAGAGCAGAAAATTGCAGAATTGACTAAGGAAGTAGAGATAAAACTCGGAGTTGAAAACCGATTACGACTAGAGCAGTCAGTGAACAAAAAATTGTTAGATACAATTGCAAATCTTAAGGCTGAACTAGAAGTTTATCAAGGGAAAGCAGAGGAAGAAAAACTATTTGCCGATGCTGTTATAGATAAATTTTTATTCAATATCAAAGAAATTTTAAATTCTCATATTGAAGAATGTATTGACAAGCTGAAAAAATCCATAGATACCAAAATCAAACAAATTAAAGATGAAAGAATTATCAAAAGATTGAATAAATTTAAAACCGATCTTGAAATAAAATCTGTTAATTACAAAAACTTGATAGCACAAATTGAACGGAATGAGGATCTTGTTTTTGTCAACAAAACCATAGAAATTTATAATCAAATTCATGCAGATTTAGCATGTTTAAAAGTTAAATTTATCAAAAGTTTAAGTGTTAGCGAACGCCTGCAATTTCAAAATGCTATCAAGCAGGAAAAAGCCAAAAACGCCTTGTCAAAAATAGCAGAGTTTCAACAACACAGCTATACCGATGTCTTAGCAAAACTAGAAGAATCTGAGCGATTAGCTGCCAAGAATGAGCAATATATCAAAAATGTCATTGCAGAACTGGAAAAAGCTATGGAGCGACTAGCTCAGAAAGAAGAAGAAATCAAAGCTCTCAAACGTCCCCAATATTGGTCTACACCAACTCGTGATGACCAATGGTTAGCAAATATTATTATTGGTTATTTTGAACAATTAGGAATTGTCCTAGATCGCGCTCACAATGATTCTGAGAAGTGGCAAGCAACTTTATATTTTCACATTGATCGAAATAAACGTTTAATTACAGCGAAAGACCTGAATGAACATTCTGAAAATATAGAACAGCTGGGCTATACACTCAACAGACCGGAGTTCAAATTTGATAGTGAGTCGGGACTGATGAGTGTTTGGGTACAAATGGCTAGTGATCCTGCTCAGAAAATTCTGCCATTTATTAGGATTGCCAGAGATTAGTATAGTTTTACTTACTGAACTGCTGACGACTGTTCCTACTTAGCTTTATTTGTGCCGACCTACTTAATAGATAGGCTGTGCTGTGTCAAAATGAAGATGACTAACAATCTTGTGAGCGATCGCTCCCAAAGCTCCCCTAAAGCTATACATAAGGATTGATCTGAGCAATGGCAGAAGAAACCAATCACAATGAAGCGGGAGAGGTGGCTCCCAGCACTGTTGACAAACAGGCTCCCACTGTCGCAGAACAAAACGCTCCCAGCACCGATTCTCCTGAAGCGACAGATATTCCCACTTCCAACGCGCCAGATCCAAAAGCGGTAAACCCAGAAACCAACCCAAATGCAGCTAAAACTAAAACTGCACCACCCAAGCGGGAAAAACCCACCGCCGCAGATAAAGCCGCAGATGGAGAAAAACCAGCCGCAGCAGCGAAAACAGCAAAGAAAGAAAAACCACCAGCAGTTGAAGATAAGCCATTTTCAGAGTTTATCCAACAATATTACTTGCCTGCTGTCGAAAAAGCTGTAGCCCAAGAAGGGGTAAAAAACTTACAAATTTCTTTTGTAAAACAGCAGATTCCTATCAAAGGGTTGGAACAACTCGGTGATTGTTGGCAAGTAGTTGGCAACTTTCCAGATGGTGTGCGCCACTTCAACTTATATTTTCCTGATGAAGATATTCAAGGGAAAAAAGCCTTTTCCTGCAATGAAGGGAAACAGCCCAGTACTCTAGAATCATTCTTAATTGATGAGCGCAAAATCACACTAGATTTGCTGGTGTATGGTTTGATGCAGCGTTTGAATGGTCAAAAGTGGCTGGGAAGAAATTAACCCAGTTCATAAAAATGGTAGGTAACAGCTCCAGTCATGGGGTCGTTATCTATCCTTACATAACCTGATTTTAGTAAATCTTTTAAAGCTGTTTCAACTTCTGCAAAGCTGGCTCCAGTTGCTTTCACACCTTGAGTGACGGTGATCATCCCACCTCGGCTTTCTGCTGTTTCGATGAGTTTGAGGACGAGTTGATTACCAGTAGGACGGTATACTTCGGAAGCCACTACTGCTTGTTCCATAGGTACACCAAAGGGTGACACACCCGCTTTTAATCTGAGCCTGAGTTCATGTTCATCTACCATGTTGGGGATAAAAAACAAATCTATAAACTGACCAATGCCAAAAACACCGCCGGTTACTAACCATAACAAGCCTGTGCCAATTTTACCATTATATAAACGATGTAGTCCTCCCAATCCGAAAAACCAAGCTGCACTTAAGATATAGGAGACAACAAGACGTTCTTGGTGATCCTTGTCGGTATGATTTTCTGCCTTCATCTTTTTTTATCCCTTGGACTCTTCGCTCTTGCTTTTTAGACAGTTTTCTTATTAATTTTTGTTTCTTGAAGAAATAGACTTTGATATGAGATTTTGGCGTAGCGATAAGTTTATCTAGACATAAAGATTTCTCTACTGATAAAAATATGGCTTAAATCGGCTGTATCTGGGTAGTTTTGAGGTAATTAGCGGTTTTAAACATAATCATTGCGACTATGTTTTGACTGATGCCGACCCACTTAATCCTAAGATAACTAAATTGTCAGAAAATTACATATCCACTAAATAAAATAGGGCAGACGAAACGCCTACCCCAAAATTCAATCAAATTATTCACGGTGTGGTTGGAGCAGAGAGGGAGGAAATCTTTAACAACCAACCACTAACCATTAATTACTAACCAATAGCTTTATTTATGCGCGTGTGAAGCCTCCGTAACGCCAGTGTTGCCATGAGCAGTTTTGCCGTTCTTACCATTGGTATGATTTACATGACCATTACTGTGGCGGGGTTGAATTACACCGTAACCACCGTGGTTGCGCTCGTAAATCACATTAATTTCACCAGTTTCGCTGTTGTGGAACATGTAAAAATCGTGTCCCACCATTTGCAACTGTTCCAAAGCCTCTGAAACAGTCATTGGCGGCATGGCAAAATATTTTGTCCGAACCACTTCTTCAGGTAATTCGGGTGCGCGATCGCCAATTAAATCTGTGACTACTGTCTGTTGTACTGCTCCTTCAATGGTTGTTTGGGCATGAGTTTTCTTCTCATGTCGCCGTTCTTTATATTTACGCAATTGACGAGCAATTTTGTCTGCTACTAAATCTATACTGGCGTACAAGTTCTCGCTGCTCTCCTCGGCACGGATGACATTTCCGTTGGCATAAATTGTAACTTCTGCTGCCTGCTTCGGATTAATTCGGGGATTGCGAGCTACGCTCAAGTGTACATCCACTTCATTTGTGATGTTTTGAAAATGACTCACCGCCTTTTCAATTTTTTGATGTACATATTCTCTGATTGCATCGGTGATTTCAATATTTTTGCCGTGGATGACAAGCTTCATGTAAACTCTCCCGCTCAAAGCTTTTGATTTGTATTTGTTTTGGAGAATAAAGGTATTGCGGTTAAGGTCTATATACTGCCGCCGAAATTGGGAAATTCCTAACGTACTGGTGATGCGACTACCCTAAGCCAAATTTTAGGTGAGTACTTACTCATGCCTAGTCTTAATCAATTTAGGAATCTCTGCAATAGCTCCAAGTGTAAAAAAGGCTCATGGATATTCACGCAGATATCGTTAGCTTTGCTTCTCCAACATGGGCTGCATTCGCTTTTCATAGACAATAGGCGTCTTATTGTTAGTTTTATCCCTTTTTTCAACGGAAAACAATTGAGTTAGAACCCATCAGCCAGTACATTTATTTTTCTTTCTCTTGGCGTGATGGTGATTGTAGAGAATTCCTCCTAACAGCATTGAGGTTAAATCTAGGTTATATATTCAAACTAGCACTTTGTATTTTACAAAACCGCTTCCCTTTACTTTCCTTTAAGATCCTTTGCATAGCTTGAAATTTATCTCCTTAATTTGTAATTTTCTATACGTTTCCATCTGAACATTAGTTGTTTTTTGGTATGAACTGTAGTTTTCCTTTACACAGACACCGATGTTTACTATATGACCAAAGGTTATTGCCATACTTGGATGCCTTGGAGTGGCAGCGATCGCTTCTCCAAGAGCGCATCAAAAACCCCAACCTAGACGACGTGTTAATCCTGCTAGAACATCCGCCTGTATACACTTTGGGGCAAGGAGCTACCCCAGAATTTATCAAATTTGACCTTGACAAAAATACGTATGATGTGTATAGAGTTGAACGAGGTGGAGAGGTTACTTACCATTGTCCCGGTCAACTGGTAGGGTATCCAATTTTAAATTTGCATCGTTATCAAAAAGACTTGCATTGGTACTTGCGACAATTAGAAGAAGTATTAATTCGCGCACTGGCAAAATATGGTTTAGTAGGAGAGCGGATTTCTGGCTTCACTGGTGTTTGGGTGGAAGGACGCAAAGTAGCTGCGATTGGTATTAAAGTCAGCCGTTGGATTACCATGCATGGCTTTGCATTAAATGTTTGTCCTGACATGACAGGCTTCGAGAAAATTATACCTTGTGGCATAGCTGATAAACCTGTAGCTAGTTTAGCCGATTGGATACCTGACATAACTTGCCAGCAAGTACGCGTTACTGTAGCCCAGTCGTTTGCTGAAGTATTTGATGTCGAATTTAGTTATCAGGGAACGGGGAACGGTGACACGGGGACAAAGGAGAATATTTTTGATTGATTCACCGCGTCTCCCACTCACCGCGTCACCGCGTCACTTCCTCAAACTTCCGCATTCAAGCGACTGAGAAAATTACGCAGGCGATCGCTTTGAGGGTTGGAAATCACTTCACTAGCAGGGCCTTGTTCTGCCACAATGCCTTTATCCATAAAAATGACACGGTGAGCAACTTCACGAGCAAATTGCATTTCGTGGGTGACGACTATCATTGTCATTCCCTCGGTTGCTAGTTGCTGCATGACTTGCAAAACTTCGCCTACCAGTTCCGGATCTAGGGCGCTGGTGGGTTCATCGAATAGCATAATTTGAGGATTCATGCATAAACTTCGAGCAATAGCTACCCGTTGTTTTTGTCCACCAGAAAGCTGTTCGGGATAAGCTGATGCTTTGTCAAATAGTCCGACTTTTTCGAGATAAAACCCTGCTTGTTGGCTGCTCTCTTTGCGGCTTTTACCTAAAACTTTGCAAGGCGCTAGTATTAAATTTTCCAAAACTGTCAGGTGGGGAAACAAGTTGAATTGTTGGAAAACCATACCAACTTGGGTGCGTAATTGTCGCAATTGCTTTTGATTGAATTGGGGATGGGATAAATTAATACCATTGACTGTTAAATGTCCGTTATCAATTTTTTCTAAGCGGTTGAAGCAACGCAGTAGGGTACTTTTTCCGCAACCAGAGGAACCAATCACAGCAACTACTTCACCCCGATAAATTTCACCACTAATACCTCTGAGGACTTTGAGGGAACCAAAGTTTTTTTCGATGTTATGAAATGCGATCGCAGGAGTAAAAGAAGTCATGGGGTAAAACGATTGGTGTTAGGTTTAGTTTATTTAAAAAACCACAGAGATGTAGAGAACGCAAAGGAAGACAATATGAGGGTTTTAGGTAGGTTGCGGTTTGGTTTAGTTGCGGGTTTGTGTTGTTTGTTATTGCTTGGTGGTTGCAATTTTAACGAAAATGTGGGTGGTACGGGAAAAACTTTGAAGGTAGCGACAGAACCAGCATTTCCACCTTTTGAGTTTATAGGAGAAGGCGGTCAACTCCAAGGTTTTTCTTACGATTTGATGAGAGCGATCGCTCGCGCGGCTAATTTTAAAGTTGATTTTCAGAGTATACCGTTTGATGGAATTATTCCGGCGTTACAAGCAAAAACTGTGGATGCGGCGATTAGTTCGATTACTATCACAGAAGAGCGAGCGAAAGTAGTTTCTTTTTCACGTCCTTATTTTAAGGCGGGGTTAGCGATCGCTGTGCGTACTAACAATCAAGATATTACTAATTTTATAAGTTTGCAGAATAAAAAAATTGCTGTTCAAATTGGTACTACTGGCGCGAAAAAAGCTCAGAGTATTCCTGGAGCGCAAATTCGCAGCTTTGATTCTGCACCATTAGCATTGCAAGAGTTAGCAAATGGTAATGTGGATGCGGTTATTAATGATGCACCAGTGACTTTATATGCAATTAATACTGCTAATCTCCAAGGAATTAAAGTTGTTCAGCAATTATTAACAGAGGAGTATTACGGTATTGCTACGGCAAAAAAATCACCAAATTTAACATTAATTAATCAAGGTTTAACAAGTGTGCTAAAAAATGGTGAATATGCCCAAATTTATCAAAAATGGTTTAAAGCAACGCCACCTAATTTACCTGAAAAATCACCCTTTACTAATGATGCTGGGACTGGAGTATTTGCACTAGCTTCTTCTGTAGGCGTAATTTTAAAGTTTCTTCCAATTTTGTTACAAGGTGCTTTAGTAACATTACAACTAACAATAATGACTGTAATTTTAGGTTTAGTTGGCGGTTCTTTAATTGGAATTATCCGCAATTCTCAGATTAAACCTTTACGTTGGATAGCACGAGGATATATCGATTTTTTTCGAGGAACGCCGTTATTAGTGCAAATTTTTATGATTTATTTTGGTATACCTGCGATTACACAAGAGCTTGGTTTTACATTTAATCTTAATCGCCTAGTAGCAGCAGTCATCGCATTAAGTTTAAATTCTGCTGCTTACATAGCAGAGATTGTTCGTGCTGGGATTCAATCTATAGAAATAGGACAATCAGAAGCTTCACAATCTTTGGGTTTAAGTCCTTTACAAACTATGCGTTATATCATTTTTCCCCAAGCTTTTCGGCGCATGTTACCACCTTTGGGTAATGAGTTTATTAGTTTGCTGAAAGATACGAGTTTAGTATCTGTGATTGGTTTTGAAGAATTATTTCGCAAAGGACAATTAATAGTTGCAGATAATTACCGCGCTTTTGAAATTTATACGGCTGTCGCTTTAATATATTTATGTTTAACATTACTTTCTTCTCAAGCATTTAGTAAATTAGAAACTTGGATGAGTCCTGTAAGAAAATTATGAATTATAAAAATCCATAGATGCATACATAGTTTTATAAACTCCTGCACCCTTAGTTTTTGTTATCACCTAAAACCTGATGATTACGCAATACGGTTCGGATAAGACAAATCGATTAGACATCTAATACCCTGTAGAGACGTGCCATGGCACGTCTCTACATCCCAAAGCATGACGAAAAATTCTTAACCGAACCGTATTGGATGATTACGAGAAGTATATTAAATCTTTTAGCTTTTAGCTTTTAGCTTTTAACTTGTAAAGACTTCTGTATTCCCAAGGCTTTACAAACTTAGTATCACTCCAAATACCTCTTCGATTTGCTTTCGCTTCAGTTTCGGCTTGTTGAATAATCTCTTTACTAGGACATTTATTTAAATAAGGGCGATAAACTAATGCTAACCCTTCACGAACTAACATTTCTTGGACAAAAGTACCATTCTGTAGCCTTACTTCTGCTATTTTGCGTCCATAGCGATCGCTATCTGTAATTGTTAATTTAACGCGATCACTTCCTTGATTGACTAGTTCTTGGACTCGTGCTTGTGCTTTGGCTCCCCAAGCAAATTGGTTGCGATCGCTTGCAGCTTTACTTTGTCTTTCTTTTACGGAATGAGGTATTTCCGGCGCATCAACACAAGCAAAGCGGATGGTAAATTCATTACCTTTTGTGTTCTTGATTCTGAGAGTATCACCATCGCTGACTCTTTCTACTGTGTCGCCTGATGGAAACAGGCGATCGCATCCCATGACTGCAAAAATTAAGATAGACGCACAAAGCCAAAGCAAAGTTTTTTTAGTGATGTTCACAAGATAAAATTAATATACTTATTTTCTGATACATGATAATAGCATACACAAAACTACATACTGCAAGGGCAATTCATGAATTACCTACCTGAGAATCAGAGCTTGGGCTATTATTTAAGTAATTCATCAAATTTTTAAATTTAAATTCAGCATATTACTCATTTTCATTTTAAAATACAGAGTTCATAAAAACTTTAATCAAATATTACTAACTTTACTGAAAAATAAGAATAGTATGATTGCTGAGGCAAAATATTAGAAAAATTGCTGTAATAAATAATTAATGCAGAATTTTTGTTTTTAGTTTTTTATGTTATTATCACGTCCAACAAAAACATCAAGGCAATCTTTACAGTATTACTCTAACAAGGTTTATTGGGTGTATCGCAATCTAGTGTTTGTCATAATTTTTTGTGTTGTTATCTCAACTTGTCTTTACACTATTTGTCCTTTATTGTTAACTTTCATTACTGATAAATTTAGTCCCTCATCTAACTCTTCTTATCCAACATCTATTCCTTGGTTAACAAATAAATCTGAATGTGAACATAATCCTGGTAGAGTTTGGCGTGACAGTCATTGTTGGGATTATGAACATGATCCTAGTTTTTGAAATGGATAATTACTGAAATTTTGATTGGTTTTCAGTAGAATTATTTGAGGGGTAAATGGCTATGCACGTGTACGTACGAAAATTGAAACACTAACACAAGATGAAGCAAAAAACATTCTTTGGAGTTTAACGTTTCGTTCGGGATTGATGTTTGCGTTGGTGTTGGTATTTGTCTTGTTGCTGATCAATGCTTTATTAGCAGAAAGGCAAAGTCGAGAAAAGTTGGCGATCGCCCACCAACAACATTGCTATTTCTGTAAAGGTTGCTGTTGATTTTGAGTTGGGGAAGACTGTTTTAATAAAGCAGGCGGTGTTGCTTGGCGGTAGGGGCCACAGTAATACATTGTCATCACTGCTTTAAAAGCCCAGTGATCGTTTGGTACATCACTAAAAGGGTTTGGCAAAGTCTCTGCTTTATTCTGAACACAGGCATTCAGAACTTGGTTGGATGATTTAGCTGGTAATTGAGCATCAGGCTCTTGAGCTTGTACAGTAACAGCTAAACTATTTGTAGCTAATACAAGAACTGTTGCCAAAAATTTAATGTTCATAAGTTGTGGGCAGTTATCTGTTCGCACTCCTCTAGTTTAAATTTTTAGAGAAAGGAGCGTCTACTATCTAGTTAATGAACTAATTTACAGAAACTCACCAACATCCCTGAAACTTAAGCAGAAGCAAACATAGTCACCAAAATTAACATAACAGCCAAGCCAAAAACCCAAAGGATTAAAGCTCCCCAGCTAACAGAATCCTGTTGTATTTTTTGCCAGAAACTACTTTCCGAATTATTGGGAGTTGCCATAATTCTTACCCTCCAATTTTTGATTCCAAATTACTAAATACGCAATTAATGAGCAATAATATTTAAATTACTAAATGCGTAATTAGCAGATGTTTGATTTGATGAAGCTTTGTTTACTTAAAAAATGCTCAATCTTTTTTAACTGTATATTTTATTCTGCTATAGTAAAGCGATCGTTCAATCAAAATTGTGAACATTCTTAATATATTTCGTTGTTATTTATCTACAAATTCATGCAACGACACAAAAGATGCATTCATGTCTTTACGTGAAGCAAAAATTGGCTATAGGACTTACGGGCGTTGCATAATTGCGGGATGATTTTGGAATTTGCATAAAAAATAATCACCGTGTCATCGCATCTCCCCGTCTCCGTGTCAGCCTAAATCATCCCCTTATTCAGCAACGCCGACTTACGAATTGACAGGATGGTAAAATAGTGCATTGAAAAAATGTGTCGTCTACATTCAAGGTATCGGACAATTAGAGAAATCAGTAAACCCTCGACAGCACAATGCAATTTAGAACATTACACCCTGTTCTTGCTATCCGAACCAAAGGATGGAGGATGCAGTAGGTTAGCAGAAATACTGGGGGATGTTTCACATGATAGTGTGAACCGTTTTTTGCTGAGGGAGAGATACGCTCCCAGATGTTTCGTCTTTGGTACATACGTCACTTGATTCAGGACACACTAACTCTGCTAAAGTAGCGATCGCGCAAAAGATTAGGAGAAGACAAGGGAGACGCGGTGACAAAGGAGAAATCATCTGAAATTCTCCCTGCATCCCCCTTGTCTCCCGTGTCCCATTTTTGCTCATTTTTAAGTATCGTTAAATAAAGTTAAAACTATATATCCTACCTTATGTCCGTTAGGCAACGTGTTCTTTCTGGTGTTCAACCAACTGGTAACTTACATTTGGGTAACTACTTAGGTGCCATTCGCAACTGGGTAGAAGGACAAAGCCAGTACGATAATTTCCTTTTTATAGCTGATTTACACGCTGTGACTTTGCCACACAACCCAGCAGAACTAGCCACAAATACTTATACCTTAGCTGCTCTATATTTGGCTTGTGGTCTTGATTTAACCTATTCCACGATCTTTGTACAATCTCACGTCCCTGCACATACTGAACTGACTTGGTTACTCAACTGCATTACACCCCTCAACTGGCTGACAGATATGATTCAGTTTAAGGAAAAAGCTGTCAAGCAAGGTGAAAACGTGGGTGTTGGTTTGTTAGACTATCCTGTGCTGATGGCATCTGATATTTTGCTCTACGAACCTGATAAAGTGCCAGTAGGAGAAGACCAAAAGCAGCATTTAGAATTAACACGAGATATTGTCAATCGGTTTAATCACTTATTTGCCAAACCAGATCAACCAGTATTAAAGTTACCGGAGCCTCTGATTCGTAAAGAAGGGGCCAGGGTAATGAGTTTGACAGATGGGACAAAGAAAATGTCTAAATCTGATCCTTCAGAATTAAGTCGGATCAATTTGTTAGATTCACCGGATGAAATTGCCAAAAAGATTAAGAAATGTAAAACTGACCCGACTCGCGGTTTAGAGTTTGACAATCCAGAACGCCCAGAAAGTAATAATTTGTTAACTCTGTATATGGTGCTGTCTGGTAAAACCAAAGAAGAAGTCGCTGCTGAGTGTCAAGATATGGGCTGGGGACAATTTAAGCCTTTACTGACAGAAACAGTCATAAACGCCCTCAAACCCATTCAAGAGAAATATCAAGCGGTAATGAACGACAAAGGTTATTTAGAGTCTGTTTTACGCCATGGAAAACATAAAGCAGAGGCTGTTGCTAACCAAACTTTAGCAAAAGTTAAAACTGCGATGGGATACTCCACACCATTATGAGGTTTTCTGTGTAGGGTGACTTGTGTTATAGCTGTACCCAAAGACAGAAATGCTCATTTTTATGCTGGATACTCAAAATCCAACTTGTTTATCTTTTCGCACAGCTGCAAAAGCTGGTAAATTCCTGATTACCGCCGAGGTAGCACCACCAAAAGGCGGTAATCCAGAACACATGCTCAAAATGGCAGCGACTCTTAAGGGAAGGGTTCATGCTGTCAATATTACCGATGGTAGCCGGGCAGTTTTACGGATGTCGCCAGTGATTGCATCGGCAATTTTAATCCAACATGGCATTGAACCAATTTGTCAGATTGCTTGTCGCGATCGCAACCGGATTGGTTTACAAGCTGATTTAATGGGCGCTCATGCGATCGGTATCAGAAACATCTTAGCTTTGACTGGTGATCCTGTAAAAGCAGGCGATCATCCTGACTGCAAAGGTGTATTTGACTTAGAATCTGTGCGGCTATTACAAGTCATAGAAAAGCTGAATCATGGCTTTGATTGCAATAATCAACCCCTAACTGATGGGATGCTAGATTTATTTCCTGGTGCAGCAGTCGATCCCCAATGTCC
Source organism: Fischerella sp. CENA71 (assembly GCA_024239075.1). GTDB lineage: Bacteria > Cyanobacteriota > Cyanobacteriia > Cyanobacteriales > Nostocaceae > Pelatocladus. The sequence goes on along the minus strand of JANBVI010000028.1, from coordinate 21,908 downwards.
GAGTTTGTCGAGTTTGCAAAAACGATTTGAACGCAAATTAGAAGCAGGAGCGCAATTTTTTCAAAGTCAATTAATTACCGATTTTGAAATACTAGAAAAGTTCATGGATAAAATTGCTGCTGATTGTGGTAAGCCAATTTTAGCCGGAATTTTCTTGTTGAAGTCGGCAAAAAATGCTCAATTTATTAATAGGTGTGTTCCGGGCGTAAATATTCCCGAACACATTATTGATAGATTAGCAAAAGCCAAAGATCCTCTAGAAGAAGGCATGAAAATTGCTGCCGAACAAGTGCAGACTGCACAGCAATTGTGTCAGGGTGTACATATGATGGCAGTTAAGCGCGAAGATTTGATTCCGCAAATTTTAGAGATGGCTGGTATTGCACCAGTTAATCAAATGGTAGCAATATAAACGAAGTGAGCGATCGCATTGCTTTGCTTATTAAGAGTGCGATCGCTCTTTTATTCTCTCCATTGCTAAACTAAACAAAAATGAAATTTATCGGTATCGATTTAGGCTGGAAATCGCAACCAAGCGGACTGTGCTGCTTAGAATGGGCAGAGAATCAACTACAAATACTCGACTTAGATCGCAAAGAAGCAATTGCAGATATCCTCAACTGGGTTGATACTTGTGTTCCACCAGGTGAAAGTGCCGTAATTGCAGTAGACGCCCCGACTCTTATCCCCAACACTACAGGTAGTCGTCTCCCCGACAAACTGACTCATAAATATTTTGGTAAATATCACGCTGGTTGCTACCCAGCAAATCTTAATCTTCCCTTCGCCGAACGCACCGTTAACTTCGGCTTAGAACTAGAATCACGTGGTTTTGCCCACGCACCCACCATCGAACCACAAAAACCCGGTAGATATCAAATCGAAGTCTTTCCCCACCCCGCCATAGTCCATCTTTTCAGCTTAGAACGTATTCTGAAATATAAAAAAGGACGCCTGAGCGATCGCCGTCTAGAACTAACCAAACTCTGCAATTACATTACACAAATCTTACCCACCTTAGAACCTTCTGCGTATACTTTGCGCCTTTGCGATTCATTTGTCCCGGAAATTCCCATCACAGGCGCACAACTCAAAGCAGTCGAAGACAAACTCGATAGCCTCATCTGTGCTTACGTAGCAGCATACTGGTGGTATTGGGGAGAACAACGTAACCTTGTACTAGGCGATCGCACCACAGGCTACATAGTTGTTCCGCAAAAGATAGGGGAAAGGGGATCGGGACAAGGAGGACAAGGAAGAGAATAAACACCAATCCCCAATCCCCAATCGCCAATCCCCAATCCCTAACTATTTACTCCGCCCACAAAATCAACCTTGGCTCATAAGGAGTCGAAAGATACTTATGTTTGGGCAATACACGTAAAGATAATCCTTGTAAACCAGAAGTAGTATACAGAATATCAGCCGTGTAAATACTTAAGCCTTGACTATCTTCTCCTTGGTATTCCATGACTAGTGGCACACCATTGACAATCTCGCCATTGGCATCTACTGCACCTTGATACAGTTCTACCTGTACATCATTGTTTGTGAGAGTTGCCAAGTCAACTTTGGCTTTAACAGCAACGGTTTGGTTAACCTCAATATCAGGCCCTACAGAGACATCAATATCTTTAATTGTGATGTTGTACCAGTGTTCACCGAGATTTAATTTCCAAGCTGCTAGTTCTTTAGCAGGGGCATAATTATCACTAGTCAGGATAGTATAGCGATCGCTCGCGGGGAAATATGCTCTTTGGGCATACTCTCTCACCATCCGCGCGGTGTTAAAGAAGGGACAATTTAACCGGATGGCGTCTTTCATTTTGGCAATCCAGTGTCTAGGCAAACCATCGGCATCGTGATCATAAAACAACGGTACAACTTCTTTTTCTAAGATGTCATACAGAGCATTTGCTTCTATTTCATCCTGATAAGTCGGATCATCATACATTTCTCCATGTCCAATTGCCCAACCTGTGCGGACATAATCAGCTTCATCCCACCAACCATCTAGTACACTTAAATTTGGCAATCCGTTCATTGCTGCTTTCATGCCACTAGTACCAGAGGCTTCACGGGGACGACGGGGTGTATTTAACCACACATCACAACCCGCCACCATCAATCGGGAAATATGAATATCGTAATTTGGAACAAACACCACCTGTTTTTCCAAATGATTTTCGCGGATGAAATGATTTATTTCGCGAATGAGTTCTTTGCCAGGGATATCTTTAGGATGTGCCTTACCAGCAATCACAAATTGTAACTTGCGGTCTTTATTGCCAAATAAAATCCGCTTCACGCGCTCTAGATCACGCATCCAGAGAGTAGCACGTTTGTAGGTGGCAAAGCGACGGGCAAAACCTATTGTTAAAATATGGGGATCGAGGACTTCTTGGGCTTGGTCAATTTCAATCGGAGATGCACCGCGATCGCGTAAATGTTTGACTAAATGCTCCCGCACATACAAAATCATATCTAAGCGGCAGCGTTCGTGGTTCCGCCACAACTCCTCATCGGGAATTGCATTCATCCGATCCCACAGAGGATGATCAACTGGTGCTGATGACCAATTCGGGCCTAAATAGCGATCGTACAACTCCTGAGTTGATTTCGCTACACAACTACGGGCATGAACGCCGTTCGTAATCGCAGAAATTGGTACTTCTTGGGTTGGTACATCAGTCCACAAACCGTGAAACATTTGTCGTGAAACTGAACCATGCAACTGCGCCACACCATTAGAGAATGTTGCCATCTTCAACGCTAGGACTGCCATACTAAAAGGTGAGGATAAATCACCTGTACTCTCCCGTCCCAAGGCTAAAAATTGGTCTTTACTTAAACCAAAAATTTCTGCATAGTGTCCCAGGTAGTACAAAATTTTATCTGGTGGGAACAAGTCGATGCCGGCTGGGACTGGTGTATGGGTGGTAAATATATTTGTAGATGCTACCACTTGCCTAGCTTCGATGTAACTCAGCCCTTGCTCTTGAATTAGGATGCGGATACGCTCTAGCGCAGAAAATGCTGCGTGTCCTTCATTCATGTGGTAGGCAGTGACGTTATACCCCAATGCTTTCAACATCCTCACGCCACCAATACCCAACATGATTTCCTGGTGGATACGCATGTCAATATCACCACCATACAGTTGATCTGTAATGTCGTGGTCGTAAGGATTGTTGGGTTCAATATTGGTGTCAAGCATGTACAATGGCACTCTTCCCACTTGTACCCGCCAAACCCTAGCATAAACGGTACGCCCTGGATAATCTACTGTAATTCGCAGTTCTGAGCCATCCGGATTACGTTCTAGATGCAAAGGCATGTTATAAAAGTCGTTAATTGGATAACGCTCTTGCTGCCAGCCATCAGCATTCAAATACTGGGCAAAATAGCCTTGCTGGTACAATAAACCCACACCGACGAGGGGAAGCCCTAAATCACTAGCAGATTTCAGATGGTCCCCAGCTAGTACACCCAAGCCCCCTGAATAGATGGGCAAACAGTCCACAAGCCCAAACTCGGCAGAAAAATAGGCGTAGCATTCTCGTCCTTTATCATCAGGCGAATGACTAGAACGTTGTTTTTCATACCAAGTGCGTTCTTTGAGATAATCTTCTATCTGCAAAGCGGCACGATCCATTTGTGCCAAAAAGCCTTCATCTTCTACTACTTCCGTCAACCGTGCTTGGCTTATAGTTCCTAGCATCAAAACAGGATTATGATGGCTAGACTCCCATAAATCAGGATCTAAACGGCGAAATACATCTTTGGTTTCTACGTTCCAATCCCAAAGTAAGTTGTAAGCCAGCTTGCGTAATGGTTCGAGTCGCGCAGGCAAAGAAGGTGAGACGTTGAATGTACGAATTGGCTGCATAGGTTTAGCAGAACTCCAGGTCTAGCTATCGCTATTGTTGTCTTTATTTTCTTAATGTTGCCAATTTTTTATACTGTGTTAGCAAATCGCCTCTATTTTTGTTAACTTTTGCAAATATTTTAATCAACTTAGGACTAAATCTGGGTGTTACTGAATCTAAACGAATAATCTATCTGTATCCATGCATGTTATATCAACTCTGGTGTGTGGCGATCGCTTTACCCTTGCTTAGATGCAGTCAATGCAAATATCCGTCCTAAATAATAAGCATTATGTTGACCTATGCCGTTATTTCCAGACCAAATTGACAAGACAATAGAAGAAATTGATCGCCTTACCAACCCTTCAAGTCAGCGATATGGACGATTGCTCAACTGGCAAAATCCACCCGACCCGTTTTGGCATTATGGAATCGGTTTGTCAGATATGCATATCTTCGATACAGGTCGTGGTTTATGTCCTTTTGAAAAAAGTGAAGCAAAACTAGTTGTTGGCATTGATCATATAGCTTTTGAACCAAAGCAAACAGTTGAGCGGCTCAAACACGCTCTTCATGTTTTTGCTCATTGGGAATACACTTTTACTGGCTGGAATTGTGAACACTTTGGTCGGTTAATTGCAACAGATCAACCAAGATGTTATCAGAGTAGCCCTATATGGTGGTTATGTAATATGACTCCTGAAGGCGATCATCAAACAGCACGTCAAATTTTTCAGAATTATTTAAAGGAGATTGAGCCTAGTCTTACTCGGTGAGTAATAATGATCACGCCATATCACACTGCAAATTGCCTAAAACTTATTGTCGTTGTAAGCGGCGGTATCACAAATCGTTACAGTGGATTGATGACTGAGGTTTACCAAAGCTAGGCTACAGCTTATGCTCACAGCAATGCGCGATCGCTCATACTATAAACACTAGGTTCTATGGATGTAGAAATTATTCCTTGCTCTGTTGAATACATTCAAAAGCTAATTGAGGGTTCAAACGCTTTCCAGGTTGCTTACGGGTTTCAGGTAGTCGATGGATACTTGCCTTTTAGGGGGGTACTTCAATACAGTCTCAACCAGATGCAATCTTCACAAATTTGGCATCCGTGGCTACCGTATCTGTTTGTGTTTCGTCCTGAACATGTATTGGTTGGGCTTGGAGGCTTTAAATCAATTCCTGATTCTCAGCGCACAGTTGAGATTGGCTACTCCGTCGCCCCAAGTTATCAAAACAGAGGTTTTGCAACTTCTGCGGCGCGTCAACTGATTGAGATTGCATTCGCATCAAACTTAGTTGACTGTGTTTGCGCTCATACACTAGCAGAGCGTAACGCATCGGCTAGAGTATTAGAAAAGTGTGGAATGACCAAGGTCTCAGAGATTATCGATCCTGAAGATGGAGAAGTGTGGAGATGGGAAATTAGCGCAGTATAAAGGAAAGGATGATTGGCTGAGATTGAAAGTCCACTACCGGTGGGTGAACGGAGTCGTCATTAGCCATTAGTCATTGGTAAGGGTTTCAGGTATGTTTAATTTTACTCGCATTATGTTTATTCCCACGGATTTACTTATTCTATAGACAAGCTGCTGACAGCTATGAACTACGAAACTGCTTGCAAATTCCTCATAGATCAAACAATCACTTCTGAAGAAAACCCGGATGCGCTACTCAGCCGCTTGCAACAGGGAAAACCACCAGTTCCAGGTCAGATTACCTCTACTTTACTGGCGTTGAAAGTGGTATTTGAAGGTCTTAAAGAAGCTACTACTATTGAAAGAGAACTCGCCTACGCCTTATATGAACTAACGATCAAAACTCAAATGCTGTTTGCAGCAGGACGCAAAGCAGGGGTTGACTGGCCTCCTCTGCTGAAGGAAGACTTATTGAGAATCGCGATCGCTACTGAAAGTATCTTTTCTGGTAACTGGCAAAATTTACATTAGTTAGGGATAGGGGATCGGGGATCGGGGAGTGTGGGGTAATATTTCTCGGTTAAGGATTTTTCGTCATAATTTGGGCCATGTAGAGACGCGCCATGGCACGTCTCTGGTGGGTTTAAATGTTAATCGATTTGTCTTATCGGAGCAGTATTGGAATGTGGGGAGAATTATTTAACAAGTCTCTTCCCCAATGACCAATAACCAATGACAAATGACCAAAAACTATCTTTTTTGCAATTGCGCTTTTAGCTTATCTAAGTCAGATTTGAGTAAAACCGTCATCTGACCAGTGAAAGCTTTTCCGTTCTTGGGTTGGGCAATTTCTACCCAATATGCGTAGCGATCGCCTAGACGTAATTCTCCCTGCAAGGCTTCCAGGATGGGAGTTTTGGCAAAACGAGCCGAATTAACAGTGCTTTGAGTTGGATATTCATACACTACCTGAGCGCGTTTAAAATCTTGGTAAATATCCACGCCATATACTACTCGTAAAGATTCTTGTAAACGCTCAAAACTCATGCCATTAATGGCATCATACATACTCAGTCTTTCGCTCCGAATATGGCTGCGGTCTTGAATAAACTCTACTTTACCAGGAGCAAATACTGATGCTTGAAAAGTGAATCGCTGGGCTGCTGTATCGCTTTTCTGTATAAAAAATTGCTCGTTACTATTGGGACGCAGCGTTGGGTGTGCTTGTATCCAAGCGCCAACTTCTTCTGTCGATTGTCCTGGTAAAGCTTTGGCTTGATCAGCAAAAAATGTTCCCCCGCAGATATAGGGAACGAGAGAAAAAGGCAATATCAAAACTTGCAGCAGGGGATTTTTTCGCATTTGTTTATACCAACCTACTTGATTAAAAAGGGTAATTTTAGTTTTCCCCTACTGCCTTTATTTGTTTAAAAGTAAAATTACGGAATCATAGCAACTTTGATCACTTTGCGCGATCGCATATCACAAAATACCGTTTCCAAATCTTGTAAAGGACGCTGTTCACTAATTAATAACTCGAAGGGAATTCTGCGACTAGCAATCAATGATAAGGCTGCTCTGACAAACTCAGGGGTATTATGAAATACTCCTTTGAGCGTAAGTTCACTGTAGTGGAGTTGTTCTGTGTTGACGGTAATTGTCGTATCTCGTGGACAACCACCGAATAAATTCACCGTTGCACCGGGACGGGCACAGACGATCGCTGTTTCCCAAACACTAGGTAAGCCAGTTGCTTCAATGACTATATCTGCACCCCAGCCATCCGTAAATTCTTTGACTACAGTGGGTATGTCTGGTAATTGCCGATAATTAAACGTCTGGGCTGCACCGAGTTTTTTTCCAATTTCTAGCCTATCGTCATTACCACCGAATAGCAGTACTTCCACTTTCAAATCATGAGCCAACTTGGCTACAAACATCAACCCAATGGCCCCATCTCCCAAGACTACCACTTTATCTCCACTCTTGACGTTGGAACGAGCGGCTCCATGTAGTACGCAAGCCAAAGGTTCTGTCATGGCTGCCAATTCATAAGGTAAATCTTCAGGGATTGGCAATAAATTATGCTGTACAATCGGGGCAGGAATTTTCAGATATTCGGCAAAAGTACCGTTATTCCATGTCAAATTTGGACATAAAGAATATTCTTGACGTTGACAAAAAAAGCAATTCATGCAAGGAGCCGAATTATTGGCAACCACGCGATCGCCTATTTGCCAATCTGTAACACCCTCACCTATAGCTACGATTTGTCCAGCAGCCTCATGACCAAAAAGAGTGGGAGGTTTGAGCATCTTAGCATGACCGCCACGACGCCACACTTTTAAATCTGTACCACAAGTTGTTGCTGCTCCCACTTGGATCACTACCTCTCCTTTTCGAGGAGTAGGATCGGGGACTGTTTCTAAACGCAAATTCTCTTTACCGTACAGTAAGGCTGCTAGCACCGATTTTACCCAATAAGCTCCAGCTAATTTTATCAGTCTACGCGGTAGGGAAAAACTCTAGCTTGAGAGAGGGTGTAGGGGTGTAAGGGTATAGGGGCGTAGGAGGAATCCCAATACGGTTCGGTTAAGCATTTTTCGTCATGCTTTGGGATGTAGAGACGTGCCATGGCACGTCTCTACAGGGTATTAGATGTCTAATCGATTTGTCTTATCCGAACCGTATTGCCCACCCTCCAGCCTCAAGGGTGAGGTTATTTTCAACTACTACTTCACAAAAGTCCACTCTAAAGTCTCTATCGGTGCTGTTTGCAGGGCTTGAGAGAGTTCAGCACTACTTGCAAATTGCAACTGTTCCACATAGCAAGCTTCCACATTCACAGTAAATTCCTTCTCCTGAAAAGGCCAAGGAGTGACAGTTAAATTACCGTCGCTGCGCTGCATTACATCATAACGCTTACGATCCGATAAAGTTGCAATCTCTAAAGCACGTTCGCCTGCAGGTATCATCCGGTTACAAAGAATGAGTGAAAGGCGATCGCACCACTGAAAAAAATCATAAGCTTTCACAGCATCATCTTTTGTAATATTTAATTCTTTACGCCATTGTTCTTGATTCTTTAACTGTTCATCTAGAAATTCATCCAATTCTGGTAATTTGCCGCGATTACCTTCATTTAAAAAACTCATGTGCATAGAAATCAGCATCGCAACCCACCGTCCTCGATAGCGAGCATTGTTTGCTAATTCCCGTAAACTTGCCACATCACTCGCTTTAGTATCTTTAATCAAAGTAAAATCTAGGGGCGCACCAGCATCTGTAATATGTTTTCCTTCCCATTCTTTTTCCAAATCATCGTGATGGGAAATTGCTGCAATTGTCTCTAGCCAACGCATAGGACGTTCTTTCGCATTCCAATGTCCCGCAATTTCAGCCGCCAACAAAGCATGGGCGCGATGATAAATAATTTCCCAACCTTTTTGGTGTTGATTCACTATCATGAATCAGCCTTGATCCTTCGTGTAATATGAGTTTGCTTCTCTATATTGAGTGAGCAAAGACTGTTCACTCATCTGCCAACAGCACGAAGATCAAGTGTCACTATGGATAAATTGACATCAAAAAATTGGGTTTTTATCAATCAGCGACTGACACCTTATTTATTTTTACTACCTGCTTTGGTAATTTTAGTACTTACTGTCTTTTGGCCGGCGCTACAAGCTTTCTACCTCAGCTTTACCCGTTACGAATACGATTTAACCCAAACACCTGCATGGATTGGTTTTGCTAATTTCCGCCGCTTATGGGTTGATCCTGTTTTTTGGCAAACCTTGGTGAATACTCTGCTGTATCTTGTGGTTGTCGTGCCGATTTTGGTAATCGCTCCTTTAGGACTGGCAATTTTAGTGAATCAAAAATTGCAAGGAATGCATTGGTTTCGAGCTGCTTATTATACCCCTGTGGTAATTTCAATGGTGGTAGCAGGAATTGCTTGGCGATGGTTGTATGCCGAAAACGGTTTGCTTAACCAGTTACTCAAAGGCATTTTACCAGAGGGAATTCCTTGGTTGACTAGTCCCAGTTTCGCGCTTTTCAGCGTCATGGCTGTGACTGTCTGGAAAGGATTAGGCTACTACATGGTAATTTATCTAGCTGGGTTGCAATCAATACCGAATGATGTTTACGAAGCCGCAGCAATAGATGGTTCTGATGGCATTAGCAAACACTGGGATATCACAGTACCTTTGATGAAACCATATCTAGCTTTAGTTGGTGTCATCTCAGCAATTTCCGCAACTAAAGTATTTGAAGAAGTATATATAATGACTCAAGGTGGCCCTAGAAATAGTTCAAAAACAATAGTCTATTACCTCTATGAACAAGCATTTAATAATTTAGAAATTAGCTATGCTTGTACGATTGGGCTAGTACTGTTTTTGATCATTTTAGGGTTGTCAATTTTGCGATTATCAATTGGTGGTGTTAGTGCTTAATAGTTGCTCAACTCGCACCTATCGATTTTGACGACGAAATTCAGCAGGGGTGAAACGCATGGGTTTTTCTGGGTTCCAAATGCCCAGTCCCATGATTCTAGCCCATTGTTGGGCGCGTTCTAAGCGTTGGTCATATTTGTGGTTAGGCGATCGCCCAATAAACAACGCCTGACCTTCTTTGACTAACTCTTCATTCAACAACACTTTATCTTGCCACACATAAGCCAGAGTCCGCCCAAATTTATCTTGCCCTTCCACATCAAACTCCAGCGTTACAGAGTCTCCTTTAATTAGTGCTTGCAAGCGTTCTTTTGCTGCATCTCCCCAAGGACGTTGTTGTAAATCCGGTGCATCAATACCCAGTAAGCGCACTTGGGAAATTAAATTGGGTTGATCACCCATCCCCAGCACTTCCAAGGTTTGTCCACTTACCACCTGTGCAAGTTTGACTTGTACCTGTGCATTCTCTAGAGATTTGCTTCGAGGTTGACAAGCAACTACTAAGAATAACAGGCAAGATAAAATTACAATTTTTGTCATTTGTTATTTGTCATTGGTCATTGGTCATTGGTCATTTGTCAATGGGCATGAATCAACAAGTTCTTAATTTTTAATTGTTTTGTCCCCAATCCCCATTACCCCTAATCCCCAATCTCCAATTCCTACTCCTCGTCTAACGGTAAACCTGCCCGCACTCTTCCTTTACCAAAATATCGCCCAAACTGGAGTTCATAAACTTCATCTTCGTCTTGTGTCTCTACTTCTAAGTCAGAACGGGCGTAACTCACGCACAATAATGCGTAGCCTTGCTGACGTAACTCTAGGGATAGTCCCACTGCTTCTGGTTGGTAAATGTCTCCCTTTAACACCCTGACAGCGCATGTGGTACAAGCACCATTGCGGCAAGAAAAAGGCAGTTCTTTCCCTTGTTTTTCACAACTATGCAGGATGTAGCGGTCATCAGGTACTTCTAAAGTATGTTTTATGTTTTTGGCGCGATCGTGAACTGTGATTTTATATGTCCGGGACATGTTGGTTTTGAATTTAAGATTTTTGAGCAATTTGATTGCACTTTATAGAAGTATATTGTACAATTGCAAATCGTGACCTCTGGAGAGATGGCCGAGTGGTTGAAGGCGCAGCACTGGAAATGCTGTTTGGGGGCAACTTCAACGTGGGTTCGAATCCCACTCTCTCCGTTATTACTTTACAGTGATGGACAAAGTAATCATCATTGGTGGCGGGATTGGCGGTGCTGCAACTGCACTCGCTCTAAGTCGTGCTGGTATAGAGCCTGTTGTCTACGAGCGAACTAAACAGTTGCGAGAAGTTGGGGCTGGAATTGCGCTTTGGGCAAATGCCACCCATATCTTGAAGCAATTAGATTTACTCGAAGATGCGATTCGGGTTGGTTGCCTAACGACGAATTATCAATTTAATTCGCAACGGGGTAAGCAATTAGTCAATGTGCCTGTTGATCGCTTTGAATTACCCGTAATCGGAATTCATCGTGCCGAATTGCATCAGCTATTGTGGCGCAGTGTACCTGGTGAGAAATTCATTTTGGGAGAAACCTTTGAGCGATTTGAGCGCCAGGATAATCAGGTTCATGCCTATTTTGCTTCAGGTTTGAGCGTTGAAGGGGATGCGATGATCGGCGCAGATGGCTTGCGATCGCAAGTCAGAACCGCTATTTTAGGTGACGAACCTCCCATTTACCGTAATTTTAAGACTTGGCGTGGTTTGACCGATTATATTCCAAGTGCATACCGTCCTGGTTACATTCAAGAATTTTTAGGATGTGGTAAGGGATTTGGTTTTATGATGCTTGGCAAGGGAAAAATGTATTGGTATGCAGCAGCAAGCGCGCCAGAATTACAACCAGATGCTGCCATTGGTCGCAAAAAAGAGCTTGAGACGATGTACCAGGATTGGTCAAAAGCTATTCCTGAGTTAATCGCTGCTACGGACGAAGCCAATATTTTGACCACAGATTTATATGATCGTCCGCCAAAACAGCCTTGGAGTCAGCAAAATATTACGCTACTCGGTGATGCTGCCCATCCTATGTTACCGACAATGGGACAAGGTGCTTGTACAGCCTTGGAAGATGCTTATGTTGTTGCTCAATGCTTGCAAGCACAACCAGATCCAAGTATTGCTTTTCAACAGTATGAGTCTGTGCGTTTTCCACGCACCAAGGCAATAGTTGAGCAATCTTTGCAATCTGCCAAGATGGGCGAATTGAAAAACCCGGTAGCTGTGGGACTTCGCAATACTTTTATGCAGGTAATGGGTTCAGTAATCAGTAACAATTTTCAGTCTCTTCATGCTTACCGAGCTTAATTACATACAGATAAGGCTAGGTGGTTTTTATTATGCTTGGCGCTTTTAACAGAGGCGATCGCGTAGCGTCTCGTCCCCTTTTTGGGAGAATCGCCATAACTTGTCACTTCATCAAAAAAACATCAAATAAACATACAAGGTCGATTTTAGTAAACAAAAAGCTCGATTATACCAATTCAATTAATGATTGCAACATATCCTTGGTAGAGACGCGATTTATCGCGTCTCTACAGATGGTCTATTTGTCGCATTCTTTTTTCAAATTGGTATTACTTACTCATTTTGCCAGAATGCCTTCTCAAAATGCCATTTTGCTTACTCATTTCGGTAGATCGCGCACTAATTTTGGAGATTTGCAGAAATTTTTGTGATGATATCTAGCCAACTAGCAATTTGATGGCGTTGCGAATCAGAATTTCGGTGCGATGTAAGTCCTGCATTTTTTCCTGATAAAATCGCCACTGCTCATGTTCTAACCATTCTTCGCGATCGCTAGCTTTAAGCAGTGATTTTTGGCTATCTGTAGGTTCTCCAATCCTATCGAGTACCTGTGTCAGCAGATGATAAGCGTTAATTCCTGGATGATGTATTCCTATGCCGTCTCTCATCTGATCAATGGCTTTGTATGGAAATCGTGCGATCGCTCTAATCCATAATTCTCTTTTACTATAGTTTCCAACTGGCTGGATACCATAATCTCTGCCTATTGCTTGCAAGTCTTCTAGTGATAGCAATTCAAGCTGTTCTCTTGATAGCATAATGATTGTCTACTCTTATAAAGTGGATATGGTGGATGAAAACTTACCAGGTAAAGCATCCACCAATTAATCATTAAACACGTGGTGCCACGTGTTTCATAACTATATTTACATTTATATACAATGCCCAATCCTAAAGGTAATCCCAAAAGCCTTAAACCATTTACTACTGATAGAGAAGAACCGTTAACTGAAAGAATTAATTTACGTATTCCTAAAAGCATGAAAGATGAATTATATGAAAAAGATAATCCACCGGAATATTGTAGAGAAGCTATTAGGGAAAAGCTAGATAGAGATAAAAATAAATTAAATGAATAAACTAGCAGAAAAGTAAGAGTGATAACTGTTTACAGTCAAAAAACGTAGTGTGCGATCGCTAATACTTGCTCTTTGCTTTTTAATAGGCTTTAGTGATCGTTTTGTTAATAGCGTTTTTGATGCATTAGTAAGAAAATATTTAAAACTACCAAATGATAATACAGACTTAGAAAAAACTAAAAAGGATTAAATTACTTTAACCACATTAACACTGTGCTAATCACAATACAGTTACAAAAACTAGCACAGTGTTATTTCTAACTACACCCTGTTTTTTATTTGCTTTGTTCCATGTAACTCAATAACCAATTAGCAGCAGTTGCTCTACGAGTTTGTCGAGGGCCAAATTCGCCAATTTTATAACCCTTAAAACCCAGCTTTTCTTTTACTATTTGTTTGTACTGTGTTGGAATAGAACGAGTTAATTTAACTGTTGCTGGACGACTCTCAATAAAATCGGGCGGTTCTGGATATTCATCTTGCCATTCGGGAGATACTTCCTGATTATCCCACTTTGCAGTCACTGGGTCGTAGCGATAACCCAAGCAGTGCCATACTAATTGATTAACCGCGGCGTCATCTATTTCTTCATTGAGAATTGCCCAAATAGTATCTGTATTGAGTGGTGGTAAATTAGACATAAGCAATTCAAAATCCAAGCAGAATAAAGTTTTGGACTGTTGTAATAAGTCCATTTTTTAGATCATTAAGTTTAATTTGTCAATGCGTAATACCCCTTTCAAGGTAGATAGAAAAAGAAGCATTATCTAAGTTAAAAAGTCATATTTCCTCTTTGTATCTTAGTGTCTTAGTGGTGAAAAAATAATTATTTAATCACCAAGACACTTAGACGCGATAGCAGCTACTTGCAGAAGTCGTTACGCGCCTACCCACAGGGTAGACACCAAGAAATTTTCATTTTTCAAATTTACACCTTGAAACGACTGATCCTAATTCCTCAGTGCGTTGATAAACCTTTGCAAACCTCTGAAAACATTTGGCTTTTTCCCTGGTACTGCTGCGACAGAATCTCCTTGTGTTGTTGCTGTCGAGGCTTGTCCTTTAGCAAGAATTATATCTAAGTCGTCGCCGGAGGGTTTTTGTGCTAATTCGGCGATTTTTTGGTATTCTCCGTTATTTTCTACCAAAATTTCCCACGCTCCAGGATAGCAACGGAACAATGCTACATCTTCGTATACAGGACGTAAGTAGTAACAAGATTCTATTGTGCTGAGAAAACGAATCCGGGTTTGTCTAGCAGCATAACCAATCCCTATCTTACCGGCATCTTCTAAAAAAGGATTTAGCATTACTAAGGGGCGACCGCCTATAATATCACAAATTTTTTCCAATTGTGGGACTTCTGGGGAGCCAGGGGCGATAAACAGAAAAATTTCATCCTCTGGTTGAACTTTTGACTCAATAGAGGCAGCTCTACCAGTACCAATGTCAGTAATTTTGAATGATATATCTGTCCAGTCGCGACGAGCAAGACCAGCACTACCCGCATCAGCAAAGAAAACTTTTAGTTTGTCGTTGTATTGTGCAAAGGTAGGTAGAAATTGCTGTGCTACCTCGATCAATTTCAATTCGGGAAACAATAACTCAACTTGTAGCCGAGTATAGCCATCTGCTATTGCTGCTTGGGTAGCTGTACGCGCTTGGGCGATCGCATCTTCTAAAGAGTTTGGTAATTCAGCCATTTTAAAAAATTTTAGATTTTAGATTTTGGATTTTGCCATATTTCATTAGCAATGACTAATGACCATTGTACAGACGCGTAGACGCTCGTAAGAGGGGCTTCAAGGTAAGAGTATAATCGCGTCTCTACTAATGACTAAAAACCAATTCTACAGGTGATAGTCGCTGCAAAACCTGCTTAAATACCATCGCCACCCAATCTACATCTGCTGCGGTGGTGTCTCGTCCGAGCGTCATTCGTACACTAGCGAAAGCTGCTTGTTCTGAATAACCCATTGCTAACAAAATTGGGCTAGGGCTGAGTTTACCACTATTACAAGCAGCCCCAGCACTCACCCCAATCCCAGCACGATTTAATTCTCGTACTAAACTTCTACCACTAACTATTTCGCCATCTGCGTATTCTAAACAAAAGCTGACGTGGTGGGGGAGGCGATGAACTAAATCACCCGTGGGTATTAAACCGGGAACATCTGTTAATTGGGAAAACAGGCGATCGCGTAACTGCATCAATCTCGGTGTTTCTGTCGCCATTTCTTGGGCTGCTAATTCGGCGGCGACACCAAATCCAGCAATTATCGGTACTGCTTGCGTACCGGAACGCGATCGCTGTTCTTGTCCTCCACCACCCACTAGGGGAATCAATTCTACACCCGGACGCACATACAACGCCCCAGCACCTTGTGGCCCATAAATTTTATGACTAGAAATACTCAGTAAATCTACAGGCAAATTTTGTACATCTATAGGTAAGCGCCCTGCTAATTGAACTGCATCTGTGTGGAATAAAATACCAGCACTACGGGCAATATTTCCCAATTCGGCGATTGGTTGGACTGTACCAACTTCGCTTTGTCCGTAAATTATTGACACTAATACAGTGTTGTCTTGCAATGCAGCTTTTAAATCTAAAGGATTAACTCTACCTTCATGATTTACTCTGAGACGAGTTACTTCCCAACCCCATTGTTCTAATAACCGCGCAGGTTCAGAAATAGCGGAATGTTCAACACTAGAAATAATTATATGCTGGGGTTGGCGATACAAACGAGCAACACCCATAATTGCGAGATTATCTGCTTCTGTACCCCCAGAAGTAAAAATAATTGATTCCGCAGGTGCATTCATAAGTCCAGCCACCTGCATTCTAGCCTGTTCTAAGACAGTTGCTGCCCGTTGTCCCCACTCATGCAAGCTAGAGGGATTACCCCACTGTTGAGTGAGGACTGTTTGTATTGCTGCGATCGCTTCTTGGCGAGTAGGTGTAGTAGCACTGTAATCTAAATAAATTTGCATAGACTCTCCAGTCAATACACTGGGAAACGGGCTATTTATATTTTCAGCTAATATAGTAGGCTTCTTACAGAAATCAAAGGTAAGGATAAGAGTGAAAAGTGAAAGGTTGGTTGATAATTCCCAAGCTGTGCGTTTAATAACCTCATAGTTTGGGAATTATAAATTTGTTCAGCTAAGTAAACTTTTATCAAACCACTGTGTCTTTTTTATCTATCCAATGGCGTTTATCTTCTATATTTTCAGTAATACTAATCTTATCTGCTTGTCAACGAGTCCATTCTGACAGTAAGCGTTTACAACCATTACCACAAGATCCATTTGTACAAGTTTACTTCAACCATTCTCAATCTTCCCAATATTTAGAACCTTATCGTCACCAAATTCATCAAGGAGATGATTTAGAAAAATTAATTGTTGAGACTATTTCCCAAGCAAAATCAACAATTGATATAGCAGTTCAAGAATTACGTTTACCTAAGATAGCGCAAGCACTTGTAGATAAACAAAAATCGGGGGTCAAAGTCAGAGTTATTGTAGAAAATATTTATAGTCGTCCTTGGAGTAGTTTTACTGTTAACGAGGTGAACAAATTAGATAAAAGGGAACAGCAACGCTATCAAGATTATCGATTATTTGCAGATAGTAATAAAGATGGAAAACTGAGTATAGAGGAAATTAACAAAACAGATGCTTTAGTGATTTTAAATCAAGCAAAAATACCTTTACTTGATGATCAGGCTGATGGTTCTCAAGGTAGCAGCTTGATGCATCATAAATTTGTAGTTGTGGACAATCGCTTTGTGATCGTCACCTCCGCAAATTTTACCATGAGTGATATACATGGTGATTTTACTAATACTAATAGTTTGGGTAATGCTAATAACTTATTAAAAATTGACAGCCCCGAATTAGCAGATTTATTTACCCAAGAATTTAATTTGATGTGGGGTGATGGAGTAGCAGGTAAATTAGACAGTAAGTTTGGTTTACAAAAACCTCTACAAAATTCTCACCAAATTATCTTAGGTAATAATCAGATCACAGTCAAATTTTCACCCAACTCCCCCACACAAGCTTGGCTGCAAAGCAGTAATGGTTTGATTGGCAACACTTTAAGTTCAGCTAGTCAATCTATAGATATGGCATTATTTGTCTTTTCGGAACAGCGTTTAGCAAATATACTTGAAATTCGCCACAACAACAATGTGAAAATTCGCGCTTTAATTGAATCAGGGTTTGCCTATCGTCCCTACAGCGAAGCATTAGATATGATGGGCATAGCTCTGAGTAAAAAATGCCAAAGTCAAATTGATAATCATCCTTGGAGAAATCCCATTACTTCCGTAGGTGTACCTCTTTTAGCAAAAGGTGATTTATTGCATCACAAATTTGCCATTATTGATCATAATACAGTGATTACAGGTTCTCACAACTGGACAAGAGCAGCCAATAATGGGAATGATGAGACACTTTTAGTAATTAAAAATTCCATTGTTGCTGCTCATTACCAGCGAGAATTTGACAGACTTTATGCTAATTCTAGATTAGGTATTCCAGCCAGAATTCAGCAGAAAATGAAAGCACAATCAAAAGAATGTAATAGGCAATAGGCAATAGGCAATAGCAACAGGCAACAGGCAATAGGCAATAGGCAATAGGCAATAGGCAATAGGCAATAGTAGTAAAATCCTGCTTTGCCTGAATCATCGGTACAAGCCTCTAAACCCTTACAGCCTTATACCCTTACATTCTTATACTCACACACCCATTTTCATTGCTTTTAAAAAATGATTATAAAACTTCAAAATATTTATCATTATACAAACTTATTTTTATTTTTATAACAATGTTGACTAAATAACAATATACCATCAATAAAATTGAGTATTATAGAAATTTATAAAATAATAGTTTTGATATTGCTGCTGTTTTGGAAGTCAAAATTTACCTCAGTACTGCTAGAATTCGGTTTTTATAGCAGCCCTATGTTATTTATGAAAAATCATTTTAAGGGACGAACTAGTTTTAATCGCTTATTTTTAGCATTTTCAGTACAGCTTTACCTATTTCTTTACTGTTCCCTGTTCTCTGCTTCCTGTTAAGAGCCTCAGAAAGTAAATTCACAAGTCAAATCGGATTGATCTAGTGCAAGATAATAGTTCCAAGATTAATTTTGACAAATGCATATTATATTGTTGAAAAACTTTCTCTAAAAAGTTTGGAGTATAAGTAAGTTTTTATATTGCTGTTGTCTAGGAAATGTAAAGATATAACAATATATTTATATTCCTTTGTTGCATATTTAACTACAAGGCTTGATATTAATTTATTGTAATGTCAGCCATTTATTTTCATCAGATAGATAATGTGATGAAGCGAAGTTTCATAGCCTCGTTAAAATAGGATTATGTGCTGATGGCTGACTTGATTCTCTCCTCAAAAATTACGCTGCTTTCAAAGCGAGCAGATATTGATGTGGAGTCTAAATTGAACAAATATGCTGTGCTGTCACAGTTACAAATGAATAAAGTTTTTCTATTGACGAATTACAAGGAAAAACTTTTCAGATTTAAAATCTAGAGGTATCAATGAATTTTACTTCTTTTAGCAAACAGACAAATCCATACACATTACTGAAACAAAGACCACAATGGCACGGAGAGAATATGATGGACAGCGGTATTGAAACTGAAGATTTAACAATACCAGATTCTTCAGTAGATACAGGCATTTTCAGTCAAACAAATCGTGGTCGTGTGGCTATTTTTATTGATGGTTCCAGTCTATTTTATACGGCTTTACAACTAGGAATTGAAATCGACTATGCCAAATTACTTTATTGTTTAACAGAAGGTGCAAAGCTATTACGTGCATTCTTCTACACAGGTGTTGATCGCAATAATGAAAAACAGCAAGGTTTTCTGTTGTGGATGCGTCGCAACGGTTATCGGGTAGTTACCAAAGAATTAGTCCAATTTCCAGATGGTTCTAAAAAAGCCAATCTAGATGTAGAAATGGCGGTAGATATGATCAATTTAGTCCCCTATTACGATACTGCGGTGTTAGTGAGTGGGGATGGAGACTTGGCTTATGCTGTCAATGCGATCGCCTACAAAGGAGTACGAGTAGAAATTGTCAGCGTTCGCTCAATGGCTAGTGATAGCTTAATCGATGTTGCTGACTGCTTCATTGATTTGGACACAATCAAACAACATATCCAAAAAGATCCTAATTCTGCTTATAACTATCGTCCCTTATCCAACACCAGCGTACAGTAGACAATTTCCTGATCAATTCATTCTCATCTATACTGGTATCTTGCCAGAGCAGTAGATATTTTGTGGAGTAAACTGCTCTTAGTTTGTTATGTGCATTTTACTCGTCTCTAACTCAAATGGATATTTTAATCGTTGAGGATGAATCGGAAATTGCTCAGTTGATCCAACACTCTCTAGAAAAAGAAGGATTTGTCTGTCGTACTTCTCGCGATGGAAATACTGCTTTGCGGATGTTTCAGGAGCAAGCACCAGACTTAATCATTCTAGATTTAATGATTCCTGGCTTGGATGGACTGGAAGTTTGTGCCAGAATTCGCCAAAAACCAGGGATGAAAGACCCATATATATTGATGCTGACAGCCAAAGGCGAGGAGATAGACCGAGTGATTGGCTTATCTACTGGTGCTGATGATTATATGGTTAAACCTTTTAGCCCTAGAGAGTTAGTTGCTAGAGTCCGCGCTCTTTTGCGACGTAGTCTACGGGGCGGGGGTCAACATCAAATTTATCGTACGCAACATTTTACAGTAGATGTAGAACAGCGTACTATCAGTCGCCAGATAGATTCTCGTCCACCAGAAATTTTGGAGTTGACAACTCTAGAATTTAATTTGTTGAGTACTTTTGTTAGCAGTCCTGGTCGAGTTTGGAACCGCACCCAGCTAATTGACAAGCTTTGGGGTGATAACTTTTATGGTGATGAACGGGTGGTAGATACTCATGTAGCGCGGTTGCGGAAAAAAATAGAACCAGATCCTGCTAACCCCACTTTTGTTAAAACTGTTGTAGGCGTTGGCTATAAATTTGAAGACCCTAATGTAGTTTAAAGTTTTAACATGATTAACAAGGGTTGGCGATCGACAAAGTCCTTACCTTTGGCAACTCGCTTGTTTTTCTCCCACTTAGTAGTGATGATTGTGGGGGTATTCGCCCTTGTAATCATCAGCAAGCTTTCTTCTCCACGTTTTTTTGTCCTGCACTTGGAGCAATTAGAAAAACGAGGTTACAGATTATTTCATATCCGTACAGAATTAGTTGACGGATTTGAAGGCGCTTGGAGAAACAGTACTATCTGGTCAGTGATTGTTGGTGGTACAGCAGCAGGAGGTTTGAGTTTCTGGGTTTCTAGGCGGATTATGCAAGGTTTGACTCAGATGGAAAAAGTTACTCAAGAGTTTGCTACAGGTAAACTGAATGCTCGACTACCGATGTCAGACATTCCAGAACTCAATAGATTGGGGACAAGTTTCAACCGTATGGCTGCAAGCTTAGAAGGAGTAGAAAAGCGGCGACGGGAATTAATTGGAGATATGACTCATGAATTGCGGACACCTCTGACGGTAGTACGTGGTTATTTAGAAGAACTAGCTGATGGAAGCATCGAACCTTCCCCAGAAATTTATCTGCGGTTAGTGCGAGAAACTAAGCGTTTAGAGCGATTAGTAAATGATTTACAAGAACTTTCTAAAGCAGAAGCTGGCTATTTACCAATTCACATCAAACCTGTAAATATACGCCCTTTATTAGAGTCATTAGTAACTAGGTTCGCTGATCAATTGCTCGAAGATGGACCGGTTCTGCAACTGAAGTGTCCCACCGAGCTACCTCTTGTCTTGGCAGATATTGATCGCACAGAACAGGTGTTAGTAAATTTAGTTGGTAATGCAGTACGCTACACAAATCAAGGCAAAATTACTATCCAAGCTTGGGTTGATAATTCAAAACTCTGGATAGCAGTCATCGACACAGGTATGGGCATAGCACCAGAAGATTTACCACATATATTTGAACGCTTTTGGCGAGCGGACAAATCTCGCGACCGCCACTCCGGTGGTACTGGTATCGGTTTAACCATCTCCCATCGCTTAGTAGAACTGCAAGGAGGTTACATGGAAGTAGAAAGTGAACTTGGAGTAGGAAGCATCTTTCGTTTTTGCCTACCTTTATCAGAGATCGGGGATCGGGGATAAGGGATAAGGGATAAGGATTCAGAGATGAAGCAGTGCGATCGCTGTAGTAAAATACGGTAAGTTTATAGATTTTTAGATGTATATGAATCTACAATGTTATCTGTGGGCTGTTGTTTGGTCAGTTTCATGTATGGTGGAGACATACCAGTGTCATGAATTGGCAAACTCCTAAATTTGTGACCAGTTTATGCCAAGTTTTATTTATCACAACTCCCGAATTACACTGGCAGCATCATCAAACAGCCTCTTAGGCTACGGCGATATTTTCACATTTTTTGACCAACCTGCGAAAACTTGGTTGCGTTGGCTGCGTTGGCTGAGGCTACATTTCAAATATTCACGCATCTAAGTTCTATACGCTTCGGTTAAGAGGGTGTTTGAAAAGTTTTGATGGGTCAAAATTTATGCTAATCGCCTCAGCATGATGCGAATCATGGCAAGGTAGATAAACGTCTCTGATGTTTCGGGTAATAACTCATAGTCTC